>SUWD01000049.1 GCA_015061685.1 Lentisphaerota bacterium | reverse complement strand
ACTATTGGATTGCTCCTGACGGGCTTGAAGCAGAACTCCCCAAAACTCCCAAGATGGAGAAAATTATAAAAAAGCTGCAAAAAAAAGAGGCTGCTGCGAAACATTAGGTTTTGCAACAGCCCCTTTGATTTTTACCGGAACTATTACTTTTCGTGATAGTGGGTATGCAGCAGCTTGTGAGCTTTTTCGCTGCCGGGATTACCAAGATACTCCGCGTAGAGTTTCTTGATATCCTCGTTTTCGTGGGAAAGACGCAGGGTTTTGGCTTCGTCTTCAGTGTAGAGACCTTTCATGCGTTTTTCCAACAGAGCGGTATCGCCGTGGAGGAAGGGCTGACCACCACCGTTGATACAACCGCCGGGGCAGGCCATGATTTCGATAGCCTGGAAACGGTCGGGATCCTGACGGACGGTATCCAGAACCTTTCTGGCGTTGCCCAGACCGGAGCAGACGGCGACATTGATGGTTTTTCCGGGAGCGATTTCCACTTTGGCTTCTTTGATGCCGTCCAGACCGCGGACAGCACGGAAGTTGATGGCATCGCCTTCGAGATTTTTGCCGTTGAGCATGTAGTAAACGGAACGGCAGGCGGCTTCAAGCACACCGCCGGTAACACCGAAAATGTCGGCGGCACCGCTGGATTCGCCCAGAGGACTGTCGAATTTGTCATCTTCCATGTTGGCGAGATTGATACCGGCTTCACGGAACATTTTGCAAAGTTCACGGGTGGTAACTACGAAATCGACATCACGGACGCCGTTGGGGGCGAATTCCGGACGGGCGGCTTCGTATTTCTTCGCCTGACAGGGCATGATGGAAACAACGATGAGATCTTCCGGTTTAATACCGATCTTTTCGGCATAATAGCTCTTGGCGATCGCACCGAACATCTGCTGCGGAGATTTGCAGCTGGAGGGGATGTGGAGCAGATCGGGATAGTTATGCTCGATGAAGTTGATCCAGCCGGGGCAGCAGCTGGTCAGGATCGGCAGATTTTTGCCGGATTTGACCCTTTCGACGATCTCGTTACCCTCTTCCATGATGGTCAGGTCAGCGGAGAAGTTGGTGTCGAAAACTTTGTCAAAGCCCAAAGCACGCAGACCGGCGACGAGTTTGCCGGTAACCGGGGCACCGGCTTCAAAGCCGAATTCCTGACCGACAGCGACACGGACGGCGGGAGCAGTCTGAACGATGACGGTTTTATTGGGATTGTTGATGGCGGCCCAGACTTTTTTGACGTAGCTGATACCGGTGATGGCACCGACGGGGCAGACGTTGACGCACTGACCGCAGAAGGTACAGTTGGTATCGGCAAGCGGAATCATGCTGGCGGTACCGACTTTGGCGGAGAAGCCGCGGCCGTAACCGGTCAGGGCACCGACGGTCTGGACTTTGTTGCAGACCGTTTCGCAACGGCGGCACATGATGCACTTGGAGAGGTCACGCATGATCGCTTCGCTGGAGGAATCGACTTCAAAACGGTTTTTAGCACCGGAGAAAGCGATTTCCTGAATACCGAATTCAGCGGCGAGCATCCGCAATTCGCAATCCTGGCTCTTGGCACAGGTAAGGCACTGCTGCGGGTGGTCGCTGAGCATCAGTTCGAGAACAGTACGGCGGGCGTTGAGGGCACGCTGACTGTTGGTGTGGACAACCATGCCTTCCATGACCGGAGTGGCACATGCAGGAGCGAGGTTGCGGCGGCGTTCGACTTCGACCACGCAGATACGGCAGCTGGCGGGTTTGTTGGAAATGCCGCAGCCGAGTTTATCGCAGTAGCAGAGGGTCGGGATATTGATATTGAGCTGGCGGGCAGCATCCAGAATAGTGGATCCGGCGGGAACCGTTACCTGCTTGCCATTGATCGTAAGAGTAACATTGTTCATGATTACATTCATCCTTTGACAATCGCTTTTTTCGGGCATCCGTCGATACAGGCACCGCATTTGATACATTTGGCGGTATCGATGACATGGAGCTGTTTGATTTCACCTTTGATGGCATCGACCGGGCAGTTGCGTTTGCACTTGGTACAGCCGATACAGTCGTCGGTGATGGTCAGCGTATAGAGTTTGGGGCAGGTGCCGGCGGGACATTTTTTATCGACGACATGAGCCATGTACTCATCGCGGAAGTACCGCAGGGTGCTGAGGATCGGGTTGGGAGCGGTCTGACCGAGTCCGCAGAGGGCGGTATCGGTGATGGTTTTGGCGAGGGATTCAAGCTCGTCAAGCATTTCGACCGTACCGTTGCCGTCGCAGATTTTCTCGAGCATTTCGAGCATGCGGCGGGTACCGACGCGGCAGGGGGTGCATTTACCGCAGGACTCATCTTTGGTGAAGTCCAGATAGAATTTAGCCATAGCGGGCATGCAGTCCTTGTCGGAAAGCACGATCATACCGCCGGAACCCATCATTGAACCGATTTTGGCGAGGTTGCCGTAATCGATGGGGGTATCGAGGTTTTCTTTGGTGATACATCCGCCGGAAGGACCACCGGTCTGGACGGCTTTGAATTCTCTGCCGCCGGAGATACCGCCGCCGACTTCGTAGATGATCTCACGCAGGGTGGTACCCATGGGGACTTCGACCAGACCGACGTTGTTGATCTGACCGGCGAGGGCGAAAACCTTGGTACCGGCACTGCCGGAAATGGTACGGATAAAGTTGCCGTTTTCGTCGAATTCGGCATTCCAGTTACCGATTTTGCTGTACCATGCCGCACCCTTGCGGATGATTTCGGGGATGGTGGCGTAAGTTTCAACGTTGTTGACGTTGCTGGAGCAGCCCCAGTAACCGCCGCCGACATTGGCGGGGAAAGGCGGTTTGGTGGTCGGTTCGCCACGCTGACCTTCCATGGAGTGGATCAGAGCAGTTTCCTCACCGCAGACGAATGCACCGGCACCGAGTTTGATTTCGATATCAAAGCAGAAATCGGTACCCATGATGTTGTTGCCGAGCAGTCCGAGTTCGCGAGCTTCTTTGATAGCGGTTTCGAGACGGTTGACGGCGAGCGGATATTCGGCACGGATATAGACCAGACCTTTCTGGGCGCCGATAGCGTAAGCACCGATGGCCATAGCTTCGATGATGGTATTGGGGTCACCTTCCATGATGGAACGGTCCATGAATGCGCCGGGGTCACCTTCATCGGCGTTGCAGATCATATATTTTTCATCTGCTTTGACGCCGGCGGCGATTTTCCACTTCATACCGGTGGGGAATCCGGCACCGCCGCGTCCGCAAAGACCGGAATTGAGAACTTCCTGGACGACTTCTTCGGGTTTCATCTCAAAGAGACATTTGGCGAGAGCCTGATAGCCTTCATTGGCGATGTATTCGGAGATGTTTTCGGGATCGAGCAGACCGCAGTTACGCAGGGAGATACGCTGCTGTTTGGCGTAGAAGGACATTTTGGCATAGTCCTGGACGCGTTCTTTGAGCATCGGTTCGACGAAAAGGAGACGCTCGACAAGCTGCTTGTTGACGACATGGCTTTCGATGATCTCTTTGGCATCATCGGGAGTGACCTGGACGTAGAAAACGTTATCGGGCATGATCTTGACGATGGGGCCCTGGGCACAGAAACCGAAACAGCCGGTCTGGACGACGCGGACATCATTTTCCAAACCGTTTTCTTTGATGTACTTATTCAGATTTTCCATCAATTCTTTGGCGTTGGAGGCATGGCATCCGGTACCGCCGCAGCAGAGGATATCTTTTTTTGCGGAATTGATGTCGTGGGCATCAGTGCAGCGCAGGGCGAGATCGCCTTTTGCGGCATTGAAAGCATCGAATAATGCTTTCTGGGAATCGATTTTATTCATAACTTACCCCAGCTTTTTGTATTCGTTGACGATTTCGACTGCTTTGGCGGGAGTTACTTTGCCATAGACTTTGCCGTTGACGATCATGACGGGGGCAAGTCCGCAGGCACCGACGCAGCGCAGAGCGGAGATGGAGAAAAGGCCATCCGGAGTCGGGTTGGTATCAGCTTTGATGCCGAGGACGCGCTCGATTTCGGAGAGGACTTTTTCCGAACCTTTAACGTAGCAGGCAGTACCCATGCAGACATCGATGCAGTATTTGCCTTTGGGTTCGGTGGTGAAATAGTTATAAAAACTGACCACGCCGGAGACCTGAGCTTCGGTGAGGAAAAGTTTTTTGGCTACATGGATCTGGACTTCGCGGGGCAGGTAACCGAAAATGGCCTGTGCGCGATGCAAAACCTGGATCAGCCGTCCGCGGCGACGTTCATCGGCCCGGTCAATGCCGAGGGTATCGATGAAAGCATCGAGTTCGGCAAACTTGGCGGCTGCTCCTTCCGACAATTTGTTGCAACACATTTTTTTTAATCCTTATTATTTAGTGAAAACAACACGATCCCCATGGGGGACAGTGAAAACCACGATTTTTTTACCGCCTTGCAAATGCCTCCTTTTCAAGCGGTTATTTATTGTTGATATTTCAAAAAATTATTACGATAAATGGTTCTTTTCATTGCGGTCCTGCTTGCGTTTTACTGCGAGCATTGCCAGGCCGCCTGCGATAACTTCTCTCTGCACTACCACGCCGGGGGGGACTTGCAGGGAAACATTGGCGAAATTCCAGATATATTTCACGCCGAGAGAGACCAGTTGATCGGCGATCTGCTGGGCGGCGGAATTGGAGACGCAAATTACGGCGATCTCCGGCGGATTTCCGGCGAATGCTTCAGCCATGGTATCGGTGTGCCGGACGGTTTTTCCGTAAATATTCTGACCGACTTTTTCCGGGGAGGTGTCAAAGACGTATTCGATCCAGAATCCGTAATGTTCAAAGTCATTATATCCGAGCAAGGCTGTTCCCAGAGAACCGGCACCGACGAGGGCGGCGGTAATGGGTTTTTCCCAGCCGAGATATTTTTTGATGTATGAGATAAGCTCATTGACGTCATAACCGACCCGCCGCTGACCGGAAATGCCGGTAAGGGAGATATCTTTGCGGACGACGATAAGTTCGATATTCATATATTCGGCAAGTTCGGTGGATGATACATTCACCTTGCCTTCGGCTTGCATTTTCAATAACTTATGCAAGTAAGTCGGCATCCTGCGGATAGCCGGGATGTTCAAAATCTTGTCCTGCCGCATAAATAAAAAGAAAGTCCCATACATATCTCCGGATCCCCGGAAATACGTTCATTGCACCGCTGCGACGACCACGGTGCGAAACCTTCTCTACAACGCCGCACTCATAATATACCACAAAAAACAGCTATTTCAAATTATATTGCACAAAAAATATCTATTTCTTTTTCAGGAAAAAATTATTTGCATTAATCATACAGAGGAGTTATATTATATATTGATGTAAATATAAGGCTAATCGAATCGGATCATGTTGTACGGATACTTCAAACGATGGCGCCCTGCGCCGGAACGATATTGAGAGCTGCCGCAGAAATTTGATTTTTACGGCGGCGGTGGATTTCTGTACCCGACTCCGTACCGGGTGATATTTTTTCTCTGAATTATCAAACATCATTTTTAAAGGATTTTTTATTATGGATTTTAAACGTTATTTTCGTGATTACCCCACTCCGGATGGTTTCTTCGGTCCTTACGGCGGTATTGAGATCTCCGATGATCTGGCAAGAGCCTGCCGGGAGATCGATCAGGCTTACCGGACGATCTGCCAGTCATCCAAATTCATCAGTGAATTACGCCGCATCCGCAAGGAATTTCAGGGGCGTCCCACGCCGGTTTATCACTGCAACCGTCTGTCGGAAAAGCTTGGCAACTGCCACATCTATCTCAAACGGGAAGATTTGAATCATTCCGGAGCCCACAAGCTCAATCACTGCATGGGTGAAGCATTGCTGGCATCCTACATGGGCAAAAAGAAGCTTATCGCAGAAACCGGTGCCGGTCAGCATGGTGTCGCTCTGGCGACGGCGGCGGCATATTTCGGTTTGAAATGCGAGATCCACATGGGTGAAGTCGATATTGTCAAACAGGCCCCCAATGTCGCCAGAATGAAAGTTCTCGGTGCGGAGGTCATTCCGGTTTCCCACGGTTTGAAAACTCTGAAAGAGGCGGTAGATTCAGCTTTTGAAGCTTATGCAAAACAGTACAAAGAAGCCATTTACTGTATCGGTACTGTTGCCGGTCCCCATCCTTTCCCGATGATGGTGCGTGATTTCCAGTATTGTATCGGAGAGGAATCCCGTGAACAGTTCCTTGAAATGACCGGTCATCTGCCCGATGCTGTCTGTGCCTGTGTCGGCGGCGGTTCCAATGCTGCCGGCAGTTTTGCCGCCTACCTTGCTGATTCGGTCGATCTGATCGGTGTTGAACCTTTGGGGCACGGTCCGGCATTCGGCGGTCATGCCGCCAGCTTGACCTATGGTGAACCCGGTTCGATGCATGGTTTCCACAGCTACATGCTCAAAGATAAAGACGGCGGTCCGGCACCGGTCTATTCCATTGCCAGCGGTCTGGATTATCCTGCGGTCGGCCCGGAACATGCTTTCTGGAAGGACATCAACCGGGTGCAGTATGTTACCATTGACGACAAAGAAGCCGTTGATGCGTTCTTCAAACTTTCCCGTTACGAGGGAATCATTCCCGCTCTGGAAAGTGCCCATGCCGTAGCCTATGCGATGAAATGGGCGAAAGATCATCCTTTCGGTTCGATTCTTGCCACCTGCAGCGGCCGTGGAGACAAAGATCTTGATTATGTGATCGAAAATTACGGATTCGGTGAAGATCACCAGTTCTGAATTGCCGGAGATAATACTTATGCCGTTTGACAGAGGTTCATTTACATTTACGATGTTTGAGATCGCCGGAGATCTGCCGGAAGATTTTGCTGCCTGTTTTCTGCCGGGCAAAGCCGGCACACTGGATTCCGTTTCAGCGGAAACCCAGCTTGGCTGGGTGACGGGAAAACATCTTCTGGACACCAATATCGATGAAGCGACGATCGTCCGTGGCGGGGCATACTGTCTGACATTGCGTCAGGCGGTACGCAAAATCCCCGCTTCCTTGCTCAATGCTTTGTGTATGCGTGAGGAACAGGCATTTCTTGCTGCCAATCCCGGCAGGGATTACGTTTCCGGCAAGGATAAGAAGCGGATCAAGGAAGATGTTACCGAGCGGCACATCAACAAGATGCCTCCGGCACTTTCCGGTATCCCGATGGTGCTTGAGCCGCACACCAAACTGCTTTATCTCGGGACAGCCAGTCAGACCCAGATCGACCTGTTTGTGGATCAATTTTACCGGGCGACCAAACTGGAACTTATCCAGCTTACTCCGGCATTGATCCTTGACCGTGAATTTCATACCACTCCGGCGGCACTTCCGGTATTGGAACTTTCCGGTTATCCCAATGCACCAGTGGAACCTGCTATCGGCAGAGATTTCCTTACCTGGCTGCTCTATTATTGCGAAAAAGTCGGCAAAGTCACTATCGGAAGCAATGATTTTGATGCGATGATCGAAGATCCTTTGCAGCTTGCCGGAGACGGTGATGCTCTGGGTTCCGGTGAAGCGGTCATCAAAAAGGGCGACAGCCCCATCCGCAGTGCGGAAGTCAAAGCGGCATTGAGTGTCGGCAAGAAACTGCGTAAGGCGAAAGTTTCTCTGACCCGTGATGATAATTCGATTTGGAGCGGCACATTTGATGCTGACAACTTTGTATTCGGTTCTTTCAAGCTGCCGGAGAGCGAGGAGATGAATCCGGATGAAGTTTTTGCCGACCGGGTGCGTGCTTTGGGGGATTTCCGCGAAGCATGGATCGAATACTTCAAACTTTTTGCCAAAGCGATGCTGGAAAATTACGAAGAAACCCTCGCCGATATGCGGAAATGGGTGCAGGAAAGAGAGGCGATTTAAGCTTATGGCAGGACATCCCGAAGATCGGAAGATCAATATTCTTACTGAAGCCTATTGCCACTATGTGCCGCAAGGGGATTTTACCGAATTGGACATGGGGTGCGGTGCCGGCAGTTTTACCGTGGCACTGGCGGCGAAATATCCGGAACGCCGGATCATTGCCGCCGATGTCATGCTTGGTCGTCTGCGTAAAGTTGTCCGCAAAATGGAGAAACTCAATTTGGAAAACATGGATGTCCTCCGGGTTGAAGCACGGGGGCTGATTGCGATGATGCTGCCGGATAAGGCATTGAACCGGATTCACATTCTCTGTCCTGATCCCTGGCCGAAAAACCGGCACCGCGGCAACCGTTTATTATGCAGTGATTTCACTTCACAGCTGCACCGGGTGCTGAAAACAGATGGGATATTCCATTTTTCCAGCGATGATGAATATTATTGTGAAGCGGTGAATAAGGTCATTGCCGCATCCGGGCTTTTTGCCAACTGTCCTGACGGGATCTCGGATCTTGCCGGGGTGCAGAGTGATTTTGAAAAACGCTGGCTTGCTGAAGGCAAACCGGTTCACCACCGGGCGTGGATAAAATTGCCGCTGCCAGAAATAACCATCGGTCATTAACTTTTACCGGAGAATTGGTACTATGAATATATATCAGGAACTTAAAGCCCGCGGTTTCATCTATCAGGAAACCGATTCCGCTCTGATCGAGAAAAAACTCAATACCGAAAAAGTGGTTTTCTATTGCGGATTTGATCCCACCGGAGACAGTTTGCATGTCGGACACCTGCTGCCGGTAATGGCAATGCGTATGCTGCAGAAAGCCGGTCACGTCCCGACCGTACTGGTCGGTGGAGCTACCGGAGCCATTGGAGACCCCTCCGGACGTTCAACCGCCCGTAATATGCTCACGATGGAAACTGTTTTCCACAATGTCGAGTGTTTGAAAACCCAGCTCGCCCGTTTTATCACTCTGGAAAACGGCGAAGCAAATTTCGTCAACAATTACGACTGGCTGGGCAAATTGAAACTTCTGGACTTCCTCCGGGATATCGGCAGCCGCTTCTCCGTCAACCGGATGATGGCACAGAAATCGGTTGAGAGCCGTATGGAAAACGGTCTTTCTTTCCTTGAATTCAGCTACTCTCTGCTTCAGGGTTACGACTTCTACTATCTTAATAAGGAATATAATTGTACCCTTGAGATCGGCGGTCAGGATCAGTGGGGCAATATGGTTGCCGGTACTGAACTTATCCGCCGCATGTACGGGGAAGAACGTCAGGCAGATTGTCTGACCATTCCGTTGCTGATGAATCCGGCCACCGGACAGAAATTCGGTAAATCCGTCGGCGGAACCAGCGTTTGGCTGGATGTCAACCGTACCAGTACCTTTGATTATTACCAGTTCTGGCGTAACTGCGATGATGCGATGGTCAGGGAATTGCTGCTTAAATTTGCTATTGAATTGCCCCTTGAGGAGTGTATTGCCATTGCGGAACAACCCAACATCAACCGGGCGAAAGAGATCCTTGCTTACGAAGCAACCAAACTTGCCCACGGTGAGAAAGCCGCTAAAGATGCGTTTCTTGCTGCCGGCAGTAAATTCGGATTTGCTGATCCGGAGAATAAAGTTCCCACGACCAGTACCATTGCCGGACTTTCTGCGAAAGATGCGGTCGATTCTCTCCCGGAAACGGCGATCACTGCTGCTGATATTGCTGAAGGTCTCACTCTGCCCCGGTTGCTGGTTCTCTCCGGCATCTGCAAAAGCACCAGTGATGCCCGCCGCTTGATCCAGGGAGGAGCAGTTTCATTGGATGATGTTAAAATATCCGATGTGAATCACAGTATCAATGAAGCTGATTTCGGCAATGGATCAATTACTTTGCGTGCCGGAAAGAAAAATTTCCGCAAAGTGGTATTGAAATAAGATAAAAGTGGTGTTATATTAAGAAACCATACGGATGCCAATTTAGCTCAGTCGGTAGAGCAATTCACTCGTAATGAATAGGTCATCGGTTCGATTCCGATAATTGGCTCCATTTTTTTTGCTTGCATTCTCCGTGAGAATTGCTTTGATACACTCCAAAAAATTGACGTGCAAAATACATTTTGCCGTCATTTTTTTGTTTTGTATCTCCGCTTTGCTCTTATTGGCTTATGCCAATATCGCAATTCTCACTTTGCTGTCGGTTGCCTTCACTTTGTTCCGTTCAGGCTCTTCGTCGGGCTTTGCCCTCCTTGTCGATTCCGATAATTGGCTCCATTTTTTTTTTGCTTGCATTCTCCGTGAGAATTGCTTTGATACACTCCAAAAAATTGACGTGCAAAATACATTTTGCCGTCATTTTTTGTTTTGTATCTCCGCTTTGCTCTTATTGGCTTATGCCAATATCGCAATTCTCACTTTGTTGTCGGTTGCCTTCACTTCACTTTGTTCCGTTCAGGCACTTCGTCGGGCTTTGCCCTCCTTGTCGATTCCGATAATTGGCTCCATTTTTTTGCTTGCAAAAAAATCAAACCGATAAAAATCTGCAACAAGTTGCGATTTTTTCGGTTTTCTTTTTTTTACGCAAGTCAATGGCAAGCCATTAACTTGCTGGCGATTGCCTTCGCTTCGCTCAGGCTCGCCGCAAACGTCGTCCGATAATTGGCTCCATTTTTTTGTCTGCATTCTCCGTGAGAATTGCTTTGATACACTCCAAAAAATTGACGTGCAAAATACATTTTGCCGTCATTTTTTGTTATACACCTTCAGGTCAATAAAACCACCGGCTTTGCCGGTGAGTACCGAAAAAATCTTTAGAAATAGTTTGCAAAAGTTCACCTTTGCTACTACACTATGTTCAGACCTGCCAGTCGAACTTAATG
>SUWD01000013.1 GCA_015061685.1 Lentisphaerota bacterium | reverse complement strand
GGAAGAAGATTTGATGTGTATGAAATTTTTTCCTGATGGCAATGCGGCAGTTGCCGCAATCGAGTTTGCCGCAGGAGAAGATGTTGCCGGAGTAAGAGTTTCACCATTGACCGGAGTGTTGAGCAGCTATGAAAAAGAATAATTTTACATTGCTTGAAGTTCTCTGTGCGATGGTGATTTTAGCCGGTGGCATATCGCTTTTAATGTGGCAGATGACAATGGCGGTAAAACGGCTGGATATCAACCGCAGTAACTGGGAACAAACGCACGATCTGACGCAGGCTGCTGAATTTGTACTGATTCACGGAGAAAATAAGGCTCTCGATCCAAGTTTGTTTATCGGCGATTATCAGGTGGAATATTCATTTTCAGAATCAGATTTGAAGCCGGAAAACATTCTGCTATCCAGAAGGAGTTTGAAAAAACTCACGGTTCAGCTGATAAAAGACGGTGAAGAAATCGACAGTTTGGTTATGGATACTTTCGTTGAGGAGGGTAATCATGCGAACTGAACGCCATTTCACTTTAATAGAAATTATTGTCGCATTTGCAATTCTTTCTTTGATTGCGACTCTGACGGGAACGGTCTTATTTTCAGTTCAGCAGAGCTGGAGCAAAATCAAAGAGAACACCGCTTTGCTTGAAGATATGGTTAAACTGGATCGGATCGCCAACAATGTTTTCCGCAACGCTATTCCATTTCACTGGCCGGATGAAAACAATAAAAACAAGCAAATTTTCAAAGGGAGAAGCGACTTTCTCCGGTTAGCATATTTGCATCGGATCAACAGCGAACACGAAAATGGGATCCGTTTTATAGAACTCTTTTTGCATGAAAACAAACTTGTTGCCAAGTATCGGGATTATCCGATGACAGAAGAAAATCCGGAACATTGTACCGAAGAAGTATTGATATCCAATGTTCAAAAACTGGAGTTCCGGTATGCGGAGCGTTCCAAGAATGAAATTGTGTGGAACAGCGAGTTTGATGAAGTCGCTGCTGAAAATATTCCGTTGGCAATCAGTATGACAATTACATTTGAAGATGGCGAAACCGTTGATTTTCTGCGGCGGACAGCCGGTAATTCATTTGTTTCAACCTATGGGAAGTATGATGAAAAGAAAAAGTAACCATAGAGAACACGGATTTGCCCTGGTATCAACCCTGGCATTGCTGGTGGTGTTGAGTTTGCTGATCACTTCTGCAGTAGCTTTGACTCAATATCTCACAGCAGAAGTTGATACCTTTGACAATATCAACCGGTCATTTTACATTTCTGAAAGTGCCATCAATCGGTCAATCGTTTTACTTGCTCAAGACCGGGCAAAATACGCCAACCGGTCTTTGGGAACAGATACCAACTCTACGGATACGCATGAGCGTTTTCTTGCTGATGGCAGAATTCACACTTTTGATATCTACGGGAATAAAGTTTCGGTACAGATTTTTGATGCTATGAGGGGCATCGATGTTTCCGGCAACAATCCAGCTAGACAACTGAGTTTTGCTACAACCGATTCAGATAAGAAAGAACAACAGGAAAAGCTTTCCAACCGGTTGAATGACTATGTTGATGCTGACGATCTGGTACACCTGGACAGTTTTGAGGCAACCGGATATGAAAATAAAAATCTTTTCAATCTTCCCCGCAACCGGGCAATGCAATTCAAAGAAGAACTGCGCTGGATTCCCGGCTTCAAGAAACATTATCCTCTGACCGATGATGGCTATTGGAGTTGTTTCCGCGTGATTGCTCCGGATAAACTGCGTATGCTTTCCGGACGCCCCAATTTATATTCCACACCTCTATCTGTACTGATTGAACGCTGTGCTTTCAATGAGCGTGATGCGGAATTACTGAAAAACGCCTTTGAACAATGGCAAACAGACGGCAAAGATTTATCTCAAACCTTGCCTCCCATGCTTTATGCCAAATTAAAATCCTATTTTTCGACTATGGAATCAGGTGTTTACACCATTCAGGTATCCGGAACAAAAGATTCTCCCGGCTCTCGAATAGCTGCAACACTTTTAATAGATGTATCAAAAACAAAACAGGAGTTTTATGAATATGTACATTTCTAATATTATATAATCTGTTATAGCCGAATTATATATTATAATATTTTCTTAAATATTTTATGATTTCATAAGCTTCATTTGTTTCTACACATGACAAAAATTCCAGTTGTTTTTTTTTAGCTATAACATCATCGTAATCTGAATTTTCTTGTATTATAAAAGCCCAGCGAATTAACATTGAGGCAAAAAAGAGAGATGATGATTTTTTTATATAAGAATCATAAATGCAAACAATATTATATTTATTAAAAACAAGATTTTGCTTATGTCCATTGTTAATAAATAAAAATTTTATATTATTTTTCACTATATCTATCCAGCTAAAGCATATATTAGATTTCTCATTTAATATATAGAATGCATCCAATATCATCGAAGTTAGATTTTTATTAGTTGAGAGAATAATAATATCTTCTACAATGATTTTCTTTCTTACAAAAACAAGAGAAAATAATAGTTTGATTTTTAAAATAATTTTTTTCATCATTTACTATTTCCTGTATAATTTTGTGCCATTCTATGCAACCGGCTGTTTATGATATACTTGCAGCTAAATTATTTCAAATGCGCGGAATTGTATCAATTATTTTTAGTTTTTTCGCGGCAGCAGTTTGAAGCACTCAAGAAAACGTTTGCCCTGAACTTCAGCTTCATGTGTGCGCCAATCTTCTTTTTTGCCTCTTTCGCTCCAGGAAACTGTGTAAATCAGATTTTGCGGTTCACGCGGATCAAAAAAGTAATATGACACCTCCCGCAAATAGAGGTCACGTCCTTTTTCAAAGGTTTCCATATAAACCCGGATGGCATCTTCGCCTTTGAATTTACATTGTTCCATATCAAGAGCCATCCGCTTGATTTTTGAACCCGGCAGTTCCCGGTAAGCTCCTTCAAGATATGCTTTTAAGGTCTTTATATCTGGATTTTGAAGGTAATGCCGCCGTTTGTCTGCTGTAAACAATACAGAATAAAGTTTTTCTTTCCGGGTCAACTCTGAAGCCCAAAATGCTCTGTTCAAGCTGTTCCGTTGCGGTGGTATGATGAAACCGTCTTTTTCATCCCAATCAAAACCGAATGTGCTGTAATGGATCTCTTTGTATATTGAATTGGGCGCACTTACCACCGGAACACCGTGATGATTTTTCAGCGGAATAAATCTGTCGCCCACCCGCAGCACCGGTCCCAGACAACCGCAGAGACATCCGGCGATAGCTATGACTCCAAAAAACTTTGCAGACATATTCATGTAATGTTTTTCCATTTTAACGGAATATTACAGCCTTGGCAGCGGCAAAGCGGCGTTGGAATTCCTGAAGTTCGCTGACCGGAACAATACCGCACGCCGCGAATTCAGCGCACAGTTTGTGCGGATCATGCGGTTGTCGGCGGGAATTTTCTTTGCCGAAATCCCCCAGCATCGCAAATTGCAGTTCCGCAGCCAAATCAACGGTGTCGTCTCCGGTTCCGGAATTGCCGCACAAGCTCTCCAGAGCATCGCAAATACGGCTTCTTTCACAGCGGGATATGTCGATTTGTTTTTCCAGTTTGACAGCGGCTTTTTCATCTCCTCCAATAGCTTCTGTCAGAAGTTTCGCCATATTCTGCAACTTGGCAAAACCGGCATAAAGAGCAAGGTCCGGAAGCTGGGGATCATTATTGTTTTTCCAGGCATCGTAATTTTCTGCCAGTCTCATCGCGATCGAATCAGAATTTTCCTCACGCTGACGCTGCTCCTGACGGCGGTATTCTTCAAAGGCTTCATCAAACTGCCGCAAAGCCTGCTGCTCGCTCTGTCTGGTTTCCCGGCAATTGAGGCTGCGCAATTCCTCCCGGATCTCCCGGATACGGTTCAATGATTCTGCCGGAGCTGAACACAACGCGATGACCTCGCTGACCAGTTCGTTGGCCCGGTTTTCTCTGGAAGCATTTTCCGCTTTGCGTTTTTCGAAAAATTTATCCATCGCTTCATTGAATTTTTTGTAGAGTTCCTGGTCATTTTTTCCGGCGAATCCGGCGGCGCGGAATTCATCGCGCAACTGGCGCGCCCGGCGGGGATCGGTGAGATTTTCAGCTTCGGTGATCAAAGCATTCTTATTTTCTTCACTTTGCCGGAACTTTTTATCCCGTTCATCGAAGGCTGTTTTTCTGGCATTGAAAAACTTATCCTGTGCGGCCCGGAAACGGGCAAACAACTCATTCTCCTTTGCTCCGGCGCGGGGCAGGGACTTCCATTTTGTCTGCATATCCCGCATGGCAGCGGCGGTATTTTTCCAATCTTTGGAATCGGCCGCGCTCTCTGCTTCCAGACAGAGCTTCTCTTTTTCTGCGGCTGAAATTTTCTGGATCTGCCGTTTGCGGGCGAAGAATTCATCGATGCGATGCTGCAGTTTGCGGGTCGATTCCAGATATCTGGGATTGATCTCATCGCTTTTTTCTTTCGGCACGCTGCCGAGATTTTTCCAGGATTCGCGCAGAATATTAAGCCGTTTGGAAGCATTGGCCAACTCCTCTTCCGGCAGTTCTGACAGTTTATCAAGCTCCGCGCAGATATCCAGTTTTCTGGTGTAAGCTTCCCAGCGGGCAAGATCAAGGGTCTCATAATGCTGGGCAAGTTTTACAGAAGCTTTGCGGTGTGCATCATTATATTTCAGGGCAGCGTGCCGGGGAATATTGGCTAATTGAGCGAATTCTGCTTCGATTCCCGGTTTGCGGTCATGCAGAGGGGCGATATCTTCCAGAGCGCAGAGTTCTTCGAGTTCTCCGGCAAGCTTGAGGACGGTGTTTTCTGCCGCTTTAACGGCGGCTTCTTCGGCGGCCAGCTGATTTTTTAACGGGGCAAGTTTTTCGAGCAGTCCGCTTCCCGGAGCCAATTCGAGAATCGTTTTTTCCAGAATTTCCACCTCTTTGAGTGTTGCCAGATCTCCGGCATCGAGCAGAGCTTGGGTATCATCAGCAAGTTTGGCGGTTCTGGTGATTTTTTCCTGATACCGTTTTTCGCCTTCTTCTGCCGTTTTGAGAGCTTCGGTGAAACGCTTGTCCAGCAATTCGGCATATTCCGGAGGCAATTCTCCGGCAGCATCGTAATCGCTGCTTAAACGGCAAAGGGTACTCCGGTAGTCGATTTCTCCTGAATTTTCAAGTTTTTCCAATGCTTCACAGATACTTTCTTTTTGGTGCAGGATATTCCGCAGCTCTTCTGTTAATTCGCTCATGATATTTTCTCCAGAAAATTAATAAAAAATATTGGCACATTGTTTATTATAGCATATCCGGATAAAAAATCAATACAAACAATTGCTTTCGGCCTTGATTTTTTCAAATAAAAAACTATATTTATCTGATAACACAGGTGAATTCAAAAAAGTGTTGCAGGAACGGCGTTGATGAGAGCAAAACCTCAACGGCGATTTTTAAGAGTTTTTGAATGCTTTTCTGATTGCCTTAAAAGCGTAAAAAACAGGAAAACTTATTGGTTACAGGAATAAAATCATGACAGAGACCAGAGAATTCAAAACTGAAGTCAGGCAGCTTTTGCAGTTGATGATCCATTCACTTTATTCAAACCGTGACATCTTTCTGCGGGAGTTGATCGCCAATGCCGCAGATGCATTGGATAAGGCCCGGTTTGAAAGTTTGACAGATCCGGCTTCCGCCAGAGAGTGGAAAATTTCGATAGTTCCGGATAAAGAGAAAAAAACATTGACCATCTGCGATAATGGTATCGGCATGAAGGCTGATGAAGTGGTGGAAAATATCGGCACGATCGCCAAAAGCGGAACAAAAGCATTTTTAAAAATGCTGGAGGAAAAGGGCGAAAAGTCCGGTGATCTGCCGGAATTGATCGGACAATTCGGGGTTGGATTTTATTCGGCATTCATGGTCGCTTCGCCGGTGGAGCTGATCACCCGCAAAGGCGATGAGCCGGCGGTGTGCTGGAGCAGTACCGGGGAGGGCGAGTATACGATTTCCGAAGCTGAAAGAGATGAACCGGGAACTTCGATCGTGCTGCATTTGAATGATGATGCGGAAATTTATCTGGAAAATTGGAAGATCGCCGAAATCGTTCACCGCTATTCTGATTTTATCGCTTACCCGATCATTATGCCGGAAGTGAAAATCGGTGAAGATAAGAAGGAAACACAGACCGAGCGTATTTTGAATTCCCAAAAGGCGATCTGGCTGCGTAAACCGTCTGAAATAACCGAAGACGAGTATAAGAGTTTTTACACGCATTTATCCAATTTCGGCGGGACGGAGTATCTGAAAGCCATTCACATGACAGCAGAGGGCGCAAGCGAATTCAAAGCGTTGCTGTTTTTGCCCAAACAGGCTCCCTTCAATCTGTTGATGCCGGATATTCAGAAAAAGGGACTGCAGCTTTACATCAAGCGGATGTTTATTACCGATGAATGCAAAGAGCTGCTGCCGGATTATCTGCGTTTTGTGTGCGGTGTGGTTGATTCCAGCGATTTGCCGTTGAATGTTTCCCGGGAGATCCTGCAGCAGAATCCGTTGTTGGATAAGATCCGTACTGCAGTGACCGGCAAGGTTATTTCAGAAATGAAAAAGCTTTTGGAGAACGACCGGGAAAATTACGAAAAATTCTTTGCTGAATTCGGCCGCATCGTCAAAGAGGGATTGCATACAGACCGTCCAAATGCGGAAAAGCTCAAAGATATCGTACTTTATGAATCAATGAATACCCCGGCAGGCAAACGGATCACGCTGAAAGAGTATGTCGATGCCATGCCGGAAAGTCAGCAGGATATTTACTATATCACCGGCGATAAACGCGAAGCAGTGGCTTCTTCACCGGCGTTGGAATACTTCCGGAGCAAAGGTTATGATGTGTTGTTTATGACCGATCCGATCGATGAATGGGTGATGCAGTCAATGTATCAGTATGCTCAAAAATATTTCAAATCGGTCATCAAAGGCGATTTTGAAGATAAGGAAGCTGAAGAAAAGGTCAAAAATGCCGCAGAGAAATTTGCTCCGGCTGCAGAATTTCTGCAGAAAACCCTCGCGGAAAAGGTCAGTGCGGTGCGTTTTTCCGGACGGCTCACGGACAGTCCCTGCTGTTTGATCGTTGACGGTCAGGCGTTGAGCCCGCACATGGAACGGCTTTTCCGGGCGATGAATCAGGAAATCCCGGTGAGTAAAAGGATTCTGGAACTTAACGGCGAACATCCGTTGATCGCGGCATTGAATGAGAAAATTGCCGCTGAAGCCGATGAAGCTGAATTGGTCCGTTATGTCAATGTCCTTTACGATCAGGCTCTTTTGCTGGAGGGCTCACCTCTGCCTGATCCGGCGGCTTTTGCCAAAGAAGTTGTGACCCTGCTTGGTGAAGCATTGAAAAAATAAGTCACCCTGATTTTGATAAAAACGTTTTGTATGGCGGCAGGATTGCCGCCTTTTTTGTGTACAGTCAGTAAAAACTGTTATATATTCAGTGTCTCCCATAAAAGCAGAGTAAATTGCCTTCCGGGTCATATCCATGATAAAATGGTGAATGCGATCTGGAAAATGCTTCGGTCAAAGGAGTCCCGTTTTTAGACATTCTTGCTTTCAGGGATTCGATGTCATCAACTTCCAGTTCGATGCGGCAGGCAGTCGGGACCTGCTCAAATTTCAGCCCCCGGGCAGATTCAAGAGTCAGCGTGGTGTCATCATTTATTTGAAAAATAACCTGGAAGTTGCTGTCCAGTACCGGTTCCGATGCAAATACCGCTTCCCGGTAAAAATAACGGCAGATATCAATGTTTTCTGCCAAAACCGTAATATTACAATGCATGAAAAATTCCTCCACTGGGTGCAATATAAACCTTTCCGGCAAAAATGTCAAGCAAAAATCAGCTTTTTTGCATCTTTTTGCTTGCTAAATGACGTTTAACAGCTTAAATTATATGAGGTACAAAATATCAAACATACTTTAAGAGGTTTTTATATGATAAAAGATCCTGCCAATTGTGTCTATCGCAATCCGCTTACCGACCGTTACGCCGGCAAAGAGATGAGTTTTATCTGGTCACCGCAGCACAAACACTCCACCTGGCGCAAATTGTGGTTGACTCTTGCAACTTGTGAAAAGGCTCTCGGATTGCCGATAACCGACGGGCAGATCGCCGCGTTGGCTGCCCATCAGGAAGATATCGATTTTGACCGGGTCGCCGAAATCGAAAAGGAGCTGCGGCACGATGTGATGAGTCATATCCGCGCTCTTTCTGAACTTTGTCCGGAAGCCGCTCCGATCATCCACCTCGGCGCGACCAGCTGTTTTGTTACAGATAATACCGAGCTGCTGCAGATCAAAGAAGCTTTCGGCGTTATCCGCAGCAAACTGCTTAAATTGATCGCCAACCTGGCTGATTTTTGTGAAGAGAACCGCGCCCTGCCGATGTTGGGATTTACTCACTTTCAGCCGGCACAGCTTACGACACTGGGCAAACGTTTTGCATTGTATCTTCAGGATTTTGTGCTGGATTTTGAGCGTTTGGAGTATGAATCCGGCCAGCTGCCTTTCCGCAGTGTGAAGGGTACTACCGGAACCCAAGCCAGCTTTCTGGAGTTGTTTGACGGTGATCATGAAAAGTGCCGTCAGCTGGAAAAAGATGTGGCCAAAGCGATGGGATTTGACCGGGTCATCGCCCTTTCCGGACAGACTTATACCCGTAAAGTCGATTATTTTGTTCTTTCCACGCTTTCGGCGATAGCCCAGAGTGCGGCAAAAATGGCAACGGATATCCGTCTGTTGGCCAGTATGAAAGAGGTGGAAGAACCATTCGGCAAAAAGCAGGTCGGTTCCAGCGCGATGGCATATAAGCGCAATCCCATGCGCAGTGAACGGGTAACTTCGCTGGCGCGCTACGTGATGAATCTGCCCGGTAATGCGGCAATGACTCACGCAACTCAATGGTTTGAACGCACACTGGATGATTCAGCCAACCGCCGGGTAGTTCTGCCGGAAGCATTTCTGGCGGTGGATGTTATTCTGTCCATTCTGATCAATGTGACCGATGGTCTGCAGGTATGGAAAAAGGTCATAGCCAAACATATCAATGCCGAATTGCCTTTTATGGCTACTGAAAACCTGCTGATGGAAGCGGTAAAACACGGCGGTGACCGTCAGGAACTGCACGAGGTTATCCGTGAACACTCAATGGCCGCCAGCCGCCGGGTCAAAGAGGAAGGTTTGGATAATGATCTGATCGATCGTTTGCGCAATGATCCGGCTTTTGCCGCGATCAAAGATGATTTCGACAGGATCATTGATCCTTCCGCATTTATCGGTCGTGCGCCGCAGCAGGTTGAAGCATTTCTGGCTGAAGTTGTCCGGCCGATCCTTGAGCAAAACAAAGATGTCCTTGCCGGTGCTGTCGGTGAATCCATCACGGTTTGAGTTAAAAGGCGTATATAAATGAAACTTTGTGCGGTTCAGATACCTTTTGCTGATACTCCGGAAAATGCCGTCAAGTCGGTGGATGCGGCTGTTGCTCTTTTGCAGCAGTGTGATGCGGATACGGATATAATTCTGCTGCCGGAGTATTCCAATGCTCCGGGGCGGATACCGGCAGAAATGTTGAAAGATTTTGCTGATGCCCAGAGTTCGAGATTGATCCCCTGCGTTATTGAAACTGCCCGTCGCTGTCAGGCGATCACGGCAGTGAATTTTCTGGCGGAAGTCGCCCCGGGTGAGTACCGTAACATCACCAGAATATTTGACCGTCAGGGAAATTGTGCCGGGGAATTTCATAAACAGCATTTGCCGGTTGCCGAGAAAAATCTTGGGGTATCTTACGGTTACACCTATGATTTCCGTCCGCCTGAAATCGTTGAAATCGATGGCATAAGATTCGGCTTCCTGATTTGTTACGATACCTATTTTACGGAATATATCGCTCATTTGGCTTACCGGAAGCCGGATGTGGTTCTGGTATCATCTTTTCAGCGGGCGGAACGGCACGATGTTTTGCGTTTTATGAACCGGAATCTGGCTTTCAACTGTAATTCTTTTGTTCTGCGGGCTTCGGTGTCAATGGGGAGTCAGGCTGTTGTCGGCGGTCAGTCGATGGTGGTCGATCCGGAAGGACAGATACTTGCCGAATTCGGCAGCAAAGTCGGAATTATGAGTTGCGAAGTGCCGGATATCCACTATAAATACATGCGTTCAAACAGTTTTGGCGGCAAGCTTATTCCCAATGATCTTTTTGTTACTCAAGGGCGGACTCCCTGGTGTTACCGTCCGGCGGGCAGTATGACGATCCCCGGGGAAAAAGAGTTGCCTTATCCCCGCATTTGTGCGCATCGCGGTTTCAGCACTGTTGCTCCGGAAAACAGTATGGCGGCATTTGGTGCGGCGGTCGCTCTTGGTGCGGAAGAGATAGAATTGGATATCCGTTTTACCAAAGATCATATCCCGGTTTCTGTGCATGATGAAAGATTGGAAAAGGTTTCCAATGGCAGTGGAGCAGTTTCCGATTTTACTCTGGAGGAGCTGCGGAAGCTTGATTTCGGCAGCTGTTTCAGTGAAAAGTTTGCCGGATTGCAGATAATTACTCTGGAAGAGGTGCTGGCGAAGTTTTCCTGTCATACCATTTTGAATATGCATATAAAATCAGCCGGTAAAACTTTCCCCCGGGAGTATATGCAGAAAATTGTTGAATTGTTATGGAAATATGATTCAGCCGGGCATGTGTATTTTATGGCAACTCCGGAAATCCTTACGGTCGCGGAAGAGATCGCTCCGGAAATTCCCCGGTGTATGAGTGCTGATGCCGGGAAATGGGATATCGTGGATAATGCGATCAGCTGCAATTGTCAGAAAGTGCAATTTTTTTACCCGTACTGCAATAAAGAGATGATAGATAAAGCTCATGCACACGGTATCAAATGCAACTGTTTTTATTGCGATGACCCCGCCGGAGCTGTTGAATTACTGCAGCATGGGATTGATACGATATTGACCAATAATTACTTGCCGGTTGCACTGGCGGCCGGGAAATTAAAAAATAAAAAAGGAAAATAAAAATGGCTTTTCTCGATGACAACTATCTGATTTCCAATGCCACCGGATTGAAACTTTTTGATTCGGTAAAATCTCTGCCGGTGGTCGATCCGCATAACCACGCCAATGTGAAAGAGATCGCAGACAACAACTGTTATTCCGATGCCTGGCAGCTTTTTGCGGCTACCGACCATTATGTTTGGGAAATGATGCGTAAACGCGGAGTCCCGGAAACACATATTACCGGTAAAAATGTTTCCAATGAAGAGAAATTTCTGGCGTTGGCAGCAATTTTTCCGGAAGTTGCGGGAAACCCGGTTTATGAGTGGATACATCTGGATTTGAAACGCTACTTCGGTATAGACGAACTGCTTTCCGGAAAAACCGGAAAAAAGATTTATGATGAAGTCACCGCAAAATTGTCCACTGATGCCTACCGGCCGCAGGCTTTGCTTACCGGTCCGTTGAATGTGGAAGCGATGAGTTCCACCGACGACCTTATCGATACTCTCGAAGATCATGCCCGGGCCAATGCGGCATTCGGGCGGACATTGATCCGTCCGACCTGGCGTCCGGATAAAGCGATGAAGATCTTTGCTCCGGCGTGGCGTCCGTATATGAATCAGGTTTCGGAACGTTTCGGTATCAAATTGAACAGTATCAAGGATTTGATTTCTGCATTCAAAATGAGTCACGACCACTTCGCCAAATTCGGCTGCAGTGCCAGTGATCATGGTTTGGAGTACCCGGTGGCAGCTGATACCGACGTGAGAGAAGCAGACCGTATTTTCCGCAAAGCGATGAATGAAGAAGCTCTTGCCAAAGATGAAATCGACCGTTTCATGGGTTATGTTCTGGCAGAAGCTGCGGAATTGAACAGTCAGAAAAATTGGGTCACCCAGCTCCATCTCGGCGCAGTGCGGGATGTCCGCAAAACCTTGTTTGATGCCCTCGGGCCGGATGTCGGCGGTGATATCAGTGACCATTATTTGAATTATTCTTCTGCACTGTGCAGTTTTCTCAACCGTTTTGATGACCGGTTGAAAGTTGTTCTGTATTGTCTGGAAGCTTCTCATCAAGGAACTTTGGCAACCATTTCCCGGGCATTCGGAGCCAAAGTCGCTCTCGGTTCAGCCTGGTGGCTGCTGGATACTCCGATCGGTATGAAACGGCAGCTTGAATATATCGGTTCAGCGGATACGTTGAGCAATTTTGCCGGTATGGTTTCTGATTCACGTAAATTGTTGAGTTACGGCTCCCGTTTCGAAATGTTCCGCCGGGTGATGTCAGATGTCTTGGGCAATATGGTCGAAAGAGGCCAGATGCCGGAAGATATCGCTATGGCTCTTGCTGAAAGAATGGCTTACAGCGGGACCAAAAAATTCTGGAATCTGTGATTTTTACAAAAACATAAAAATAGAGGAATAACGATTATGGCCAAAAGCGAACTTTATAAAGCAGCCGGAGTGGATATTGATCTGGCGACCACTCTTCTGGATCGGGTGAAAGCAGATCTCGGCAGAACCCGCCGACCGGAAATGCTTACTCCCATCGGTGGATTCGGCGGACTTTTTCAGATCGATTTAAACAAATATAAAGAGCCGGTAATGGTGGCAAGCATCGATGGTGTTGGAACCAAACTGATGGTTGCAGCGATGATGGAAAAATATGATACAGTGGGTATGGATATCGTCAATCACTGTATCAATGATATTTCCGTGCAGGGTGCTGAACCGGTTTATTTTCTGGATTACATCGGTATCGGTAAGCTGCGTTCCCCGCTGTATGAGGAGGTATTAAGCGGCATTGCCAAAGCTTGCAAAGCTGCCGGTTGTGCTGTTCTTGGCGGTGAAACAGCGGAAATGCCCGGAATGTACGGCAATGACTTTGATCTGGTCGGAGTTATTACCGGTATCGTTGAAAAGAGTAAGATCATTACCGGGGAAAAGATCCGTCCGGGGCATGTGGCCATCGGTATTGCTTCCAACGGACCGCATACCAACGGATTTTCTCTGGCGCGCAAAATTTTGTTTGACAGCGGCAAATATACTGCCGGTACCTATGTGGAGTCACTGGGAGAGACTGTCGGCGAAGCGTTGCTGCATCCGCATATATGCTATTATCCGGCGATCCGTCAGGTGATGGATGAAGGAGTCGCGCTCGATGGTATTGCTCACATCACCGGCGGCGGTCTTTATGACAACGTGCCGCGCATTCTTCCGGCAGATGTTTCGGTGAAATTTGATCCCAAAGCATTGCCGGTGCCGCCGATTTTTAAATTGATGGTCGAAGAAGGCGGCGTGAGTCATACCGAGGCTTACCGGGTGTTCAATATGGGGGTCGGCATGGTCTGGTTTGTTCCGGCAGAAGCGGAAGCCCGGGCATTGGAGATCATCCGCAGCAACGGATATACCGCCGAACATATCGGTGAAGTCGTTTCCGGTAACAAAAGTGTTGAAGTCGCAGAATAAATGATATCATGCTGCAGATAAACCGTCTAAAACATCTTTTTGATTCATCCCAGAGTATCAGCCGGACACTGCGGGAGAAGTTTGCGGCTGTCACGGAGATTTTTTCCGGAGATCAGCAGCGGAACTCCCGGCTGGCATTTACATCACTGGTTTACCCGCTGCTGGTGCATGATGGTAAGGTAAGTACTGCAGGGAAGGCGGTTTATCGTCGTTTGCTGGAAGAGTATTTCGATTTGCCGACAGCGGATGTGCATTTGTCGGAACTTGCCGGTATCGATCCGGTCAGTGTGGATGAGGCTGCAAGAATTCTGAAGAGTTCATCGGCGGAAAAAGCATTGCAGACAGCGGAATTTCTGATCGCATTGACCGTTTCAACCGGCGGGAATACTCAATCTGTCGCATTTGTCCGCGAGGCTTCTCTGGCGTTGGGGATGGATGCTGAAACATTTTCTGCGCAGTTGCGTAAAATGTATGAAGCAGAAAAGCGCAAGCAGAGGCTGCGCAATTCCGGACGGGGGATTTTTGCTGCTCTGGTGATCATTGCGGTATTTTTATTGACTGCGAAATATCTGCAATCAGTTATATTCGGAGTGCTTCTGGCCTGCATACTTCTGCCGCTGGAAAAGTTTTATGAGAGGAAACTGTCATCCGGCAGCGGTATGATCTATTATTTGGTCAAATGTGCCGGCCTGCCTCTGGTGCCGTTGAAAAAACTTTCCGGCATACTTGCCAGAAAAGCGGATGAAGCACCGGTATTTCCTGCCGGGAAAGTCCGGCATAAAGAACGGCGGATCATCCGGCAATCGGTGGTTTTGACTTTTTGTACGGCATTGGTCATGGTGGTGCTGATCTCATTCGGGATATCCAAATTGACCGGGCATTATATGCGGGATCTGCAAACGTCTATCCGGATCTGGGAGCATGAGAGATTGCGTACCACAGATGATGGTGAACCGGTATCGCGTTCAGAGTATGCTTTTGAAAAGATCCGGGATAATTTTGAATCACTGCCGGTTATTCAAAGCGGATTGGATTATTTGCAGAAATTGATCAACAATCCGGAGTTCAGGGATCAATTGACCCGCAGTATATTCCGCCGCAGCGGCGGAATTATCAATTTTACCGGTGGCGTTTTGGGAAGATTTATTTCACTGCTGTGTGATTTACTGCTGACGGTATTTTTTGCATTGCTGTTTTTGATGAAATTTGCCGAATACAGCTCGTCCGGGAAAGGAAAACTTACCGGCAGTGAATATATTGTCCGCAACTTTTTTAATGGCATCTGGCTGCCGGGAGTGGATGATTCTCTGATCGCAGAAACCTGCCGGATCATCAATGGAATATTGTTCCGGCTGCGGATATGGCTGAAAGGTTACCTGACATTGATATTGGTTGATTCCAGTTTTTATATCACCAGCTTTTTCTTTCTCGGGATACCGTTCTTTTTGCCGTTGGGATTTGTTGCCGGCTGCGGGATCGCGCTGCCTTATCTCGGACCGGTGATATCCTGCTGTCTTACACTGCTGGTGACTGTTGCTGCTGGCGGGGCGACCGGAGAAATGCTGCTGGCGGTGATCATCTGTTATCTTATCTATAATGGAATAATTGAGCAATTTATTCTTTATCCGGCTGTTATCGGTGATTCTTTGGGGTTGAGTACGTTGGAAACTATCATCGTGGTATTGCTCGGTGCGGTATTTGCCGGCATTCCCGGTATGATTTTTGCTTTGCCGGCCGCATCAGTGGCGAAATTTATAATACCCCAGATATATCATGGTTTTTTCTTGAAGACAGATTCCTGACAGCGGAGTAAATTATGGGCAGATATCAACTGATTCCGGGATTGATGATCGTATTTTTTGTAATCGCCGGCTGCAGCAGCGATGTCGGGTTGCGTAAAACCGGTCCGGCCGGCCGCAGTCATTACGAAGACAGCTTTATCTACAATGGCGGATTCAGTGCGGAAACGGTAAATTTGCTGGGAAACCATCTGCTCAACAGCAAAATGAATGTCGCACCGGAACAATTCATACGGGAATTGGAAGAGTTATGCCGGACGGAGCCATCCGGAACAACCTTTATCGCAATGGCGGAAACATCACAAATGCTGGCATCCGGATTGCGGAAGAAGCCGGATATGGCGGTGCGTTATGATCTGACGACCTTGATTTACACGCAGAAGTATTTTCAAAGTTCCATAACCGGACAATCCAATTTGCTGTTCAATCCGGAATCAATTATCGCTGTGAAGTGTTATAATCAGGCATTGACCGAATTGTTTGCCTATTTCAAGTCGCGCGCACTTCACACTGCCGGCACTTTTGAATTGACTGCTGCCGGAGGGCAGGTGATACGTTTTGAACTGCCGAAATTTTCTTTGCCGGTGGCATTGGGGGATATTGTGGAATTTCACTTGTGTTCAGATTACCGGCCGGTGAATCTGACCCACAACAGCCGGACATTCGGCATCGGTGTGCCGTTGATGTGTGAATTGAAAAAGGATTCGATACCGGAAACGGTTTTTTCTGACGGACAGGTTATTCCGGCAACATTGGCGATCAGACTTTTTCCGGCAGAGCAGGGGGATACCGATTCTCATTACCGGGCGAAGCTTTTTTACATAGATTCACGTTCACTCAACGAAGTGACTGTAAATAACATACGTGTCCCGTTGGCGCAGGATTTTTCCACACCGTTGGCTTTTATGGTCAGAGAACCGCAGGTGTTCAATTTTTTACAAAGGACATTTCAGATAGAATTGACCCAGAGCGCGGCCGGCTTATATCATTTGGAACCGCATAATGACCAGCGCATACCGATTGTTCTTGTGCATGGTTTGATGTCGGATATCCGCACCTGGATGCAGTTGATAAATACGCTGCAAAGCGATCCGGAGTTGCGGCGCAACTACCGTTTTATGGGATTTTCTTATTCCAGCGGCAATCCGATATTGGTGTCGGCCATGCAGCTGCGTCAGGCATTGGCAGGTGAACGGGCAAAATTGGCCGCTGACGGACGGGATTTGACCAGGTTCGACCGGATGGTTCTGATCGGTCATTCAATGGGAGGTTTGATATCCCGTTTTGTTATTTCATCATCTGATGATGAATTGTTGAGTGATTTTGTCGGAAAAGAAAACTATTATACTGCCGGGATGTATAAAGATAAGGCGTTTCGTGACATGATGATATTTCAACCGGTGCCGTCGGTAAAGCGGGTTGTTTTTATTGCAGTTCCGCACCGGGGATCAGATTTGGCGCAGAGCTGGTACGGGCAGTTGGCTTCAAAAATGATAAAAATTCCCCAATCTCTGATCGAATTCAACACCAAACTTATCCGTTCGATGATCAATATTCCGGATGACAAGAAAGATTATTTGATGACACATTTCAACGGGATAGATAATCTTTCTCCGTCCGGTGCTGCGCTCCGTCTGCTTAATATGCTGCCGATATCGGAAAATGTACCGTATCATTCTGTGATTGGTAATGAAAAACAGCGTGGAATTCCCGGCGGCAGTGATGGGGTGGTGTCGTATTCCAGCAGTCATCTGGATGGGGCTGAAAGCGAAATCGTGGTGAAATCCGATCACAGTGTGCAGCAGAACCCATTGGCGATCCAGGAGATCAAACGTATTCTTAAAGAGCATTTGAAACACCAGGAAAAAAAGAATGATTAAATCTGTTGCAGCATCTTCTCAAAACAGAATTGCCGTCAGTGTACCGTTTCTGAAACGTGGAGTATTCATTCTGCGCATCGGTGTGACAGCCCTGCTGACTTTGGCCGGCATCTGGAGTTGTGCTGTAATGACAGTTGTGTGGAAATTATCCGCTTCAACAGCGGCATTGTTGGCAGCAGCTTTGTTTGTATTGTGGCTTGGCAGTTTCCGGCGCAATGGCTGTTTGTTTATGCTGGCGGTCATAGAAGCGGCTTTTATGATCTGGTTTGCCGGGCAATCGGCGGAGAGGCATTTTGCCGGAGTTGAGTTTGAACGGGTTTTTGCTGTCAAACCGTCGGTGAATTATCTGCCGGATGGTAAATTTGAAGTAGTTAATCTGCGCAACAACCGTTATCCGGATGACTACAGCGAAAAAGCTCCTTACGATGACGTATTTATCAATTCCGTATTTGATCCGGCTGATGTTGCAGCTGTGCAGCTGGCACAGGTTTACTGGGGCGGCATGGAACTGGTCGCGCATACCATGCTGAATTTCCGTTTTGCTGACGGACGCAATTTGTCGGTTTCGGTCGAACCGCGAACACCGGTCGGAGTCGACCGGAAACACTTTACCCACTTGTGTCATCAGCATGAATTGCTCTTTGTTTTGAGTGTTCCGGAGGATGTTTTTGAGCTTCGCAGCCGGATCAGAGGGGAAAATTTGTATCTTTATGATTTGAATTTTACTCCGGATGAGAGCCGGAAGTTGTTGACCGGGATCATCGGGAGAGTGGCACAACTGGATGAAAAACCGGAATTTTACGATCTATTGCAGGATAATTGTATAACCGCACTGCTTCCGGCATTGAAGAGTGCCAAACCGGAATTGCATTGTGACTTCCGGGTGATTTTTAATGGTTGGCTGGATCGCATGCTGTTTGAGCAGGGAATGCTTAAACAGCGGGATAACGAGAGTTTTGAATCATTGCGTTCGCGCTGTTTTGTCGGTGGAAAATCACAGGGGGAGTTGTAAAAAACTGCTTTGCAGGTTATATTAAGTAGTTGTCTTGAACAGGTGAATTAATGTTGTATTAACAGAAGAGTATATGGTGATGCGATTATGAAAAAACGGTCTGTGGTGCTGCTTCAAAAAACGCGGTTGCTGAAAAGTATACCTAACTTTTTGACTATTTGCAATTCACTTTGCGGTTTCGCGGCGATTTTGCTGCTTCTGCCGATCAGTGAGAGTACGTCAACAGAAAATGCGATCGGGATTTTTGTTATTTGTTCGGTAATGATTTTTTCTGCGATGATTTTTGATGTCTTTGACGGGTTGGCGGCCAGATTGCTCAATGCGGTAAGTTTGCATGGGATTCAGATGGATTCTCTGTCTGATATGGTAACATTCGGAGTTACCCCGGCGGTAATGGTGGCAGCGGCCAGTAAATGTTTTTTCAACTGGGATATGACGCTTTGGCAGCACGTATATATATATCTGCTTTGTTCCGTGTATATCGGTGGGGCGGCATTGCGTTTGGCCACTTACAATGTAAATGCTACATTGAAAACAAAAAGTTCGGATAAGTTTTCCGGATTGCCCTCTCCGGGAGGTGCGGCAGCGGTTTGTGTTGCGATATTTTTTCTCCGGGCGAATATCAGTTTTTCGGAGGAATATTTGCGTTTGGCAGGATGGCTGCTGCCGCTGTATTCGGCAATACTCGGTTTATTGATGAACAGCCGTATCCCCTATATACATGCCGGGAAATGGTTGATGTCCATCCGGCGCAACCGCAAAAAGCTGCCATTGGTGGTATTGATGCTGGCAGTGGTGGTGTGTTTCCGGGTAAATGGTTTAACATTTCTTACATTGGCATACATTTTTTCCGGTCCGGTTATGCTGATATTTGAAAGAATTTACCGGAAACGGGGAAAGGTGAACGGACAATGAAAATATTGATTACCGGCGGTGCCGGATTTATTGGCGGACATTTGACCGCAGCATTGCTGGAGCGCGGTGATGAAGTGGTGATCGCGGATAATTTTTCAACCGGTTCGCGAGATAATATCCGGATGGTCAACGGGCGTTTGCCGGAAGTGGTGGAAACCGATGTTTCACGTGATCTGGAAACTATCCGCGAATTGATCCGTAAATCTGATGCAGTTTTCCATCTGGCAGCAGCGGTTGGAGTGGAGCTGGTGGTCAATGACCCGGTCCATACGATCCAGACCAATATTGATGGTTCGGCCAATGTGGTCAAAGCTGCGGCAGAGTTTGACAAACGTTTGTTTATTGCTTCGACCAGTGAAGTGTACGGAAAATCGGAAAATGACCGTTTTTCAGAAACGGATGATCTTCTGATCGGTTCACCTTATCACTCCCGCTGGAGTTATGCCTGCAGCAAACTGTTGGATGAATTCTATTTGATGGCGTATCATCAGGCTGCCGGTTTAAGAGGGACGGTGGTGAGATTTTTCAATACTGTCGGTCCGCGCCAGACGGGAAAGTATGGAATGGTAGTTCCGCGTTTTGTGGCAAATGCGTTACAGAATAAGCCGCTGAAAATATATGGAGATGGCGGACAGTCACGCTGTTTCTGTCATGTCAGTGATGTGGTCAGAGCATTGTTGCTGCTGCTGGATGATGACCGCAGTATCGGTGAGATATTCAATATCGGCAGCGATCAATTGATTACGATCAGAGAACTTGCGGAATTGGTTATCGCCCGGTTGGGCAGTAAAAGCACGTTGGAATATATCCCCTATGAGAAGGCGTATTCCAAAGGATTTGAAGATATGCGCCGCCGGAAACCGGCGACAGATAAATTGCAGGCATTGGTCAATTGGCGCGCTGAAAAGAGTTTGGAAGAGATCATTGATGATGTAGCTGCGCTTATGCGGGGATAAAATTGATGATAGTCGTGAAAAAGTTGAGAAAAAAAGATACATTTGCTTGAAAAAATCAAAAATCGGTGTATATTCTTACTTTGACATGTTTTTAACAAAAATTATCAACATAGAGAGAGATCGAATCAATGAAAAAGGACATTCATCCCGCTTACGGTGACGCAGTTGTGACCTGTGCCTGCGGTGCGACCTGGACCATTAAATCCACCCGCAGCGAGTATAAAGTCGGTATCTGCGCCAAATGCCATCCGTTTTTTACCGGTAAACAGAAGTTTGTTGATACCGCCGGTCGTATCGACAAATTCAATCGCCGTTACAAAAAGGCATAATATCAAGTTTTGTGCAAAGGCTTGCCGGTGCGATTTCCGGCAAGCCTTTTTTTAACTGTCAGCACTGTATGAACCCATCAGATATAAAAACGTTTGTAGAGAAGTTGCGCTTACGCAGCCGGGAGGTGGAAGGAAAACTTTCTTCACCTGAAGTTTTCGGCGATATGTCCCAATTCCGCAGGTTAAGTCAGGAGTTGAGCAAGTTGAATGTGCTGTTTGCCGACTTTGACCGCTGGGAATCGGTACTGGAGTCTTTATCCGGCGATAAAGAGTTGCTGATCCGGGAGGATGATCCGGAAATGCGTGCGCTGTTGGAAGATGAGATAACTGCTTTTGAAGCGGAAGCTGCCGGATTGGAAAACCGTATCCAGATAGCGTTGCTGCCGCCGGATCCAAATGATGCTAAAAATATTATTGTGGGAATAAAACCTGCTGCCGGAGGAGATGAAGCGGCACTTTTTGCCGGAGAATTATTTCGTGTATATTTGCATTTTGCTGAAGCGCAAGGTTGGAAAACGGAGGTATTGGATCAGACCGATACGGACTTGGGTGGGATAAAGGATGTGTCATTTTCATTATCCGGAACAGATGTCTACAGCAAGATGAAGTTTGAAAGCGGAGTTCACCGGGTGCAGCGGGTCCCGGCAACTGAATCAGGCGGCAGGATTCATACATCCACTGTAACTGTTGCCGTCATGCCGGAAGCTGAAGCGGTGGAGTTGGATATCAAACCGGAAGATTTGCGGTTTGATGTGTTCCGTTCCAGCGGACCGGGGGGGCAATGTGTTAATACCACCGATTCGGCGGTAAGAGTTACGCACATACCCAGTGGCGTTTCGGTCGCCAGTCAGCAGGAAAAATCCCAGCACCGCAACAAAGAGATCGCGCTGCGGATACTTTATGCGCGACTGCTTGAATATAAGCAGCAGCAGGAGCAGGAAAAACTTGCGGCAGATAAGCGTTCCCAGGTCGGAACCGGGGATCGCAGTGAGCGTATCCGGACCTATAATTTTCCGCAGAACCGGGTTACCGATCACCGTTTTAATGTATCAAGTTTTGATTTGCCGAAGTTGATGACCGGTGACCTGGGGCTGATTCTCGATCCGATATTGAAAATTGTTTGCGAACAGCAGTTGGAAAAATTACGTCAGGGTTGAGAAGAAGTCGGCTGAAGATATTTCTGAAGCTGTTCCCGGATATGTTGAAAAGAGTCTTGCATTTTCTTTTTATTTCCGGATGCGCGGCGGACATTTCCCGGGTCAATGATCCGGTATTTGCCTGAAACTGCATTTTTCTGTAATTTCCATTCCCGGAAAGTATCTTCTGTTAACCAGAAGATACGGTCAGCCGGAATTCTGGCGTGATTCTTTTCATCCTGCAGGACAATGATTTTTTGTGGCGGTGGAGGGAGAGTTTCCACCAGCCGGTCAAGTTCTTCCAGATAAATATAGGCATAATGATTGAAAAAACCGGAACGGTCACTGTGCGCTTTTGCTTCAAATACCCGGTCGTTTTTTCCTGACCATCCGTTGGTACCAAGCGGAGTGCGGGAATTGTTATCCAGAGGGAAAAGCAGTTTCAAAACCAGATCATCCGGATTGTAGATGATGCAGCAGTAGTTGTTGATGGCACGCAATGCGGTGTTGATATGCGGATAATCATCTGGCATGGCTCCGCCGAGCAGGGCCATCGAATGGATGCGCATTTGTTTCCGGGCAAGTTCATGAAGTACATCAACAACGATTTTTGCTCCGATGGAGTGACCTATCAGAATAAGTTTCTGCCTTTGCGAGTCGGGCATGGCGAGGATTTCAGCCAGCAGCTGACCGGTTTGTTTTTCAGCATTGATTTTGGTGGTTTGCCAATTTTGCAGAGAATCCCATGATTTTACGATGATTTTTTCTCCCGGATAGATGTCTTTGAGAATTCTGACACAACCATCCCGGCCGGAAAAACCGGTTCGCCAACCCGGAACAAAAAATACATCTGCTGCCAACGGTAAAGTCGCCGCAAAAATAAAAAACAATTTTATAAAAAACATTTTTAATCACCTTTATGATACTATAAGGTATTTTCTGCCAATTGTCAAGTAATAATGATTGAAAAAAGAGCAAAAGCGGGTTATATTAATAAAAATTGTTGCTGTTCCATTTGTTGTGAGGTAGTCATACCGGCGGTGGTGAATTGCGGGTAATATCTTTGCAAAGCAGCGGACTTCAGGGCAGTCATGTGCGGGGGGAGGGGCGTCCTTCCCGTTTGTTTTGCCATCGACTTTGCCCTGTGCAACATACGCTGACAGGAATCGACCGTTGTCGGGAGTTGACAAAGCATTGTGTGTTTTATGATTTTGGTGTGTTGTGATCACTGCCGTTAACGGTTTTGGGATGCAGGGTTAAAAAAATCGGGATATCGCCCGAAGTTATAAAAAGGAGTGTGTGAAAATCGAAACGCAACAGATAAATGAAACGGTTTTTATAACCGAACCGAAAGATTTCCGGCTGCCGGAACCATTGTTATTGGATTGCGGCCGGGTGTTGAAAGAGGTTAATATCCGCTATGAAACGGCAGGAACGCTCAATGCTGATCGTTCCAATGCTGTGTTGGTTACGCATGCCCTTTCCGGCGATGCCCATGTATGCGGGCGGCATAAGCCGGATGACAGGAAACCCGGCTGGTGGGATGAGATGATCGGTCCGGGCAAGATGGTGGATACCAACAAATATTTTGTGATTTGCTCCAATGTGATTGGCGGTTGTTCCGGTTCTACCGGGCCGCAATCCATTGATCCGGATACCGGTAAACCGTACAATATGAGTTTTCCGGTGACAACAGTTGCCGATATGGTTCGGGCGCAAAAACAGCTGATAGACCATCTCGGCATCAAAAAATTATTGGCTGTACTTGGGGGATCAATGGGCGGAATGCAGGTTTTGCAGTGGGCTGTTGATTATCCGGATATGATGCAGGCGGTTATTCCGATTGCAACTGCGTGTCAGTTTTCGCCGCAGAATATTGCTTTTGACTGGGTCGCCCGTGAGGCGATCAAGGCTGACCCTAACTGGAAGGGGGGGGACTATACTGAAGATGCTGTTCCGGCGCGGGGGTTGGCTGCAGCACGGATGCTTGCTCATATAACTTATTTGTCAGAAGAGGCTATGAGCCGTAAATTCGGCCGTTCTCTGCAGGATAAATCAGCAAGATATGATTATGACTTTGATTTTGATTTTGCTGTGGAAAGTTATTTGCAATACCAGGGAAAGCGTTTTGTTGAGCGTTTTGATGCCAACAGTTACTTTTACATTACGCGAGCGACAGATTATTTTGATTTGACTGCTGCTGCCGGCGGGGATTTGGAAGCTGCTCTGGAGAAGGTGAAAGCAGCATTTCTGGTGGTATCTTTTTCCAGTGACTGGCTTTTTCCGACCAGTCAATCCAAGCGGATAGTTGATGCGTTGTTGAAAAATGGGAAAGAGGTATCTTTTTGTGAGATCACCTCCGGGTACGGGCATGATGCATTTCTTCTGGAAGTTGATACGCTGGGGCGCATGGTGAGAGATTTTCTCCATTACCAGCAGGAGGTTTATCATGAATGAAAAACGCAATATGGATTTCAACAGCCGCCGGGATCTGGAGATAATTTCTGCATTGGCCGAGCCGGGCAGCCGGATTTTGGATCTCGGGTGCGGCGATGGCAGTTTTTTGCGGAAATTGAAAGATGAAAAAAAGGCATCTGTTCTTGGAGTGGAGATAGATCAGGATTCCATTGTCCGCTGTGTCGGGAATGGTGTGCCGGTTATTCAGGGGGATTTGAATGATCATCTTGATTATCTGCCGGATAAATCATTTGATTTGGCAATTTTGAGTCACACTCTTCAGGAGACCAGACGTCCGGATCGTTTGCTGCAGGATATTGTGCGGGTCGGTAAGCGGGCTGCGGTAAGTGTGATCAACTTCGGTCACTGGCGTTGCCGGCTGCAAGTTGCATTCAAAGGAAAAATGCCCCGGAGTTCTCAAATGCCGTTTCAATGGTATGATACTCCGAATATACATTTTTGCACATTGAAGGATTTCCGGGTGTTGTGTGCCGATCTGGGCATCAGGATCGTTGCTGAATATCCGGTCAGCGGCCGTTATCCGGGATTGAGCAGACGTCATCCTAATTTATTCGCCATCGGCTGTGTATTTGTGTTGGAAGCCGCCTGCCGGTGAAACAGGTTTTGATATCACCGGATGGATGGGCGCAGAACATTTTCTGCAGTGTTCAGTAAGCGGATGATTCCCGGATGATTCCCCGGTAGAGTTTGAAGATGTCGTTTCCGGAAACGAATCCCATAAATTTTCCTTCGCGGTTTTTCACCGGCAGGTGTTCCAGGGATGAGTGTTCGAGCATATTCATGGCCCGGGCAAGGTCATCATCTTCATTAAGTATCCAGCGGGCAGGGGACATCAGATCGAAAACCAGCATCGTCTCGGCGAAATGATGATCAAAGAGAACCGGAGTGATTTGTTCAAGTTGTACAATGCCAAGCAGTTGTTCATCCTGATCTAAAACCGGAAAAAAATCTGACTTGGGAGCATTTTCAATCACTGTCCGTAATTGCTTCATGGTCAATTCCGGAGCCAGCGGGGTGAATTCAGGAGTTATACACACCCGCACTGATAATGTACGCAACATTGCCTGATCCCGGTCTTCGGTCAGAAGATCGGCTTCCGCCAGAGCTTTGCGGTAAATCGAATTCGGTTCAAACCAGCGGGCCGCAGCATGCGATAAACTGGAAACTATCATCAGGGGAACCAGGAGAACATAACTGTATGTTACTTCTGCAATAAGAAATATTCCCGTCAAAGGGGCACGCAGAACAGCAGAAAATACTCCGCCCATGCCGACAATTATAAAATTTTCTTCCTGTAATTCCGCGATTCCGGAGAGATTTATCAGTCTGGCAAAGGCAAAGCCGGTAAATGCCCCGATGAACATGGTCGGGGCAAAAATACCGCCATCTCCTCCGGATTCAACGGTCAGGGCCGATACCGCAGCTTTTAAGATGATTGCGGCGGCAATAATTATGGTTGCGGCCAATGGAATTGGCAAATTCTCCGTGAACGGGGAATTTTTCAGCAAAGCACCCATGTCACCATGCAGCAGGCGAATTATAAAATAGTATCCCTGGCCGCGCAGGATCGGAAATGCCGCAAGAATAAGGCAAAGGAGTATCCCGCCGATAAAGATTTTACGCCCCGGGGAAGATAAATGTTTTTTTATGACCGAGGTGATGAAATATACACTTTTTATCACCAAGACTCCGACTGCGGCACAAACGATCCCGCAGAGAAAATAGTAGGGGATCGCATCCAATCTCCAGGATGGGTTGATGAAAAACAGAGCCTGTTCATGTTGAAATACCGCCCGTGAAACAACCAATGCTACTGCGCTGGAAATCAGCATCGGGATCAGAGCCGCGACACTGAATTCCGGAAGCAGAACCTCTATGGCAAAGAGAACTCCGCCAACCGGACTCTGAAATATTGCAGAAATCGCCGCCGCTGCACCGCAGCCGATCATCAGCATTTTCTGTCGCCGGTCAACACCGAAAAAACCGGCGGTATTTGCGCCGATGGCGGCTCCGGTCAATACACTTGGAGCTTCCAATCCGGCTGATCCGCCGCAACCGACAGAGAGCGCACTGGAAATCACGTGAGAGAATGTTTCGCGCAAAGGGATACTGGTCCGGCGGCGGTTCAGGGACAGAATCAGCGGGCTCAAACTTTTGGCATAACGGTTGCCGCCGAGATTCCGCTGGGCGGCATACGACAGAATTATACCGAATAAAGGTAAAAGAATAAATACGATGTCAGCGAACCAAAAATCCCTGGTTTGGAGATATTTACCGGTATGCTCAAGCAGAGAGACCAATTCATGGAGGATTCCGGCTGCTACCGCAGCAGTCACCCCGATAAGCATCGCCAATGGAACCGTTTGTGATTTATATCCCAAACGGTTTTCCCACTGTGTCTTCAATTTTTTGATCGATCGCCGGCGCAGCCGCAATAAAAATTTTTTCATCGTCAGAATATTCAGAGTATCCGGAAAATGTTACTATAATATAGCACAAAAACAGTGTTTTTACAAGACTTCTCTTATTATTCTGAAGAGTTTGTCAAAGGATAATACGATTATTCTGCCGGTTCAGTACTCTCTTGGATGGCGGTCGGTTCGGTGGCTCCATAAACCAGCCAGTGGTTGTCAGACAGTTTCAGTTTGACCAGAAATTCTGACTTTTTATCACCGGATGACAGGAGGCATTTTACTTCTGCATAAAGACCGTTTACTTTTGATTCAGGAAAAGAGAAGACCGGATTTTCATATTTTGTTACAGTTGCATTGGCAAGAGAGGCGTTGAATTCCGGAGTGGTCAAATCTTTTACCAGTTCCGCTTTGCCGTCACCGAACCATGAATTGACATATTTTTCTGCGATTTTATCAGGTGCCGCATCTTTGGCAAAAACAGCTGATGCATCGATTTGAGAAACGGTCCATTTGTCAGCTTGCCGCTTGAGCTTGAAAATTATCGAACCGGTCTCCCCGGTGGTGTCGATCGCAACTTCAACTTCCGGAGAGGATGAGATCGTCTGCCGTTTTACAGATTGAAAACCGGCGGTACGGGAGATGTTTGCGGCAAGAGTTTCTTTCATTTCCGCCATGCTTCCGGGAGTGAAAAACTCTGCAAGATAAGCGAATTTATTTTCATCAGCTCCTTCTGCCGGAGTTTCTTCTGCTTCACCGCTTCCGGTTGCAGTTCCCTCTGCCGGAACAGCTTCTGCCGCCGGTGGCGGATTTTTGCACTCCCGGCAAAAACGCTTGATAAATTGAACCGGTTTTTCCGAGGTCAGAGAGTTGTCAATGGCTGTTATTTTCCAGAAATAACCATCCCGGACAAGGGATATCCGGCCGGAATCAGCCAGAAATTTTACATTAACGCTGTCACTTCTCCCGCGTGATGTTCCTCCTGAAACCTGAAAAATTTTACCGTTGAAGCCTTCGGCGGCCTCCGGCCGCAGTCCCATAGGAATTCCATCCGTTTTTGCCTGCAATTCCGGTGTCAGAAATTCTTTCAGTGTTGCCGCTTCTCCGGCGGCACAACGGGCAAGGAAGTTCTCCACGCAATCTTTTGCAAGGGGGAAAGTTTCACTGTAACCGGCAAGTTTCCAGGAGGCGTACTCGCTTTTGAAAGTCAGTTTTAAACATTTTTCCTCCTTTTTTTCCGTAAAAAAAGCATATATGACTGCTTTTTCCGGAGTCGTTTTTCTGATATTCACATCTTCGTATGCTGCTTTTACGGCAATGATTTTGCGCCGCAGCGCACGTGGAATGCCATTTTGACGGATCTGGTCACTCAACTGATCGTCGGCAATAAAAGGGATCGCGCCGAATGAGTCATCGGCGATTATGACATCACGGAAATTTTTGAAACATTTCATCGGCATCTCTTCTGATGCGAAAATTGTTGATGCCGTGAAAACCGCAATTACTGAAACAATGTATGTCAAAAATTTTTTTCTCATCTTACTTTCTCCTGAAAATTGCCTTTTTCATAATCTATCATCATTTTGTTATTTTGTCAACCTGATTCTGGGATCAACTGCGATATAGAGGAGGTCTGCCAGCAATATTCCGGTCAGAGTCAGCGTGCCGGCAAATGTAAAAAGTGCCATTTGCAGCGGATAATCCCGGCTGGAAAGAGCCTGCAAAGACAAAGTTCCCATTCCGGGCAGATTGAATATATACTCCACAATCACGCTTCCGGCGATAAGTGATGGCAGGATGCCGGAAAAGAGCGTGACCATTGTGATCAAAGCATTGCCGAAAGCGTGCTTCCACAGTATCCGGTTTTCGGATAGGCCTTTAGCTCTGGCACTGCGTATATAATCAGAATGTATATTTTGCAGAACACTTCCTCTGGTGTAGCGGGATAATCCGGCAAATCCGGCATAAGTCAGGCATATTACCGGCAAAACCGTGTGCCGCAGCTGCTGCCATTGGTATTCCCAAATCGACAGATGCAGCGTTTCCGGATCCGGCGGCATGGCTGCTAAAGGAAATATCGGGAACTTGCCACCCTCGCACAACCATGCCTGCAGCAGCAGACCGACCCACATTACCGGCAGGGAGTAGAGAATAAAAAGCACTGTTTCACAACTGCGGTCAAACAGAGTTCCGGCTCTGGCAGCTGAAAATACTCCGATCGGGATCGACAATAAATAAGTTATAAAGATGGCCCATAAATTGAGTTTGATGGTAAACCACGCTCTTTCTGCGATGATGTCTGTAACTTTTCTGCCCGGTTCGACGGTTGCCGATTCTCCGAAATCTCCGTTGCGGAGAATATTTCCCAACCACAATATAAAGCCGGTGAGAACCGGTTTGTCCAGATTGAGTTTTTCCCGCAGAGAGTTGTTTTGAGTCAGGAATCCGGATTGACTGTTGACCGTTTCTCCGGTACCGGTAAGCATATCGCTCCGGGTCGGATCTCCCGGAGCCAGCCGCAGCATTATGTAACTTACCAGCAGTATGATCGTCAGGGTGATCACTGCCAGCAGTAAACGTTTGATTATATAGGAGATCATCAATTTTCCGGTACTTTCACTTTAGTCAACAAAAATGCGCCGCAGGCAAAGGGCAGAATCATCAGCGAAATACCGAGTTCCGCTTTCCCCCAAAGATGAACCGCAAACGGTATCATTACCAGTGGCCCGATGATGGTGGTGAATCTGCCGAAGATATTGTAAACGGCAAATAATTCAGCCGCGCGTCCGGCGGGAATTATCATACTGAATACGGAACGGCTCAAGGATTGTATTCCGCCCTGGACCATGCCGATTGCTCCGGCTGCGGCATAGAAAAGCCAGACCCGTATTTCTGCCGCCGGACAAAAAGACATAATTGTTACCAGCATTGCGATGACGATGTAAATGCTTATTGCAGTCAGAATCATTTTTTTTGCGGAAAAAATTTTGGCCAGAAAACCGAAAAGCAAGGTGAATGGCATGCCGATTATTTGCAGCGCGAGGATGGTCAACATGATTTTGCTGTTGGATAATTGCAATCCTTTGGCAATCAGGGCCGCCTGCATCATGATCGTGCCAACTCCATCTATATAGAGGAAGTACGCCAGTAAAAACAGTAAAATATTTTTTTCTTTGCAAATAAAACGCAACGTATCCGTCAGTTTTATCCGGTCGGCGGCAACGACTGTTTTTTCCCGGACATTTTTCAACAGCGGCAGTGAACCGAGTCCCCACCACAAGGCCGCAATGATAAATGCACCGGGGAAAAAATATTTTCCTCCGGCAATGCTCATCAGCGGCAGACAGCATAAAAATGAGATCAACGCTCCGGCATATCCCAGCGCAAATCCCCAGCTGGAAACAGTGTCGCGCTCTTTTCGTGTGGTTATATTTAACAGCAGAGAGTCATAAAAACTGTTGGCTCCCATGAAACTTATTATTCCTGAAAAACTGATGCCGATGATGATATACGGTATCAATAATGAGTTTTTTATACAGAAAATCGCGGTATAGGCTAATGTGGAAAGCACTCCGGTCAGTGTGAAAAGAGCAACTGTCAGAACTTTTTTGTTTCCGGCATCGATTTTCGGACCGGAAAATACCGAAATCGCTCCGGCAGCCAATCCGGCAATACTGCAGGTGTATCCCCAATATTCAGTACTTTGGGCTTCTGATAAAACTCCTTGAGCATAAGTCGCCAGAAAAAGAGGAGCTGCAACTGTCCTTACGATCATCGCATACGCTGAAAGCGCCGGATCATAGGCCAGCCAGGATTTTTGTGCTTTGGAAAAAGCCATTGTTTTTTCTCTGCGTTTCTTATCTTAAAAACCGAATTCCGGTTGAATGATCCCGAGATCATCATCATTGTTGACCGTTTCAGTTTTTTTGGCAATGACCGGTGATGATGATTTATTCCGCTTACGACGCGGAATGTCATCCGGTTCTCCGGATAATTCCCATTTCTCTCCGACGACCGCTTCTTCTGCGACTGTTTCTTCCGCGACCGTTTCTTCCGCGACCGTTTCTTCCGCGATCGTTTCTTCCGCGATCGTTTCTTCCGCGACCGTTTCTTCTGTGACCGTTTCTTCTGTGACCGTTTCTTCTGCGACCGTTTCTTCGACGCCCGTTTCTTCGACGCCCGTTTCTTTACTTGCAGTTTCAACGGGTACAACAGATGGAGTTGCCGCCTGTGGACGGAACGCCTGTTTCGCCGCTTCCCGGGCCGCTGCTGCAATAGTCATGATCTCTTTGGGGATCGGTAATTTTATATTTTTTTCCGGAGTATCGCTTTCCGGAATATCTTTTTCCGGTTCACCGGAAATATTTTCCATTTCTTCCGGGGATTCATCATCGGCGGACTCTGTTTCCGGATCATTCGCAACGATCAGTGCAGCAATCTCCTCTTCGGTCAGATACCGGTTGTGGACAACTTTGGTCATGGTTTTATTGCTGATAAGCACTCCCCTGGCTTTGGGGGCGCGAACCGGAAATTCCATTAAGTTCAGTTCTCGGGTGATGTTTTTGCCTCTGGCATCCTCTTCGCTCCATAAATAAATGGCATCTGCTCGCGGTGTGAGTAATTCCAGGCGACACCCCGGCGGGCAGAGCATATACTCTTTTTCCAGAATAAATCCGCCGATCGAAGTGCGTTTACCATAATATTTCCCGCTTTTGTTCTCCCGGTATATCACGCCGAATTGAGTTTCCGCATCATATTTGCGGAAGTCATACAGTTTGCCGAGGAAAAGTTTTTCCGGAACCATCGGGATGACTTTGTATTTTCCGCTTTTTTCAATGCACAGCAACCGGTCATATTCATTGCAAACGATAATGTCATCGCTTTTGATCCCGGTGCCGACATAACCGGTGCGGCGTTCCCAACCGACTTTGATATTATTCAGAGCGGCAGCTTTGCGGTCAATTTGTTCAATTTTTTCAATTTCAGTGCGTCGCGGGAAATTACTGCCATACTTCTTTTTGATTTCCTGCAATTCGCTGATGGCATAATCGATCAGATGAGTGAGTTTGTGACGTATTTTTTTGATTTTTTCATCAATTTCCCGAAGTTCCTGCTGGTTCTTTTCAATATCGAACCGGGCGATCCTGCGAACCGGAAGAGCTAAAAGTTTATCCACATCCTCATTGGTCACATCCCGCAGCAGTAAATTCCGGAATGGGGCCAATCCGGTGTGCACTTCTCTGTACTCCTCTTCCTGATTGCGGCACTCTTCGATCTTTTTATAGATACGGTTTTCAAAGAATATCTGTGCCAGCGTTTTTGCATGGTGAAGTTCATTCTGCCGGTCAAGATCGATCTCCAACTCCCGTTTTAAATAACCGACCAATTTTTCCACATTGCGTTTGAGGACCTGACTTACGCTCATTTGTACCGGTTTGCGGTCACAGATGACAACAATGCGGGAGGATATGGATATGGAACAATCTGTATACATATACAACCCCTGCAAAGTTTGTTCAGGGGTGTAACCTCTGGTCGGAGTTACCCGTATTTCAACATGATCGGTGGTGAAATCATCCACACTGGATATCCGGATCTTATTCTTTTCAGCCGCCCGTTCGATCGATGCCACCAGCGATTCGGACGTACAGGTTGCCGGAATTTCCCGGATGATCAGGTCGCGTCCATCAATATCTATTTTTGCCCGGAGAATAACTCTGCCGTTACCGTCTTCATACTCTCTGACGTCCATCAATGCTCCCTGCTGGAAGTCCGGGTAAAGTTCAAAAGGACGGCCTTCAAGAACCGCGATTTCCGCATCGATAAGCTCGTTGAAGTTATGCGGCAAAACGCTGGTCGACATACCAACGGCAATACCGTCACTGCCCAGCATCAGCAAACTGGGCAACTTCGCAGGAAGCACGACCGGTTCCTCTTCGCGGCCATCGTAATTGGGGACAAAGGTCGTGATGTCATTGTTGAACATCATTTCATGAGCAAGTTTGCTCAAGCCGCACTCGGTATAACGACCGGCAGCAGCCGGACTGCCGGTGAGAATATTTCCAAAGTTACCCTGCTTTATAATGAAGTACGGGATATTGAGATACTCTGTTTTTTCCTGACCGGATTTGCGGTCACGGTATGTATTTTCGATCAGGCCGCCTTTATTGGCCAGAACGACCAGCGCATCTTCGATGGAAGCATTGCCATGCGGGTGATAATGCATGGTGTTCCCGACGATATTGGCTACTTTGTGAGTGCGGCCGTCATAGACCTGATACAAGGCCCAGAGAATACGCCGCTGAACCGGCTTCAACCCGTCATCCACATCCGGAATGGCACGGGAACCGATCACATAACTGGCGTAATCCAGAAAGTTGCGGTCAACCATTTTCCGGAAGTAGTCATTGGTGCCCTGTTTTTGTTTGGCGATAGCGGTGGAATCGTTTTCTTCCTCGCTTTCTGCTGCCGGATTTTCAATTTGGGGATCGAATTCATCATTCATAATCAACGACCTCCAGATTGTTCATGATATACTCTTTCCTCTCCGGAGTGTTGTCACCCATGTAGAATTTCAAAACATCATGCACTCCATGCATATTGTCCAGAGTTACCGGTGATAAGCGCATATTTTCTCCGATAAATTCACCGAAATCATCCGGGGATATTTCGCCTAATCCTTTGAAACGGGTTATTTCGCATTTTCCCAATTCCGCAGCAGCTTTGTCCCGTTCTGCTTCATTGTAGCAATATATGATATCTTTTCCTTTTTTTACCCGGAAAAGCGGAGTTTCCAATACATAAAGGTGGCCGGAAAGTACCAATTCATTGAAAAACGAGAGGAAAAATGTCAACAGCAGATTACGTATGTGCAGGCCATCCACATCTGCATCTGTTGCAAGAATTATTTTGTCATAGCGGAGGTTTTCAGTGGAATCTTCCACGCCCAGAGCCTGTATCAAAAACGTTAATTCTTCGTTTTTATAGATCATTTCAATGGTTTCGCCGAAAGCATTTTTCGGTTTTCCCCGCAGGGCGAATATCGCCTGATTATCCACATCGCGCTTCTTTTCCAGAGAGCCGGCGGCAGAATCACCCTCGGTAAGAAAAATCATGGTCTCTTTGGGTTCGATTTTGCGCGGCCATTTGTCACCGACATGATATTTGCAATCTTTCAGTTTGGGAATGCGCAATCTGGTTTTCTGACTGGTTTCCCTGAATTTCTTTTTTGCTTCCTGGGTCTGTTTGTGGAATTGCTCGTTGCGGTTGACTTTGTCAATAACGATTTCGGCAATTTCTTTATGTTTGTGCAGATAATCGGCCACTGCGGCACTGACTGCGGTGACGACCGGTCCGCGCACATCGGTATTTCCCAGTTTATTTTTGGTTTGGGATTCAAAAACCGGTTCTTTTACTTTTATGGCAACAGCTCCGATCATACCGTCACGGATGGCATCAGCTTTGAAACTTTTGCCGGAATATTCATTTATGCCTTTGAGGACACCTTCTTTGAATGCAGACAAATGGGTTCCGCCGTCACTGGTATATTGACCGTTGACAAAAGAGTAACTGGTCTCATAGTTGTCATTGTGAGTGAGGGCGAATTCCAACTGTTTACTGCGGAAATAGATGATATCATAGAGTCTTTCATCACCGGTTTCTGTTTCCAGCAAATCGCACAATCCGTTGGCGGAATAGTATCTTTCACCATTGAGGTAAAGGGATAATCCGCTGTTCAAATATGCATACATCCAAATCCGTTTCTGCACATAATCCATTTTGAATTTGTAATCCGGAAACTTTTCCGGGTCAGGGATGAATTCAACAAATGTACCGTTTTTTTCGGAACACTCCCCGGTTTTGTCTGAAGTCAGCTCTCCCCGGCAGAATTCAGCTTCCCGGAATTGTCCATCCCGCACGCTGCGGGCCTTGAAATAAACCGACAGCGCGTTGGCTGCTTTGGTGCCGACGCCATTCATACCGATGGAGTATTGAAACGCATCACTGTTATATTTGCCGCCGGTATTCATCAGCGAAACACAATCCACCAGTTTGCCAAGCGGAATACCGCGTCCGTAATCCCGGATCGACACCCGGCCGCTGTCCACATCAACTGTGACTTCGATTTTTCTGCCGCACCCCATTATGAATTCATCAATGGAGTTGTCAATGATCTCTTTCAGCAAAATATATATGCCGTCATCCTGATGGGAACCGTTCCCCAGACGTCCGATATACATTCCGGGGCGCAACCGGATATGTTCCAGAGCAGAGAGCGTCTGAATGGAAGTATCTCCGTAAAGGTTGTTGTTGGTTGTTTCCGGCATATCTCTGGTTTATTGCTGTTGATTATAAATATATTTTGAAAAATATAACACCTTTTTGACAAAAATGCAAGTCGAAAAAAGAAAAATCCTGCGGCAAACCCCTTAAAATGGGGACGGACGCAGGATTTCAGGTGAATTTCAATCAAAGTGTGTGATCATGTTCGGCGACGTAAGCATCTTCCCAATCCAGATTGAAGTGGAGCCAGCGTTTGCCGGAAGCGATCGCTTCCTTGATCGCCTCAAAATAAGAATCAAAGCGGTCATGGACGAAAACCCGGGAATCCTGATAACGGTGTATCCAATCCAGAAGTTCATCGACCTCATCAACCGATGCTTCATTTGCATTTATACGGTCAAAGAGCCGTTTGAAGCGGATCATATATTCGGTCCAGATGACCAGTTCTTTGCGGAAACTGCTTTCCGGATCTTTGGCTGCGAGATCTTTGGCCAGCTGATTGAAGTACTCAAAATCCGTGATCGCGGTCCGGCGGAATATACTGCGGGGGTAGGGAATGTGGCATTTGCCCATATTCTGCATGACTTTTTCGATTTCCCGGTAAAATTTTTCCGCTTCATCGGCATCTTTCCCGAAAAGTTCAACAAACATTCTGCGGATTGAGGACGTTTCCTCTTCGCCCCGTCCGGCTTGTGCCATCATCCGGTAATTCATTCCGTAAACACTCCAGTGCGGAATGTGGAATTGGGTCAGTACACCATCAACGTTATTGTCATGATACCAACGCATTTCCCGGAACATCTTTTCCCAATGGATCATCGGCAGAGAAAGGTAGAAGTTTATACCCATGTAATATTCGTAAATATTTACTTCACCGCCGTTTTTGCATGCGCACCACTTTTGGATATCTTTCAGATAGCTGGAATTGGTCGGGCAGGACGGATCATTCAAGGCATGATTGATGCACCGCCAGTAGGGGGCCATATGCACGGCCATTGCCTTGTTAAGTTTGAACCCCCCGGATGGTGCGCAGTAATTGACATAAGCGCAGAAGGTCAATTGTACATCCGGCAGCTCCTTATGGAGTTTTGCCGCGACATCCTGCAGAAGGTCATGATATATTTTGTCTGCCTTGTATACATGTCTGGAAACACTGTAAAAGTCGCCTTTTTTATCTTCATCATAAAATTTGCTGCACTCTTTACATTGACACCAGCCGAAGCCGTCATTGGGGATAAGGGAAATGGTTTTTACTTCCGGATGTTTCCGGCAATACTCAACCATGCGGCGGACTATTTCAGCCCGCAATTCCGGATTTGTGGTACAGAGCTGTTCGCTCATAAGCAACTCCGTATTGCCGCTTGGAGTAATCCGGACCCCGTCGATCTCGGCAAAAAATTCCGGATGTTCAACACAATATTCTTTTCCCGGTATCCAATAATCGAAATTGTGATGGCCGCTTTCAATAGTGATGCCCCGGTCAAAGGCTGCCTGTTTCAACCCGTCAGAAAGCCGGTCGTAATATTTCATCCAGGTGAGCAGATAATTGAGTTTGTTTTTAGCCATCCAGTCAAAGAGATCGGCCGTTTCATCATTGAAGGGAAATTCCTGAATGAAGCCGCGCCGCTTGAGCAGAGGTTTTTTTGCGGGGATCAATATCCCGTCAGCGGGGATGTCCCGTTTTAATTCCGGGATGAATTGGTCCCGGCCGGGTTCAAAAAATGACCAGCCACCGAATTTTTCCGCAAAATCATATACGCCGTAAAGCAATTCGATATCATCTGGAGCCGAAATGACAATCTGTCCGGATACAGCTTTTACTTCAAAGGACGGCAATGACGGTTCGATCCGGAATCCGGCATTGACTTGATAACGTTCTGCTTCCTTTTGCGCGAGTTTCAATATGCGGCTCATCGTTGTTCTCCGTTGTTTGTATTTTGATGACTTCTGCAATTATCTTTTTGAAAAAATGAAATCGGTCAGTCAAGTAATTCGCTCAATTCCACCATCCGGTGTTCCCTTCTTGACAGTTCCGCTGCCTGACCGATGGCAGTGGCGAGCATTCCATGAGCCAATGTCGAATTGGGGATGGCAGCACCTTTGAGGATCTGACAGAATCTTTCCACCAGGGCCGGATCTGCGCCGCCATGTCCGCCATTTTCCGGGGGGAGGGTATAAGTTACAATATCGCCGCCCCAGCGCGGAGTGATTTTGATGGTTCGTTCAGTCAAGCTTGCTTCGGCAATGCCGCGATCTCCGGCGATGGTGTAGCAGCGGTCATTTTTGTGACCGATGAAACATTCAAGGTGGGCAACTTTGATGTCATTTTCATATTCCACCATTGCCATACCGTTGTCGTGGGTGTCTTTTTCGGAAAGATACATGCAGGTGTTGCGCAAATAACCATCCCGCTCAATGGCATCGCCGCCCCAGAATTGCTGTTCCAGCTCGTTGAAGTCAAAGCTGTCACGGCATTTGTTTTTGTAGTGACACTCATTGCATCCCGGGCCGGGGGCAATGCCGTTTTCCAACTCAAAGGGAATGCCTTGGGCAGTGAGAACATTGACTGCGGCAAATGCGCTTACCCGTAAAGGTTTGGGAAAGTCCAGAAGCCAGTTGAAAATATCAAAGTCGTGACTGCCCTTATGTATCCACAGGCCGCCGGTATTTTTGGAAAAACGGTTCCAGCGGCACATGTAAGTTTTCCCGCCATCGTAAAACTCCCGGTTTTCTGCCAGAAATATTTTCCCGAGGGTACCGGAATCAATGATCTCTTTCAAGCGTTTGAGTACGGCATGGTGACGCAAGTTGAACCCCATCATAGCGGTCCGTTTGTTTTTTTCAGCGCACTCAATGATCTCTCTGCAATCTTTTACATTGGTAGCCAGAGGTTTGTCGATCAAAACATTCCAATGGTGCTGCAGAGCTTTTACAGCAATATCCCGGTGGGTGTGATCCGGAGTGGTGATGATCACCGCATCGATTTTTTCGTTGGCGGCCATCTCATCGATCGAGGTATAGAGAGACGGTGACAACTTTAATTTCGTGGCGGCGGCTTTGAGCCGCACTTCATTGGTATCACATAAAGCGCACACTTCGGCATCCTGCCGGTTTTTGATGATCTCTCCGAAACACCAGACACCGCGAACACCGGTGCCGATAATAGCAAATCTTAATTTCTTTTCCATGATTTATATATCCGTGAATTATTTTTCAAAAAAATGTTTGGCGGCAAATTTGAGCAAATCATCCCAGTTTTCCGGAGTACAGGCATGTTCTCCTTCGCGCAGATAATAACGGACCGCATTTTCACCCTGACCGCCGGATGATTCCGGGAAAGCGGCATCAGCCGGCAAACCGTTTTCTCCCCATGCTGCGGAAGCGGTTACGGTTGCCAGATGTTCTCCGGCCGGATCGGCATAGGGGTCATTGCTGGCACTGGCTACATAGAGTATCCTGGGAGCGATAAGAGCCATAAGCTGATGTTGGTCAAAGGGCATGACCGTATCTTTATGGACAAAATTTTCAAAAGACGGCACGAACCAGTATTTTCGCCACTGGTCGAGCCATTCCATATTCTCTCCGAAGTAACGGCGACTCATTTTAGCTCCGCAAGTGCCGGAACATATAGAAACGGTCATGGCTATTCGCGGGTCATTTGCTCCGGCCCAAATGGCAGTTTTTCCTTGCCGTGAAAGTCCGTGAACAATTATTTTATGCGGATCGATATCTGCCTGACTTTCCAAAGCATCTATGCCCCGCATCAATCCCCATGCCCAGGCACTGATCGCACCGGATGGGCGTTGGGAGGAGTTCCATAAACTTTCCGGGTAGAACAGCGGCATGATACTTTCAGAGAATCCCTCCGGGAAGTCCGGGAACGCGTCGAACATGCAGATGGTGGCACTGGCAAAACCGGCTTTGATCACCCTTTCAAATTCCCACCGGCCGGCTTTGGTGCCGCGTTGATCTTCTTCGGCCCGGCCGTCATTCAGCCAGGGGGACGGATGAGTTTTGCGGACAAATGGGAAGAATGTGACTTCCGGATCGGAAACAGTCGCATGGTTGCCGGTGAAGTTCAATCCCAGGAAACATGGGACTTTTCCCTGCCGGTTTACCGGCAGATACAGCAGCATGTGCAAGGTGCGGGAGATGCCGTTATTGGTACATACGATATCGATTTCCCGGCGTTCAGCCAGACCATTAAAAACACTTCCGCTGCTTCGCAGGACAAACTTCAGTTCCTGACAGCGCGGAGGAATTTCGCCATAGAGTTCTTTGGTGAAAATTTCCAGTGTTTTTCTTCTGCTTATGTTCTTTTGGACAGCCGGAGTATCTGCCGAAAACGGCAGCGGCAGGATCTCAAAGGCGGGTACGCATGATTCTTCCAGATTCATCCGGTCTGCTTTTTCCTGTATATTCGGCGGCAAATTACTTTCGGGAAAGGCTTTTTTCTGCATTGTAAAAATCCTTGATATCCTATAACAATAAAACAGCTGTCAGGTATAATATAGTCCTGACAGCGCGACTTTGCAAGCACGATTACCAAAGTTTTTCGTATTTTGCTCCGGTCAGGATGCAGACTGCTTCTATTCTCCAGCCGTTTTCCGGTAGATTCAAAGGAATATCGAAGCTCATTGCAGCTTGATTTCCGTCGGCAAAAAGCAGTTGACTGAAAGATGGATTTTCTTTGCCGTCCGGTGAATATACCGTCACCCGGAACAGGTGATCGGTATATTTTTCCGGTTCGCATCCGGCATCGGCTCTCAAATTCAATGTAATGTTTCTGCCTGTTTTGATGATTTTGCCTTCAAGTTTGGCTGCATGGTATGGCAGCAGGGCAAACAGGGCTTGAGTGCATGGGGCGAATTTATACTCAAAATGGTCACTGTTGCCGAGATATTTTCTATTGATTACATCGTAAATGAAGTAACGATCATTCAACCTTATAGTATGCATTACTTCCGTCGGAGGCAGGGAGTTGGCTACTGCCGGATCACGCAGCACACCGAGCAGAAAGCCATTTTTTATTTTCCGGGAACTCATGTGCACCACAGGCATTCCGGGAGCAGTGGCCAAAGCCTTGATATTTTGTTCCGATAGTACGTTATGAATAATTGCTGTCAGCAGTTTTCCGGCAGCAATATTTTTCGGTGTATAACGCATTATCTCCCAATCTCCAAATGTAGCCGGAGCTGAACATGCCATATAAATCGCTTTCCCTTTGCCGTAGGAATTTATGAAAAATGCCGGAGTTTGCCCGACAGCAGCCAGAGCAATGGCAGTGGATGGCCGGGCGGCCGGATCATAATGGGAAATTTTCATCTCTGCATTTTGGCCGGATAAAGGAGCTGATGCGCGTACCGGGATACCGATATTTTCCATGCCGAATATTTCTTTGACAAGTGCATTGGTTCTTTTCACTCCGTGCTGGTCATAATAGCCGGGCATCAAATCGGCGATGACAGTACCTCCGTTTTTGACAAAATCGGCAATGGCTTTTGCTTCTGCGTCGGAAATCGCACTGGACATCGGCATGATGAATACCCGGTATTTTTCCGGCATACCGGATTTTTCCAACTGTCCGTAGGCGATATAGTCGTATTCTATGCCGTGATCATGGATCAATGTCCGGAAACCTTTGGTGGAACTCAAACGCAGATTTTCCAAGCCGATGAACCAGTCTGCTTTGATGGAAGCCGGAGTATAGTGAAATGCAATGTTTCCGGAGTTGGCTTCACTTTTCATGATTGCTTCAGCCGGACCGTTACGGTAAAGTTCCAATGCGCGGAGCAATTCTCGGCCTCCCGGAGAAATTTCGTAGGCCGGATCGATGTTGAAGTTGCCGTAGATGGATACTCCGGAAGCACCTTCCATAAGGGCATTGAAAATCCGGTAATTGGAATCATTGAAATTCTGATCATATCCCACCCAGGGGCAGTTGCGTAATTTGCCGACAGCAAAACTGCGGTGTTGAATTGTCTGTTCTCCGGTATATCCGGATAAGGCCCGCAAATGCGGCATCAGCAGGTAGTAATCCCAGGCGTTCCATGCATTGGTATTGGAGGTGCCGGAAAGAGAATAAGTCAAATCCGGATCTTTGGCATTGATACCTTTCACCAGTAACCCCAGGGCCCGGGCCCGGTTGACGTCATTGAATGTCCGGTGATCGAGCCATGAGGCGAAAGAATCCATTTTCCGTGCTTCTGCCGCAGTGGAAGCAATAACCTCGTCCCATGATTGGAAATTGCTTGCCCATGCCCGGTTTAACTCTTCCAGAGAGGCATATTGGTTTTTGAGGTATTTGCGGAACTCTTTTTGACAATGCTCTGAGAAACATCCATCCCATTCTGTTATCATATTCGACTCATCCGGCCCGGCAACATCAAGGACTCCGTACGGATAAGTCACGCCGAAAGATGCCGGAGGGGAAGCGATAGCTTTCAAAAATTCCGGATCGCTCAAACACGGAGAACGGAGCATTTTATCTTTCTCTCTGGTTCCTTTGTTAAGGATCGGATTTTTGCCTCCGGTCGAATTGGAACACATGGTACTGCCGTAGAGAATCCCGTTATCGCGGAACGCAGCTTCTGCGGCCGGAACATCCCGGTAGGAACCGGCACCGCCGGCAATGTTGACTCCGAATTTTTTCAGCTGTTCAAGATAAACATTGAAGTTCCAGACATGGGCATGTCTGCTTATTCCCGGCCACCCCTGCATAACAGTAAATATTCTGGGGTCCGGGGCTCCGGCAATGGCAATGCGGCGGGTCTGCCGGTCGATTTCCCGGCCGTTGTGTGTCAGGCGTACAACTAAAACAGCAGTTTTTGTGCGGCAGACAGAGAGATCGAAATCGACATTTTTTCCGTGTTTGCGGGCTGTGCAATTGCCGTTGGTATCAAAAAGTTCAACAATGATATCACCGCCGGAAGCATCGACAGATACCGGGATGTTTTCAGTCGGCTGCCAGATTTTTTCAGCGATATTCACATTTTTGATGCCGGTCGGCTTCTCCGGTTTATTGTCGTAAACACAGCTGCCCCAGGCAAGAGAACCTTTGGCATTGCGCAGTATGACATCGGCGAAGTTCACTCCCGTCATTGATTTTTCCGCCTTTATTGTAAAGGAGTTTTTGCCTTTTTGGAGAGTTGTTTGCCGGGTGACTTCTCCGGTTTTTTCAGAATATTTATTCCGGTAAACGATTTGCATTGTTGCTGTCTGTTCTTTATCAGAATCCACTTCCAAAATCAATGTTTCCGGAGATTTTGCGGTGAATGCGGTCACTTTGACTCCGGAATCCACCCCGGCGGAAGAGTAAATCAATTTGCCGAGCAGGGCTATTTGATATTCCTGATATTTCCAGGTTGCCTGCGGCACGTTATCATTCTGATACGGCAGGAAGAAGCGGCCTGGGACATTGTATTTGGAACTTGCCGCCTTTGAAGTTTTCCATGTACAGACAAAAACTTTTCCTTTGCCGTAAGTAAATTCTGCAACCACCGGCCGGTTTCCGGCAGTAATATGGATAACCGCACCGGGGAATTCATAATCAAATACCTCCGGTCCGGTCAATGCGGCGACCGGGATACCGGAGAGCAAACCGGTACCGCAGCTTTGCCAGACAAAAGATTGCGGTTCGCCGGGACGCAAATTTATATGTTTTTTCAGTGCTTCCGGAAAACCTTCCGGAGAGATCAGCACCAAACCGCAGCCGTTGTTTATTTTTGCCATGATCTTCTCTGAAAGCTGCCGGTCAAAAAGTTTCCAGACATCAGATGTCAATACGATGCAGTCATACTCTTTTTTGAGCTGTTCAGCTAATTCATTGATGCAGCTTTTGGTATTCAGCGACATGACATGGCCGCTCAAACTCCATAACCCGGCGATATAATTGGTGGTCAGCTCCATATCAAATCTGCGGGAGATCTCAATCATATCCCGTATTCCTCCGGAAACTGGATTTACCGCCAGAACCCGGGGCTTTTTTCCGGCGAATCGGGAAGCGAAGTCAAAAAATTCACCTCCGATATTTTTGGAGTTGAAATTGAGATCCAATTTCCGGGCACTGCCGGAAGCATCAGGTTTGCGTTCGCCTTCATTCTGCAGTTTGTAAATTCCGGTAGCTCTGCCGAAAACGACCGGTTTTTCAGCGAAAAAGCAGAGATTGTTTTGGGCATCAAAGATTTCAACTTTGCAGACGACTGTACCGTAACGCAGGGGATTATTGAAAGTTCTGGCGGTGAATGTACGGTCTTTCACCTTGAAACGGTCTGCTTCTTTAAATTGCACATTGCCATCTGCATTGCACTGACCGCTGCTGATTTTTACGGTGTATTCACCTTTTTTAAAGAAGCGGATGTTGAGAGTGATATTTTTCAAAGCATTGGCATATTCATGCTCCAATCCGAATGAGGCTGCGGCGATTTTTGAAACTTTATCCGGGGTTCCGACTCCGGAAAACGGGGCAAGATACATCGGAAAATTCAATGAGCTTCCGGCGGCGATGGGGTAAATGCCCAGTTTGCATTCTGCTGTGCCGTAAAGCGGGTTGTCGCTCCAGAAATATACCTCTTTAAGTAATTCATTCGGAGCAATAAATGCGATGCCGTTTCCATTGTTGACCGCACCGAACCAGTTGCTTGAAAGGTCGCGCGAGGAGAATTCTTTTACGCCTCCGGGACTGCTTTCAACACCGTTTACACCGGGAATGATGCGATGGTAGCCGTCCGGGAATTGGACTGCCGCCCATGCCCAGTAACCGCTTTTCAGCGGGACGACATTTTCCAGGGCATTTTCGATGGAATAATCCACTTGCAGTACGGATGAGTCTGCGGTGAGGGTATAAGTTTTGCTGATGCGGACATTGGCGAAAACCCCGGATTTTCCATTACCGGAAACCCGCAGTTGAACTTTTTCCGGAGAATCTGAAACGATTGAGGCATCATAAATCACATGGCGGTAGAGGTCGCGCTGGGCACTGCCGCCGTAGAAGCGGTCACAGAATGCCGGACCGTAACCTTTGCCGGGTTCTGAAAAACGGATATGATTTTGTTTGCTCACTTTGTCATAAGCATAGACTGCCGCGCCGGAGTAACGCGGGTCGATTACATAGATGGATGAATCATTTTCCATAACGAAATATTCTCCATCTTTGAATATCCGCAATCCCGGTTTTGCTGTTTTGATAAGTTTATCCATCGGATTATCCGGTAATTGGATTTTTTTCCGGGGTACAACTGAACCGTAAAAAGATATTTCACCAAGACTCAAATATGAGCCGGTACCGTTGAATACCGCTTCAATGGTGGAAAAAGGGGAATCATCTTCTGCTTTTATTGCAAAGGTTTGATAATTTTTTTCTCCGGCGGGAAGATTGTAGGGGTGCTTATAATTTTCTTTAGCCAGCGGAATTTTTCTTTTACCGTCGATGCCGAAAAAAGTGACATCTTTCAAGCCGAAACTGCGCGGGCCGCGAAATAATTCAAAATCAACTTTATCCAGTTTGATCTCATTTTCAAATTGAAATGTGATCACCACTTGGGTTTTTTTGAGGATTTTACAGTTCCAGATGATATTATTTCCTGAACCGGTTTTGCCGTCAGTAAGTTTGGTAAAGTTGACATCGGCATGCTTGCTGCCGAGTACCGGTTCGGAAAAACGGTATGATGCCGGGATTATTTTTGTAGCCGCCTGAAGAGTCAACGTCAGGGAAAAAAGCACAAAAAGGCCACAGAGATGAAAAATATTTCTCATTTTATATCCTGATAAGTGTTTGAAAATTAAATTGTTCCATCAAAAGAAACTTCAAGGAGTCCCAGATAACTGCCGGTTATTGAAATATTGACTTCCACCGTGTCAAATTTCCTGTCCCCGGAGAGGGCAACCGTCAGTTTTTCCCGGTTCTTTTCTCCGGCGGGCAGGGCGTATGGATGGTTGAAGTCTTTGGTGCCAAGCAGAATTTTATTCTCGCCGTCAATTCCATAAACCTTTACCGTTTTCCAGCCGAAACTGCGTGGGCCGCGAAAGATATCGAAATTGACCGCATTAAGCTGAGCAGGAGTTTTCAGTTTGAATACGATCGTTCCGTCCTTGATCCGGGAAGCTTTATAATCCAGTACCACCGGTTCTTTATCAATAATGCCATTGGTCAGCCGGATGAAGTTGTCATCATTGTAACGATTGCGCTTATCCGCAAGAGATTTGATATCAAACTTATATGATTCCACCGGAATTGTTTCCGCGCTCACTTGTCCGGCGGCAATCAAAACGGCAATGAACATGAATTTACGCATGACTTTTTTCTCCCATTGATTTATCAATACATACTGTCAGTAACATTACCGGCTCCGGCCCAGAAACTGGAGTTGTAAGCACTGGCGTGATAGCCTGAAGTAACTCCTGTCCCTGAATGAGGAGCTTGCTGATTGTTGAGACAAGAAACATGTCCGTCTGCCCACAAGAAAGTGGCTGTTTGGTTGTGGCGGAATCCCTTGTCGTATTTTTCCGGAGTATTTCTACCTTCCAGATTATATTTCAGTTTTGGATAGGTACTATCTTGCCACATCATGCATTTACTTGCATTTTTTACTCTGACTATTTTTACGCCACGTTCCGGAAAAAAGCTGTTATATCCTAAAGTGTAATAAGTGGATGATAAATCAGGACTTGCCGCAGAAGGGCATGCCAGACTGGAACGATTATTTTCTTTTATTGCACCAAGTCCGACATCATTTGCATCCGAGGTCATGCTGATATATTGGGCCAAACGCGCTCCTGATGCAGTAGATGTTGAATGCAGACCGTCATATAAAGGAATATAATCATCGAAATCTTTGAAATACATTAACATTGCACTCCCCAATTGCTTGAAGTTGTTCAGACAACTGGCGGAACGTCCGCGTTCACGGGCGGAGTTGAGAGCAGGGAGCAAAATTGCTGCTAAAATTGCGATGATGGCGATTACAACCAGCAGCTCAATGAGGGTGAAGCCGTACGGCTTCTTCATCTGACCAGATGAAGAAATAATGTGTTTCGGATGCATGATTTTTCCTCCTTGTTTTATGGCATTATTTTATGCCGGTTAAAAACTTCAAAACGATTTCAGCCATGAGCTGATGACCTTTCAGTGAGAGGTGGACCCCGTCATCCGGCACATTCAAGCTCTGCGGGTCAGCTGAAGTACGGAAAACTTCTCCGGCATTGATGAAATATGCCCGGTGATCCTGGGCGGCCTGCTTCATTTTTCCGGTGAGATCTGCTGTCGGTTCCGGATGGCCGAAAAGGTTGTGGTTGGCCTTTTTTGCCACTTTCGGTTCTGCCAGAGCCAGTTGGTATGGCAGGAAGCTGTCCAGCGGCGAAATGAATACGATATCTGCTTCCGGAGCGCGTTTTTTCAATTCAGCAATGATATCATCCATAAGTTTGCGCTGCTGATTACGCGGGGTATGGGTATCTTTGTATCCGCTGGCGAAGCTCACTTTGCAGTCATTGCCGCCGATAAAAATGAAAATCATATCCGGCATCACTTTGAAAAGATCTTTGTACATTTCCGGGCGGTTGATTTTTCCCCCGGTCAACCGGGTGTAGATTTTGCCCAGAGTGTCGCCGCCGACTCCGGCATTGCGGAAACTCCATTTTTCCGGCAGATATGCTCCGACTATACTCGGATAGTTCCGTCCCCGGTCGTAATCAGAGAGGCTGTCGCCCAGAAACAGCAGATGTTTTTTGCCGGTCAATTGTTTGCTGTATGCCGCATATTTCTGTAATTTTTCTTCCGGAACGATGGTGGCAAAAAAGCTGTTTTTCACTCCGGTTTCCGGATCAGATACCGCCATTCTCATACCATCGCTTGCAGCATTGGAAACTTTGAATGTATACTTATAAATACCGTTTTTATCCGTGATGATCTCTTTTCTTTCCGGCGGAGTGTACCCGGCCAGCAGAGTTTGGCCGCAATAAAGATCAACAGTCAATTTCTGTTCCGGTCTGTCAGTAACAATGTCAACTGTAACAGTTTCTCCGTGACGGACAACGGCACACTCCGGTTTGAATACAATGGAAAACGCATTGCGGTCAAGATAGTAAAAGCTGGTATCATCCACTTCGACATCTCCATTGACACAGATGCTCAATTTATCATGGAAGACCGTAAAGCGATCCGGCTCCTGAAGTTCAAAATCAAAATTCTGAAATTTACCGGTCAATTTGTAAATGCCGCTTTTATATTCGGTCAATTCCACCGCATTGCCTGCCAGCATTTTTCTTGCTCTGACAGTCAGAGAAATTTCGCCGTTGCCCCGGGCTTTGACACGGAAACGGAATACCCGGTTGGCCGGCATGGCACATTGCGGATCGGCATGTTCCAGATTGCCAAGATCGAAGTAATGGGAAATTTTTCCATTGCGGAATGCTGCGATACCTTTTTCGACTTTGTAATTACCTTTCCCTTCATAATGCCAATGAAGTTCTCCATTGCTGAAAGCGGAGTTGTTGATGAGGTTGACTTCTCTGGAGTAGGCAGTCAGAGATAAGCATGACAATGCTGCGGCACAAATGGCTTTTTTCATTTTTTACACTCTCCTATGGTTTTATTCGGATAAAATTCTGCCGGGATACCCCGGTGGATCACGGTGTTTGGTTTGCCGTTGTTGTATATATTCCAGATGACTTCTACGAGTTCTTTTCCCAGATCGGTACGTGAATAACTTACTGATGCGAGCAACCCGTCGGTATCATTGTCGTAACCGATGAGCGAAACATCCTCCGGAATGGAGAAACCTTTGCGTTTAAGACAATCATAAATAAACATCCCGGTGTAGTCGTTTTGGCTCCAAATCGCCCGGGGAGGGGAGTGACGGGAAAATAACATATCCAGTTTGCAGGATAATTCCCGGGAGAGTTGATCTTTTTCACAGTGGAAAGACTCAATGCTTATTACTTCCGGGGTGATGCCGTATTCCGGAGCCAGAGCGTACAGGACCGAACCGCGTTTTGCCGCCGAGGAGTAGAACATGTGTGAAGCAAATTTCCAATCGCAGATGGCAAGTTTGCGGTGTCCGTGATCCCGCAGAGCCGATAACATTTTCCGGAAACCGGGAATACAGTCATCGACCACACTGCTGACCAGATTGTCTTTCGTGTTGCCTTGAACCAGCACTTGCGGTATACCGGAAAGGTGGGACAATTCCTCAAAAACCGGATCAATGTTTCTGTAAGTACGTGGTCCGAAGTTGATTATGCCGATGGAGCGCATAAGATTTTTTTCGATCCAGAAGTTGATCTCTTCTTTAGATGCATTTATTGGCGGTTGAACGACGATGTTGGTGGAAATGCCCAACAGCGAAGCATGATCCAGCAGACTGCCGAAAATTTCAAAACTCTGCTTGGTAAATTCCTTGAATAATTCTGTCGCTTTCTGATGCATTATCAGCGAGATCATCGGAAACGGTTTGCGGAAAAGCTGTTTGGCTTCCGGGCCGATTACGATCGAACGGCAGTTGCGGTACGCAAATATCTGTTTTTCCAACAGTTCTGCATAAGCCTGACGCACGGTGTTGCGGTGCAGTTTCAGCGTTTCAGCCAACTGCCTTTCTGATATGACCGGAGTTCCGGGGTCCGGACGGAAACGGGAAATGTTCCTGGATATTTCCGATACGATTTGTGACCATACCGGAGTCGGCAGGGACGGATCAAATTTTATTTGCCATGAAAATGTTTTATTCATAAAGAACCTGATATCGTTTTTTTATGTTGTACACACTAATGTACCACTTTAAAACGGCAATGTCAAGTCTGGATAAAAAAATTTTTGCAAAAAAATGTGTGCGTTGAAATCGCTTTGAGGTAAGTCCCCTCTTGCAACAGTTTCAGAATCAGGCCACAAAAAAGGGGCGTTGCTCACCTTTCTTTAAGGTACAGCAACAGCCCCGGATATATCAGGATGTTATTCAACCGATTTGAGTACGCTTGTCGATCACCCGTTTTGCTTTGCCTTCACTGCGGGCAATTGTTTGCGGTGCAACGAGTTTGACCTTTATTCTCAAGCCGATGACCGATTCAATGGCTTTGGAGATGTTTTTCTGGAGCGATTCAAGAATTTTTACCTGATCCGAGAATGCTTCCTGACTGATCTCTACATCCACTTCAATATTATCCATACCGTTTTCGGTGGTGAGGATGATCAAATAATTCGCAGTCACTCCCGGAACGGTCAGCAGGGCCGATTCGATCTGCGACGGGAATACATTCACTCCGCGAATGATGAACATATCATCACTGCGGGCGGATATCCGGTCGATCCTGCGGATGGTACGGCCGCATTTGCACGGTTCGGCGATGATTCTGGTCAGATCCCGGGTGCGGTAACGGATCATAGGCATGGCATATTTGCTCAAAGTGGTAAGCACCAATTCCCCGAATTCTCCATCCGGCAGTACCTCACCGGTATCCGGATCGATGATTTCCGGATAGAAGTGATCTTCAAAAACATGCATTCCGCTGTGTTCAGTACATTCGATCGCCACGCCGGGGCCGATGATCTCTGACAGGCCGTAAATATCAAATGCTTCGATCCCGGCTCCTTTTTCCAGTTGTTCACGCATTCCCTGTGACCAGGGTTCGGCTCCGAAAATTCCCACCCGGATCGGGAGTTCGCGCATGTCAATGCCTGATTGCGCCGCCTGTTCGATAAGATGGAGGAAGTAACTCGGAGTACAGCAGACTCCGGTAACTCCGAAATCCCGCATCAGCATGACTTGCCGCTGGGTATTGCCCACCGAGGCCGGAACCACTGTCGCTCCGAGAGCTTCACTGCCGCAGTGCGCTCCCAGACCGCCGGTGAATAAACCGTAGCCGTAAGCCACCTGAATAATATCATTTTTGCTCAATCCGGCTCCGGCCAGCCCCCGCTTCATCACCTCTGCCCAGACATCCAGATCCTCTTTGGTGTAAGCTACCACGATAGGTTTGCCGGTCGTGCCGCTTGAAGCATGAAGACGGACCACTTCACTCATAGGAACTGCACACAACCCGAAAGGATAGGTGTCACGGAGATCGACCTTTTTGGAAAACGGCAATTTGCTGATATCTGCCAAAGTTTCAATATCAGACGGCTTGAGATTTTTTTCGTTCATGCGGTTGCGGAAAAATTCCACATTATTATAGGCATGCGCGACGATTTTCTGCAGCCGCATCAACTGTAATTCCCGCAATTTTTCTACCGGCATAAAATCTGAAGCACAGCAGCACTCTTTAATTTCATTATTCATTTTTTTCCCCGTTTCGATTTTACATGCAGTTACATTTTTTAAATATAACGCAAAAATTATATGATTGCAAGCGATGAATCATTGCTTTTTATTCAAAAGATATTTCCGGTAATGGCTCATTATTTCGCTGACATATTTTCTGGTGGCCGGAAAATCGATTTTTTTTATCACATCACCGTTGGTTGTACGCGGTTTCCACCGTTCGGCATTTTTTCTTCCGGCATTATATTCAGCCAGAGCCAATTCCCGATAGCAACGGTAATTTTTCCAGTATCCGGCAGCTCTGGCCAGATACCAGCAGCCGATATCCAGATTGGTTTTTATATCAAACAACTCCCGTTTTGACGGCATCGGACACTTTTTTATCCGAGCCCATTCCGCAACAGCTCCCTGGGGGAGTATTTGCATCAACCCTATTTCCCCGGCTCCGCCGACCGCATTTTTATCGAAGCCGCTTTCCCGGCGGATCAAAGCACGTATCAGTTCCGGAGGCAGCTGATATTTTTTTGCGGCATAAGCGATTTCTTCCGCGTATAAAGTGTCATCTATAAAAAGAGGTCTGCTGTTTCTGACACGTTCAGATAAGATCAGATATGCCAATATGGTCAAAACGGCCAGAACTGCTATCCGGATGCACCATGCGCCGATTGCAGATTTTGATTTTTTCATCTGACCGCCTCCCGGAAAGAGCTGATCTCATCATGCAGTATCCGGGCAACCACCCGGATTACCGGTTGAATATCCCGGGTGGAAAAATTCAAATGGCGGTCATTGCGTTTCAATTGCATGGCTTTGACAGCAGCAATGGATTCATCGGTATTTATCTGATATTTCTGCCGCAGCAGTAGCGGGACTGCATGACGGAAAAACAATTCTGCCGCCAGAGCAGAAAAAGAATCGCGGCAGATCAATCTTCCGTGCAGCCGCAAATTTTGGGAAAAATCTTTTTCCAGAGCAAATTCAAAATAGCATAAATCTTTGAGAAATTCTTTTTTACTTTCCGGTACTCCGACACCCCAGAGCAATAATCCATTCCGGCGGGGCAGGTATGGGGCCGCCCGGCAACCGTCTGAAGCAGGAATCTCCGGTAAAGTGCAGCGTGGCGGAAAAGAGGTGTAAATACCAAGAGTGTCAGCCTTCAATCTGACCATGCGGATATTGCGACGGTCATCAGCCTGACCTTTGATATAATAAACATTTTCCGGCAAAACAAGTTGTCGGGTGTAACTGCGGCACAATTTTTCCACCGTGTCTGCGGGGGCAAATTTTCCCAGTATCATCCGGCGTCTGCCGTTGTGGTCACCGGCGGCGATGAGATATTGAAGTTGTCCGGCGATTTTGCCGCATGCATCAAGCAGTGGAGAAAATTCAATGATATCAATGGAGTGTTGACGCAGAGCTGCGAAATCTGCTCCGGCAACCATTGCGCTGTGTGCCGGAAGCAGTCCGGTCAATTCTGCAGCATTTCCCCAAACAGAGAACAACGACAGTGAGAACACTGTCGTTGCGAAAGTTTTTAAGAGTTTTATTTTTCCTGAAAAACGCATCAGGCGTTCTCCTGGGATTTCTCCTGCTTTTTGGGAAGCTTGACTTCGATATGCAGTTCGCGAAGCTGTTTCAAAGTTACTTCACTGGGAGCATTCATCATCAAATCTTCAGCCTGCTGATTGAACGGGAATGCGATTACTTCGCGGATATTCGGCTCATCAGCCAACAGCATTACCAACCGGTCAACTCCCGGAGCAATACCGCCGTGCGGGGGCGCACCCAGTTTGAAGGCATTGATCATGCCGCCGAATTTCTGATCGACAGTTTCCGGACCGTAACCAGCGATTTCAAATGCCCGGTACATGATTTCCGGACGGTGGTTGCGGATCGCGCCGCTGGAAAGCTCAACGCCGTTGCATACGATATCGTACTGCCATGCCAGAATATCCAGAGGAGCTTTGTTGTTGAGGGCATCCATCCCTCCCTGGGGCATGGAAAACGGGTTGTGAGAGAAGATGATCTCTCCGGTCTCTTCGTCCTCTTCAAACATCGGAAAGTCGACGATCCAGCAGAATTTGAATTCATTCTGGTCGATCAATTCCAACCGGCGTCCCAATTCCGGGATCACTGCACCGCCGATCTTGCAGGCGGCTTTCTCTTTATCCGCGAGGAAGAAGAGAGCATCGCCGTCTTCAACTTTTCCGGCAGCTTTCAAGCCGTCGATAACTTCGCGGGAGAGGAATTTGACGATCGGGCTTTTTTCTCCACCGTCGCTCCAGATGATATAGGCCATTCCTTTGGCACCGTTTTCCTGGGCAAAGGCGATCATGTCATCGAAAAATTTGCGCGGCTTACCGGCAACTTTCGGAGCTTTGATGGCCCGGACAACTCCGCCGTTGGCAACGGTGGAAGCAAAAGCTTTGAATTCGCTGTCCCGGAAAAATTCAGAAACATCTATCATTTCCAGCGGGTTGCGCAAGTCAGGTTTATCAGAACCGAAACGGCTGATCGCCTCCCGGTAAGGAATGCGGACGAAAGGTTCGGTGGAAAACTTCTTGGTGGAAAACTTTTTCAGAATATCCTGCAGAAGTCCTTCGACCACTGCAAAAATCTGATCCTGATCCACGAAGCTCATTTCAATGTCAAGCTGATAAAATTCTCCGGGACTGCGGTCTGCCCGGGCATCTTCATCCCGGAAACACGGTGCGATCTGGAAGTAACGGTCAAAACCGGATACCATCAGCAGCTGTTTGAATTGCTGCGGTGCCTGGGGCAGGGCGTAGAATTTGCCCGGATGCAGGCGGGAGGGAACCAGATAATCGCGGGCTCCTTCCGGACTGCTGGCGGTCAGGATCGGGGTTTGAAATTCGGTGAATCCGACCCCGGTCATATATGCCCGGATCGCGGCGATCACTTTGCTGCGCAGCAAAATATTGTTGTGCAGTTTTTCTTTGCGCAAGTCAAGGAAGCGGTATTTCAAGCGCATCGCTTCCGGAGCGTTGTCATCTTTGGCCACCTGAAACGGCAGCACATCTGCTTCGCCGAGCATCTCCATGCCGGTGGCAGAAACTTCGATCTCACCGGTGGCAAGTTTCGGATTGACAGTCCCTTCTGCCCGTTCGACAACGATACCGTCAAACTGTACCACACTTTCCACCCGCCATTTATCCAGAGCCTGGTAGAAATCACGCTCCGGATCGATCACGATCTGGGTCAGACCGTAGTTGTCCCGCAGGTCGATGAATATTACTCCGCCATGATCACGGACACTGTGGATCCATCCGGATACCCGGACGTTTTTGCCGGCATCTGCTTTACGCAGCTCTCCGCAAGTATGAGTACGATACATAATTTAAAAATCCTCACTTTATATGTTGTTGTATAACAAAATCGTTATAATATAGCACGGCAAGAGCAAATTTTCATCCCGCGAAGATGAAAATCCGTAAAAAAAAACAATTTTAATCTGTTTTTTTGAAGATGATTTCAAAAATCACCGCCGGATAAAAAGCGTCCATTCCGCATGATCACAGGAATGGACGCTGAAAACAAAACTGAAAAACAGCTTATTTTTATTCTTCCGGAGTTTTTTTGCGCAACTCTTTCAACTCTTTGCGGTAGGCTTCAAAGTCACCGGAAAGAGTTTCATCTGTTTTCCGGCAAATTAAATTGGTGATGAATATTGCAATAAAGTTGGCCACAAAGCCCGGCAGGATCTCATACATATATTTATTCAATCCCAGCAAATACCAGGTGATCATTACAACAGTACCGGTAATCATACCGGCAAGAGCCGAATGCCAGGTCGTACGTTTGGAGTAGAGTGCCACCAATACCACCGGCCCGAATGCGGCACCGAAACCGCCCCAGGCGAATTTGACGATATTGAAGATGGTGTCGTTTGGGAACAGCGCGATAAGAGTGGCAATGATCGTGATGATGATAACAAAACAGCGGCTTACCCACACGGCTTCGTTGGTTCCGGCATTGCGGCGGATTATTCTCCGGTAAAAGTCTTCGGTAAGGGCACTGGTGGTCACCAGCAGCTGGGAGTCGATGGTGGACATGATCGCCGCCATGATCGCCGCCAGCATTACCCCGCCGATCCAGGGGTTGAAAAGATCGCGGATCATATAGATGAAGATATTTTCGGCTTGACTGGAATCAAGATTTTTGTAAATCGGCATCGCTGTCAGAGCTATAGCAACCGCACAAGTCAGAGAAATTATTACCCATGTCATTGCGATCGATGTGGTTTTGGGAAGCAGTTTCACGCTTTTGATACTCATGAATCGGCTCAAAATATGCGGCTGTCCGAAATATCCCAGACCCCATACCGCACAGGATATGATGGAAAGCCAGGTCAAAGAACTTCCTTCGCCGGGAAAGAGGTGTAAGCCTTTGCCGGAGCAGGCTTCGATCACATTGCTGATGCCGCCTCCGGCATTGAGTGCGACCAGCGGGACAATAATGATTACCACGAACATCAACGTCCCCTGCAGCAGATCGGTCCAGCATACCGCCAGATAACCGCCGAGCAACGTGTAAAGCAGAACTACTACCGCACCGATCATTACGGCGGTACGGTAATCTATTTTAAGCATTGAATTGAAAAGTTTTCCGGATGCTACCAGACCGCTGGCGGCATAAATAGTGAAAAACAGCAGGATAATGATGGATGATATCAAGCGGAGCATGCCGGAAGGATCTTTGAAGCGTTCGGCAAAGAATGTCGACAACGTCAGAGAGTTGCAGCGGGCGGTGTAAACCCGCAATCCCGGAGCCACCAGTATCCAGTTAAGAAAAGTTCCGATGGCCAAACCTATGGCCACCCAGGCATCGCCCATGCCGCCGAGGTAAACTGCTCCCGGCAGTCCCATGAGCAGCCATCCGGACATATCACTGGCCTGGGCGGAAAGAGCCGTTACCCAACTGCCCATGCCGCGACCGCCAAGCAGATATTCATCCAGCGTATTACTTTTTTTGCAGAAAAGTGCTCCGATAATCACCATCAGGATCAAATATCCGACAAAAGCTGTCAGAGTGCCCGGTTCGACACCGGAAAAGATGTTTTTAATTGTTTCCATTGGTTCCCCCATTGTTGTTGTAATCCAGTTCCCGGAGAATCATTTCTGCCGGAGTAAGATATTTTTTGTTTTGATTGCATTCCCGGCAGCATACCACCATGTTGCCTTTAGTGCTTCTGCCGCCGCGTGACAACGGGACGATGTGATCCAGAGTCAATTGATCTGCCGGGAATTGTTTTTTGCAGTAATAGCATACGCCACGCCGGAAAAGTTCCTGAAAAAATGCGGTTTTGCGTAATTGACGTGCTTTTTCCCGTTCCCGTTTTATGTGCTGCTCATCTTTGTGGATCTCTATCCAGTCATCCATTGCTTTTCTCCCCATCCAGGATCCGCCGTATCTCCTTGACGACGACCGGCAGCCGATGCGGTTTCGGCAAAAATCCGCATGCGCCCTGTTCCAGAAGGTCACCGACCTCCTCTTCGGAAACAAAACCGCTGGAAAGAAGCACTTTTACATTGGGATTCAATGCTTTCAGACGCAAAAAAGTTTGATGGCCGCCGGATTTCGGCATGATCATATCCAGCAATACCAGATCGATCTGTTCCGGATTGGCTTCATAGATATCCACTGCATCCAGACCGTTTTCAGCCAGCAATACAGAATAACCCAATTCGCTCAAAGCATCTATCAGGAAATCCCATATCGTTTCGTGGTCATCCACAATTAAAATTGTTTCATTGCCTTTGGGCAGAGAATCACTCATCGTCAACCTGTAATTTTTTTTCTGTTTCAGGAAATTTCAAAGCTTCCTGTAAAATACAAAATGCACGCGCATATTATACGCAATAAAATGGTAAAACGCAAATCATTGTTGATAAAAAATTTGATTTTTTTATATTTTTTTCAAAAAATCCATGTTTTTTATCCGGTTTCTATGATTTCCGGCAAATTCAAAGCGCAAATAAAACACCTGATTTTTTCTTCCGGCAAGTTGAGAAGTATACTCAAGGCCTCCCGGTAAATCTGCAATTGCGGATAGTAGATGGCAAAATCCTCTTTTTTATTCAGCCGGTCGCTTTTGTAATCAAAGATGGTGGCAGAGGACGCATCGCCTTTTTCATTTTTAATTATCTCCACCCTGTCAAATGTTCCGCAAATCAATTTTTTCTGACGGTTTCTGACAATGAATTGCCGTTCCAGCCAAATTTCACTCTGAAGTGCAGGTTGTATAAATATTTGCCGGATGGGGCTGTCACTCTGCAATGCTTTGCAAAAGATTTTTCTGACCGCTTCCGGAGTTCCCGGTGGACAGAATTTCTCCGGAACAAAATCTGCCGGAATAAATTTGAGAGTCTCCAGCAGCTGATGGATTTGGGTACCGGTGTTTTTGCCGCTGTCATCTGTTTCCCGGTCAAAAATACTGATATTTTCTGAATTGTGAACTGAATGATTTACTGCTGATACCGGGTGAAGTGCATCGGATTCGGCCGGAATAAATTCCGGCAAATAGAATATCCGGTGATCCTGTTTTTCCTGATTGCGGTAAAATCCGAATTCTTTGCCGAACCAATTCCGGTCACCGTGAGAATAAAGCAATTGTACCGGCAGATTTTCCTCTTCGGCAGTACAGGGAGAATAGAATAGATCCCGGTAAAATTCCCGGTCTGCCGCCTGTCCGCCGAATGGCGACAAACGTTCTTTAAGCAGCAGATCCGGAGCCAGAGCCGAAGCGGTCTTGCCGCAGGATAAGATCATATACAAAGCATATTTTGCCCGGGTCATGGCCACATAAAGATTACATGATTTTTCGAAAGCCTGATTGAGCGCGCGCCTTTCATTGTTCTGCCGGAATGGCGGGATCGTTGTATTGATGGCATCCGGCGGCAGATAACTTATCCATTGCGGTATCGGTACTCCGTCATTATATTCAGCATGCTGGAAATTGACAACTTCTGAATCCGGAGTCAATTGAACACCGTTGCCGCCCCGGTGGTTACCGGTATCCGGCAGGAAAACAACATCAAATTCCAAACCTTTTGATTTGTGGCAGGTCATGATCTGGATGGTGTTGTTCAGAGACGAACCGGACTCCCCGGAGTGTTCGGCCTGTTGGATGAATTCTTCGGGAGTACCGGTGAATTTATCGGCAAGATGGCGCAAAATTTCCATGTGTCTCCGGTCGAAATCATTGATGTCATTGCCGAATGCATTGTAAAAACGTTCAGCCAAAGCTCCAATACCTCCGTCGAAAAGTTCCTGCCGCAAAGACGTATCCAGCGGTATATCCGGATCAAATCCCAACACTGCTGCCAAACCCGCCAATCCCAGCGGGCGTGCATTTTTATGGGGTGACGAAAAAGTGACGGCCTCCAGAAAACCGGCGGCTTCCCGGTCGCCGGGGTGTTCTGCAAGGATCAGCAATTCTTTGAACACGTTGAATATCATACTTTCGACCGGTGTGATCCTGCCTTCTACCGAAATCGGCAGTTGTGATATTTTGCGCAGTTCTTTGGCAAATTCACGCGCGACCTTGTTGGTTTGCACCAGGATCCCTACCGTGATCCCCCGGCGGAGTGGTTCTATATCATCCAGCATTCTGGATATTATTCCGGCTTTACCCTGAATATTTTGTCCGGTGTTGCCTTCCGGGGGAATATTCAGTACCGCTGCATGTCCGGGCAAATTTCCCGCACTGCCGTGCGGGATGAATTTCATCATTTTCAAAACGTCGGAAAAGTGCGGAGCATCTCCGGAATATGGAGCGAAAACGGCATTTACGGTATCAAGAACGACTTGAGAGGAACGGTAAGACAGACTTAAAGAATCTTCCGGGTCGTATCCCAATTCTTCTCCAAGCGGGCGGAGCAGCCGTTTGACATAGTTGAATAACTCCGGATTTCCTCCGCGCCACTGGTAAATCGACTGTTTGATATCTCCCACGCAGAAAAAACTGCGGAACCGGTTTTCACTCTTACTGCTGAAAAGTTCCCGCAGCAGCGGATCGAACGCCATGAATTGTACATCGCTGGTATCCTGGAATTCATCAAACATATAATGGTCGATCCTGGCATCCAGACGCATTTCCATTGAGTGATCTGCTGAACCGAGCATCAGTTCCCGGTTTTCCGGGTCCATTGTCCGCAGCAGACAGGGAAGATCGGCAAAAGTCAAATATCCGGCATTGCGTACCTGCCGGGTGTAGATATCGTCAAATTTCGACATCAAAGTGAAAACGGCCCGGTTCTTCTGGCGCATTTGCAAATATGAAAGAGCCCGGATATGCCGGACGGTTTTCCGCAATAGAGCTGCTGTTTCCGGAGGGAATTCGATAAATCTGTTGTAGGCCAGAAATGCATCATCCATATCATCGCACCAGCATGGCAGATTGTGGTCATTTACAGCATTGATCAAATCCCGTACCTCTTCCGGCAGTTTCCCGAAAAGGAACCCCCGGCTGCTCTTTTCCAGGCTTTCTGCCAGAACCAGCAAACGTGCAGCCAGAATCCGGCGGGATTTGGCAATGGTCTTGTTGCTGAAATACGTTGTTTCATCAGTAATAGAGGCTGCAAAATCACGCCATGCGTCAATGGCTTTCCGGCACTCTTCCGGGGACATGACATCTTTTTTTTCAGGATGCCAGGGGGCGACTTCCAATTGCGGGAAGGTTCCGTCCGGAGCTTTAGTCAGATCCAGCATGTAAAACGAATAAACTTTTTCCACCAGGCTTTGCATCGTAACGAAGAAATTCCGCTGTTCAGAGGCATTGGCGTCTTTGATCAATTCCCGCAAAGTATCCAACTCCTCCTGGTCGTGAATTGAGCGTATCCAGCTGCGCAGAGTTTTTCTGGTAAAACGGTTGTCGCCTTCATCGATCATGTTGATACTGCCCCAGATGCCGAGTTCCGGGGCATAAGCTTTCAACAGGCGCATGAAAAAACTGTCGATGGTGCTGATTTGCAGTTCTCTGTCATTCGGACCGAGCAGTTTACGGATGATGGAGATGATTTCCGGACGGCTGATCTGATAGCAGGCATTGGCCGGAATATGCGGGCGGTTGGCGATATCACAGATCCTCCGGACAATACGATCGAATATCTCCCCGGAGGCTTTTTTGGTGAAAGTTATTGCCATGATCGAAGCCGGATCAGCTCCGAATTCCAGCAAACGGATGAAACGTGAAGCCAGTGAATAGGTTTTTCCGGTTCCGGCTGAAGCGGTGATGATATTATATGATTTGAAGCCGTTGAATGATTTACAGGTCGTGCAGTCACCATGATAACAGCGGCATTTTCCCCTTAATGCTTCCGGACAGTCGCAACAGCGGGTATTTCCGGCGGTTGATGCCGGCGGTACAGGGAAGGATGGTCGGGAAAAGGTGTATTCCGGTATATCCGGTCTTTGGGATGCAGTTTTCTTTTTTTTCTTTTCCCGGGACAGAGAGGGTGTTTCCCAGGATATCCCGGTCAGTGCGCTTGCGGCATTGGGCAGCAGCAGATGGTGGGCAACTTTATTCGGATCTTCATAAAGTTTCCGGAATGGCAGCTGCTTTATTTCAGAAACCATGCATGAAACCGTCATTTCCGCATACGGCAGAATTCCGGCCAAATCTTCGGCCGGCCAAACCTGCATTGCGGTATCAGTCACATTTTGCGGAAGCCGCAAATAAGCGCATTCGATACTGCACTGATCTATTTCCGGGCAAAAGTTTTCCCGGAAATATGGATCACGTTTGAGTAAAATGGCATAGAGCGGGAGCTGTAAACGGGTGAAGATGATCTCTTCTCCGGCAGTGCGGCAATGTTCATCCCGGACATTTTGTACTTTTCCGGTTTTTATATCGATTATCCGGATCGTACGGGTGGTGCGGTTGAACTCTATCCGGTCGGCACTGCCCCGGAAAAATGCTCCGGCAAAGTGTATTCCTCCGGCTTCGCCGCCGAATGCGTATTCAACGGCCAGAACTTCAAATCCGTCTTCCTGTTCTTTATACAGCCATTCGGAAGCGTGTTCCAGACGTTGTTTCATATTGTCGGCGTAAATTTTTACCAGTACCGGCAACTTCCCGAAACGATTGTGCAAAATGCGGTCAAAAGCATTCAGCAGATGAGTTTTCAGTTTTTCGCAGGAGGTGAATTTTTCGCACCCCATAGCTTCAAAAGCCTGATGACAGAGAGTTCCACCGACTCTGGCATCGGGTTCGCAAATTGAGTAGTCTGTAGTGTCAAATTTTTTGACTCTTTTCCAGAAAAACAAAAAGGGGCTGGAAATATACTCATCAAGGTCGGTGACCGAAAGCAGCAGTTCTCCATCCTGGGTGCGGCGGTAATCAAGTGCCGGACAGATTTGAAAAACCCTGTCGCTGTATGGCAATCCCGGCAGGCGCAGTGGTTCCGGGTCGCGGAAAAGTCTGTCACAACGCAGAAGCAGCTCTTCCGGAGGCAAATCGGTTCCGCCGAAAATAACTTCCGACGGGCGCAGAGCAAATTTGTTTGAATCCTGCCGTAAAATAATGACATTTATATCGCTTGCCGGACGGCAGCAGGTGACATTAAGCAGGTGACACAATGAACGGGTCAGTGTTTCCCGGTTGCTGCGCATGCCGATCTTGCGGCGCAAAGAGTCGGTGAGGAAAGCCGTTTGATCGATCCGGTCCGGGAAATATTCGTTATTCATTCCGCAGAAAATTATCTGTTTCGCTCGCAGAAAAGGCATTTCCAGCCGGCCTTCAAAGGCGATGGAATTTTCTGAACCGGCAACTGTTACTGATTCATCCCGGCAGTTGCGCAGGAAAATTTCGATCAATTGGAGTTTATCTGTTGAAGCGGTCAATTCCGGCGGCAGAGATTCAAAATTTTTCAATTGGGCGAAAAACGCTTCGCATTCTGAATGAAACGGGATGCCGTTGAAAAGTTCCTGTTTCGGGGTGTGCCGGTATACTTCAGCAAGAAACATCCGGATGAAATCTGCCGGAGAAAAACGCTCAAATCCGTTCAGAAAATGAGCTGCTTTATCCAAGGCTCCGGTCAATATGCCGGAAATTTTTCCGGTATGACAGTGCGCTCGGGCTTCCGGAAACTCGTCTGGAATATATTCCTGCATAAATTTATCCAGCTGGACGAGCAATTGTTGTTCAAGCTCTCCATCGCCGTCGGCGCAAAAGCGCAGAAAATCCTGTTCGCGCAGTAATTCTGCGGTATAATAGAAATCGTCCTGATTACGCACAAAACCGATAAATGTTTCCAGCAGACGGCATATCCGCAATTTTGCCAGAGGAATGCCGGATGGATCGATCACCTGTATTTTCTGCCCGTGAGTGTTTTGCAGTTGAGAAAATTCTTTGGCAAAATCCCGATGCAGCGATGGGTCCGCCAGCACAATGGCACATTTTGCAGAATCAAATTTCCCATTCCCGTCAGTTGCCAGACGAATAGTCCGGCGCGCAGCATCCACCGGGTCAAGCGCACAGTGAAATTGTGATACCGGCAGCGGAAATGCTTTTTTGCACCAGATGTCAGTAACGGGCATCCCCCATTGATCGTAAATTTCTTTGTCTTCTTCTCCGGCGGCTATCCAGAATTCGAGTTTGTCCGGACAGGCGGCGTTTATCAGTTCAAGTTTATTTTTTACCAAACGCGGCAAATCCGGCAATCCGGCAAGGATTATTTTATCCGCAGCCGTAAATGCGGATACATCGGCAGCGGCTTTGCGGTCACAGTCAAGCTGATCGTCATAATGACATTGCTTGAGTAATTGCCGGTAATATTTTTCCAGCTGGACAAGTTCTTTGCCCCGGCTGCCCAAGTGGATGGCGGCATCATCTGCAGAAAAACCGTTAGCGGTCAATTCATCGTAGAAGACCCGTAATGATTTGGCTGCAAGAAATTTTTCGTGCGGCAGCCTTCCATTCGGGAACAGGTTGGGGAAATCATCGCGGTTCTGATTGAGTGAAGCTAATACTTTCCCCCACATGATCTCCCGGGCCGTTGCAGATGGCAGGGCAGGGGGGGGCAGATTGAAGTAAAGCAGCAAATGCGGCGTAATGATCTGCGGGAGCAGCAAGCCGGACGGAGATAACTCCGCCAGCTGCTGCAGTACTGTTTTTCTTGCCAATTGTCCCGGTAAAACCAGTATTATTCTGCTGAAATCCGGCAGATGGCTGCCATCTGCCCGTTTGAGCAACTCTTTGGCTATCGCATCGGGCAGCAGATCGCCCGTTCCCAGAAACAACCGCTTTGCCATAAGATGGAATGGTTCAGCAGTTGAGTCTGCCGCCGGCTTTTACCAGACGGATGTCATTTTCGGACATGGGGTGAGTGAAAATGATCTCTTTTTCACTGCCGTCACTTTTGCAGAGAACTCCTTTGACCTCGCTGCCGGGGAGTAATTGTTCCGGAAGAGAGATGAATTTCAGAGAATCTTTTTCTTCGATCATGTCATAATCCGTCGGATCCTTGAATATCAGAGGAACTATTCCGAAATTGATCAGATTGGCCCGGTGGATGCGTTCAATTGCCAGTGCCGCAACGACTTTTATCCCCAGATACATCGGACAAATCGCCGCATGCTCTCTGCTTGACCCCTGACCATAGCTGTCGCGGGCAATTATAATTCCATGCTTTCCGGCATCTCTGACTTCGGAAGCGCGTTGAGCAAATCCGGGTTTGCCCGGTTCGTTGAAGCACTCAAACACCACTTTACTGTAGGCCGGGATATTGCTCCGCAATTTGAGGTGAATTCCGGCGGGCATGATGTGATCGGTGGTGATTTTGTCGCCGACTTTGATAACAACAACGCCATCGATATTTTCCGGAAGCGGATCATTTGACGGAGGTTCTCCGATGGTTGGCTTGCGGATAATGCCTTTACCGCTTTCACCTTTCTGGAAATGAGCATCATCGGAAGTATAGAATTCCGGTTCATTTATTTGCGGGAAATCGATCCCGGTATCTCGCGGGTCGATAAATTCTCCGGTGATCGCGGCGGCGACAGCGGTTTCCGGGCTGACCAGAAATGACTGATCGCCTTTGGTTCCTGATCTGCCGGCGAAATTACGGTTGAAAGTTCTGACGGTGATCGTATCGTCTGCCGGACTTTGTCCCTGACCGATACAGGGGCCGCAGCCGACTTCCAGAATCCTTGCTCCGGCGGCGACCAGATCACCGAGCATGCCGTTGGCACAGAGCATTTCCAGCACCGGGCGGCTGCCCGGGGCGATCCCCAAAGTGACATCCGGGTGTATTTTGCGTCCTTTCAATGCGCTGGCGACCAGTGCCAGATCCCGGTATCCGCCGTTGGTACAGCTGCCGACAAGCACCTGGCCGACTTTTTTACCGGCAAGTTCTCTGACTGTTTTGATGTTATCCGGACTGGACGGGCAGGCGGCCAGCGGTTCGAGGGTGTTGAGATCGATCTCTACGACCCGGTCATATTCAGCATTTTCATCAGCGGCCAGTGCTGTGAAATCTTCTTCGCGTTTCTGACGGCGGAGAAATTCTCTGGTGCGTTCGTCCGACGGGAAAACACTGGTCGTAACTCCCAATTCAGCACCCATATTGGTAATCGTGGCCCGTTGCGGGACACTCAAATCTGCAACGCCGGGGCCGAAGTATTCAACAATGGAACCGACATTGCCTTTGGTGGTAAGAATGCTCAAAAGTTTCAGAATGACATCTTTTGCCGCCACCCAGGGACGGAGTTTCCCGGTGAGTTTGATTCCCACGATTTTGGGTGTCGGGATAGTGAAAGGCTGTCCGGCCATTGCCAGAGCAACATCCAAACCTCCGGCTCCGATGGCGAGCATGCCGATGCCGCCGCCGGTGGGGGTGTGGCTGTCGGAACCGATCATGGTTTTGCCCGGTTTCCCGAATCGTTCCAGATGCAGCTGATGGCAAATACCGTTGCCGGGAGGTGAGAAGACGACACCCTTTTCAGCGGCAACAGTTTGCAGATAAAGGTGATCGTTGCGGTTTTCCGGGCCGTTTTGCATCATGTTGTGATCAACATAGGAAACGGATATTTCGGTAGCAACTTTACCGGTTTTCATTGCTTCAAGTTCCAGATAGGCCATTGTGCCGGTGGCATCTTGAGTAAGGGTCTGATCGATACGGATAAGTAATTGAGCATCTTTGGCCGGATCTCCGGAAATCAGGTGCTGGCTTATTATTTTTTGAACGAGTGTACCGTGCGCCATAAAATTTACCTTTCTATAAAATACAATAAACAAAACCGATACTGTTCTACTTATAATATAGCATCATTACGGTCATCTTGCAATTATCTCTCTCTTAAAAATTGTTCTTTGCGGTAACCGTCAACTCTTGACATTAATACGTTTTTGTGGTATATTAACTGAAAATTGGTTGATTTATGATCCGGAGTGTCCGGTCAGACAATATTATAAACAGAAAGAGGGAAGAGCTTATGAAGCACTATCGTATGCAGGATTTGACTGTAAGTGAACTGCAGGAATATCTCAAGCACAATCAGACCATTATTTTACCGTATGCGTTATGCGAGCAGCATGGATTTCACCTGCCGCTGGATACTGATATCCGCAACGCAGAGTTCTGTTCCAAGGCTCTGGCTGAAAAACTCGGCTGTATAGTTGCTCCGGTTCTCAATTACACATTCAGCGGCGGCATGCTTGCCGGTACGATCAATGTTAAACCCAATACTTTTGCCAATCTGGTCGGAGAAATCATTGAATCTCTGGTGCTTCAGGGGTTCCGCAATATCATTATTATTCCGGGACACGGCGGCAGTGAAAGTCTGCTTCACCTCAAGGAATCTCTGCGGATTTTGAAGTGGCTCAATCCGGCTCTCAAAGATACTTTGATCCTGTTGACCCAGATTTGGGATTTTTCACCGACCTGGACTCACCTTTTTGATACACAGGATTATCATGCTTCAGATGCTGAAACATCTCTTCTGCTCCACTGGAGTCCGGAAGTTGTACGTAAAGACGTGGTTATGGACCCGCCGGAAGTTGCCGAAAGATTGCGCAATGATCCGGACAGCTTCCAGTTGCGTGAATCATTCACCGATATGAAACAGGAGATCATCCAGACCAGCCAGCGCAGCGATGTGAAAGTCGGTGTCATGGGATTCCCGGAACGTGCCTGCGCCGAAACCGGTAAAAAGATCGAAGAAGAGTTTGTCGCCAATGCTGCTCAAGCGATCCAAAAAGCTATTGCCGTCGCAGATGATGCACGTAAAAGCGGCAAGCGTATCATTCACGAAGATAATGATAAGATGAAGATCCGTTCAGTTTGAATTTCTGAAACTGTCCGGATCATCGCTTCCACCGGGAAATATTGTTTTTGAAAAACATTTTTCCGGAAGCCCGTTCCGGATTCAGAATGAATTTTTTACTTGCATTAAGTTCATCGGCAGTTGTTGAAGCAGCCGATGAACTTTTTTATATTGTTGACAGAGTGATGGTTGCAGTACTTCCGGTTCGCCGCCGGAATCAAACTGGCAATTTTCATCAGAAGATTAAAAAGAACTTGAAAAATATTGTTTTTATGATATATTACCCCCTTGTGTTTTAGCGATCAACACAATGAAAGGAGATCATAAAATCTTAAAAAAGCAACTGAAATTTTTTAATTGAAGATTAACAGCGATATCTTCAAGCGATGGAAATACGGGAAAACGCCAAAATCTCATTGAACACCATCGGCTTGCAAGGTACGTTTGCGTATATGCGGGCGTGCCCTTGTTTTGTGTGGTGTTCAGGTATTGGCGTACCTCTCGTATTCACAATCAGGGGTACGTCTTTTTTGTACCCTGAAATAACAAAACATGGAGTACAAAAAATGTCAGATGAGATCAAAGAGTGTCCGTTTTGCGGTGAAGAGATAAAAGCGATTGCAAAAAAGTGTCGTTTTTGCGGTGAAATGCTTGTAGAGAAAGCAGGGAAGCCTGATACTCTACCGCTTAAAGATAAAATTTCTTTCGCAGGAAGGCAAATCGTTAACAGAATGACCCAATGGATTGACAAAATATCTTCCGGAGATGAAGCAAAAAAGAAAAAAATCAAATGGGCCTTCGGGGGAGGTGCTGTTATTATTCTGCTTGTCCTCATTATTGCATTGTGTTCCATCGAAACCGTTGAACATGTTGATTTACCGCCAGGCAGACCGGATCATCAGTTGCTCGAATACACTGAAAAGGGGGATCTGCGGGCTGTAAAGTTTTTGATAGTAAAACGTGAAGCAAAAGTCAATGGTGCTGTATACAAGCATAGCGGAGAAACTGCCTTGCACATTGCTTTGCGTAATCAATTTAATGACATCGCCGAATATTTGATCAAAAAAGATGCAGATGTCAATGCAAAAGATGATGCACAAAGAACTCCTTTATTCTATCCGTTGCAAAACAAAGATTACGGGATGATGGAAATATTGCTTGACAATGAGGCCGAAAAAATCATCGAAGCTGTTTTTTATGCAGTTGATATCAATGATGAAAAATTACTTGATTTCTTACTGAAAAATGATTTTCCGGTCAATGTCGCTGATAATAACGGGGATACACCTTTGCATACTGCAGCAAGAAAAAACCTGTCACCTGTGATAGTTGAGTTGCTGTTGAAAAATAAGGCGAGGAGTGATTCGGTAAATAATAGTGGGTATACCCCTCTTTTACTTGCTCTTGAATGCAACAGTTCACCGGCAATTGTTAAATTGCTTATAGATGGAGGTTCTGATGTAAACATGGCAGCACCCGATGGCAACCGGCCACTGCATTTGGCGGTTGACGAATTTCCGGAAGGGCGATTCCGTTCGCGTATCAATTCTCCGGAATATACCAGTTTATTGCTGGCGGCCGAGGCAGATGTCAATGCAAAAAACAAATCGGGCAAAACTGCGCTGCAGCTGGCTGGAAACAGCAACGTAATTAATCAATTACTGCAATCGGAAGCTCTCGTGATCAGAGATGACAACGACAGCAGAATATTTGATTTACTGATTTTTAAGAGTAACGGAGCATTCGCCGATGCAAAGCGTGTGAAAGCTCTCGTAAAAGCCGGGGCCAATCCCATGTTTTTCAGCCGCAGACATTTGTGTTCCGCATTAAATATTGCTGCAAGAAACGGCAATAAGGCCGCTGCGTCGGTGATAATTAAGTATTCTGATTTCGGTGTGGATCAGCCTATGCATGATGAAGGGGCTGCACGGTATATGGTCGATATGCCGGAATTGGTCAAGGCAATGATTGACAAAGGTAAACATCTGAATGATGATGAAATATATGCTTTGCCTCTTGATCTTGTTAAATATTATTTGCAGAAAAACATCGGCGGCGGTTTGAATTCTGACGAGCACTTTGCTTTGGAGCGAAAAATCGCCGTACAATATAATTTGGAACGCGGTTCATGGCAACTCCGGGAATTTTTTACTGAAAACGGATGGAATGAATTGATGGCAAATGCGGTGAAAGATCCGGAATCTGCACGTTATTATCGCGATATTGTGAAACGCGAACATCGCAAGAAACTGCAGAATTCACCTGAAGCAAAGAACATCGTTAAGCGGAAAACTGTTGTCGCCGGCAGGATATTGCTGCCTTGTGAGGGTGAATCACCGGAAGAATATGATAAGCGATTCAATATTATCAACGCTCAATATGAAGAGAATGGAAGTTGTATTTTAAATTATTTTGCCAATGGTGTCAAGGCTATGGTGATCAAACACCGCAAGTTCCAGATCGATCACGGTATGGAGCCTGACGGTATTGAAGTTAAAGATAAAAATGGGAACATCGAAATCTATGCCGAAAGAGTAAAGAACTCCCCGTAAGAAAAATGATTTTGAAAATTTCCCTGAAAAACAATGATTGGGGGAGGTCGTAACTTGTTTGTGAGCCGCGCAATTACGCGGCTCTTTCTTTTTTTCATTGCATTACCATTATCCGGGTGTATTCTTTGGTGTACTTTTAGTGTACTCATTTTGCTTTGAACAGTCGGAAAATAACAGAAAACAAAAAAGAAAAAGTCATTTTCAGGGTACAAAGCATCCTGAAATGTAAAAAAGGTGGTATTACGTTCAAAAAAATCGAAACGGAAAGATATTTGAGGAAAATGAAAATGGCTCCGGCACTTGGGCTGCCCACGCTTCGCTGCGCACACCGCTTCGCGCTGTCGAACCACCCCTGCGGGGGATTTGGTTATTTTTTGCTGACACAAAAAATGCAGATTGTTCTCACAATCTGCCGATCCTGCGGTTTGTCGCCATTTTTCATTAAAATGAAAATGGCTCCGGCACCTGGGCTGCCCACGCTTCGCTGCGCACACCGCTTCGCGCTGTCGAACCACCCCTGCGGGGGATTTGGTTATTTTTTGCTGACACAAAAAATGCAGATTGTTCTCACAATCTGCCGATCCTGCGGTTTG
>SUWD01000012.1 GCA_015061685.1 Lentisphaerota bacterium | reverse complement strand
CTCCGTTGTCGTCGGCAAAGTGTATTTCTCAAAGAAAACTTTTGAGCAAATAAAAAAAATGTACTGAATTACTCAAGCAGAAACTTTTTTCTCCCTGAAAAAACAAGAAGGACTGTTGCTTACCTCTACAAGGTTTTGCAACAGCCCTTTTTTTATAAAACCGGCAGAATTATTTGGCGGCTTTGTCCCAGACAGCTTTGCTGACGAAAGCGGTCAGGCTGCGGCCATCAGCGGTTTTGCCTTTGAAAGCATAGCTGGTACGGCTGCCATTCTGGAAGGTAACGGTCTCCAGAACTTCGGTTTCGATGTGGGATTTGGTTTTAACGTCATAAAATTTGTGCTTCATTTTCCTGTCCTCCTGACATTTATATTTGGTTGCACACGTTCATTTTCTTTGTCTGTCAATAATTATACTCAATAAACACGAAATAATCAAGAGCAGTTTTGATAATTTTTCAAAAAAAATTGAATTTTTTGTAATTTTTCCACAAAAATCGGTTGAAATCAGTCAAAAACTGTTATTTTTCACTATTTTTGATATCCCGGTATAACAGCTTGATTTTTACAGCGATTCCACTCTTACCGGGAATAACGGAGCAATGCCCGTAAAATATCATCCTCGCCACGGGAGATGGTAAAATATTCTCCGGCGAACTCCCGGAGCTTGTCCGGGAAATCACAGGCAGTCACGGAAGAAAACAATTCCATTTTTCCCTCACGCATCACCGCCAGATGATCCGCACAATGCAGAGCCAGATCCAGATCGTGCATGACCATGACCACCGTAAGAGAATATTCCCGGCAGAGTTCTTTCAGCAGAACCGGCAGATTTGAGCGGAAATTGGCATCGCAATTTGCCTCCAATTCATCAAGGAAGAGTATTTCCGGCTTTTGAGCCAGTGCCAGAGCGAGGAATGCCCGTTTCAATTCTCCGCCGGAAAGTGTGGTCAAAGTCCGGTCAAGAAGTTTTTCACAACCGGCATTACAAACGGCTCTTTGCAAATCCTCTTTACTTTTCCGGGATGAATAGCTGCTTAATTCCAGCAGCTCTCTTACGCTCATATCCGGTGGTACTCCCGGATTCTGCCATACTGCCGAGCGTATCCGGGCAAGCTGTCCGGGCGAAAGAAACGATATATCTTTGTCATCATAAACAACTTTGCCCGATTCCGGGTGCAATATCCCCGCTGCAGTGCGGAGCAAGGTGCTTTTACCGCAGCCGTTTGCACCGGTAATGACGGTGATCTTCTTTGACGGGAACTCCAATGAAAGCTCTTTCAACAGCGTTTTTCCTCCCAAAGAGACCGTTACCTTATCTAAAATGATATTCATCTGTCCCCTCCTTTTTGCCGCCAGAGCAGAATCAGGAAAAATACCGCCCCGGTACCGGTGAGGAAAAGTCCGCAGGGCAATTCCCTCGGTGCAAAAAGGATCCTCCCCAGCAAATCCCCGGCACAGCAGAGCAATGAACCAATAAGCATGGCAAAAATCATAACCGTTTTCACCCGGCTGGATTTGAGCATTTTCCCGGCGATATGCGGAGCCATCAACCCGGCAAAGCCCAGCAATCCGGCAAGCGACACCGCCGTTGCCGCCAGCAATGCTGCCGTGAAAAGTGCCAGAAATCTGCTGAAATTGACCGGCAATCCCAGACAGAATGCCTCATCATCACCCAACGTCAGCAATTCCCAACGCCGGTGTCCGGTCAAAGCCACGGCAAAGGCAAGCAGGAAAAAGGGCAGAGCCCGGTAAAAATCCGTCATTGTCACCCGGGAAAATCCCCCCATTGCGAACTCCATGACCCCGACAAATTTATCGCTGTTCAAAAGCAGTACCGCTCCGCTTACCGTACTGAAAATCGCCCCCATCGCCACCCCGGCAAGAATCAAACGTACCGGAGCAAGTTCCCTTTTCCATGCCGCAAGATAGATGAGCATCGCCGCCAGCAACGCCCCGGAAAATGCGGCAAAATTGAGATATTTTCCTAAAGACAGCGGCAGACAGAGCAGCAGAATAAGTCCGGCACAACCCGCTCCTCCGGAAATTCCCAGAATGTCCGGCGATGCCAGATCATTATGCAGAACTTTTTGCAGAATCAACCCGGCTCCAGCCAGGGCCGCTCCGCAAAAGAGAGCTGCCAGCAATCTCGGCAGACGCAATTCCTTTATAATTATCGCAGAATAACCATCTTTCCCCAGCAGGAACCCACCGACATCTTCCCACGTCAGCGGCACCGTACCGCACTTGAGTGAGAGCAGACAAAGCAATATCAGCAGCACTCCGGAAAAAATAATTATCCCTTTATCCCGCATCATTTAAACTCCACAGTCAGGACTTCCGGAGGACAGAAGCACCGGAACGTCCCCCGATGCTCTCCGATGCCGCTGCTTACCAGCATTTTGAAGTGATGATCCCGGTGACGGAATATCCCCCGGACAAATTTACGGTGGTAAAAGCTCGGACAATATACTGCTCCAAAAAACGGCACTCTCACCTGCCCTCCGTGATTGTGTCCGCAGACAATCAGCTGGTATTTCCCCAGAAATCCCCTTTTGTCCAATGCCACCACCCCGTCAGGATTGTGAGTCATCAGAATATTGACTTTATCGTCATGAACCGGCAGCTCAATATTATGAAACTTTATCGAACTGATATCCGGCATCCCGGTAACGGCAAAAAATTCATTGACGAATTCACTGTTTTCCAGATAATTTATTCCGCAGGAGCGGTAAAGACCGGCAAAGAAATCCTTTTTCAGCCACCTTTTGCCGCTCTCCCAGTTGCCGCCGACCGCCAGAACCAAAGGAGCAAAAGCGGCGATCTTTTCCAAAAGCTCCTTTTGCTGATACAATGTATCGGCATCATCGCACATATCGCCGCCGAGAAGCAGGATATCCGGAGCAAATTGCCGCATAAAAGCGGTCAACTCCGCCAGGATTTTCTGCTGACGCGGCGAATCGTGCCAGTGCCAGTCGGAAATAAAAGCCAATTTCTTCCCGGCAGCTTCCGGAAATGGTGATTTTATAAAAACCTGCCACTGACGCAACAGAGAACCGGTGATCCGCACACGTTTCTGCGGCACTTCCCGGTCCTTGCTGAATCGTTTCACCCGTCGGGGGAACTCCCTTTTCAAAGGGAAATAGCGGCTTTCAAATTCGTTCACGCATCCAATTCCGCGATCAATTCTTCCGGCAGTCTGGCGACGGAGAGCAGTTTGGCAGGTTTGCCGTCCGGCCCGGTGAAATTCTCACCGGCTTTGCAGTTGAGCAGAGCTTTGCCCAGACGGGTACGGTAGGAGAGGAAACGGCGATCCGGATCACCATCCCAGGCACCGAGCAGGAAATATTTCTCCACTTTGCCGCTGCTCATTTCGATCTCCACTTCCGAACCGATCACGGCGGTATCGCTCACCTCGACCTGCCGCATAAGTACCGGCTGGATAATGGCAAGTTCTTTCTCCAATTCACCACGACGGCGGGAGAGATGGTTGCGGCGTTCTTTGGCGGCGTCAAATTCGGAATTCTCCCGGAAGTCTCCGTGGGCACGGGCGGTTTTGAGAGCCTCCCGGTTCTCCGGCACATGGATATTGATGATATCATCCAACTCCTTGATGAGAGCTTTGTGGGATTTGACGCTGGTGTAAGATGCTTCAAAGACCGGGACATCACTTGCTTCATTGTGAGCTTTACCGGCATCGAGGATCTTTTTACCGGCACCGCTTTCCAGATATTCCTGGATCTCCCTGGACTGCCGGGCAAGTTTGACCATCAAGCTCTGACGTTCACCGGAGGAGAGGAAAAGAGCCCCCTGCAGGATCGAGCCGAACATCACCGGATCATCATCCAGCATGGCGATCAGGTGTGACTGGAATGCCCAGTCATCCAGCAGCATGGAGTGCAGTTCACGTCTCGCCGGGAGATAGACTTTGGGCGGTTCTTCAGCGGAAAGAATACGGGAAACATTGTCCAGATTGACCAGAGAAAGCAGATTGGCATCGTGCCGTTTTTTGCGGTTTTTCCAGATCCAGAGTAAAAGATCCGCACCGCAGCCGCGGTGGGAGGTCAATGAAGAACAGATCAATTCATTGGAGATGTGCGGTCCGATGCAATTCAATGCTTTCAAGGGCAGTTTGAGGGCACAGGCGGCGAGATATTCGCCGGGGAAAACTTTGGCGGCACCGGCACAGAGTTTCTCCAGAAGTTTGCTGGCAAGTTCGCCCCAGACGGCGAAAGTGGCAAGCGGAGCTGATGCCGGATTCTCCGGAAAAAACGGAGTCTTGCTGACCAGAGAATCAAAGATCATCTGCAAACTGCTCTCCGGGGTGCGGTCAAAAACCATTGCCAGCACTTCAGCGACAAGTTTGCTGTCTCTCTGGGCGATGGCGATCGTCAGACTGTTGCTGAAAAATCCGCAAAGAGCTTTGACCTCATCTCCGGTAAATTCCTTTGCACCTGCCTCCTGTTCCTGGATCATCAGCAGCTGGATCTCTTTGAGACTTCTGCCGTCACATGCCCTGCGGCTTCCGGTGCGTCCGGCACCGGAAGCCGGAGCATTAGCCGCCTGACTCTGGGCGGTTCCGATGCTCCAGTAACGCTCAAAAGCGGCATCATCAAGTTTTCTGGCACAGCCGCAGCGGGCCATAAGTTTGAGGGTTTCTTCGGGAATGGCGGTCTGGCGGCGTTTCTCCACGGTCAGACGGAAAAGAGCTGCCGACACCGGCACTGCTCCGGCAACTGCCAGACGGGAGACATCCGGACCGGAAGCAAGGATCGCCGCATCCTTGAGGACGATCTCCAGCGGCACAGCGGCATTGCTGCCCAGCTGGGCAAAGGGCATCATCGGCAGAGAAGCATTCATCGCATCGATCGTACCGGCAACTCCCCAGCGGCGGGAACCGGGCAGAAAGACGATCGAACCGCTGCGTAAAGCGAGGAGTCTTTCCACTCTGGCGGCGATCTCTGCCGGAGTTTTACTGTCATCTCTGACCCCGGCGGCCTTGACTACGGGAGCCTGGGCGATATAGGGGGGCAGAAGAACTTTGACGGCATTGATCAGGGCTTTGCGGAAAAAGGGTTTACCGGGGACGCCGCTTTTGGCGATATCCATGATGAATTTGGCTTCCGGGGTGGAAATTTTACGGTTTTCCCACTCCTCCCAGAGCATTTCCAATTCTCCGGCACAATTTTCATCCGGCTGACCGGCGACAGCTTTTTTCAGAGCCTCCAGATTATCCGGTTTGGGGGCATCGATGACTGCGAGCATCAATTCTTCAATATCTTTTGCCATAAATTCTTTCTCCGAAAATTATAGTTATTGTCTCATTTTTTGTAAAAAATCTTTCCTTCCGTCTCCGTTGCACTACGCCGTAAGGCGAAGACGGAATCCACCGGTTGGATCAAACCCGTGTTTGCCGGGGTTAAAAATCACAACTTATGTGGTATGTTTTATACGTTAACAAAAATGTTTGTTTATAAGCTCCTGCTTGGGTTTCATAAAATTTGGGACATTATCAAATTATAAAAACATAATACTGTATCAGCTTTTTTATTTCTGTTGACAGAACGGAACAAACCAATATATAATATATCCTGAAATGAGGCTTTTTACAACCGTAAAACCGGGAATTTTGCACTATTCAGACGGCGAAAAATGAATAAACTATCTTTCCGCTGCCCAATCCGGTGATAAATTTTTCAAAAATCTCCCGGTCACACTCCCTTATCGTGCCGGAAATAAAGATACTTGAGGTGAACTCCTCCTTTTCGGTGTTGAAATTTATGGAGTCCAGAAAGTAGCGGCACCGGGAATAAAGATTGCCTGGGATAGTAAATTCAACTCTCAACACCGGTATCAACGGTATTGAAACACAATTTGCCAAAGCTGCTTTGGCGGCATCGCTGTAAGCGTGAACCAGTCCGCCTGTACCAAGCTTGGTACCGCCGAACCAGCGGGCAACAGTGATCATGGCATTGGTCAAACCACTGCCCTGAAGCACCGCCAAAACCGGACGTCCGGCAGTACCGGCAGGTTCGCCGTCATCGGAACAACCGGAGATATTCTGACTTTTTCCCACGGTGAAAGCATAGACGATATGGCCGCCGTTATCATAAGTATCTTTGCGTATTTTCCACGCTTCTTTGGCTTCATCCGGAGAAAAAACCGGAAAAACTTCCGCCAAAAAGCGGGAATTTTTCACCTTTGTTTCCGCCTTTCCGGGGGTATGGATCATCAGCATGATATTTTCTCCGTTGCAAGTTATACGTTTTCTTAATATACTCCGGATAGAAGTGAAACACAAACTTTACCGGAAAATTTCCCTCAATCGACAGCTCCGGAGGGAGATTATCCATTTTTTGACAAAATTTCTTGACTATTGCCATAAGTGAGTCTATTTTATATAGATGCTTATACAACACAAATTCAAACAAAAGGAGCTTTCAGCATGGACAAAAATAAAAAGTGGTTTTTCGGCACTCTCATTGCCGCAATCGTTGTCGGTATTCTGCTTGTGATCACAGTAAGTTATTCCTTCTCCCACAATCCGGCATTCAAAGCTCTCTTTTCCGGAGCTGATGCCGGTGCCGCCGCCTCTGCCGGGAGCAATGGCATCGGTGCGGAAGATGCCTTGCAGATGCAGGTCGAATTTGCCGCCAAAGTTTCCATGTGGATCTTTCTTTTCATCACACTGCTCCAGCTTGCCGCTCTCTGGGTGGGTTATGCGGTGATCTCCTCCATCCGCAACAGTGCCGATCCGGTAAAGCTCAAATTACGCAATCTGGACAATGCCGAAGTTTTCTTTGACGTGCCGCTTTATTTCGGACTTTTCGGTACGGTTTCGGCGTTTCTGGTGATGACTTTTTCGCCGCAGAGCAGCCGTTTGATCGCGTACAGTTCGACCTTGATCGGAATCATATTCAGCTTGTTTCTGCGTCTGACGCTCCAATATCCCCTGCGGAAAAAGCTTGTCCGGGAGGATACCCTTGCTGAAACGGGAGACAATAAATGAATAAGGCGATTCTGATAGTCATTTGCGACTTTCTGGTTTCCGCCATGCTGACGATGATGACCGGCATGGTTCCCGGACACTCCGGGGGAACCGGGGTCGGCTTGGATGAAAGCACCACCAAAGTGCTTTTAAGCGAACTCAACCGCCGCCAGATCGAATTGGAGGTCATGCGTGCCAAACTTATGGAAGCTTTTGCCCGTACCGGAAGCACCCCGGAACAGGAAGCCGAATTGCGGAAAATCACCGAAGAACTGGCAAAAAATCTTGTTCAGCAGGATAAACTGCGTTCCCAGCTCGCATTGCCCCCCGGTGATGCAGTTGATTCAAAAGAGTTGAAGATCCGCCTCGAAGAAGAAGAACAGCGGAGAAAGGAACTTGAACTTACTCTCGCAGATACCCAAAAAGATCTCGCCGCCAAAATCCAGCTTTTGGCAGATAATTCCATTGAGCTGCGGGATAAGGAAAGAGATAACGCCGTTCTCAATTTTGAGCTTAAACGTACCCGTCATTCACTGGAAAAAACCGGCGAAGCATTGGATAACACCCGCCGGGATCTGCTTAAAGAACAGGATCGTCACGGCATTACGCAGGAAAAACTTGCCGCCAGTGAAGCTGCCCGGGATGCCGCAGTTGCTTCAGCGGCTTTGAGCAGTGCCGATGCCGTCAAAGCCCGCCGGGAACTGGGCGTCGTCCAAAAAGAATTACTCGATGAGACCCGTTCCCACAGCGAAACCAAAAGCAGACTCGCCGCCGCAGAAGTTGAGAAAAATGCCGCCGCTGCCAGTGCCGAAGCCGCCGGGAAAGCCCTCGCCGCCGCCAATACCGAATTGGAAAATACCCGGCAGCAGAGAGATGCCGCCCGGAATGCCGGAAGCGAAGCTCAAACCAGACTTGCTTCAGCTCAAAGCGATCTGCGTACTTTGCAGCGGGATTTGAGCAATTCCTGCCGGGATCTGCAATCTCTGGAAAACAGCAACAGCAAAATGGAGGGCGAAGTAAATAAGCTCAATTTGAAATTGGTCAAAGTCGAATCCGTCGTCAACACCAGAGAAAAAGATCTCGCCGAATTACGTGATGAACTCAACCGGGAACGCCAGAAACTCCTCGTCGAAAGACTCAAACGCCAGGACGCCGAAACCCGTACCGCCATGACCGAAAGTGCTTATAAAGAATTGGTCGAACACAACAGCAAAACCCAGCAGGAAAATACCCGGCTCGTTCAGGAAAATGCCCGGATCGCCGCCGAAAAAGCTTCGGAAAAGAACAATCCGGCAGATACGCCCTCCCCCGAACTTGCCATTCTCGCCCCGGTAACTGTTTTTGAGCGTTACTCCGGCAGTCTGCTCCGGGTGGAAAATCTGATAACCGAGAAAAAACTCTTCGGCGAAAGAGGTCAGAAATTGGCAAGTTTCTACCCGGCAGTGGATTTCGGCAACAACCGCATCATGATCACCGGAGCCTCCCACCGCTTCGCCGGAGACTGGCTGGATGCTTTAAAATTCATCGACGTCAACAAAGTGGAGATAAACTTTGCTTCATTTTACGACAACAAACTTACTCCGGTCTCAGGAAATATGCTCATCAGCAGAAATATGCCGCACATCGCCGGATTCCCGGTGCAGTTGCCCAAAACCTGCCAGCCGATCAAACCGCTGACATTCAGCGAATTACGCAAACGGGGAATCGAAGAGCTTTATCTTTTCAAGTGCGATGTACCTGATGCCCAGACCAAACTTACCGGCCGGGTGTCGCTCTCTGCCGATCCGGAATCCCCGGCAATTTTCATCCGCAACAGCGGCATGAGCATCAAAGCAGCTTACGGCGACCTTGTCCTTACTGCACAGGGAGAATTTGTCGGCATAGTTGCCGGAGCAGTAAAAGTTGACAATGCCAATATCGCCAATGCGGTAAAAGTGCCGCTGGTAAATGATGTTGCCAAAATGTGGGAGCAGCCGTGGATGATTCCGCTGGATAAAAATCCGCAGGAGGATTTTTACTCCTCTTTCGCCAATAAAATGCGGGAATTCCGCAGTAATGTAAAGTCCCGTTATGAGTAATTTCAACGACACCACCGACCCCGGTCAGACAATATCCGCCGCCGCCGGAGGGAAAAATTACACCGATTACGGAGAATTGCGGCAGGACTTCCGCATCTGCCCCGGCGAAGACGGCTGCAAATATCAGGATCTCAAGCTGCTCGGTATGGGCGGCATGGGCGTGGTTTACAGCGGCGAAGATCCCACCTTGGAAAGAGTTGTCGCTATCAAGATCCTCCGGGAACCATTCCGCAACGACCGGGAACAGATCGCCAAATTCGTCAACGAGGCACGCATCACTGCCCGTATCGACCACCCCAATATCGTTGCCGTACACCAGCTGGGGGTCAATGAGCATCTCGGAGTGTACTTCTCCATGCGGAAAATAAGCGGGGAAACTTTGCAGAATGTCATCCGCCATCTCCGGGAAGGCGATAAGGAGACCAGGCGGCACTACACTTTGCGGCGGCTGCTGGATATATTCATTGCCGGATGCAACGGAGTTGCCGCCGCCCATGAGAAAAAAATTCTGCACTGTGACCTCAAACCGGCAAATATCATGATCGGTTCTTTTGGTGAAGTTCTGGTGCTGGATTGGGGATTGGCACGGGAATTTGACACTCCGCCAATGCAGGGCAACCGCATCTCCGGCACTCCGGCATTCATGGCCCCGGAATTAGTCGCAGGTCTCTGCAAAACTCCGGATGAAAAAACTGACATTTACGCTCTGGGGACGATCCTCCACTCGATACTGACCTGGCACGCCTCCCCGTTTGACATGAATCTGGACAGAGATACCCTGATGGAAAAGGTTGCTTCCGGCAAATATTACTCCTTACGCAATATATCCGGGGAGCGTCTGCCCCGGGAACTTGCCGCCATCTGCCGCAAAGCGATGGCCCTTGACCGCAATGAACGCTACTCCACAGTCACAGAATTGCTCACCGATCTTTACAATTTCCGGGACAGCCGGGCGGTGAAAGCTTATTCACCCAATATCGTTTACCGTTTTTTCAAACTCTGCCTCCGCCATCCGGCGATCCCGGTAGCAGTGATCGTAGCGGCGGTAACATTGGGATCATACAGTCTTACCACCAGGATTTTTGAGTATGTCCATGACCGCTCGATATTGAAGTCTTCACAGATAAACTTGCAGATCGCCGATAATTTTTACCGCAAAATGATGCAGATGCCATACGCCCAAAACCGCAAAGAATTGTTTTCCTCACCGGTAAAACTGGCGGTGGAGGAGAAAAATATGCAGTTTCAGGCACATCTTGCTCTGACGGAATATTTCTCCATTCTGGATACGGCGACCGGGCTGACCGATGCCGGAGAAAAGGAGTTCGTCAGTAAATTTGCACCTTATATTTTCCGGCGGATTTTGGGAATGCAGATACTCTCCGGTGATGCGGGCAAAACCAGAGACGTACTGGAAAGATGCCGCCGCTGGGAATTTTTCAAGGATGCCTGCGATCAGGATCCGTCTTTAGCTGAATTGGCGGCAAATATTGATTCCGGCATGGGGTATATAACCTTCATTCCGGATGATGCCCTGCTGCCTTTACATGCGGTGATATCTTCCGGCAGTACCGGACAAAAAGTGGATATCGACGGCGAAAAAAGAATGAAACTGCCTGCCGGAGAGTACGAAATGACTTCGGATAAGGGACTTTCCTGCCGTTTCACCGTGATCCCCGGCGGCAACGAGATGTTCTCTCTTGCTGCGAACAAGGAAAAAGACGGCATTTTGATACCGGGAGATCACTTTTTCCTCGACGTTCAAGGGATCGGACAAATCCGCTGCGATCTGCCGGCATTTGCGATCCGCAAAATCAGTGAAAATACCGATTTTGCCGGCGTTGAAAATATCCTCCGGGAAATCAATCAAAATAAAAACGTTTTGTGGCATTTGCCCAATATCATTGAGCTGCAAAAGGCATTCAGCACCGGCAGCAGCGGAAAAACATTTTATCAAGTTCCGCAATGCGATGGTGCTATCCTGCTCAATGACGGCAGATTTTACGATCCGGTGACCGGAAAAATTGAAAGCAGCAGCCCCGGAATAACAGGTTCACTGTATGTGATAAGAGAAGTAAAGTAATCTGATAAAAACAGTAAATTATGGATAATGTCCCGAATTTTGTGAAACCCGTAACAGAAGCTTATAAACAAACATTTTTGTTAACGTATAAAACATATCACATAAGTTGTGATTTGTCAAACCGGCAAACACGGATTCGATCCAACCGGCTTGTCAGGGCGTAGTGCAACGAAGACAAAAAATGAGACAATAAATAACAAATTATGATCGACTTTAAAAATATTTCAAAAACCTATTCCGGAGAATACATCCTCAAAGATGTCAACTGCCGGATCAATACCGGCGAAAGAGTCGGTGTCGTCGGCCCCAACGGTGCCGGTAAAAGTACCCTTTTCGGCATGGTCACCGGCGAAATCGTACCGGATTCAGGCGAAATCGTCATCCCCAAAGACAGCCGTCTGGGTATCATGCGTCAGCATATCGCTGAATGTGATCTCGGACGATCGCTTCTGGAATTTACCTCCGATGCCATCCCGGAATTGAAAACCTACTCCGCCGAATTGGAGAAAATCGAAAACCTGATGGCAGAGTGTGAGGACGATGCCCTGCTCGACACCTTGCTCAAACGTCACGGCTTCCTCCAAAGTTCCATTGAACATCTCGGAGCTTATCACCTCGACGTCGAAGCAAAACAGGCTTTGACCAGTCTCGGTTTCCCGGTGGCAAAACTTGATGATAAATTATCCTCCTTTTCCGGCGGCTGGCAGATGCGGGCAGCTCTGGCAAGAGTTCTGATCTCCCGGCCGGATATACTGCTGCTGGACGAGCCGTCAAACTATCTGGATATCCCGGCGGTGGAGTGGCTCTGCCGGTTCCTCGCCAATTTTCAGGGAACTTTGCTCCTGATTTCCCACGACCGCTTCCTGCTGCGGAAACTTGCAGATATCACCCTCGAAGTCAACCGCGGAACCGTCACCCGTTACGCCGGAAATTACGATTTTTACCGCCGGGAAAGAGAACAGCGGAAAATTTCCCTCGAAGCAGCCAAACGCAATGCCGATCATAAAAAAGAACAACTCGAAAGAATGATCGACCGTTTCCGGGCAAAAAGTACCAAAGCCGCCGCCGCCAAAAGTGCCCAGAAAAAACTTGACCGGATCGAAGATGTCAAATTGACTGAATCCCTCGATTACCATGGAGTTATCCGCTTCCCCGAACCGCCGCCTGCCGGAGCAGAAGCCGCCCGGATCGAAAATCTCTCTTTCGGATATACCCCCGATAAACTGCTCTTTGAGGATGTCTCTCTGGATATCCCTGCCGGTGAAAAACTGGCGATCATCGGTTACAACGGTATGGGTAAAACCACTTTGCTCAAACTTATCGCCGGAATTTTGAAACCTCTGTCCGGCAGAATAGTGCCGGGTCACCACATCCAGATCGGCTATCAGGCACAGGAATTTGCCGAATTGGTCAATGATGAGTTGTCCGTTTACGATGCCGTCAGAGCTGCTCTGCCCCCCAATGCTTCCACAGCCAATGTCGCCAATGTCGCCGGGGCATTCGGATTCTCGGGGGATGCGATGAAAAAACCTTGCGGAGTGCTTTCCGGCGGCGAAAAGATCCGTCTCCAGATGGCCCGTATTTTCGTTAATCCGCCCAATTTCCTGATCCTTGACGAGCCGACCACTCACCTCGACCTCGCCGCCAGAGAATTGCTCCAGGAAGCCGTCAGAAACTATTCCGGCACCGTCGCCATGGTCAGCCACGATATCGAATTCGTCCGTAATACCGCCCAGACCGTCTGGGAGGTCGCCCCCGGCAAAGTTACCAAATTCTACGGAGACTATGACTACTATCTGGAAAAATCAGCTGCCCTCAATGCCGCCGATCCGATGAATTCTGTCAGCAGGGCCTTCCCCGATGCCAACGGAGAAAATACCATCTCCGCCAAAGACCGCCGCCGGGCAAGAGCCCAGGCAAGATCCGCCATCCAGCAGCAGCTCAACAAAGCCAAAAAAGAGGTGGAGAAACTCGAAGCTCTCCTCGATCAGCAATCCTCCAGAAAAGCGGTCATCGTCGCCAAACTCGCCAGCGGTGAAAAAGTCGATTTCGCCAAACTCAATACCGAACTTGCCGCACTCGACAAACAAATCACCGAAACCGAGAGCAAGTGGGAAGAACAAGCCATGGAATTGGAAGCTCTCCGGCAGGAAAACGACCGCATCAACTCCTGACTTACTTTCTTTTCACGGGAAAAGAGAGGTATTTGCAAAAATCATTCAGTGAAGATTAAAAGATCATCTGCGATGAGCTGTGAAAGGTAATTTGAGGCAGCTACCCAAAGTGGTAACTGCCGAAAATGCCCCTTTTGCAGATCGAAGCAGAGGACTTTTAAGATCAATGAGGATTTGCAGCAAATTCCTCTAACAAGTAAGCAAAGAAAAGCGGAAAGTCGCGGCGGCTTCGCTCGCCTTGATCGGACGGACTGTCGCCCTTTATGGAGATACCCCCTGCATAGCAGTCTGCGGAGTTTGTGACTCGCTCCGCTCGACAAACTGCGGTACGGACGCAAACGGACTTTTACGGACATGTACGGACACTTACGGACAACTCCGAGGATAGTTTACAGTCTGCACCGGCTCTTGTTTGTGCTGCCTCTCGCTCACTCGTCATGCAAACTTTTTTGCATGACATCGCTTACGGCAGGTGGTGTCGCCTGTCGCATATCCACGCTATTTACCGATCAAACTGCGACAACGGAGCAGTGCGATAACCTCGCAACCCGCCGAGCGGGCGTTCCGCCGCTTGATCACGTCTCCGTACAACGGAGGGCGAAATTTTTTTGTTTTTTTATTTTACCACCATCCCTCCGTCAACTCTTTTTTCACAAAAATAAAACAGAGATATTGCAGAAACAAAATTTTATGGTATATTATCCAATGTTGAGGTGAACATAATGAAATACTTTGATATACATACCCATATTTTCCCGGCAAAGATCGCTGACAAAGCAGTATCTTTTCTGGAGGATTATTATCACCACCGCTGGCCGGGGGCAGGCAATGTTGATGATCTGCTCTCCGGGATGGATTCTGCGGGGGTGGATAAAGCATTGATCTTTTCCTGTGCCACCAAGCCGGAACAGGTCACTGCCGCCAATGATTTCCTCTACTGTGAGCAGCAGAAACATCCGTCACGTTTCTGTGCATTCGGCACCCTGCATCCGGACTACCGGGATATCGCCGGTGAAATCAAACGCATTAAGGAAATGGGGCTGAAAGGGATCAAGATCCATCCCGATTTCCAGAAAATATACATCAATGAGCCGAAAATGATGCGGATATATGAGCTTGTCGGTGATGAATTGCCCATAATGATCCACATGGGAGACAGAAGAACCGACTTTTCTTCACCGTGGCGGCTGGCTGAAGTATTGGATGACCTGCCGTTCATCCGGGTAATAGCCGCCCACTTCGGAGGATATTCCGAATGGGATGAGGTGCGTAAACACCTGTGCGGCAGAGATATCTGGTTCGACACCTCCAGTACGCTCTGGGAATTGCCGGTCGATGAGGCTCGCAAAATCGCTTTGGAACACGGTACGGATAAAATTCTTTTCGGCAGTGACTATCCGGCATCCATGCCCGCCCAGGCGATCGCCGACGTTTTAAGTATGGATTTGAGCAGTGAAGATAATGAAAAAATCTTTTATCTGAATGCCGCAAAACTTTTGAGATTGGAACAGTAAGTTTTTATGACTTCGCAGGAGATTTTAAGTCAACTGAATAATGAACAGCGTGCCGCCGCCGCCAGACACCGCGGTCCGGTACTGGTTCTCGCCGGTGCCGGAACCGGTAAAACAAGGGTCATCACCTTCCGGATAGCCAGTATGCTCGCCGAAGGGATCGCTCCGGAAAGTATTCTGGGACTTACCTTTACCAACAAAGCCGCCAGAGAAATGAAAGAGCGTCTCGCCCTGCTCGTCGATGAAAATGCCGCCAAAAGAGTAACGCTGGGTACTTTTCACAGCTTCTGTATCAGAATCTTGCGTAAACACATCTCCCGTCTCGGTTTCCAGACCGGTTTCACGATCGCTGACGAATCAGATCAGCAGGGGATTTTCAAACAGGCTCTCGGCGAATGCGGCTGTTCCCATGACGGATTCCCTGCCGGTAAAGCTTTCGCAATGATAAGTTCGTGGAAAAACCAGCTGCAAACCCCGGAAACCGCACTGAAAAAAGCGGAAAGTTCCTTTGAAGCCACCGTCGCTCACGTCTATGAAAAGTACCGGGATCTGATGGAAATGCAGAATCTTATCGATTTTGACGATATGATGCTTCTGGCTTGGCGGCTTTTCAAAGAATATCCCGACATTCTCAAAGAGTATCAGGCCCGGTATGAATATCTTCTGGTCGATGAGTATCAGGACACCAACGGTGCCCAGTTTGAATTGGTCAGAATGCTCGCCGGTAAATCCTGCAATCTCTGTGTAGTCGGCGACGATGACCAGAGTATTTACTCGTGGCGGGGAGCCGATGTGGGCAATATTCTGGACTTTCCCCAGCGTTTCCCAGGCACTCTGACCGTGAAACTCGAACAGAATTACCGCTCCACCAGTGCCATTCTGGAAGCCGCCAATGCCGTTATCGGCACCGGAACTAACCGGCATGAAAAGAGATTGTGGAGTGCTTTGGGCAAAGGAGAAAAACCCCGGATCATCATGCTTGACCGGGACGATCAGGAAGCTGAATTTGCCGCCAATCTCATCCGTTCACGCAAAGGCGAAAGACCCGAATTACGCTGGAAAGACTTCGCCGTCCTCTACCGCTCAAATCAGCTCTCACGTCAGATCGAACAGGCCTTGATGAGTGCCGGAATACCTTTCCGGCTGGTCGGCGGTCAGCAATTCTTCCAGCGGCGGGAGGTGAAAGATGCCGTGGCGTATTTGAAACTTCTGGAAAATCCCCGGGATGACCAGAGCGTATTGCGGATCCTCGCCGCCCCCCCCAGAGGCATCGGCCCCAAAGCGGTCAAAGAACTTAAAAGACGCCGGGGAGAAGAACATATCCCCATGATGTCATCGCTGAAAAGTGAGGTCTTCTCCAAAACTCTCACCGCCAAAGGCAAGGCCGAATTGAATACAATGCTCAAAGCTTTCGCCGAAGCTAAAGAAGCTTTTAAAAGTCCGGGGATGCTCGCCGGTAAAATTTTGACCTTCCTCAAAAATGTCGGCTATTACGACGGTCTGCAAAAAATTTACCGCGATCACGATGACAGCATCAAACGCCGGGACAACGTCGATGAATTTATCAATGCCGTCGCCCAGTTTGAGAAAAAATACGGCAGCGAAATCACTTTGAGCGACTACCTCGAATCCTATTCGCTCATGGAGGAAAATGACCGTACCCAGGAGGAATCTCCCGATGCCGACGCTGTGACTTTGAGCAGTATCCACGCCGCCAAAGGATTGGAATATCCGGTCGTCATCCAGATCGCCATGGAACGCAATATTTTCCCGCACGAAAGAGCTTTGGAGGAAAACGGCTACGAAGAGGAATTGCGGCTCTTTTATGTAGCTCTGACCCGGGCAAAAGAAGAGTTGTATCTGACCCGGTGCCGCAGCCGCATGGTGCGTGGCGTGGTACGGCCGGCTCTGCCGTCAGCTTTCCTTGATCTGTTGGGCAAATCCGCCGAAAAAGCCGAGGAAAGTGATCTGATAAAGCGTGCCGATGAGGAAACTGTCCGCAAAACGTTTGAAGATGCCATCCGGATGCTGATGGATCCGGGTACATAAATTTAATCCAAGGAGAATTAAAATGAAAAAACTGCTGCTTGCCTCCGTAGTTGCATTCATGCTGACTTCCTGTGCAACTCCGCAAAGTCAGAATCAAACCACCTCCACAACAACTATTCAGAAATCCGGAGAGTATTATCTTGAACCTCCGCCGGATGACGCTGACAGCTCCACCTTTTTCAGCTGGCTTTTCGCCGAACTGCTGGTCGATCTCATCGCCAACTGGTAACTTACTTTCTTTTCACGAGAAAAGAGAGGTATTTGCAAAAATCATTCAGGGAAGATTAAAAGATCATCTGCGATGAGCTGTAAAAGGTAATTTGAGGCAGCTACCCAAGGGGTAACTGCCGAAAATGCCCCTTTTGCAGATCGAAGCAGAGGACTTTTAAGATCACTGAGGATTTGCAGCAAGTACCTCGAACAAGTAAGCAAAGAAAAGCGGAAAATTGCGGCGGCTTCGCTTGCCTTGATCGGACGCTTTTTGAAAAAGCTTGGCAAAACTCCGGCTTGGTTCGACTCAAACAAGTAAGCAAAGAAAAGCGAAAAGTCGCGGCGGCTTCGCTTGCCTTGATCGGACGGGCTTTGAAGTGCAGTCTGCACGGCTCAGATCCATGCACCCACGCCCCCCTGCCTATCCGGCTTATGCGGCCTGTACTACCTATTGCCCAGATCCGCCATGCGACCTGCGGTTACCGGCTCTGCTCCATAAACATACACAAAAAAAAGACAGCCCGAAAAGACTGTCTTAAAATGATCAAAATTGGAGGCGTGGATCGGAGTCGAACCGATCTACGCGATTTTGCAGACCGCTGCCTAACCGCTTGGCTACCACGCCCCGTTATGTCATATAAAATAACTCCATTATGCCGTTTTGTCAACCCCGGGTTTGTAAAAAAAGCGTTTTTTTTCATATTCTCTTGAAAAATCGCCCTGTATATATTATATTAAATAGTTCAACAAGAATGTCGGTTTCCGCTTAAATATGGAGGATTTTACATTATGGCGGCAAAAAAATTCAGAATAGAGGTGACAGCCGATGAGTGCAAAGGCTGTTACCGGTGCGTGGCTGTATGCCCCAAAAAGCTCATTTCCCGGGGAAAAGAGTTGAATATTCAGGGATATTTCCCGGTGATCGTTGACAACCCCGGCAACTGTATCGGTTGCGGTTCCTGCTTCTACCAGTGCCCCGAACCGGGTGCTATCACCATCTACGAGGAGGAGTAATCCATGGCTTACAACAAACGACTTTTGCTCAAAGGCAATGAAGCTGCCGTTTACGGTGCTCTCCTTGCCGGATGCGACTGCTATTTCGGTTATCCCATCACCCCTGCCAGCGAAATCGCTCAGGCTGCAGCTCTGCTTTTCCCCAAACTCAACCGTACTTTCGTGCAGGCTGAATCCGAAATCGGTGCGATCAATATGGTCATCGGATGTGCCGCCGCCGGCAGACGCACCATGACCGCCAGCAGCGGTCTGGGTATCAGCTTGAAGCAGGAAGGTATGAGTTACCTCGCCGCCTACGAAATGCCCGCCGTCATCGTTGACGTCATGCGTGGCGGCCCCGGTCTGGGAAATATCGGTCCGGAACAGTCCGACTACTTCCAGGTCGTCAAAGGCGGCGGTCACGGCAGTTACCGTTGTCTGGTTTTCACGCCCAACTCCGTCCAGGAGATGTGCGACATGACCTTCCAGGCATTCCCGATGGCTGAAAAATACCGGATGCCTGCCTACGTCCTTACCGACGGCGTCATCGGTCAGATGATGGAAAGTCTGGAATTGCCCGAACCGGTCAAATATGATTACGATCCGGAGTGGAAAATGGGACGCCGGGTCAACGGCGAAGCCAATATCATTTCCAGTATCTATATGGAATACAATGACCTTGAGGCCCTCAACAACCGTCTCCAGGAAAAATATGCTCTGATCCAGAAAACTGAACAGCAGGTCGAGGAGATCGCTGTTGACGATGCTGAATTGGTGCTGGTTGCCTACGGAATCAGTTCCCGTGTGGCACAGGGTGCCGTGGAAATTCTCCGCGGCGAAGGATTGAAAGTCGGTCTCATCCGTCCAAAAATGGTATTCCCCTTCCCGCAGGACAGCTTGAAAAAAGCCGCTGAACATGTCAAAGGCTTCCTCTGCTGTGAACACAGTGCCGGTCAGCTGATCGAGGATATCCGGCTTACCATTGAATGTAAACGCCCGGTCAAACTCTGCAACCGCATGGGCGGAAATCTGCTTACCGTCGCCGATGTCTGCGAAGCGGCACGGACTATGTTGAAGGAGGTCAAATAATGAGCGAAAAAGTTAAATTCGGCCGTTCAAAAGTCTTTTTTGATACTTTCCACCGCCGTCCGGGTCCCATCAAAAAGAATATGCACTACTGTCCGGGATGCGGTCATGGTATTCTGCACAAACTGGTCGCTGAAGCCATTGAAAAATTCGGTATTCAGGAGAATACCACGCTGATCGCTCCGGTCGGCTGTGCGGTTTTCGCCTATTACTACTTCAATGTCGGCAGCATTTCCGTACCCCACGGCAGAGCCCCCGCCGTCGGTACCGGTGCCGGTCGTGCCAATCCCGAATCTTACGTCATCAGTTATCAGGGTGACGGAGACCTCGCGGCTATCGGTTTCAATGAATTTCTGCAGGCGGCAAACCGCGGAGAAAAAATGACGGTCTTTTTCGTCAACAACTCCAACTACGGTATGACCGGCGGTCAGATGGCTCCGACCACTTTGCCCGGGCAGAAAACCACCACCAGCCCCTACGGCAGAAACCCCGAAACCGAGGGTTACCCCACTCCGGTTTGCGAGATCGTCAATTCTCTGACTGCCCCGGTTTACATTGAAAGGGTCGCCCTGACCACCCCCGCCAGGATCGCCGCCGCCAAAAAAGCGGTCTATAAAGGCATCCAGAACCTCAAGGAACGCAAAGGTTTCTCCTTGATCGAAGTGGTCGCTCCCTGCCCGATCAACCTCAAAATGAGTGCCGATCAGGTCAATGAATTTATCGAAAAACAGATGCTCAATTACTTCCCGCTGGGCTGTCTGCGGGACAAAACCGCCGAATTGCCCGAGGGCAAACTGCCCCCGCCGGTCATCCGGGAGGAAGAAGCTGTCCGGGAGATCCTTTTCCCGCAGCGTAATGAAAATGCCGTTGCCGACAACTTCCGCAACACTTCTGAATTTTTCGATCAGGAATTGCGGGTCAAGATCGGCGGATTCGGCGGTCAGGGCGTTTTGAGTCTGGGTGTTATGCTCGCCAATATGGCACGTCTGCGTAACTTCAACGTCAGCTGGATGCCCTCCTATGGTCCGGAACAGCGTGGCGGAGCTGCATGTTGTGCTGTTACTGTCAGCAGAAAAGCGATCCCCTCGCCGATCATCGACCGGGGCGGCAATCTGCTGATCGCCATGACGCAGGCGGCATTTGACAAATACATTGGTGAATTGCGTGAAGATGGTATTCTCATCTACGACCACACCGCTGTAAAACTGCCGGAATTGCCTGCCACGATGAAAACCTACGGCATTGATGCTCTGGATATCGCCGGAAATCAGCTGGGCAATTCCAAATTTGCCAACTCGGTGCTTATCGGTGCTTTGGCAGCTGTGCTTGCCAAAAACGGCATGAATGAAGCCGACCAGGCAGACTTCTCCCGGGCATTCGCCGAAGCAGTCGAAGAAAAATTCGGCAAGAAACCCGGTGCGGTCGAAGCCAATATCAACGCTTACAACGCCGGTCTGAAAGCTCTGCAGTAATCTTCCGGGCTTCTTAAAACTGATAATCCCGTACCGTTCAAAACGGTACGGGATTTTTTTTATTGATAATGTCCTGAATTTTGTGAAACCCGTAACAGAAGCTTATAAACATAACATTTTTGTTAACGTATAAAACTCACATAAGTTGTGATTTGTCAAACCGGCAAGCACGGGTTCGATCTAACCGCCTCGTCACGGTGTAGTGCAACGGAGACGGAAGGAAAGATTTTTCACAAAAAATGAGACAATAACTTTTCATTATGGATCAAAGGCATAAAAAAAACCCTTGAGGAAAATACTCCTCAAGGGTTTTTACCGGGCTTTTTCAGAGGGCTTCGGAAACAGCAACAGCGACGGCAACGGAAGCTCCGACCATCGGGTTGTTACCCATACCGATCAATCCCATCATCTCAACGTGAGCCGGCACGCTGGAAGAACCGGCAAACTGAGCATCACCATGCATACGGCCCATGGTATCGGTCATACCGTAGCTGGCAGGACCGGCAGCCATGTTGTCCGGGTGCAGAGTACGGCCGGTACCGCCGCCGGAAGCGACGCTGAAGTATTTACGGCCGTGTTCGATCGCCCATTTCTTGTAAGTTCCGGCAACCGGATGCTGGAAACGGGTCGGGTTGGTGGAGTTACCGGTGATGGAAACGTCCACACCTTCTTTGATCATGATGGCAACGCCTTCGCTGACATCATCGGCACCGTAGCATTTGACAGCGGCTTTAGGACCATTGGAGAAAGCTTTTTCCTCAACGATTTTGAGTTCGCCGGTGTAGTAATCATATTCAGTCTCAACGAAAGTAAATCCGTTGATACGGCTGATGATGTAAGCAGCATCTTTGCCCAGACCATTCAGGATGACGCGGAGCGGCTCTTTACGGACTTTGTTGGCAGTTTTGGCGATACCGATAGCACCTTCGGCGGCGGCGAAAGATTCGTGACCGGCGAGGAAGCAGAAGCATTTGGTTTCTTCACGCAGCAGCATGGCGGCGAGATTACCGTGACCGATACCGACTTCACGGCTGTCAGCCACAGAACCGGGGATGCAGAATGCCTGCAGACCCAAACCGATTTTTTCGGCGGCTTCAGCGGCAGTCTTGGTACCGGCTTTGATAGCGATGGCGGCACCGAGGGTATATGCCCAAACGGCGTTTTCAAAAGCGATCGGCTGGACACCGCGGACGATGGCTTCAACATCGACGCCTTTGGCAAGGCACAATTCACGGGCGGCTTCCAGAGATTCAATACCGAATTCTTTCAAGGCCTTTTCGATTTTGGCGATCCGGCGCTCGTAACCTTCAAATTTAACACTCATGGTCGGATCTCCTTACTCTTTACGGGGGTCAATGGTCTTGACCGCTTCATCGAAACGGCCGTAGGTCTTGACGTTTTTCTCAAAAGCTTCACCGGGGCAGACGCCGTTACGGATGGCTTCCATCATTTTGCCGAGGTGGACAAACTTGTAACCGATGATCTCGTCATTGGCATCCAGACCGATTTCCAGGACGTAACCTTCGGCCATTTCCAGATAACGGGGACCTTTTTCGGCGGTGGAGAACATGGTACCGACCTGTGAACGCAAACCTTTGCCGAGGTCTTCCAATCCGGCACCGATGGGCAGACCGTTTTCGCTGAAAGCAGTCTGGGTACGGCCGTAAACGATCTGTTTGAAAAGTTCACGCATGGCAACGTTGATCGCATCGCAAACCAAGTCGCTGTTGAGAGCTTCGAGGATGGTTTTGCCGGGCAGGATCTCGGAAGCCATAGCTGCACTGTGAGTCATACCGGAGCAGCCGAGGGTCTCGACGAGAGCTTCCTGAATGACGCCGTCTTTGACGTTCAGAGTCAGTTTGCAGCAACCCTGCTGGGGGGCACACCAGCCGATACCGTGGGTAAGACCGGAAATATCGCTGATCTGTTTGGATTTCACCCACTTACCCTCTTCGGGGATCGGGGCCGGACCGTGCTTGACGCCTTTGGCGACGCGGCACATCTGCTCGACTTCATGCGAGCACTGATACGGACAACTCATTTGTCGCTTCTCCATTTTGTTTTATGTTAGTTCAAGCGGAAAAAAACACTTCTGATTCTGCAATAAACGACCGGCAAATCTGCGGCATTACGCTCAAATATCACACAAGAAAACTGCATGATCCAGCTTCCGGAAGTTCAACACATAACCGTGGTAATAATATAACACGCTTCTACTGTTTTTTCAAGTCGTTTCCGTCAGAGTTATTCCGGCTTTTAGCGGTGAAAAGCTGGATCGAATTCCACAAATTGTGGAACAATACATAAGCTATCGTCGTCAGTGCCGCCGCCCCTCTGGAATATTCAAGAGCAATGAAGATCGCAAACGTGGTATTTTTCTGTCCGAGCATCTGCGATGTGTCTCTCCGGTACCCCGGACGGCCAAGCCAGTAGCCGATGGAGAAATTTCCCGCACAGATCAGAAACGCCAAAACTACCGAAAATACCGCAAAACCGGTTGAATTGCCCGCATTGTTCCGGAAGAAATTGCCCGCCACAGAAGCAATTATCAGCAAGGAAAGCGACCAGAGAACCAAGGTCAGATTTTTTAATTTCCCTCTGTATTTCAATATCCCCGGAAAAAAACGACGGACGATCTGTGCCGCCGTCAGCGGAATGGCGATCACCGTTACCAATGATTCAAGTACCGTCAAAAAAAATGCCGCCGTCAGATTTCCCGTAACCACCGGCAGCAAAAACAACAATGCAATGGATATTCCAATATTGCTGATCATAAATCCGGTAACCACAAAGCCCACCCGTCCATTGAGCAGAGAAACTATCACCGCTGCCGCTGCCGCAGTAGGTGCTATCCCGGCAAAAAATGCCGCCTGTGCCGGAATCACCGACGCCGGATAAATATACTTCAAAAGAAAAAACGGAACAACCCCTATCAAAATATTGGCGGCAAGCAAAATGAAATGCTCACGGCAAGGCTTCAAATCCCTGACTTCGATCTGAAGAACATTGATGAAAATCATCACACACAATGCCCAGCGGATGAAATTGTACGGTGCCGATGCAAAAATATGCAATCCCGGGAAGCACACACCTGAAATCAATGGCACCAACAGCATCGCCGGACGAATCAATCTTTTCATTTCTGTTCCTTTTTTATAAATGGCAGATATCTTGGGAGAGGGGAAAAACTTCTTTTCACGTGAAAAGAAGTTTTTCCCCTCTCCCAAACCCTCTCCCCTTTTCAAGAAAAGCGATATTCTTTTTGCTCCCGATGGTCGCATATTGGCAAAAAGATCAGACCTTTTCAAGAAAAGCGATATTCTTTTTGCTCCCGATGGTCGCATATTGGCAAAAAGATCAGACCTTTTCAAGAAAAGCGGAATTCTTTTTTTGCTCCCGATGGTCGCAAATCACAGATAGAAAATGAGCTGTCAAATTGCCATATTCCACAATTCAACAGCTCACTTGTATCGCATTTTAACGCCGGACCATCACTTGATGAAACCGGTCAGATCTTTGATACCGCCATCTTTGATGGAGTTGTAAACAGCATCACCAATGGCAATGGCACGCAATCCGTCAACCGATTTGGCAAGAATATCATATTTGCGATCGGGGTTTTCGCCGAGGAAAATATCTTCCAGGATCAGCGGATCGCCGCCGCCGTGACCACCGACTCCGGTTGCGACGTGGACGCGTTCACGTCCCTCGAAAATCGGGAAGTAGTCAATGTACTGGCTGCCTTCATGGAAAGCAGGCAGCTGGGAGGCTCCGGCACCGATGAATTCCATGGTCTCCAGACGGCCGCGGGTACCATTGATCGCCAGACGGTAGCCCTCGTAAGGAGTGGAGAAGTTGGCAGAGTAGTTCAACAGTACACCGTTGCGGTATTTGACATTGGCAACGAAAGTATCATAGATGTTGATTTTGGAATCAAACATGCACATGTGCGGGCTGTATTCGGAATATTTGCTTTCCGCACCATCAAAGGCGTTGATGTGGTCATCGGCAACAAAAATGGAGGAGTTACGGGTCGCCCAGCGTGCTTCGTAGGGGCACTTCATCAATTCCGGACAGTTGGTGCAGTCTCTGCCGTCTTTTTTGGAGGGATTGAATTCACCATCCGGACCATAGTGATTCAAAGCACCGAAAGCGTGAACCTGTTCCGGAATACCATCGACCCACCAGTTGACCAGGTCAAAGTGGTGACTGGATTTGTGGATGGAAAGACTGCCGGAATTTTCCCGCATACGGTTCCAGCGGTGGAAATAACTTGAACCGTGTTTGATGTCGATATACCAGTTGAGGTCAACATGGGTAACTCTGCCGACTTTACCGGCGAGAACCATTTCACGGACTTTGCGGTGAACCGGATTGTAACGGTAGTTGAATGTGCAGATGACTTTGCCTTTGGATTTCTCTTCAGCAGCCAGAACCCGCAGTGAATCCTCGGTATTGGTGGTCATCGGTTTTTCGCAGATCACATCCAGATCTTTTTCCAGACCGCGGACAATATATTCGACGTGAGTGCAGTCCATGCTGACGACCAGCAAGGCATCCGGTTTGGTTTCGGCGAGCATTTTGTCGAAGTCAGCAGCAAGATACTCCGGTACATCTTTGACTTCCGGCACGCTCTCTTTGCAAACTTTGAAACGCAGCGGATCAATGTCCAGCATACCGACCAATTCAGCACAGTGACCGAATTGTCTTGCCATAGGACCGATATACATACCGATCGCACGTGCGGAAACGCCGCAGACTGCATAACGTTTTTTTCCCATTTCTCAAAACTCCTGAAATTTATATAGTTAAACGGCTTTACAAACCACTTCTAATAAGATACACCGCAATGGTAAGTTTTTCAATCAAAGTAATTGCAAAAAAAACCTATTTTCTGCAAATTTTACAGCCTCAAAGATCACTCCGGCTTATTTTTCATTTTGAGGGAGAAATTTTCCAACACCGGAAGAGCAGAAATTTGCCGCCGCCGCAAGGGGCATCTGCAGAAAAATCTCCTGCTCCTGATTCCAAAACAAGCGGAGTACTTTCCAACTGCCAGGACAACTTCTCCAAGCCGTTTTTCAACGGCACAACATCACAACACCGGACAATGATTTTCGCATCCCCCGAGGTGATCGATGCAAGTACATTCTCCAAAGCCGCCGCATCCGGTGCCGACTGCGGATCTCCCGGCAAGTCCATATAATACAGTGCCAATGATCCGGGATGCGAACCGAAAAATACCGTCTCATTGACCGGGTAACGGCCGGAAACACCTCCGCACTCCTTCCAGAAATTGCTCTTGGTACGGTATTCGGCAAGAGCCGGTTTGCCGACCGCAAGAAATGCCGTCATGAAACAGACCAATGCCAGAATATAACCGCTCCACGATCCACGCATACCGCTGGATTGTTCCACCGCACTTGAAATACCCGTGTCAAAAACCAGCATCCCAAGACCAAGCAACCCTAAAAACGGCACCGCAAACATCAGCCATTTTGACGGAGGAGCAAAGAAAACCAATTCCCAGAGCGGCCAGGTAACGATCACCGCTGCCGCCAGTGAGCAAAGTATCATCGCCACCCATTTCATCACCAGATTGCACTTTTCCTGCCAGAGCCACACCCCGGTCTCCCCGGAAACTCCCGCACCGCAAAGCATCAGAAAAAACGGCAGCTGCGGCAGTTGATACTGCCAGCTGCGGCCCGGAAATATACCGGCAAAAAACAGCATGAATAAACTGCCCAGAAGCAGTCTCCGGTGATCCGCAGATAATTCTTTCCACTGCCAGAACATGCCGATGACCGCAAGCACTGCCGGCAGTGTCCACGGCAAAAGCAGACAGAAAAGATTGAACCATCCCAGATACAGATTGCGATTGGGGTAAACTGCACTTTGCAATGATTCAACAAAAGTCCCTTTCAACAGGATCCATACCCGTACCGGATATTCCAGCACACCGATATCCGGAGTGCTGACCATCCATGCAAGTATTCCCAGTATGACCGGTAATGCAAAACCTGCCGCCAAAAACGACCTCGCCCGGAACAAAGCTCTCTGACAGCTTGCCATATTCATCACCAGTAAACCGGGCATCAACAAAAGATAATGGACGCCCCACCAGGCTGTGCCGCCGAAAAACAGGAGGAAAAACATCCCCCGCCACCAGAAGTAATCTCTCGCATTGCGGAGAAGCACCGCACTCCACACTACCCATGCCGCCAGCGTAATATAATTCCCGGCATAACGCCCCCAGTAGATAAATCCGCAGGAACCGATCAGCATCCATGCCGTACAGCACATGACCTTGTGATTGAAAAAATCTTCCGCCAGAATCATCGTACCGCCCAGCAGCAGCAACGCGGAAATAACCGACGGGAAACGGATGGCAAATTCATTTATCCCCAGCAAACCGCTCCAGAATGAGCGAAAACTGCTGCCCCAAAAAGCTGCCGGACTCTCCGGCTGCCATTGATTGTTAAAGAGATCTTCGCCGGCGGCAATACGCCGGATACTCTCTGCCAGATCCCCCTCGCCCGGAAAGAAATAATCATGCCCGAGCAGAATCAGCAATATTACCGCCGCAGCAAGCCAGATCAGCCAGAGCGGATGCCGGTGCAGCACTGTATCCGGAGCAAAGTCAATTGCAACGTGTCTCTTATTCATCTTTCAGCCGTACTGTTTTTAACCTTTTCCCATGCCCGGTCAAATTCTTCTGCGGTATATCCGGACAAATCCTTCTTTCCGGCAGAGAGCAGTTTTTCCATCGCCCGGAAACGGTTTTCAAATTTCAAATTCGCCTTGCGGAGCAAATCGGAAGCATGGCTTTTTCCCCGGAAACGTATCAGATTTATCACGGCAAAAAGCAGATCGCCCAATTCCTCGTCGATGTGATCATCATCTCCGGAAGCCAGAGCCTCACCGACTTCAGCGGTCTCCTCGGAGATCTTATCCAATATGCCGCTTTCCGTTGTCCAGTCAAAGCCCTGTTTGGCGGCGGTTTTCTGGAGTTTTTCCGCCCGGTCAAGAGCAGAGAGGCAAGGTTTCACCTCGTCCATGACCGATTGTTCACGATCCGCGTGTCCATGCTCCTGTGCTTTTATTTTCTGCCATAAAACGGCGACTTCACCGGCATTGGCAGCTTTTTCCGTCCCGAAAACATGGGCGTGCCGCCGGATCATTTTGTCAATGATATTTTTCCAGACATCCGTAAGAGTGAATTCACCGAGTTCCTCGGCGATCACCGCCTGAAAGAACAGATTCATCAGCACATCGCCCAATTCTTCGCAGATATTGGGGACATCGTTGCGGTCAAGAGCATAGATCAATTCGGCACATTCGCCCTCAAGATGCCGGATCAGCGAATGACGGGTCTGCTCTTTATCCCAGGGACAACCATCCGGAGAACGGAGCTTCCGCAGAATCTCCATCAAAGTTTCAGCATTGGCATCCCGATAGTGCATCAGAAAGAAAATCCGACGTTAAAGTGAACACGCAATTTGCGTTTCAGGTTATCCTGACCTCTGACCACCGGATAAGCCAGATCCAGTTTCAAAGGAGCCTGGATCATCGGCAGTTTCAAACGCAAGCCGTAACCGACACCGACATTGATATCGGCAAAATCCATACTGTAAGCATTGCTCCAGGCGTCACCGGCATCAACAAATGCCGCTCCACGCAGAGGTCCCCAAATCGGGTGAGAGATCTCCGCAGTCAGCACCAGCATGGTCTGTCCGCCGATATTTTCGCCATTGACGACTTTACCGATCGAACGGTATTCAAAACCGCGTACTGAACCGCTGCCGCCAAGCATATAACGCTCATAAAGAGGTACTTCATCATGGTAGTCGAAACCGGTGACCACACCGATTTTGGCACCGAGCATCAAGGTTATCGCCTTGTCAAAGAAGCTCACATGGTAACTGCCTTTGGCTTCCATGCGGAAAAAGTTGTCGCTTGAACCCAGCACTTCAGGAGAAATTGAGCCGAAAAGGTTGATGAAATATCCTTCCGTTGGATCGACGATGCTGTCACGGGTGTCACGGGTCAAACTCAAGGAGAACTGGCTCACTCTGGAAGTACCGTCCAAATCACGCTGTGACAGATAGGATCTGATCGCAGGAGAAATATTATGCACCCGGACAACTTCAAATTTGTATCCGGCGGCAACCGTGGTAAAATCATCAAAAATCTTACGTTGCAGCGAAGTACGCACTCCTATATGACGCTCATCCCAGTTGTCATATTCGGAAGTGGTCAGAAATCCGGACAATTCATAACGCAGCGGCAGATCAAAGAGCCACGGCTCAACGAAATCCACATTGAATCCTGCATCATCAATACCGTAAATACCCTGAATACGCAAACGCTGACCGCCGCCGTAAAACCAGTTGCCCGGATTGGCAATATCAAAGTTATTTGTGGAGATCTCCGCCATACCGAAAAAGCTGTTGACATCAGAAGCACCGGCACCGATACGGAAGTTGAAACGGTCGGGCTTCTCCTCGACGGTGATCCGAACATCTTTTTCATCCAGAGCATCGGCATTGACCGCTTCGGCCTCGACTTTGGTAAAATAACCCATGCCCATCAGACGCTGACGGCTGATCTCGATACGTCTTTTGGTTACCGGATCACCCGGCTGGATCGCCAGTTCCCGGCGGAGGACTTTTTCTTTAGTCGCAGTATTGCCGATGATATCCACATTGCGGACAAAATATTTTCTGCCCTCGGAAACCTGGAATTTCACGGAAACTTTATGATTGGGATAGTCAGTGGCAAGAACCGGTCTCACCGTCAAGTCGCTGTAACCCTCGGCATCGTACAATGCTGAAATCGCCCGGATGGAAGCTGTTTCTTTTTCCAGAGAGTAATTTTCTCCGCTTTTCAACCGCACCAGCGGCATCAGAGTTTCAACGTTGAGTTTGTCACTTCCCTCAATGGAGATCTGATCAACGGTGTAAGGTTCGCCCTCCTCGATGATGAAGTGGAGATCAACAAATTCCGGATCGTCCTCCGTCGGAGTGATTTTGATATCTTTGATCTTGAAGTCCAGATAACCTTTGTTGTGATACAATTCACGCAGACGGGCACGGTCGGTTTCCAATTCAGTCCGGTCAAGCAGACCGAAATTCAGATAATCGTTGATAAAGGGAAGCAAATTCCAATAGCTGTAAGTATTGAACATCACTGAACGCAGCTCTCTTCCGGAAAAAACAGAGATCCCCTCAAAGGTGACATCGTTGACTTTCAACCGGAGATTTTCCTCGATATTGACCGTAACTATCACGCCGCCTTTGCCGTCCGGTACAATCGACGGCATCGGGATTTTGACATCGGTATAACCCTTATCCTGATAGAATTTCCGCAAATTCTCCACGGATTGACTCAAAGCAGCACTGTTGAGACGGTCGCCATCGGCGATGAGCAGACAATCCTGCAAATCTTTGGTGTCGAATTTTTTATTTCCCTCGATCCGGAAAAGTGAGATCACCGGGGAGGGTTTGATCCGGTAAATGATTTCGATTTTGCCGTCGGGCATGGTTTGAAATTCGGCGACAGCATCGGAAACTTTACCGGTTTTAATCAGATTTTTCAAGTCCTCATCCATGTAGCCGGTGGTAAATTCCATTCCGGGCCGCAAACGCAGAGCGACCTGCAGCAGATCCACCGGAACCGCTTCGCCGCCCTCCTGAATGAATCTGACTGCCCCCACCTCGGCAGCACTCAAGGAAGCTGCCGGAAAGAGAAGCGACAACAGCAGCACGCCTTTGAAAAATTTACGGAACATATTCTTTTCTCCCCGTTAAAAGATCATATCATTCACCGCCTCCGGGCCCGTACTCCCGATTGACCGGCGGAGCGGCCTCGAAGTACATTTTCGAAGGATAAAAATTCAACTTCACCGTCCCGATTTTACCGTTACGGTTTTTTTCCACGATCAATTCTGCTTCCGTACTTGCTCCGTCAGCGATGTTTTTGGCATCGTCACGGTTACGGTGCAGGAATGTCACAATATCAGCATCCTGCTCGATAGCTCCTGATTCACGCAGGTGAGCCAGTTTCGGGCGGGCATTGGCACTGGTATTCTTATCGATTTCACGGTTGAGCTGGGCGAGAACCAGCACCGGGACATCGAGATCTTTGGCAAGTTTTTTGATGCCGCCGGAAATTTCCGCGACCTCCTGCTGACGGCTGTCCACTCTGGCGTCAGCGTGCATAAGCTGCAAATAGTCAATAACTATCAGCTGAATATCGTGTTCATTTTTCAATCTTCTTGCCTTGGCACGCAATTCAGAGATCGTCAATCCGCCGGTGGGGTCGATAAACAACTTCGCATCGCGGATATTGGCGGCGGCATTGGTCAATTTGACCATGTCGCTGTCATTGAATGTACCATTCCAGAAAACGCTCTCCGGGATACCGGCTTCCGAACAGAGCAGACGCCGGGCGATCTGACTGTCGGTCATTTCCAAACTGAAAAACGCTACCGGATAATGTTTTTCGCCTTTGATGGCGACGTTGGCGATAATATTCAGACCCAAACTGGTCTTTCCGATGGAGGGACGTGCCGCCAGCACAAACATCTCCCCCTTTTTCAACCCGCCGGTAAAATCATCCAGCGGCGTATATCCGGTGGGAATACCCACCTCGATCTTGCGGTCTTTGATATCCATCAAAGTCCGGAATTCCTGTGCCACCAGGAAACGCAGATCCCGGATCGCCTCTGTCGCTCCGGCAGTACGGATATTGTATATATCTGTTTCGATCTCCTCGACCAGTTTATTGGGGTCGGCATCACCGTCGAAACACTTCATCAACGCTCCGGAACAGGCATCGATCATCCGCCGGAGCATCGCTAAATTACGCAGAATTTCGCACCACGATTCAATATTTACCGTCGTGGCGATCGCCGAATAAATTTCGGCAAGATAAAGTTCGCCGCCTGCGGCTTCCAGTTTGTCTGAAGCCTTGAGTTTCTGGGCAACGACTAACAGATCCGGCACGGTGCCGGCTTTGTGCAAATCAATGATTCCGTTGAATATGCTGCGGTTGGCAGCAGTGTAAAAAGCATCTCCGGAAGTACCGAGTTTCTCGATAACCGTATCAATGCAGCTTTTTGGTTCGCGGAGCATGGCGGCAAGCACCGCCTGCTCCACTTTCAAATTATGCGGTTGCGCCCGGTCGGGTAAAATACCCGCCGGGCGTGCGGAAACAGAAGTTTTTCCGGCAACTTCAGGCATAAAATCACCTGCGGTAATCAGCCGCGGACGACCCAGACTTTGACCGCTGCGGTAACTTCGCTGTGAAGTTTGACTTCAGCTTCAAAATTGCCGAGCATTTTGATCGGGGGATCAATGATGACACGGCTGTGTTCGATGGCATAGCCCTGAGCGTTGAGTTCTTCAGCGACCATACGCGGAGTGACGGAGCCGAAAAGCTGATCGTCTTCAGTAGCCTGCATGGCGATAGAGATTTCAACCGTCGCCAGTTTTTCAGCGAGTTCCTGAGCTTTGGCGAGATCGGCGGCCCGGCGGGCGGCGATGGCCGCTTTGCGGGATTCGATCAGACGCAGCGTGCCGGGAGTGGCTTTGGCGGCGAGTTTTTTGGGAATAAGATAGTTTCTGGCATAGCCGGGGGCGACACGCACCTCATCACCGGCGAGACCGAGATGTTCGACATCATCCAAAAGAATAAGACTGACGTTAGCCATAGGTAAATACCTCCAAGTTCGGAATTTATCAATAGACCAGCGAGAGCATCCGCGCCCGTTTGATGGCGATGGACAGCATCTTCTGGTGATCGAGGCAGTTGCCGGTGATACGACGCGGCATGATTTTGCCTTTCTCGGTCTGGAACTTCATCAGCGTTTCAGCATCTTTGAAGTCGATGTAGCGGACTTTTGCCTCACAGAAGCGGCAAACCTTGGGTTTCGCAGCCGCACGACGACGGCCGCCCTGTTTTTTCTGACCCTGCATGGGAATCCTCTCTTTTCTTTATTATACTGCAATATTGGTTGCTTATTTCACAATTCTTTCACACCCGTCAAAACGGAATATCATCTTCCGGGATCGCAGAAGCATCTCCGGCAAATCCGGGATCCGGCATCGGCGGAGCATCCATACGACGCGGCGGAGCCCCGGCTCCGGGAGCCTGATAACCGTTGTTAGCCGGCGGATAAGAGTTATTCTGATAGCCGCCGTTGGAATATCCGCCGTTATTCTGCGGATAACCGTTGTCCTGGGGATAAGATGCCGGAGCAGAACCCTGTGCATCATCCCGGCGACGATTCATAAACTGAACATTTTCGGCGACGACCCGCAATCTGGAACGGCGTCCGCCGCCATTGCGGTCCTCCCAGGTGTCAAGCTGCAAACGCCCCTCGACCATCACCTGGGAACCTTTGGAAAGATACTGACGGCAGTTATTGGCAACTTTGCCCCATACTACCACATCGACGAAACAGGTTTCCTCCTGTTCCTGACCATTGCTGACGAAACGGCGGCTGACAGCCAGCCCCAGATCGCAGACACTCTGACCATTGGGGAATCCCCGCAAATCGGGATCACGGGTCAGATTTCCCAGCAGAAAAACCTTGTTCAGCGAAGCCATGTTAATCTCTCTCCAGTGTTTCAGTTATTCGGGTGTTATTGAATTTATTCAGCTTACTCGAACCGGAGCGGCTCGGCATTATCCGCACCTTCCGGACGATCATAGATCAGCGTCATGCTGCGGAGGATCTGCTGGTCAAGATGATATTTTTCGCGGATGGCAACCAGTTTGGCGGGATCCAGCGTGAAAATAAAATCAAAATAAAGACCGGCACGACGTTTGTCGATCTCGTAGGTGAATTGTTTACGACCCATTTCAACGGTCTTCTCGATTTCGCCGCCGAGAGATTTGATCAACTCTGCGAAACCATTGCAGAAAGCAGCACCGTTGTCATCCGTCTTGCGGATGTCCAAAATGAATACAGATTCGTATTTTTTCAAAATAAACCTCTTTTCTTTGATGGCTTTTTACTTTTTTTCAGTATCGTTCTTTTCTGCGGCATTGAATTTATTCATTGCCGTACTCATCCCGGCTCCGAGAATGGTTTTCACCGCCTCGGCAGCCCTTTCGATCGCCGCTGCAAAAGCTTTTTCTCCGTCACCCTCAAATCCGCTCAAAACGTAATCTGCTGTTTTGCCGGATTCCGGTCTGCCGATCCCGATTCTGACCCGCTTGAAATCCGCACTGCCCAATTCAGCAATGATCGATTTCAAACCGTTGTGGCCGCCGTCGGAACCGCCCTGCCGCAATCTCAATCTGCCCGGAGCAAGATCAAGGTCGTCGGAAATCACGATGACTTCCTGCGGTTTGATCTCCATTCTCCGGCAGAGAGGAGCTACAGCATTGCCGCTTAAATTCATATAGGTCTGCGGCATTTGCAGCACCAGATTTTTGCCGCGGAAACGCCCGGTAAAAACCCGGCTCTCCGCCAGATGGCTCTCGGTAAAACGCCCTTCCGGGAAACCGGCAAGCAGTTTTTCGATCACCATAAATCCGGCATTATGTCTGGAGTTGGCATACTCGACCCCGGGATTTCCCAATCCCACGATCAATTTTATACAGCTTCCAACTCCGGGTGCCATAAGAAAATCCTTTTGTCAATCAGCAATTTCACGGAGAAAATTCTCCGGGAAGGGAACTTACTTTTTAGCCTTTTCAGCCGCACGGGCTTCGGCTTTTTTCTCGTTGATCGCTTCCGGCTCGGCAGCACCTTCTTCGGAAGCAGTTTCTTCGGTCGGCAGAACAACGTGGAAAACGATGTCAGCAGCATCCAGACCGCGGACTTTGACGCCTTCGGGCAGAACCAGATCGGCAACAGTCAGAGAATCACCGACTTTGAGGTTGGTGACATCGACTTTGATCTGATCGGGCAGAGCATCCGGGGTACAGGAGACCGGCAGCTCGTGAACTTCCTGCTCCAGCACACCGCCGTGGGAGGCGCCGTAGCAATCGCCGAAAGCATGCAATTTGACGCTGGCATGGACTTCCGCCGTCATATCGACCGCCTGAAAATCGACGTGATAGACGTAGTTTTTGAGATGGTTGAACTGAACTTCCTTGACAATGGCGGGGATCTCTTTGCCATCAACGGCGATGGTGTAGAGACTGGCTTTTTTGGCATAAGCGACCTGCCACTCTTCGGTTTTCAGCGTAACCGCGATGGATTCTTTGCCGCGGCTGTAAATGACAGCCGGGATGAATCCCGATTTCCGGAGACGGCGCGAAGCGTTATCTCCGAATTCGTTCCGCAGCTGTGCTGCGATAACATTCTCTGCTTTGCTCATGGATTTCCTTTCGCTTTATTTTTGGAGAATTGTTTTGTTGTCATTAATCAAATATCAGAATCCTGCTGTATCAAACAGCGGAGAAACTGATTTACCTTCATGGATACGGCGGATCGCTTCACCGAGAAGCGGTGCCACGCTGACCACTTTGATCTTGCCGTTGAGCGTATCGATATTCGGCACGGCATCTGTGGTAATGAGCTGCTCGATCTCCGGGGTATTGAGCAGTTTTTCTTTGCCGACGCTGCTGAGCAGACAGTGGGAAACGGCGGCATAAACTTTAGCAGCACCATTTTCTTTAAGGATTTTGGCAGCGGCACAGAGAGTTCCGGCGGTACTGGTCATATCATCGGTAATAACGCAGATACGATCTTTGACATCGCCGACCAGGTGACTGGAGGCAACTGTAGTGGCATTGATGCGGCGTTTGCAGACTACGGCAAAACCGGCGGAGAGCATGTCGCAGTATTTCATCGCCATTTTGGTACTGCCGGAGTCGGGAGCGACCACTACGCCATTGTCGCCGATAAGCTGTTTCAGATAGGGAACCAGCACCGGACGGGCATAGAGATGGTCAACCGGAATATCAAAGAATCCCTGAATCTGATGTGCATGCAGATCCATCGCCAGAATCCGGTCGGCACCGGCACAGGTCAGCAGATTGGCGACCAGTTTGGCGGTAATGGGGACCCGGGGTTTGTCTTTGCGATCCTGCCGGGCATAGCCGAAATAGGGCAGCACAGCGGTGATCCGGGCGGCACTGGCACGACGGGCGGCATCGATCATAATGAGCAGCTCCATCAGATTCTCATTGGTCGGAGTACAGGTCGGCTGAATCAGGAATGCGTCGGCACGACGGACGTTTTCTTCAAACTGAACAAATATCTCGCTGTCGGGGAAGTGATCGATATGCACTTTTCCGAGGCTTGCTCCGAGATAGTTTGCGATGTTCTGAGAAAGCTCCGGATGTCCGCAACCGGAATACAGACAAATGTGTGTTGCTTCTGCCAATTTCATTTTTTGCCCTGTCAATTTTTATTTGCCTACCGCAGAACCGACAGGAGCTCGAAACCGGATACGAAAGAAGATCGTTCTCTTCTTCCGGGCGTATTGTCTTTTTATACACGCCCCGGCTCCGGAAATCCTCACGGTTCGGCGGGACTGATAACCTGCCGAGATCCATCTTTCAACGGATCAAGATTCCAAAACTATATTGTCAAACATCTTAATATAGCACCGAAACTGCTCTTTGTCAAGTTCTTCTCTGGTTTCTTTTTACGGAAAAAGAAAGCTTGACCATACTTGTGCATGGGTCTGCTCCATGCGGAGTTTGCAGCTCGCTGCACTCGACAAGCAGCGGTACGGACGTTAACGGACTTTTACGGACAGTTGGGGATAGTCAGCAGTCTGCGAGGCTCTTGTCTATGCTGCCTCACGCTCACTTGTCATGCAAACTTTTTTGCGTCTGCTCTTTTACCGGGACAAAAATACCCGGCACACTTTTTCCGTTGACCTGACAGAAAAGTTCAGCATCTTCCGGAATATTTGCCTCCACCCTCACCAGAACTGCCGCAACCCCGATTCCGGGACAAAATGCACCGGAAGAAACAACACCGACAGTCAAACCATCGGCAGTTGATACCGGACTGCCCGGCAACGCCGGATGACGCTCAAGTTCGATCATCCCTGTCCTGTACCGGCAGGATGCGGCAAGCAATGCCGTTTTACCCCGGAAATCGCGGGAAATATCTTCCGGAAGCTGCCAGCCGGATTCGACCGGAAAAAGATCGCCGGTCAATTCACTTCCCGGAGCAGGAGTGCCGCTCTCTATCCGCAAGCTCTCCCAAGCCCCCACCCCGGCTGGTGCAGTGCCATTGATCCGGTAAATCGCTCCATAAACTTCCAGAGCCAGTGCCGCATTGCAAAGCAAATCGTACCCTTTTTCACCGAAACGATCATTGCGAATTGCAATACAGCGTAATTCATCGCCGTCCTCATCGTACAGGGTAAGCATTTTCCAACTTTCTCCACCGGGCAACTCCACCGCACCGGCAGAGAGGAGAACTTCATCTGCTTTTCTGCCGATAACTGCGAGCTGGGCAAAACTATCCGACAACTCCCGGGGAGAAAAATTTTTCAGTACTGTGAGCATTTCTGCCGCAGCCGCTTCCGGAATATTCCGGTCAAGCAGCAGCATGAAGTCATCTTCCTGCATCCGGCACAGAGTGAAAAGTGCAGTAAATCTGCCATGTTCACCCAACAGGATATTATCCATAACTTTCCCTGCCGGGAGCGATCCGCACGGATACATGAATATCTTATCCAACTCCGCTCCGCAAGATCTGCCGGTCAACTGGAAACAGCGTCTGCCGGTCAGATCAAAAATGGATGCTTCACTGCGGGTATGGCGGTGTTCCGCCACACTGCCGCCGGGGTAAAACAGCGGCAGATTCCATTTGCCGCTGGGGATCATTTTGGCATCAAGTTCCTGATGGATCTCGGCGAAAAAAGTATTCTGTGCCATAATCCTACCTTAACGGCGGTCAAACTGGCGGCAAAAAGCAAACACCGATACGATCAAACCACCGGCAATCAAGGCAATCGATGCCGTTTTGCCCCACTGATTCCGCATAACTCCGGCATAAATCAGCAGCAAACCTGCGATGAGACCTGCCAGATTGCAAACAGAATAGATGAAATTACGGAAAAAATTTCCTTTTTCTTTTTCACCTGATCCGGCATTGACAGCCGCAGGCACTTCGTTGGAACGCTTCATGGCACAATAGACCAGATTTGACGTCATGCTTTCCATGGACATTCCCGCCTGACGGGCAGCTTTGGGAACCAGACTGTGTTCTGTATTTCCCGGCAGATTGTTCCCCTCCAGCATCAGCGGCACGCCGTCACTGTCAACGATGAAGTCCACCCGGAGAATATCCCGGCATCCGGCGGCATGATAAAATTTGATGGCGTATTCTTTGGCAAGATCAACCACCGAAGAAGGCAGAGACTTCGGAGGGGTGAAGTATTGTGTTTCACCGTTTTTGTAAAGATATTTGGCATCGTAATCATAGAAACCGGAGGGCGAAACGATTTCAATAGCTTCATAAACTTTTGAATTGATGATCGGCACCGTGATCTCCACGCCTTTGACAAACTGCTCGACCAGCAATTCGTCGGCATATTTGAATTCTTCATCCAGAGCGTTATCCCACTCGTCAGGAGAGGAAACTTTTACAATACCCACAGAAGATCCTTCACTGGGAGCTTTGATCATCACCGGGAATTTAAGATGTTCAGGGAATTTACGGTTATCTCTGGTCACCACCGCCCACGGAGCAGTCGGCAGAGCGATCCGGTCAAGCAGTTTTTTGGTGGCGATCTTTTCCATGACCAGCCGGCTTGCCGCTGAACCTGACCCGACAAAACGCAAAGATTCCTCCTCCAGCATCTTCTGCAAAGTGCCATCCTCTCCGAATCCGCCATGCAGTACCGGATAAACGACATCTGCCGCTTTCATTTCCGGGGTAATTTCGCAAGTCCGGATATCAGTAATATCAACTTTGAATCCGGCATTACGCAGAGCTTTGGCAACCACCGCACCGCTTTGCAGGGAAACTTCCCTTTCGCTGCTCACTCCGCCATAAAGCAGATTGACCCGGGGAGCGGGAGTATCATTGGCAATAAGTGAAGGAAGTTCCGGATTGACCGGAATGATCTCCGGCTGGAGATAGAATCCATGTTTATCGCTTACTGCCCGGCGTAAGATCCGCACCAGTTCCAGATAATCCGCTTCAGAAGCTTCGCCCAGATTCATAATATAATTGGCATGTTTTTCACTGACGGTCAAATCTCCGACCCGCAAACCACGCAAACCGCACTCATCGATCAATTTGCCGGCAGGATCAAGATCGGAAACATTACGGAAAGCACATCCGGCAGTTTTTCCGGCAGGCTCCCGTTTTCTCCGACGGGCATTTTCCAGACAGATTTCCTCCTCCTCCAGAGCAACATTACTTGCATTGAGAGTAAAAACGACTTCTGTGATAATCACATCAGCCGGGATCGAGCTGCCCCGGTAAAACCACTCGATATCACTGCCGGAAGCATTGAATTTTTTACCATTGACATGAACACCGTAAACTTCTTTGACCAATTGAGAAATTTCCACGCCGTTGGCACCGGCATTCATCCGCAATGCTCCGCCGATGGTTCCGGGGATGCCGGACAGCGGGGCAAATCCCCCCAATCCGGCCTTTGCACAGAGAGAAGCTAAAAGCGGCAGACGCACTGCAGCACCGCAACGCACAGTGCAATCTTCTATGGAAACTTTGGTAAAATCCTTATCTCCCAGCCGGACACCGACAATATTGGCGGCATCATCAGTACCGACCAGATTGGTTCCGGCTCCGAAAAGAAACCAGGAAATTTCTTTATTTTCCAGAAACTTCAGCACTTGAACCAATTGTTCTGTATTACCCGGTTCGATCATCGCCGGGAGCAGAGCCTTACCGACTCCCAATGAAGTTATTTCGCTGAACGAGACCTTTTCCAATACATTGATTTCCGGCAGTTCCCGGCGAAGCAAGTTGATCATTTCATTCATTTTTCCACCCTATATATCTTGTCTGCATCAAAAACAGTTTCTTCGACTTCCGTAAGATTTTCCCCGTCAACTCTGCGGTAGAAGCAGCTGCGGTGTCCGGTGTGACAAGCTCCCGGTCCCAGCTGCTCGACCTTGAAAACGACAGTATCCAGATCACAATCAACTAAAATTGAGTGGATCTTCTGCAAATGGCCGCTGGACTCCCCCTTTTTCCACAGTTTATTCCGGCTGCGGGAAAAGTAAGTGGCGTATCCGGAAGCAAGCGTTTCCGCCCACGCTTCCGGGGAAATATAGGCGAGCATCAACACTTCACCGCTCTGCCAATCCTGGGCAACAGCGGGAATCAATCCGCCGCTTTTCCTGAAATCCAGCTCAACCATGATCGTCCTCCGTCAACAATTCTTACAATGCACTGTCAAATTTGTCTTTAGCATCGTGGAGGACTTTAACTCCGGCAGCCATACCCTGCGGATGACGGAAAACCGAAGTTCCGGCAACCAGCACATTAGCTCCGTTGCTCACGACAGATTCAACATTCTTTTCACCGATACCGCCATCGACTTCGATGTGACACTTCAAGCCGCGTTTAAGGATCTCTTTGCGGAATGCGGCAATTTTCGGCAGCTGATCCGCCATGAAGCTCTGACCGCCGAAACCGGGTTCCACCGTCATGACCAGAACCATTTCCAGCTGGTCAAGATAGGGGAAAAGTGCTTCTGCGGGAGTTCCCGGCCGCAAGGACATACCGGCAGTACAGCCGTGACTGTGGATGCACTCAATGGTTTTGATCGGATCATCGGAACTTTCAACATGGAATGTGATATGATCCGCACCGGCTTTGACAAATGCCGGCGTATAGAAAAGCGGTCGGTCGATCATCAAATGCACGTCAAAAAGAGCATCGTTTTTCTTACGCAATGAGGTGATGACCGGCACTCCGAATGAGATATTCGGCACCATTTTGCCATCCATCACGTCCAAATGGAGCATTTCCGCTCCGGCGGCGACAACTTCAGCACACTCTCTGCCCAATTCGCAAAAATCGGCGGCGAGAATCGAGGGGGAGACCAGAATCTGATCTCCGGCAAATTTTCTGATATCCTGCGGCATAATACAGTTTCCTTTATATTGTTTTAATTATGTATAATAAAAAGTTATTGTCTCATTTTTTGTGAAAAATCTTTCCTGCGGTGGTGCATTGCGGGCAATCTCTTGGCAAATCTGCGGACGTTTTCGCAGTCATGTACGTCAGTACACTCCTGCTCATCCGCCTTGATTTGTCTGCGACCTTGCCTCACACTGCATCCACCGGTTGGATCGAACCCGTGCTTGCCGATTTGACAAATCACAACTTATGTGATATGTTTTATACGTTAACAAAAGTGTTTGTTTATAAGCTTCTGTTACGAGTTTCACAAAATTCGGGACATTATCAATAAAAAAATAAAACTGAAAAATTCCTGTTCTCTCCCCGCCAAAGCTGCCAAGCATATCGCATCCGGCGGCAGATTCTTTTATTTTCAGATAAACCTCACATCAATTTGCGGCGTTTCAAGTGAAATTCCCATGCCTGACGGCGACGGACTTTTCGGACAAAAAGCACCGCATTTTTCCAGGTCAGCGTATCGCCTACTTTGACCTGCTTGCCCATCTCCCTGCCGAACCAGGAGGATACCGATTCCGCCCGGCGGGGCAGATCCAGCTGCGTATCCCTCGCCAGCTGGGTAAGCGGCACACCGCCGCCGACGACCCAGAGATTGTCTCCGGGAGCATAAAATGTACGGGGCAGAGGATCAAATTCATCATCCAGATCCCCGATCAATTCTTCAACAATATCTTCCAAAGTTACCAATCCGCAGGTCTTACCGGAAACCGCATCCCGGATGATCGTCATGTGACAGTGCTGGGCAGCAAACATCTCCAGCAGTTTCGATGCCGTGTCATCGGAATCGGCGAAAGCGATCGGACGCATAATATCCGATACTTTCATATCCCCTTTGCCGTGCTGTACCGCCAGAATTATCTCTTTGATATTGACATACCCCGGCACCCGACTGCGGTCGCCCTCGATGCACAATGGATAACGGGTGTGGAAATCATTCCCGGTGGCATTGATCGCATCATCCAGTGACATATCCGCATCCAGAAATGAAACATCTTCCAGTGCGATCATCACCTCAAGGGCACTTTTTTCAGAGAGCGAGGGAACCATCCGGATGATCCTCTCCTGACGGCTGGAAATCGCCTGCGAACTGCGCGCCATCGCCGCCAATGCCGAAATTTCTTCTGCCGGAGTCGGTCTGGCAGGAGCCCGCCCCTCAAAAGGACGGTTGATAAGTTTCGTAAGTTTGATCAAAGGAGCAAGGATGACAGTAGCCCAATAAAGCGGTCTCAATGCCACACGCAAAACAGTGGTATTGAAACGCACTCCGAGAGTTTTCGGCAGCAATTCGGTATATTGCACCATCACCAGAGTAAAGATCAGCGAAAATACCCCCATATAACTGCCGTACCCCAGTTCGGAAAAACTGGCCCCGGCAACAGCTGCACCGATAGTGTGAGCGGCAGTATTCAAAATCAGGATCACTGCCAGAGGTTTGTCGATCTCCCGTTTCAAGTTAATGGCAATTTCACCCAAAGCAGGGTGCTTCTGACGCAATTCGGCAAGCTGGCTGGGAGTAATACTCAAAACTGCAGCTTCCATCAGCGAGCAAATGTGCGAAATAACCAATGCACAACTCAAACTGATACCGAAAACAACCCAATTACCGGCGGCTCCGTGAAGCACGCCCAATATAAATGAATCCTCCACTTTATTCCCCAAAAATATATGTACGCTCCTGAAAAAACCGGCGTACCTGTCGATTTTGCTGAAAACGTTTTTTGCGGCGATCCCCGGTTTCAGCTTACCGGGAACCGCACTGAAAAGAAGACAATCGGAACCGATTCAAAAAATCACATCGCGGTTGTCTCCTTAAGCAAACGTTTTTCGGCATCCTGCTCTGCCATCTGATTCTCAATAACAGCCTCAAGTTTGCGGCGGTCATTTTCGGGCAGATTTGCCAGCATATTCTGCAATATACCTTTGACCATGATCTGGAAAGGCGGCAGGGTATTGCGTTCAATATCTTTATTCTGATTGGAATAAAACACATGCAGCTGACGGGCGGTATCGGCGTAAGTTGCCGCTTCTTTCTCATTGCCGTAAAGCATGTCAAGAATCGCCCGGTAAATATAACCGCTGATAACGGCACTGGCTTTTTTGAGGTCGGCATCCCGGATATCTTCAGTCAGATTGGTCAACACAAAGCCGGAGAGATCACCGCCTTTCTGGGGGCCGTCGATCTGCTGCAATTTATCAAAAAGCTCCTGGGCTTTGGAGATACTTACATTGAGATAGATCAGCGGAATGGAATCTTTGAGGAAGTTGATTTTACCACTGCGGAAACTGCTTCCGGCTCCACTGTCGGAGAACTCATCTTCGCCCTTGCCGAACCACTCGTACGCAGAATCGACCAGATTGAAGTTGGGAACCATCTGGATATAACGCCCCCCCATATCAAACTCCAGAATTCTGCCGCTTTTGAATCCCGCCTGCAAACCGTGACTGATATGACGCAGACAGTTGATATCCGGTTTCTTGCCGTTTGCGAGACTCTTTTCCAGACCGATGGTTGCCCAATAGACTCCCTGTGATTCGGGGACACGCCAATCCATTTTTCCATATATTTTGTCCATTTCCACCATGCGGCGGGGATCAAGTTTCAACCGGAGCCGGAGCAGCTGTCCGCGGAAGTAGGAATCCAGATTGGCAAATTCCTCCGCCGTCAGATGCAGACGCAGCACATCCGGAAGACCGGCAATAACTTCCACTTTATCATCCCCGGTCGGATTTCCGGCACGGAAAGCATCGTAAAGAGATTCATAAATATCTTTATCTTTTTCTTTGATTCCGGCATCGGCGATTTTCTTCCACAGCGGATGATCCTCCGGATAGAGTTTCATCAATTCTTCTTTATCAGCCGGAGCTGCGGCAAGCTTCTCCCAATCAGGGGTGGTGCTTGCCAGAATATTGGTCATCTCGATCGCCATCTGGTTTTTGTAATACAAGTTGGCATCGTCCATGAGATTACCCATTTTGTGCAGAAAAATCCACGCCAGTTCCCGGTAGATCATCGGATCATCCGGGTTGTAAAGCATCGCTTTGTCCCGGATAAGCTTGACCCCCTCATTGACCCAATACCAGCGGTCTTCCTTACTGGAACTGGTTACGGAGATATTGTATGCCAGATTCCACGCCAGATAAGCGGTACCTGCCGAATAATTCGGCTGCAAATCGGTGATCCACCGTGCCAGCTGAACCATCTCAAAATAATTCTTTTTGCTCTTAAGCGTTTCCGAACGGAGCCAGAGAATATCTGCCAGCAACCCCCGGAAACTGCCCAGTGCGACGGTGGTGAAAACCACTGCCGGAGGAGCATCGGTGACTTCTCCTGTGAAACGGAGTCGGTTTTCATTGATGGTGTTGTCCATACGATACTCGATCCTCCGGATGCCGTAAAAGACGCCCAGAGTGATCAGAAACAGTACCAGGATCAAAGTCATATTGCGAAATCTGTTCATTTTCTCACCGCCGATCCCAATTCACGCCGCACGTAAAGCCAGATGCCCAGAACAAAGAGCGGCACTCCACGCAGCAGGAAGTAGTTGAAAAACAATTCACCAAGCAGGGAAAATTCGATAAGATCCCCGCCGGAAAGCAGATTGGTAACATCAAAATTCTGCAGCGGTATGACGATCAGCAGCAGAGCCTGGGCCAGAAATTGACCGAGATGATCCCACGCCGTTGAGACGTAGAAACTGGAATCTGTCAGCACCATGGAGAGCGAACCGAAAAGCAAATAACTTGCCACCATGAATATCGCTGTCGGCATGGTCAGAAATCCGCCGAATGCACATGCCAGACCGGAAAGCAGCATCAACTGCAGGATCATAGCCGCCATCGCACGCAGATAATTCATCTCAAAACTGCAGACCGGCACCAGCAGTTTCGGGCCGTCATTGACCTGATAGTAGTGTTTTCCTTTCTGGATATCGGCATTGATCACCCGGATTTTGACGGTCCCATCTTCACCGACCATACCTTGAGGCATGTCCTCAACGTTGTACGGCAGGGGGATCTCATGGAATTCCCCGGTAAAATAGCTCTCCGGTTCATCAGTTACCGCCCGGAAAGAACCATCCTCTCCGGCACTTTTGACCAGTACCGGATTCTGTACCGCCCACCACATCGTACTTAAACGCTGATCTTCACTGGCGATCTTATTCAGATAGGGACGGAAACGGAGTACCACCGCTTTTTTATTCAGATCTTCCGGAATATTTTTGAAAACCCAGGTATGGGAATTGACCGCCAGCGGTCTGCCGTTGGCATCCACTTCGATGGGGATGACCTCCACGGGCAGCTGGTCTATCTGCTCTTTGTAATCGGTGTACATTTTCTGAATTTCTTCATCACTCAACACCTTTCCCTCTTTCTGCAGATCGATCACCCGGCGGCGGACAGCTTCCTGTGCGGCGGCTTCCGGATCACGTTTTTCCGGCATGTAACTGCGTCTGCCGACCAGGATCTGATTGCGGATACGGTCACGCTCGGATTCAGCATTTCTCCTTGCCTGAGCCCTTTCGGAGAAGCGGATATCCTCCTCTCCGGCACTCTGGTAACGGTACATGACCACGCCGTAAACCACCAATCCGGAAATCAGCAGCAGAACGATATTGATCAGGTTGATCCCCACCCATTTTCCCAGCCAGACAGTGATCCTGGAAACCGGTTTGGAAACCACCATGTGGATCTGGTAACTGTCAATATCATGCGACATGATATAACAGCCCAGCCACAGCGAAGAAAGTGCCAGAATCGCACTTACCGACCACAGACTGTAAAGCAGTGAAACCCGGATCAGGTCTTCGGTTTTACCCACGGAAACCGAAATCGGGATCACCGTCACGCAGAGCAGCAGCAGCACCAGCAGCAGCTGGAATATGTGGGACCGCATCGCATTGCGGAAGGTCAAAGCTACAATCGCACGAAACGCTTTCATCATTCACCTGATTTGCCGCCGAGCAGAGAATCAAGCTTGTCATTGGCACGCTGGAGAGCCTCCTGCTGTGCCGCAGTATCTTCTTCTGCAACGGGATTGACTTGCGGCACTTCCGGTTCGGCAATGCCGAGTGCCGAGGCGATCTTGTCATCCGCAGAAGTGCTTTCCGGGACAACATCGGACTTATCTTCTTCAACGGTCTTTGCCGCCGGAGCGGGAGCGACCGGATTTTTCAAAAGCGAATCAAGCACCGCATTTTTATCCTCTTTGTCAACGTTATCGCCGTTGGCAAGGTAATCTGCGATACCGCCGCTGCCGGAAACACCGGCCGTTTCCACGCTTTCATTGCGTGCCTGGGTGATGACATCAAGGAAAAATTCCTCCAGCGTGCGGCGGGGATGGTCAACTTTGAATTCCTCTCCATGGAGATTTTCCCGGAGCAGGGCCAGAAGTTTGTCCATCGCCTCTTTCGGCAGCTGCGGAGTCATGATCCGGGTCTTGTCACTGACGGTAAGAAGATCATCCAATGCACCCTCGGCACGGATCTGACCGCCGTAAAGAATAATGACCCGGTCGCAGATATCCTCGACATCGCTGAGCAAATGACTGGTGATAAGCACCGTTTTGCCGCGTTTTTTCAGAGCGAGTATCAGATCTTTGACCTCCCGGCAGCCCAAAGGGTCAAGACCGCTGGTCGGTTCATCCAGAATCAGAAATGCCGGGTCATTGATCATCGCCTGTGCCAAACCGATACGACGCGCCATACCTTTGGAAAATTCCCCTACCCGGCGGTAACGGGCATGATCCAGACCGACCATATCCAGAAGCTGATCGATACGGCGTTTGCGGTCTTCCGGGGAGATGTTGAAAAGCGAACCGAAAAAGTCCAGCGTTTCTTCCGCAGTAAGGAATTTGTACAGGTAAGATTCTTCGGGCAGATAGCCGATTTCCCGTTTGGTTTCCACCGCCCGGGGCGACTTACCGAAAACAGTAACTCTGCCGCCGGTCGGATAGAGCAGACCGAGCAGCATTTTCACTGTGGTGGATTTACCCGAACCATTGGGGCCGAGCAAACCGACGACTTCACCCGGCTTGATCTCAAAATCAATGCCGTTCACCGCCCGGGCCTTGGGGCGGTGCCAGAAATCCCGGAACATTTTGGTCAGGCCGACCGCCTGAACCACCGGTTCATAATTTCGTTCCATGAAAAATCCCTCTTACGACAATTTATTATCTGTTTCCGGCTTCTCCGCCAGAGTCAATTCTTCACCGGTACGCACCAGACGGGCACTGTTGAAAACAATGACCAGCGTACTGCCGGCATGGATCACCGCCGCCCAGATCGGAGTCATCAGACCGACGATGGAAAGAATCATACCGCCAAAGACGAAAAGCATACCGAAAATCAAATTCTGATTGATTATCACCTGTGATTTTTTCGCCAGGAATATCAGCATTGCGATACGACGCAGATCGTTGGTCATCAATGCCACAGAAGCACTGTTGATCGCAATGTCACTGCCGATGGCTCCCATGGCGATACCCAAGTCACCGGCGGCAAGTGCCGGAGCGTCGTTAACACCGTCACCGACGACGGCGACAGTATGATCACGCTTGACATTCTCCACAAATTCCACTTTGGTTTCCGGGAGACATCCGCTTTTGAATTCATCAATGCTCAACTGGGCAGCTACATCTTCAGCAACTGACTGACGGTCACCGGTGACCATCGCACAGTAACGCACACCCAGACGGCGGAGATCGGAAAGAAGCACCTGGGACTCTTTGCGGATCTTGTCACGGAAACCGATCCAGCCCAGAACTTTATCATCTTTACTCACATAGACCACACTCATACCGGCGGCCTCTTCCGGATCGCTCTCCGGCACATTCAAACCATTGTCCCGCATCCAGTTGGCACGGCCGACCCGGTAAATCGAATTATTTGCCGTACCGGAAACACCTCTGCCGTGGACTTCGGTAAATCCGGTCACTTCATCCAGTTTGAGTTCCGCTTCATTGGCAAGTTTGACGATCGCCAGAGCGGTCGGGTGGTTACTGAAACGCTCCACCGAAGCGGCACAGCCGAGCAATTCGGCGGGGGAAACGCCCTCTGCACCCTGCAGTTTGACCACGGAGAGCAAACCATCGGTCAGAGTACCGGTTTTGTCAAAGACAAAGGCGGAGATCCGGCTTGCCAATTCAAGATGGCTGATATTCTTGATGAATATACCCAAACGTGCGGCAGCGGCAACCGCCGCAACCACCGCCGTCGGAGTGGCAAGCACCACCGCACACGGACAGGCGATCACCAGAAAGGCGATCACAGAATTCATATCTCTGCTGAACCACCAGGTGATCCAGGCGACCATCAACACTGTCGGAGTGTAATATCCGGCATAACGGTCGATGATCCGCACCACCGGAGTGCGGCTGGCTTCCGCCTGCATGATCATCTCTTTGACCTTGCCGAGCGTAGTATCGCCGCCGACTTTGGTAACGGTGACTTCCACCGCACCGGTCAGGTTCTGGGTACCGGCGAAAACATCTTCACCGGCGACCTTTTCAACGGGGACGGATTCACCGGTGATCGACGCCTGATTGACGGTACTTTCACCGGAAACGATCCTGCCGTCAACCGGGAAATTCTCACCGGGACGGATGCGGATGCGGTCACCGACTTTCAAATCCTGTGCGGCAACCTCTTTTTCACTGCCATCCGGAGTGATGAGATTGGCGGTATTGGGAGTAAGTTTGATCAGTTCCTCGATCGAACGCTGGGCACCGCTGGCGGTACGGGTTTCAATAATGATCGTTACCAGCAGGAAAAAGGCAATGATACCGGCGGTCTGGAAATCCGCCTTGACCAGAGCTGCTAAAATTGCCAGAGCGACCAATTCATTCATATAGACTTTACCGCGGACAAGATCTTTGACCGCAGTGATAATGATCGGCAGAGCAAGGATGAAAGCACCGAAAAGTGCCGACATATTTGCCGCGAACTCCTGCTCCGGGAGCAGTGAATTCATAATAAAAGAGTTGGCAGTTAAAATACCGCCGACAAGTGCGAAACAGACTCTGCCCATGCTGCGGTCGTGACCGACGCCGCCTTCAGCTTTGTGATCGTGACCGCAGATACAGGTGCTGTCTTCTTTGCCGTGGTCGTGACCGCAGGAACAGTGATCATGATGGTGGTGTTCGTGGTCATGACCGCAGGAACAATTTTCATGATGGTGGTGTTCGTGGTCGTGACCGCAGGAACAATTTTCATGCTGATGGATATTTTCACTCATAATCAGTTACCCTCCTTTGCACCGGGAGCGGCGGCGGCTTTTTTCGGTTCGGGATTAAGTTTCAGCCACAAACTCTTGCTGCCGGGAGCGAGCATGAATTTATCTCCACTGCTCATATTTTCAGCGGCCTGCTGAAGCATTTCAGTATAAAGAGCCATGGTCAGAGTACCGGGATACTGTCTGTGCTGGGCATAAATCTTATTAAAGTATTCACTTTGAGCTTTAAGCTGGTTTTCCACGCTCTCTTTGTAAGCTGCGGCATTGCCTTTCAAAGCGGCGGCAACAGCTTTGGCTTCATTTTCCTGCTCAACTTTGTAAGCTTTGGCATTGCTCAACTCGGATGAACTGGTATTGGCAGCGGAAGTAACCTCCTCAAAGGCGGTCTTGGTGCTTGCCGGAGGATAGATCCGGTTGAGAGCAACGCTCTCGATAACGATCCCGCAATTGCTCTGATTGACCAGCCGGACAAATTCACGACGGACATTTTCGCTGTAATTGACCTGTCCTTCATAGAGAATGTCATCAACTTTGGCTTCGGCAGTGACGGTAATTACTGACCGGCGGAAAAGATTCCGCAGGAAAGTTACCGGACCGCGGGTGCCGGTCATACCGTCAAGATCGACAAATTCATCGTCGGGCATAACTTTGCCGTTGACCACAGGAAATTCCGGGGTGAGCAGATTGAGGTAGTAATTTTCCGGATCATCGACCCGGTAGGTGATCGTCCAGGCACTGTGAACGATATTGGCATCACCGGTAATAACATACTGATCTCTGCCGGGTTCAAAGGACGGTGCCGCATCTCCACCTTGAGCAGGAGCGGCGGCAAAATCGATCTCCAGAAGCTGCTGACTGGTCTGGATCCGGATGAATTGATTCACCGGGTAAGGCAGAAACCAGTGACCGCCGGTGGTATAAGTACCGACGATTTTGCCGAACCGGGTAACGATGACCGCCTGCTGCGGCTCGACGGAGAAGTATCCGGCTCCGCTGACGAAGTAGATCAACGTGGCGATAATACCGATAAGCAGCAGTAAAAACGCCACCCTCAAACTTTTTGCCAATGATTTAAGACCGGCGTCATAACGGCCGCTGCGGTCAAATTCATTGGTGATTACGCTTTTGTTTTCCTCCATTTTACCACCCTTACTTATTTGTTCCGGGGATCACGGTATCGGGATTGAGGATATCGAATGGCGGCATTTTGGTATCTACGACCAAAGTGGTACGGCCTTTAAGCATTTCCCGGAGAGCTTCGATCTTGCGGAGGAACTCGGCAAGTTCGGGATCTTTGGCAAATTCTTTGTAGTATTCTGCGGCGGCGGCGTCACCCTCTGCCCGCAGTTTGAGGGCATCGGCTTTGGCGATGGCGATATCTTTATCCCGTTTCAAATCGGCATCCACCCGGATCTGGGCAGCTTTGCTGCGGCCCTCGGCGAGATAACTGTCGGAGAATTGCTTTCTTTCAGCGATCATCCGCTCAAAAACTTTTTCGGTAACAGTTTTCGGGACTCCGAGGTTGTTGATACCGACATCGATGATCTCGATACCGAAATTCTGCGTATCTCTGGCGAGAGTTGCCTTGATCGAGGAGATCACGGAATTCAATTCGGAAGCATTTTTCACAGCCTTTGCCGGAGCGGCATCTTTAACACTCTTTGCTTCGGCGGCGATATCACCCTCGTAAACGATGATCTGACCGAAATCTTTTTGACCGAATGCGGCATTTTTCGCACTCCGCATCAGGGTATTGAGCACATCTTCGGCATTGGGGATATCCTGCAGTTTGCTGAAAAAGAGTTCAACATTGCTGATGCGGTAGTTGACGTAGATCCCGACGATGATATTGTGACCGTCTTTGGTAACGGTTTCCTCCTGTTTGCCGCTGCTTCCCTCGTAACAGCGGATGCGTTTATCGAAACGATAAACCTTCTGGAAAGGATAGGGCCAGCGGAAGTGCAAGCCGGGATCTTCCACCACGGAAGGTCTGCCGAATGTTGTTACCACTGCGATTTCGGTCTGATTGAGCTGGAACGAAAAAACCGCCGTCAGCAGGATCAGTGCCACGATCAACCCGAGCAGCATCGTCGGCCAATGTTTGAAAAAGTTACCGTTTGCCATAATCTTGTAAAGCCTCCAAATATGTTATTGTTTAATATTAATCTCTTAACTTATTTCAATTCCGAAACATCCAGATTGACCAGGTCAAGTCTTTCGTTTTTCTCGAAATTGAGCTGGTAAACCATATCTCTCAAGTTGGCGGGAATGACATATTTCTGAATCAGTACGCCCTCATTCTCAAGCACCTCCATTTTGGCGTTGAGCATGAACATGCTTTTCATACTGTTGAAAGCATCCAGCTGGGCGGAGAAACGTTTGCTTTCGGCTTCAGCCACGGTCCGGGAAGCGAAAGCTCTGCTCTGGGCGGTCTGTTTGATCGCATACGCCTGAGCTTCTGCCGCAGGAACCGTCCGATTGTAGTAGGCGACCGCCTCCAATTCAGCGGTTTTGCCCTCCTCCATGGCGGCGATCACACTCTGATAGGCAGGTGCGACCTGCTCCACCGGCGGGTGAGCATCGAGAATTGCCACTCTGACGATCTCGATACCAAGCTCATTCTGATCGGCAAGTTTCTGCATCCGGGAGTGAAGCTCTTTTTCTGCCGCACCTCTGCCGGAACCAAGAAGATCCTCCATCGTAGTTCCGGCAAGGAAAGTCACAACAGCCTGCTCACCGATCTTTTTAAGCACGACTTCCGGTTCGGCATTGCCGTAAGCGTATTTCACAACGCCGTCCCGCCGGACACGGTATTCGATCGGAATCGCCATATTGATAAAGGAGATCGCAGAACTTTCAGCGATCTTGCTGCCATTCTCTCCGGCAGAAGGATTTTTCACCGCCAGAATGAAAGGTTCTTTGGTACCGCCGTGGGCATTCGTCCAAAGGATCACCGGTGAATTTGCCCGCTCTTTGGCACTTTCCGGACTTTCACCGATGATAAGCTGACGGATCTCGGTACAGCTGAATTGACGGATGCCGCCGAAAGGATAAGGCAAAGTCCAGTAAATACCCGGATCAAGCAGATTTTCCGTATCGGCTTTGCCGAAACACTCCCGGATACCGACATTATTGGGTCCGACTTCGTGGACTGCGGTAAAGCTCCAGAGCAGTGCCGCCCAGAGGATCAGCACCGGAAAAAAGGAGCGTTCAATAAAACCGTAAACCCAGGTGCCGGAGACTTTGAAGCCGAACTGGTAATCCAATGCTGAAGCAATGTTGCGAAGTACACCGCCGGGTTCGGTAAAAAGTGCCAAAAGCTGGCTCTCAAAAACCGGCCGGCTCTCGGCAAGAGTCCGGGGACGGTAAAATTCAATGACAAAGTTGATTACAAATTCACAGCCGAGCACCACAAAGATCCACAGGAAAACTTTGCTCACCACCGGATCAACAGCCGTGATATTGCTGCTGAAAAACAATGCAGAAACCGCTGAAGCACAAAGAACAAGAAATCCCATCAACAGCCATGCACCCACCGGACGCAACCAGCGGAAACCGGGCATACGGGATTGTCCTACCATAAATGCTCCGGCAAAGGCACTGACCATCATCAGCACTGCGGCTATCAATGCGGTGTGAACCGGAGAACCGACCATCACCACCTCGGCACCTTCTCGCAAATTCCAGATACCGACACTGCGCCACAGCATCAGACCGATCACCGCAACGGCGGCAACAGCGATAACATAGGGAGCGAAACGGGTGTAATTGGCAAAACTTCTGCCGGCGGTGAAGCGGACATCTTCTTCCACATTCAAAGCACGGCTTTCCATACGCTTGGCGAGCAGACGTTTTTCCTCATCTTCCCGCTGTACCGCACCGTACATCACTCCGTAAATGAAAGAAACCGCTGAAAAGAGCAGTGACAAGGCAAATGGTATTGCCGCCAGAGTCAGCACATCACCGCCGCGTTTCGCTGCCAGAATCAATACCGAAACCAGCAGAATCAATGAACCGGCAGCACCGATCACCGACAATTTTGTCAGCAGACGGGCCCGGTCATCCGTCCGTTTGAATTCTTCCTGTTTTTCCAATTTTTCACCCTGTTTTATGATTTTACATCCAAAAAAACATTACTACATTATATAACATTACACCGCCAAAGGTCTTTTTTCAACCCCGGCGGTAAAAATAATCCACACAAAAACTTTACAAAACAGTAATAACGTCTGCTTTCAGAATGATCGCACCATTCCCGCCGAATCTGCCGGCGGATTTACCGGAAATTTTGACCTGTTTGTTTTCTGCGGCACTCAAAGCAGCCTGATCGCCGGTAACAAAAGCCTGATTCAAACCGTTGGGTTCAGAGAGCAGAGCAAAGCGGGTATCTTCGGAATTACTGTATTTCCAGCGGGTGAGAAATCCCTGCATTTCGATCGGAGCATCCCCGGTTTTCTCCTGTTTTTCCGCCGGAGCGGTAACTTCGACCACCGCCGGATCTTCAGCTTTTTCCTGCTTTTCCGGAGTTTCAGTTTTTTCAGCGACCACCTCGGTTGCCGATGCAAGCGGAGCAGCAGAAATCACATTGCCGTCAGCATCAAATTTGGATGGATCGTAATTTACCAGAAATGCCGCCGCATAGATTCTGATGTCTGCTTCAGCAGGAACTTCTATACGCACCCAGCCGTGGCGGCTGTCGCCGATCTTTTTCACTTTTGCCCCCTTGGGCAGAGTACCGAATACAGGAGCTTTGGCGTCCATTGCTGAACGCATATTCAATTCACCGCTCAAAACGCCATTCTTGCCGATACGGGCTTCGGAAACATAAATCGCCATGGATGCCGGAGCTTCGATCTCCAGCCAGCTGCCAACCACCCGGCGGATACGCACCTCGGTTTTATCAACAAGCTTGCAGACCACCGGCTGTTTCAATCCCGGCCCCAGACGCAAATTGAGCAGATCGGCATTGACTTTGCCGATAACCACCGGCTTGGAAGACTCACTGGCAAAAACACTGATCATCAACACTGCAAAAAGACCGGTAAATACCTTTTTCATAACAAAAATGCTCCTTTCAAATTGACATTTCACAATTATACAGTATCTTAATATACTTGACAAACTTGTGTGGTGCAAATGGAAAACGAAAAAAATTTTATCAAAACCGGAAAATCTCTTGCCGGATTCATCCGTTATCTGCAAACAGAAAAAAATTCATCGGCACATACCATCGCCGCCTACTCATCCGGAATAATCGAATTCGCCGTCAAAGTCCGCAACAGCGACGCCTCTTTTGACGACTGGAAAAGCGTTGACCGCAATCAAGCCCGTTCATTTGTCATGGCACTGCATGAAACCGGTAATGCCAAAACTTCCATCCAGCGTAAACTCTCGGCAATGAGATCATTTTTCCGCTATCTTATGCTCAATAACCAAGCGGATCACAATCCTTTCGATTCCCTGCCGCAGATAAAAGCAGACAAACCTTTGCCCAAAGTAATGAGCATTAATCAGATAGATACGTTGATCCAAGCTGTTGATTCCTTTTGGGATACCGCCGCCGCTGCAGGGACAGTGCGTGCCGCCGACGGCGGTGTTTTCGCCCGCACCCGGGACAAAGCGATCATTGAAACCATCTACTCCGGCGGTCTGCGTATCAGCGAAGCACTTAATCTCAATTACGGAGAAGCAGATATTTCCAGCGGCATAATCAAAGTGCGGGGAAAGGGAAAAAAAGAACGGCTCGCCGTTATGGGCAATCCGGCAAAACGGGCGGTAAGAGAGTATATGCGAAACCGCAATGCCGCCGGAAACAGCAGGGATTCCACCGCTCCATTGTTTCTGAATCAGCAGGGAACGAGGTTGACGGCACGCTCTTTTCAGCGGAATTTGAAAAATTATCTGCTCACTGCCGGTTTGCCGCCGGATTTCACTCCGCACAAACTGCGGCACTCTTTTGCCACGCACCTTCTGGATGCCGGAGCAGATTTGCGAAGTGTGCAGGAGATGCTCGGACATGAGAATTTAAGTACCACTCAGATCTATACCCACGTCAGTGCGGAAAGATTGAAACAGGTTTACAGCGAAGCTCATCCGCTGGCAAAGCGGAAAAATAAAAAGTAGTTCACCATGAAAACATTTCCGCAACTTCCGGTCTATCATCAACTTGATGAAATTTCAAAATCATTTTCCTCCTCCGGGTGTGCTATCGTCTCTGCCGAACCGGGTGCCGGTAAGACCATGCTTGTCCCGGTGCTTGCCAAAGAATACGGCAAAGGGAAACTCACCATTCTGGTCGAACCGCGGCGGATCGCCGCCAGAGCTGCGGCATACGGCATTGCCGCCATGCACGGTTTTACGGTCGGAAAAGAGACCGGTTTCGCCGTCAGAGGAGAAAAATGTGACTGCCAAAAAGACGGCATCCTTGCCGCCACACCGGGAGTATTGCTGCAAATGCTTCAGAGTGATCCGTTTCTGGAAGATGTTTCAGCGATCATATTTGATGAGTTCCATGAGCGTTCGCTGGAATCGGATCTGGCACTTGCTCTGGTGCTGGACATCCGCAACTCATTGCGGGATGATCTGCTTCTGGCGGTCATGTCAGCGACAATGGATTCAGACAAAGTAAGTTCCATGCTCAACACTCCGGTCATCACCGTACCCGGCAGAAACTTCCCGGTCGATATCCGTTACCGGGAGACCCCGAATGACCTGCGGGAACTGCCCCGGCACACCGCCCGTGCCATCATGGAAAATCTGGAAAATTCAACCGGCAATATCCTGGTTTTTCTGCCGGGAGCCGAGGAGATCAGGCAGACTGCCATGCTCCTTGAAAATCTTCCGCAAGACCGCTTTGCCGTTTACCCTCTGCACGGCTCGCTGCCGCTTGCCGGACAGAGAGATGCCATCGCTCCGGACAAAAATGGCCGCCGCAAAATAATTCTGGCGACCAATGTCGCTGAAAGCAGTCTGACCATCGATCAGGTCTGCTGTGTTATCGACACCGGATGGGAGAAAAAAGCCATCTGGCACCCCGGGGCCCAAATGAGCTTCCTTGAAACCCGCAGAATAACCAAAGCATCTGCGGCACAGCGTGCCGGACGGGCAGGAAGAACAGCTCCGGGAATTGCTGTAAGGTGTTACGACCGCTTCACTTTTGAACAATTCCCCGACCATATCACTCCGGAAATACTCAATGCGGAATTATCTTCACTGCTCCTTGCCGTAAGCAGTTGGGGCAGTCGGGTTGAGGATCTTAATTGGGTGGATCCTCCGCCGCCTCCGGCAGTTGCCGCCGCCGGAGAAGTCCTGTATAAACTTGGATTTTTCACCGGAAAAAAAGAGTTGACTCCGGCAGGGAAAAAGGCGGCGAAACTTCCTGTCTCGCCCCGTATTGCCGCCATGATGATCTTTACACCCCCCTCGTTGCGGCGGTGTGCCGCTGAATTTGCGGCAATTCTGGAAGAAAGGGATGATTTCCCCGGTTTTGACACGACAGATCTGCGGGAAAGAGTCAGCCGGATGCGGGCAAATCCCCGTAAATTCGCTCTCCAGCAAACCATTTTGTCCCGGCTACTTAAAGAATTCCCCCCGGCTCCGGAAAAAGAGGATGACGATCCGGGGTTGCCCATAGCCACAGCTTTTCCGGAATGGATCGGGAAAAACCGCACTGCCAACGGCACGATTTTCCAACTCGCCAATGGCGGAGCAGCCAAATTGAGAGATGATGACTTCCTGCGGAAAGAGGAATTTCTTGCCATCGCCCGGATCGACGGGGGAAGTTCGGCAAATTCAGCGATCCGCCTCGCACTTCCCATTGAAAGATCCACTATTGTCAACGCATTTTCCCGGAGGATCGCTGAAAAAAATGTTACCGTTTTTGATTCAGCAAATGAAAAACTTTCTGCTTTCGTTGAAACAAAACTGGATGAATTGATCCTGTCCAGACGCCCGATACCAATTCCCACCGGCAGTGCCGCAACTGCTTTGATAAGAGAGTGTTCACGGCGTTCGATCGCCTTGCCGCCGCCGGAAAACAAACGGGCCTTTGCCCTCGTGGAACGGCTGCGTTTTGCCAAATCCTGCGGCATGGATGAGCTGCCGGATCTCGAAGATCCTTACGATTTTTTCCTCCGCAATGCTCACTTTTTTCCGGATGACATATCTTCGCTCAACGATCTGCGTAAAGCTGACTACTGGAATATCCTCCACACTGCGATCGATTACTCACTGCTTATGGAAGTTGACCGCCTCTGCCCGGAATATTTCACGGCTCCATCCGGACACCGTTTTCCGATCGATTATTCCGGAGAGATCCCGGTTCTGGCGATCATCATCAAGGAACTTTACGGCGTAAATACCCATCCGGCAGTCGGTAAAAATAAAATGCCGCTCAAACTCGAATTGCTCTCCCCCGCCGGAAGACCTGTTCAAATAACCGGCGATCTGCCCGGATTCTGGAAAGGTTCATGGTCGCTCGTCCGTTCCGAAATGAAAAGCCGCTACCCCAAACACGACTGGCCGGAACATCCGGAAAATTACTCCGCCAAAGCCTGATATCCTTTCCGATCAAAAGGATGCACCATGAACATAAAGTGCATGATATTCAAAGAAATATCCCTCAAAAACATTTGATTTATCGGATATTTGCAACTACATTATATAAACGAACCAAACAACAGGAGTTTTTGTTTTATGATAAAGTGCGGAATTATCGGCTGTGGTGTCATTTCCGGAACCCACGCCGCCGGTTACGATGCTGTCCCCGGTGCAAAAGTTACCCATCTCTGTGACCTCATTCCGGAAAGAGCAGAGAAATTAACCGAAAAATGCCCGGGAGCAAAGTGCTTTACAGACTATAAAGAAATGCTTGCCGATAAAAAACTTGACTGCGTAAGCATCTGTACCGATCACGCCAGTCACGCCCAAATCGTCTGCGATGCGATCAATGCCGGAAAGCATGTCATCTGTGAAAAAGTTCTCGGCCGCACGACGGAAGATCTGGATCAAATGATCGCTGCCGCCATTGCCCACCCGGAAGTCATTGCCACGGGTATTTTCCAGCACCGGTTCAATGATAAAAATATCGCTCTAAAAGAGCTTATCCGGCAGAATAAATTCGGCAAACTTCTGACCGTCAATCTCAATTTCGCCTGCCTGCGTACCAATCAGTATTACCAGAATGACTCCTGGCGCGGCACCATCGCCGGTGAAGGCGGCGGTGTGCTTATCAATCAGGCTATCCACTTCCTTGATCAGCTGCGGTTCCTCTTTGGGGACGTCAGAAAAGTGGTTGCGACCTCCGCTAATCTGACCCATCAGGGAATTATTGAGGTGGAAGATACCGTCTCTTTTGTAGCTGAATTCACCAGCGGTCTTTTCGTTACGGTCAATGCCACAAATTCAGCCGCGGCAAAGTGGAGAAGTGCCCTCACTATCTGCGGTACGGAAGTCCAGGTTGAGATCATCGACGAAAAACTCTCCTACCTCGACGGCAACTGCGAAAAAAATCTCGCAGAGATCCGGGCGATCATGGAGGAGGAAAACAAGGATAATACTGTCCACGGCAAAACTTATTACGGAACCGGACACACCGCCCAGTTGGCTGACTTCATCGAAGCAATCAGCGAAAAACGTTCCCCCGGAGTGTCATTGGCAGATGCGGCAAATTCGGCGTCACTGGTTCATGCCGTTTACGCTTCCGCAGCCAGCGGCAAATGGTGTGACGTCAAAATCTACTGACTTAAGGCACCGGAGAGCAGTCTGCGTGGCTTTTGCTCCATGCACCCGCGGGCACCGTTAGTTACTGCGACCAACGGGAGCAAAAGTACTCCGCTTTTCTTGAAAAGAGGAGGGGTACGGGGAGGGGAAAAACCTCTTTTCCCGTGAAAAGAAGTTTTTCCCCTCCCAGATATCCGTCATTTTGTTGCTGCCTCTCGCTCACTCGTCATGCAAACAATTTGCATGACATCGCTTCCGGCAGGTGGTGTCGCCTTACGACGACCTGACCGCCTACGGCGGATGTTTCGCCGCTTATGGCGGCGACCAACGTTCCGCCGTTGGATCACGTCTCCGTACGACGGAGGGCGAAATTTTTTTGTTTTTTTTATTTTTCTGTAAAACGGAGCAGCTGAAGCCAGTCAAAATCGGCAATCCCATGCCCCTCGGTCCGGCGGTAATACCCCAGATATTCACCGATCGCCGAAGTATCATAATCAGCCGGATAATCCACCGCCGGCAATCCCGATTTACCGCAAATTTCCCACGCACTTGAAGCGGCTTTGCAGGCAAGATATTCTCCCTCGGTATCAAACCACGGTGAATCAAATCCGCCGATCAACAGCTTCCGGGGGGCGACAGCAGCAACCAGCAAGTGCTGATCAAAGGTCAGCAGTTTCGCCGGATCGTCCGCATATTTCCGGTAAGCCTTGCAATACCAATGGGGAAACTTCTCCATTTCAGTAGTGATATTTTCACCGAAATTGCGTTTGGCAAGCTTTGCCCCGCCTCCACCGCACTGGATCGGCACGCATACGGCAAATCTTTCATCTCTGGCAGCGGCAAGCAACGCCGCTTTGCCCAGCCGGGAAAAGCCGGTTATCACCATCTTACTGCAATCAAGTTCCGGAATCGATTCCGCCAGATCAGCACCTCTGGCAAGAGCCCAAGCCCATGCTCCCAAAGCAGTAATATTGTCGGTACGGGATTCATCCCTTTTGCCCCACAGCTCAAAAACTCCGGTATAAGCAAACACATCCTGATAATAACGCGGATCAGTTTCATCATGAACCGGATCCGGAGAGACCTCACAATAACATGCCGTAACGACCGCATAACCGGCACTTAACAACATTCCTGCCGGCATAACTGTATCACTGTTAGGATCGCACATCACGCCGCGTTTACGCGGAAGTGTATGCACTTCTCCCCGACACCATGTATCGGGAATAACAACTTCTTCATCCGTAATAAGTTCATGATTGCCATTGTAATTGAGAAAGATCACCGGGGTTGCCGGTTTTGCCGCATACCGCGGCCGCAGAACCAGCCAGTTGATGCTTGGGCCAGTCTTATCTTTCCGGAAATACATTTTGTATTGGGTACGGACAGCGAAACCTGCCAAAGCTCCGACTTTTTCTTCAATTTTTTCAATAACCAGCTCTTGAGGTTCCGGCGGCTGCTGGCCGAACATCTCACGGGCAAAAATTCCGAGGATCTCCTCCCGGCGTTTCTGCCAGTCATCACTGTTTTTGACCTTACTTCCATCCAGAAAGGTCAAGGGATCTTCCAAGGTGTAAGGGGCAATCTTTTCCGGATCGTAATTAACTGTTTCAAACGATACCCGGACAACTTTTCTTTCCGTTTCCATAATTCACTTCCTTATATTACTTCGATATACCGCTTTTTTCTGCCGGTGTTTCTGCCACATCATCACCTGACCGGAAACATAATAATATTTGCTTCCGCAGACTCCGCACTGATATTTCCCCTCATTTTCAACCAGATAGGGATAGGAACAAAATGGACACTTTAAAATCATGTTTTTACCTCTCAATTAACAAATAGTTATTGTCTCATTTTTTGTAAAAAATCTTTCCTTCCGTCTCCGTTGCTCTACGCCGCGACGAGGCGGTGGGGCATTGCGGGCAATCTCTTGGCAAATATGCGGACGTTTTCGCAGTCATGTACGTCACAGAATATACCGCATAAAACAGAAATTTCAACCCGCCCCAACTATTTATTCCTTCTTTTCATATACCGAATTAAAATCCGGGCCCTTCCCCGACTGCACCGCCGCAGCAAATCCCCGTGGACTCAAACCGAATTTACGGCGGAACTGCCGGGAAAAATAGTTGCTGTCACTGAAACCGCACCCGCGGGAAACTTCGCTGATGGAATTTTGTTTCATTTTCAGCATCATCAAGGATTTACGCAAACGCAAATTCAACAGATACGCTCCAGGAGAGCTTCCGGATGCCCGGAGAAAATGCTGCCGGAAACTGCTCAATGACATCCCGGCAAACTTCGCCATTTCAGCCAAACTCCACTGCTCATACCAACTCTCATTAAGTTTTCCCATAAGCAAACTTATCCGATGATCCGGCGGCATGCTTTTCCCATATCCTGCCGGGATCCCATTCCGGAAAAATATCAGCACTGCCCGGAGGAAATACCCCAATATCGCCGTTTTTGCCCCCGGCTTTTTCTCCTTTTCCTCCCGGATTACAGCTTCCAAAAGCTGTACCGTTTCCGGAAAAGCTTTTTCCGGCAGACAAAACAACTGCGGAACTCCGGCAAAACTGTTCCCCGGTAAAAGCAGATGGGTGTTTTTCAATGCCGCCATGTCATCTTTGAAGTAATTCAACACCTCCTGACCGAAAAGGAGGTTATAAATTTCCAATCCCCTCGCCCGGCGGTAAGAGTGCCAGACTCCCGGAGGAAGCAGAAAAAAATCCCCTGCTCCGATCGGGAATTCCCAGTCATCCCCCGCATTTACCGCTTCTCCGGATCGCACCAGTACCAATTCATAATAATCCGGATGATAGTGCCGGAGCGTATCATTCTCATGCTGTTTGAGCTTCACCGTCAACGGCAGATTATTCCACGGAGAAAGTTCTGCGATCAACGAAAATACCAGTTTTTCCGTTTCTGAATGCATTTTTGACATATAATGCTGTTTTTTTGAATAATAGTCAAGGTTATTTATTATCTTTTATACTATATTACAGGAAATTACAAAAAACAAACAAGAGGATCAAAAATGCTGAAAAATATTATAAAAAATTTCTCCGCTCCGGATTCACGTTTCCGGGGGGCCCCTTTCTGGGCGTGGAACAGCCGTCTGGAACTTGATGAACTTCGCCGCCAGATAAAAACCATGCACGAAATGGGATTGGGAGGATTTTTCATGCACGCCAGAGTCGGTCTGGATACTCCATTCCTCGGCAAAGAGTGGTTCGAGGCGGTCAAAATGTGTATCAGCGAAGCTGAAAAACTGGAAATGACCGCCTATTTGTATGATGAAGACCGCTGGCCGAGCGGTTCTGCCGGGGGTATGGTGACCAAAAACAAAGAGTACCGGATCCAGGCGATCGCCATGACCACTGTACTGCTGGATGATCCGGAAGCTGTTTATCTGGGTTCATTTGCCGTGGACAATGACGGTATTCCGGAATCGTGGCACAAAACCGCCCCGGAAACTCCGGGGAGAGTGCTGCACTTCTATACCCGGCACTCCCCGCCGGAGAGCTGGTACAATGATCAAACCTATCTTGATACTCTCAATCCGGACGCGGTAAAAGCATTTATAAAAACCGCCTATGAGCCTTATGCTGAAAAATTTCAGGACAAATTCGGCACTTCTGCCGGAGCGATATTCACCGATGAACCCAATTACCGGACGGCTCTTTTTTCGGAAAATGCCAAAACCGTCGTCCTCCCCGGTGAGGAACCGCCGCCTCCGCCGCAGATACTGCCGTGGACAAAGAAACTGCCGGAGCTTTTCCGGGAGAAATTCAATTACGATATTCTGGAACATCTGCCGGAATTATTCTATTCTCTCAACGGTGAAGAATTTTCCCGGGTACGCCGGGATTACTATGAAATGTTGACCACCATGTTTGTCAATTCTTTTGCCGGACAGATCGGCAAATGGTGCAGTGAACACCACATCCCGCTGACCGGACACATGCACTGGGAAGACACTTTGACCTGCCAACGTCATCAGGTGGGAGCTGCCATGCGTTCCTATGAATATATGCAAATGCCCGGAGTGGATATGCTTACTGAACACTGGCAGATATATGATACCGTCAAACAATGCGTTTCCGTGGCGGCACAACTGGATAAAAAATGGCGGTTGACCGAGTGTTACGGCTGTACCGGGTGGGATTTCCCATTTGCCGGTCACAAGGCGATCGGAGAATGGCAGTACGCACTGGGGATCAATTTCCGCTGTCAGCATCTGGCATGGTATTCAATGGCGGGCGATGCCAAAAGAGATTACCCGGCAAGCATCTCTTTCCAGTCGCCGTGGCACAAAAAATATGCCGTGGTGGAAGATCATTTTGCCCGGCTGGGAGCCGTTTTGTCCGAGGGACAGGATCTCCGGAGCATACTGGTGATCCACCCCATTGAATCGGTCTGGGGATGGAAATCTGAAACGATCACCACCCAGCAGGATATGGATGAGGAAGATCAGAAACTTATCGATTTACGCAACTGCCTGCTCGGAGCAAATCTGGACTTTGACTACGGTGATGAGGAGATGCTCTCCCGTCTGGCAGAGATAAAAGGCGGCAGATTCACCGTCGGCAAAGCTTCTTACAAGGCGGTGGTCATCCCGGAAGTAAGAACATTGAGGGCAACCACGCTCGAACTGCTGAAAAAATTCCGGGATGACAACGGTATTGTTCTTTATACCGGAGAAATACCAAAACACGTTGACGGCATAAAATCACCGGCTGCGGAAGAATTTTTCTCTGCTTTTACCGGAGTTACACTCAAAGAACTGCCCGATGCCCTTTTTCCGGCACGCGAAATATCCATTACCGCTGACGGCGAAGAAGCAGATCCGGTTTTATCTCTCATTAAAACCGGCAGTGATTTCCGGACACTTTTCATCTGCAACGCCAGTCATAAACTTGACCTTACGGAGCAGAAAAAAGAGCCGGGAGTGCTGGAACGCAACGATGAATTCCCGACCCTTGCGATCGCCTGGAACTCAAGCGGCAAAGGAGAAATTTTCGAACTTGATCCCGATACAGGGAACTATTACCCGGTAGTATCGTCATTCAAAGACGGCAAACGGTTTTTCAATACCTCGCTGGAAAAACTCGGTTCCCGGCTTTTTATTGAAACAGAAAAATCTCTGCCGGTATCTCTCCGTCCGGAAACATTTGATGAAAAATATGCTCTCCGCTTGCCGCATGATCCCTGGTCGTACCGCTGTCATGGCCCCAATACTCTGGTGCTAGACCGTCCGGAATACGCTGTTGACAACGGCGATTGGGAAAAAGCGGATTATATTCTTAATGTTGATAATATTTTGCGGGACAAACACTCCATTCCCCGGCGGGGCGGAGCGATGTCCCAACCTTACACCCGGCAGAACCGTGAACCGAAAAAACTTTTCCCGGTGAAACTGCGTTATAAATTCAATGCCGATCATCTGCCGGAAAAACTTTTCATGGCAGTTGAACATCCGGAATTGTGGGAGTTCTCCCTCAACGGTAAAAAATTCGCTCCCTCCGATGATGGTTACTGGGTCGATCCTGCCCTGCGGAAATCTCTGCTGCCGGCAGAACTTTTGCAACAGGGAGAAAATATTCTGCTTCTCTCCACGCTTTACCACGAATATCACCCCGGTCTGGAAGCGATGTTTCTGCTGGGAGATTTCGGAGTTGCCGATGACCGGCTGACTGAACTTCCAGACACTTTGCTTTTGGGCGACTGGTGCAAACAAGGTTTCCCGTACTATGCCGACAATATGACCTATATAAACAACGTGGATTTGCCAGCTCTGCCGGATGAACCGGTCTGGTTGAAACTGGATAATTTCCGGGGAGTGGCTCTCGGCATTTCCGTAAATGGTTCAGAAGAAATCATTTTGCCGTGGCCGCCATACACGGTGAATATCGCCCGGTATCTCAAAACAGGAGAAAACCGATTGGAAATCACCGTTTACGGACACCGCCGCAACGCTTTCGGACCATTTTATCTGGATGAACCGTCTCCGGCATGGGTGGGACCGCTGCAATTCAAAACCTGTCTGCAAAATGAAAAACAACTGGTTCCCTGCGGTTTGTTCGGTTGATTTTCCCCGGTAAAGCGATATTCAAAGTGTAATATCTGTCAGAGAAACTCCGGGGTCATCTCCGGAGCCATTCTCATCTTTCTGATTTTTCCCCACTGAATAGATACGGATGCCACGCACCTTTTTTTGCTTTCTGCCGACAGTAAATTCTCCCCGGTAAAAGCGGAGCTTTTTCCCGGTGTAAGGGTCTTCATATTCCGGAAGTCTGCCATATTCAAGGTAATCCAGAAATCCATCGGCAGAGCGGTAAAAAGCCAACGCATTATATACCGGGGAAACGAATATATCCATTGCGACAAGTGCTCCGCATATATACAACTTCTCCGGCTGATAATCATATTCACCGGTCAAATACGGATCTTTTTTCAATACATCCAGAGCATTGCAGTAAAATTTACCGATGGCGACCTTATCATGCATCATTATTGCAGCCAAATAATACAGTACCATGCCATCCGGACGCATGACAGAATCGTTTTCCAATCCGTATCCATGCATCAAACTGTCAATTGTGTTGAATGTACAGCCGGCTTCCATCTGATAAGCTGAATAAAAATCTTTCAACATCCGTTTTTCTTTTCCGGCGAAAGCATTACGGGCGAAAGAGATAAGTTCCGGAGTAAGCTCCTTTTGCTTATGAGCCTGATAGACAGCATCGCACAAAGCCTGCATCAAAATCACATCGATCGCATTATTTACCAGAAAATGCAGCAAACTGTTTGCCGGTAAAATCAACTTTTCCCCGGCAGAAAAATTTGCCATCACTGCCGCCCAATCTTTTTTTACGGCTGCAGAGCGGATCTTGACCGCATATATCCGGGAAGCATCCCGGAATAAACTGAATTTCCATAACGACTGATCGACAAACGGCTTTGCCGGATCAGGAGAGACTGTCAAATCACGGGGATCAGCAGTTTGTTTTTCCATCAAAGCTGTTTTTTCGGCATTTCCGGTCAGAAATGTCTCCCGCAGGGAGTTGATCTCCGGAGTGAATTCCCCGGATGGCAAATCATTCGGCAATACGCTGAATAACTCCTGCATACTCTTTTCCCACTGCCCGATCTTGCCGGGATCGGCACGATATCCGTTATTGAAACGGCGGCAAAACAATTCAGCGGTGTAAGGGATTTGCCGCTTTTCCAATTCCGGAATCAGTTTTTCCCATTGCGATACAGCCTCATCAAAAACCGGTTTTCCGGCTTTCAGATCGACTTCCAGCATTTGCGGAGAAATCTTTTCAAAACTCCAGTCAAATTTCATCTCCGGCACTGCTTCGCCGTCAGAAAAACAGAGTTTTCCATTCCGGACAAAAAATTTATAACCCGGCAGGAATGTATTCTCCATCAGTAATCTGGTTTGGATACTCTTTTCCTGCGGATCAAGAAGCGGAGCTACTCCTGCAATATAAGTGGAAAAAATCGGTTCACGGTAATATACTCCCTTTGCCGGATCATAAAGCATAACATCAAATGATGAACCGATAGCCGCCTCTTTTACGGCAACAAGTTTATCCGGATGCCCGTCAAAATTGATATCCATGACCATTTCGGCAGCTCCGGCAGAAAAAATCATACCAAGCAGAAAAAATACTTTGCGGAACATTATAATTCTCCATGTATTAAAAAAATTGCAGATACCACTTACCGTTGATATTGACAAAACCCTCTTCCCGTTTCCCGGTAACGATCCTGTCCTTGAGCAGTTGTTCAACGGTCTGTTGAAAAAACAATGGATCGTTTGCCAGTTTTGCAGCTTCTTTGTCCGCATCATTTCGGGCAAGGGCAAACATAAATTTGACAAAATCACGCTCCGGAATATTATTTTCCAAAGCAAATTTCCGGGTAAATTTTCTGGTTTCCGGAGACCATGCCTCCACCATAGCATCATAATCTCCGGCAGAAAAAGCCCGCACATAAGATTCTGCTAAAGTTTGAGGCGTACTGTGATCGATCCTGCTCCGGCAGCCGCAAAATATCAACAGCAGAACAACACAGAGAAATAAATTTTTCATCCTCTCTCCTTTACCGAAGTTTGAAAGTATGATATTTTTCCTGATTTATGTTGCGGTAGTCAATAAAAACCCCATCATCGGAAACCCGCAGCAGAGCAAAACCTGCTCCATTAGTATGGAGAGTGGTTTCCAGTCTGCCTGCATAATAGTTTTTCCACAAATCATGATAAAACTTTTCCGGCTGCATGATTTTACGTTTGGCATCTGTGCCGGGAACAAATGATGATTGTTTTTCCGGGGAACGGACTGTCGAATTCAGAACAAATTGTGTTATCCGGTGATTATTCACCGGATTCCGGTAATCGGTCAGGGAAATACGGTGGGTATGACCGCACAAAACGATGGCATCACGGACTTCAAGCAGAGCAAAAAGACGGTGGAAATCATCTGACAGAATATCGTTGAAACTTCCCCGGTCCATCGGCATCAAAAGGACATGTGAAATGAAAAATGTATAGCGGACATCACTGTTTTCTTTGAAAACTTTCTCCATATAATCCAAATCCGGTTTCATCAGATCGTGAAAATAGTAGAGGTCCTTGCCGATACGCAGATAATAATTGGTTCCTTCCGGAGAAAAGTTTCCGACGTGCTTTTTCAGATACGGCAGAACAATATTATCCCATGCCTGCTGCCCATGCGGCCCCCGGGAATCATGATTGCCGCAAACAGTAAGCACCGGCATATTGAAACGCTTATCCATCTCATCCAACGCACCCTGCAGATTTTTTTCGTGCAGATCGAGCCTTCCGCAATCACCGTGGATCATATCGCCAAGCTGAATAGCATAAAGAGAATTATTTTTGTCAGCATCAACTGCGGCATTATCAAGGATCTGCGGCACGTCTTTCTCCCACATAGCACTGTTGAGAGCAATATTTTTATGGGAAATATTCCGGGATTCAGTCGTCCAGAAAGTGTGATTCCGCAATGAAAAATTACCATCTTTATTCATCACACCTTTCATATAAGGCACATGCTCCTTAAATTGCATCACCTCTTTATCGTGAAATTCTTCTTTATCATAGTGAATATCTCCGAGAAATACCAGAGTGTAATCATTTTCATTTTTACAACAACCACCGACAGTAACAACAAGCAGAACAAGTAAAAACGATACCAGAGAAATCAAATTACCTTTTAATAACATATCCCTATCCCTTTTGTTATTGGCTTGACCTTAATAAGATAGCACAGGATTTTATTTTTGCAACTCACCTCAAACAAATAAGACAAAATAATGGGAAATCGCCCTGCACCGCTCTTGCTCCATGCACCTACGATCCAGTACCCATACGGCTTATGCGGCCTATACGGCCTATTGCCCTGATCCGCCCGGCGGTCTGCGGTCAGCGGCTCGCTCCGCTCGACGATCTGCGGTACGGAGGGATACGGAGGAGTACGGAGAGGTACGGAACCAGCAAGACACCGGAGAGCTGTCTGCGGTGGTTTTGCCCTGATCCACCCGGCGGTCTGCGGGGACAGCCGCTGGAGCCATTAACTGTCGTGTCAAAAAACAAGCATAAAAAAACCACCAACGTGTGCGAAAACGCTGGTGGTAAGAAAAATTCCCGGCATCGTGCTACTCTCCCATAGTCAAATTTACAGTACCATCGCCGCTGGAGCCCTTAACTATCGTGTTCGGGAAGGGAACGAGTGTTTTTGCTCCGCCATGGACAC
>SUWD01000048.1 GCA_015061685.1 Lentisphaerota bacterium | reverse complement strand
ACAAAACCCACACTTGCAGATTTCAAAAAGACAGTCAGCGACTATCTCGCTTGGGAAGTATCAAATTTATTGAAACAATCAGGGGAGTCTGACTGCCTGGGAAAATAGATGCCCCACTTAACAAAATGTTAAGTACAGTTGAGTGGGGCGAATATAAAATTGGAGACTTATTCACAAGTGGCAATGGCAATTTTGATATACAAAAAACACACATCAATGGTCGCGGTAATTATGTAATTACTGCTGGTTTGACAGATAATGGTATATTGGGTAAAACTGATATTGCAGCTAAGGTGTTTTCAGCAGGAACAATTACCATTGATATGTTTGGAAATGCTTTCTTCCGCCAATTTGATTATAAATTAGTAACCCACGCAAGAGTATTTTCGTTGAAAAGCTTCTGTCATATCACTCACAGGCAAGGGCTATTTATATCCAACTCTTTGCGGTATTTGAGCAGAGAGTTCGGATATGAAAATATGTGTTCTTTTGAGAAAATAAAGTCAAAATCAATCTTTCTTCCGACTAAAAACGGAAAGATTGATTTTGATTTCATGGAGAGGTTTGTAGCTGAGCTGGAAGCTCAACGTGTAGCTGAGCTGGAAGCTTATCTCACCGCCACCGGATTAAAAGATTATGAGTTAACCGCCGCTGAACAGAAAGCTCTGGATGATTTTGAAAATCAGCGTATTTCTTGGAAAGCTGTCACATACCAATCCGCTTTTGACCATATCAAGCAAGGACGCAGATTAAAGAGAGAAGACCAACTGCCGGGCACGATCCCATTTGTTATGGCAGGAACAACCAATACTGGTGTGGTCAATTACATTTCCAATCCGGTTGCCAGCTTTCCAAAGAATTCAATAACCATTGATATATTCGGCAATGCGTTCTATCGCAGCTATGCTTTTGGCGCCGGTGATGATACAGGTGTATACTGGAATACACAAGCGGATTACACCAGCAAACAAATGTTGTTCTTCACTTCATCTATGGAAAAATCCATCGCTGGCAAATTCTCTTATGGGAAGAAATTGAGAAGCTCCCAGAGCTTGGACATTAAAATGTATGTTCCTGTAGATGGAAATAATATTGATCTTAACTTTATGGATACTCTAATTTCAGCCATTCAAAAACTGGTCATCAAAGATGTAGTGAAATACAGCGACAGAAAAATTGCTGCGACTAAACAGTGCTGTAAAAAAACAAGTTCATCTACGGAGTGATAAGACGATGTCGATACACATTGGAAATAACAATACCATCAAAAATTCGGTGATTGCTGACAAATCGCAAATTAACCAAGAAGAAAAGAATTGGGCACAACGTCATCCGATTATATCAGGAATTTTGATTAGTGTTATTTCAGGTGTCATCTTGCTTTGTTCCTTTTGGAAAGATGCAGTAAATTATATTGAATCTCTATGGAGATAAGCATATGGAGAAACATAGTAACTTGCTTAGACGCTTTGCTTCCGGAAAACTTAATCTGTTTTCAGCATTAAAAATTTTGAAAGTTCTTCTCAAAGACATTGAAGATGAAAATTTGATTTCTTGGGTTGAGCGTGAAATGAATGGTTATGATGTCAGTGATCCTGATATCCCCTCATATCGCAAAGCAAAAGGTTGCATTATGGGTAACATTATAACCTTCAACATGATTACCCGAGATCAGATGTTGCCGACAGATCAAATCCCTGAGGATCAACGAGAAGCATTGCAAACGGTTATTATTGACAATGGTGTGGTGGCTTTGAGCAACATAGTAAAAACACAAGATGGAATATTGGCAAGATTTATTCCTCCTGAATATTATCACTGGTTTAATAATGTTTACGATAATGCCTCTGTTACTCATGTTCAAACAAGAGTAGACCATTCAATACCTGCCAATGTATTGTCTAATATTGAAAGCAAGGTATTGGACATATTTTACTTATTGGAACAAAAAGGGTGTAATATTGATGAAATGGATGTATCTGAGATAAAAAGTCAACAGCAAAACATCGTCACCTTAATAAAAGAACTTGTATATTCCGATAATCGAATTACAATTGGAGATGATAACGAGTTTGCAAAAACAACACTTCAGACACAGTGCAAACAATAATCATATTTTACATTGGAAGCATTAACAATGAGTGAATTATCGTTTCAAACATTTTGTATAGAGTTTTACAGCAAGCATATTCAGAAGCCGAGAGCGGGGAGTGTAATATGAAAGCAACAGCAAATGAAAAAGTCGTTTATATATTAGGAGCTGGTTTCTCGGCACAGTTTGGATTACCCGTAATGAGTAATTTTCTTGAGAAATCCAAGGACATGTATGCCATTAAAGACTCTCGAAATTTTAATGGTAATAAAATTGATTTTTTTGGAGATGTGTATCAAGAAATAGATAAACTCCGCCGTTGCAAAGATTTTTATGCATCTGACATGACCAATATTGAAGAAATATTGTCTTTGTTTGAAATGGGGAAAATGCTTGGTGTAGAATCAAAGCAACAAATAGATTTTCAGAATTTTATTGCAGAAGTAATAAAATACCATACTCCTTCAGAATTTGATGACTCTGAAATTGATTTTGCGCCTTTACAAAAATTTATAAAAAATTTATTTAGGGTAGGAAGTATTACAGGATATGGCAATACTCATTATAACTCTGAACTGCCTTTTTACGCGATTTTGACATTTAATTATGATATGTTGTTAGAAAATGCTTTATCGAATTATAGGCAAAAAAAATCCGAAAACTATTCCGCACAGTTTATCGAAGAAAAGAATTTTTCGAATGGTAAATTACCCTATATAAAACTGCACGGAGCAGTATCAGATCCACAAACAATTGTGACACCTACATGGAAAAAAGCATTCGGAGACAATGAAGCATCTAATTGGAAAAACGCAGGGGATATTTTATCAGAAGCTAACCATATACGGATAATAGGATATTCACTCCCGATTACAGATTCTTATCTTAAATATTTTCTCAAATGGGGTGCTGCTCATGAGCAAAATTTGAAAAGTATTGATGTTATTTGTTTAGATGATGAGCAACATTCGGTAGAAAATCGTTATAGAGAGTTTATCCATAATAAACTAAACTTTTATAATAAATCGACATCTGATTATCTTGATGCTGTGCATGATGGAATAGAAGATGCACATCAAAATTTATTCCAGAAATCACAATCGCCTCGAGTACAATTTTTCTAATGTCGAACTATTACTTTAGTTTTACAACCAAGAAATATTGATATGAATACCTTCCTTTACTTTTTGAAAAATTTACAATCAGTTCCTATGGTGACAACTTGGGAACTGGAAGAACTGGCTGAAATGAAAGGTCACCAAGACCTTTACACCAAACAATCTCCTCAACGCTTACAGAGACTTCGGGAGTTTTCTATAATCGAAAGTGCGGTCTCTTCAAACCGTATTGAGGGGGTCGCTATTGACGATAAGCGCATCGGTACGGTTATCTTTGGCAACACCAATCCGCGTGACCGCAACGAAGAAGAAGTCAGGGGCTATCGCAATGCCCTTGATCTGATTCATACTCAAGCCGACAAACTGCCCCTTTCCATTGAAACCATTTGTAAACTCCATGCCCTGACTCGTCCCAATATTTGGGATTCCGGCAAGTTCAAAGAGGATGCCGGTGACATTATTGAAACTTACGCAGACGGTTCTTCCAGAATCCGTTTCAAAACCGTTGCTCCGGAGCAGGTGGAATCCGCTCTCAATACCGCCATCAAAGGGGCTATCAGGATACCCTGCGGGATAACCGAATTTCTCCTTTGATCGCTCTGGCAGCTTTCAATCTGGATTTTCTCTGTATTCACCCCTTCCGTGACGGCAACGGTCGTGTTTCGCGTTTGCTTTTGCTGCTGATGCTCTATCAGCTGGGTTACGAAGCCGGGCGTTATATCAGCATTGAAAAGATGATCGAGTCCACCAAAGATCAGTATTATGAAACTTTGGAACTGGCTTCCCGCAACTGGCATACCGGCTCCCACGATGCCTGGCCCTATATCAACTATTTGCTCTTTACTTTGAAGAATGTTTACAAAGAATTTGAATCCCGCTTTGCCAACACTAAAGCTCCCAGAGGAGAAAAAAGCGAACTGGTCATCAACGTGATCAATTCCTTTACCGGAACTTTCACCGTCCGCCAGATTGAACAGCAATGCCCCGGCGTCAGCCGTGAACTGATTCGCAAAATCATGAAGCAGCACGACACCTGTTTGGAATGTACCGGCAAAGGTCCTGCCGCCGTTTGGAAACGAGTAAGGGTACTACCTTTAAGTGAGGGTAACAGTAAGGGTATTGAAAAGTAAACGGTTAAGAATTCCTTAAAAGTTACTACTACTGCCCATCCCCCATGGGAGAATAAATGACTTGGTGAACTGTTCGGAATTTCCGGACAGTTCACTGATAAAAATACCGCTCTATCCGTTTAATTGCATTGTAAAAACGCCTTCCTGTGCTATATTTCACTGTGATTAATATGTACTGTCGGAGGGATTTTATAGTGATGCATGATGTTGGCGATGTTTTGGGTACTGTTGCAGATTTTAATAATACTTAATGAAACCTTTTCGGTCAGGGCACCCGGCTTGTCAAGCTCTTTTGGGGGATTTTTTTTTGAAATTTATATTCTTGGATGAGTGCAAATGCAAATTTTTTTACGCAGATAACCACGATCCGACAAACAATTACACAAAAATTTTCCCGTCCCCCCACACGGGAACTTCCCTGCAGTCTTTCAGCGGTACACCGGCTGGCTCTTGCTGCCGGACGTTGCTCCTTTGTTATGCGGACTTTGCAGATACGCTTTTATAACGGTTCTGCAAGGTCCCGTTTTTTGTGCCGGTAAACAGCCGTCAGGGGAGCAGCTGCATCCGGCGTATATCGATGTGAGTGGAATGGAGCTGAGGGGGATCGAACCACAACTCGTTGACACATCCCTTCCACAGAGGGTTGGCAGCGAGATCGAGGGTGTATTCATGCCATTCGCCGTCGGATATGGCTGGGACTGCAACGGCCCCCTCCCGGCAGATGAACATCTCTTTTGAAAACAGCGGCCGGTCTGTTGTTCCGAAATACAAACGGACTTGCTGCGCTTCATTGAGTTGCGGATCGGTCCTGGCTGGCGGAGTTACTCTCATCATCACTTTGAATTTTGAAAACTTTCCGGCAGCAAATCCCTGATGCCGCAAACGCAGGGCCGCATGATTCCCCCCGCTGCGGAAAAAGTGCAGCGCATTGTCAACGATCTGCAAGTATGCCGTCCCGAAAGGCTGGCGGTACCAACACTGCGTATCGGTGGAAAAATTCCATTCTGTCTGCCGCGAATACTCCATCGGCGGATAATCATACGGTCCGCAGCCCACATCTTCAGGCCGCAGATCGGGCGGGAAACCCTCTGCCGGTGCCGTGCAGAAAACATCGCGCAATACATTATACATGGCGAATCCGAACTTTTGATTGGGTTCGATATAACTGCCTTCCTGCCATTCATTCAGCGGCGAGATCATGATCCTTTTCCTGCCGTGTTTTTCACAAAAATCTTTGCAGGCAAGGCACAGTTTTTTGAATTTCTCAGCCGTCCGGTTCTCAAAGACACGTCCGTTGTCAAAAGAACGCATACGGTCATCCCAGCCGGTGCCGACAGTAGGAATAATAGTGAAGTCACCTGCTACGGAAGCTGCCGAGTCCCACCAGGCAACAGAAGCCGGAAGAAAGTGATCAAAATCCATCGACCGGGGGAGTGTTTCCATTTGCAGTGTTTTCTGCATGTAGTTCCAGGTTTGGGAAACCATATTGTAATTCACCATCTCTTTGAATCCGGCATTCCGGGCGGCTTCCAGCTGCTCCGGCTTATAATCTCCCCCCTGATACATGCAGATGAAATGGATCTCCGGCAGTCCGGCTTTCCGCATTTCCAGATTACTCAATGCGAGGGCTCGTTTGACGCCTTCACCTTCGGGCAGTTTCTCTCCGCATTTTGCCGCTTCTGCGCAGAAGTCCCGGTCAAGATTGGTCAGACTCCAAATGACCACCACGGGATGACCGTCAATGGTGTAATACTCCGGTGTCCGGAAATAGTTGTCGATCCAGAAACGGGTCACACGGATCTGATCTGCTGCAAAATGGGCACCGACTTCATTGTGGTTTGCCCACATGATATACCATTTCAGATGATTCCGGAATTTTGCTTTATAAAAATTTTTGACCCAGTGATCCAGCCGCTGGATGCCCCTGTTCCAATACCAGTCTACACAGAAACTGCTGATACCGTGTTCCACTGCCCACTTGATCTGCCAGTCAATGACTTCCGGATTGCTTTCATCATACCAGCCCAGCAGGGGTTTGATTTCAGGCAATGTCTGTTCTATCTGATTCCATTCTGACATCCTTTCAGTACCGGGGTAGTAATAAGCCGAGATCTCAACAGAACTTTGAGGATGCACCGGTTCAGGAATACGATTCATCATCTCCACCTTGCGTTAAAAATATTTTTTGATCCAATCCGCAATATGTTCTTCAATATCGGGATATAAATTTTTGCTGTCCGGCTGCCAGATCCGGTGAGATATGCCGTTTTCCTCCCGGCGGTGGTAATATTCGGAACAATCCGCCCCCAACTTCAATGCTTCCGCGACAAAATGCTCTGCACTCTCACATGGAACAACGTTATCCAGTTTGTCGTGGGTGCAGAGTATCGGCGGCGCATCGGGCGACAGATAAGTGACTGGATCCACAGCTTTCAGCTCCGCTTCTGAGGGCTCATGACCCAAAAGTGCCAGATACCGTTGCGGAGATGAAGCATGATCTTCCCGGAGTGAATCGATTCCGGAAATGGAAATGATGCCGCCCACTTTTTCACGGGGCAGGCGCAAGCCGGTCATCAATGCAAGATGTCCGCCTGCTGAGGCGCCGATTAAAAGAATATTTTTCCGCTGCACAGCTGCCAGAGACGGTATATCCTCTTCCAGCAGGAAACGGGCAGCCTGCAGACAGTCATCACCGCAAGCTGGCCATTTATGAAGATTGGCAAGACGGTAATCGATATTGAATACTGCAAACTTAAGTTTTTCACAAAGAAAAGCGCAGATCCCTGTCATCCGGCACTTACTCAAACTGACCCAGCTGCCGCCGTGGATCACCAATGCCAAAGGCGTATGTGCTGATAAATCATCCGGCAGCCAAAGATCGCCGATACCATATTCTCCAGCTTCTGAGGAATATACTATATTTTCCTGAATCACCTTAATCTTACCTCTATTTTCAAGCTTATGCGTTTTTCTGTTTATATCCGGATTTTGTATTTTTACACTTGATATAGGCAATGCAAATAATATACTGCACCGGAATAAATGTGCAAGGGTAAAAAAATTTTTTTTTCTTGAAAAAATATTGGGAAATATTATTTTTACAGTGGTATTGGAGTTTGCCATTCACCGGCTGTATTGTCACTGTTGCCCATCATCGGGGAATAGAGCATATACCATTTCTATCTCATTCTAAAAGTTCAAAGAAGCGTTACGCAGTATTTATCGTCAAGCAAGGGATTCATATCATGCCCGGATTGCTTTTCACCGATGGGGTAAATTGGCGGAAGAAACCGGAATCCCGGAATTAAAAATTATGACTCGGACAATTAGGGATAAACAGGATGGAATTGTGATAAAGACACAAATTTGGATGTTTTTAACAAAATAAAACCCCTTGTCGGTTAAATGATTTTATTATCCAGCATAAGCCCTGCCGGTCTTTCGGGATCGGCGGGGCTTTTGGTCTTCTGTTTTATAAAAAACTCCGCCATGTTTTGGCGGAGTAACCTTGAAAAGTGGCGGAGTAAATGCTATATTAATGGCGAAGGAGAAGAGTATGGATTATCAACCGGATTTTACCGTTTCAGCAGCGGCGATTTCAATGGTCGCAGAAATTTCAGCATTGATCGAACGCTACACCATCACGCAGGAAGCCGCCGAATCTTTGAAACTCCGCCGAGCCAACAAGATCAAAACTATCCAATCTTCGTTGGCGATCGAGGGTAACACCCTTTCGGTAAAGCAAGTGACCGACATTCTGGACGGCAAACGGGTTGTCGCTCCGCTGAGGGAAATTCAGGAAGTAAAAAACGCTATTGCTGCTTACGACCTCTTTGATCAGCTTGATCCGTATTCAACCAGAGATCTGCTGAAAGCCCACAAGGTAATGATGACCGCTTTGATTGATGAACCGGGCAAGTTCCGAAGCGGCGGTGTCGGCGTTTTTGACGGAAAGAAAGCGGTACATATCGCACCTCCGGCAGAGTTTGTACCTGGGCAGATCAAAGACCTTTTCAAATGGCTGAAATCGGCTCCCGATCATCTGCTGATAAAAAGTTGCGTGTTCCACTATGAATTTGAATTCATCCATCCCTTTGCTGATGGTAACGGTCGCTTGGGGAGACTGTGGCAATCGCTGATTTTGACCAAACTGCATTCCTTGTTTCAACATTTGCCCATTGAAACGATGGTGCATGATAGGCAAATGGAATATTACCGGGCAATCAACGCCAGCAGTGCAAAAAATGATTGCGGAATTTTCGTTGACTTTATGCTTAACGAAATCCTGAACGCCCTGAAACAACACACCTCCGGCATTATTTCGGAAAGCGATGATCCGGTCTTGGATTTCATTCTCCATCATCCCGGCAGCCGTACCAATCAGATTTCCGAAGCCCTGGGCATTCCGTTACGCACACTTCAGCGCGAATTAAGCCGCCTCAAAGCCTCTGGTCAAATTACATTCCGCGGTGCCCCCAAAAACGGCGGGTATTTTATTAAGACCTGAAATATTCGTTAAGTGTTTTGTTATCTGAATCTTTCCAATCTTTCCAGCCGTTTGATTGATGCCCAAGAACACAACGTGAGGCATCAGAAGGACTGTTGGCTTTCCATTCCCGTTGAACTTTTAACTTGCCATTTTTCTTTATCAATATTCCGGCTGCCAACAGCTCTTTTATTCTTTCATTTATTTTATACTCTCTGCCGGAATCTGATACATCGGCAAAAGTCGAACCGGGCTGCACAAAAATCGTATTGCCACGGAAAAACCCTTTTGCTCTCGCTCCCCGGTTGTTTTCGCAGAAAAAAGCAGTTTCACTATTATCCGGAGTATATTCCTGATTTAAAATATCATAGCCTGCAAGCTCGGTAAGGGTTACTATCTGGTTATAAAAACTGTCAAAAATTGCCTGTTCACCTGTGGAAATTTCCGGTAAAGTTATGCGCGGTGATATCCGATTATCTACTTTTACCCGTCCGGCTTCCTTTAATTTAATGTACAGCAAACATTCCATATATTCCAGTTGATCCGAGGTGAATTGATGAGAGCTGGAAAAGAAAATTAATTCGCTCCAAAAATCCTTTTTGGTATGCTCATTAGGTCTTTTTCCGGTGCGTCTTGTTCTTCCCACATAAACTACTGATTCTCCATCAACATCTCCCAAAAGCAAATAAACAACATTGACATCATTTCCGATGTGAGTTTTTATTTCGTTACGAAATTCCCGGGGAATAACTACTGCGGAAATAACGTCCGTATGAGAAAATATTTTCCGGCATCCCTTGGATATACCATTAAAAAATGTTGTTTGAAAAGTTTTAACAGTGCTTGACATTTCATCCTCCGATATTTTCTGTTAATGTAACATTGTTTTTTCAAAAAACAAATCGTTTTTCAAAAAATTTGAGCTATATATCACCATAGTGGAATAAGTCCACGATCAATATAAGCCTCGCCGGTTCTTCGGAATCGCGGGGCTTTTTGTCTATTAACAATCCTTACTCGAAGTTATGAAACGCGGAACGCCGCAGGCGTGAGCATTGGAATAACGGAGAGCGGAATTGGGAACACGAAGTGTTGCCAATGCAATTCAGAGGCCTCCGGAAAATCGACTGGAACACTCAAACCGAGGTGGTTTGAGTGCGAGGCGGCTCTCCTGCCGCCGCAGGGAGATTTACTGGAGAATCAACATCGGAGGTTTTATGATAGTTGAAAAGCGTGTTTTGAATGATGCCTTGCGGGTGCTGGGCAAAGTGGTGTGTCAGACTTCACCGGTGGAACTGTACCGGTCGGTGCGGTTCGTTGGAGATGAGAATGGCATCTGGGCTATGGCGACAGACGGAGTGGAAACGGTTTCGGTGGCGGTGGATGCATTCACTGAAACGGAGATCGACTTCTGTGTGCCGTTCAAGGAGCTGAAAGATCTGGTCAGGATTGGACATTCTGAAACTATCGAACTCTCTGGAAAGTTTATTGAGTTTCCTGCATTTGAGGAACCGGATGCCGATGCGGTGTCGGCGATACTGCCAGTGAACTTTGGAGAACTGCTGACACAGGCGGCTTCGGTTGTTGATCGCTCCAACTATCGGCGGTTGCTGCAAGGTATAAACCTTTCTTGGGTTGTTGCTTACAATTTTGCTTACATTTTGCTTACATTTCGTGTAAGCAAATCGTAAGCAGAGAGTCAAATCATCAACCTTAACCAATAGATACCAGAGTTGTCAAGAGTGGTGAGATGTAAGCGTAAATCGTTGATTTTGAGCAAGAAAAAAGGACTTGCGTTAACAAGTCCTGTAAAATCGTTGGTAGCGGGGGCTGGACGAGGCGAAGCCGAAGAGCCGGAACGAAGTGACGGCAATCGCCTTTATGGAAGCATCGCTGACAAAAAGGCGGTTTGGAGTAAAAGAATTACGGCGTTTTATGACAATAAAAAAAAAGCCGAAATCTTTTACGACCCCGGCTGTTGTTTTTATTTGGTAGCGGGGGCTGGAATCGAACCAACGGCCTTCAGGTTATGAGGGCTTATTTTTAAGTTCAAATTCGGGATTTTGCACACAACGCGGCATAATTCACGCTGAAAAAGCATGAAAAACTACAT
>SUWD01000047.1 GCA_015061685.1 Lentisphaerota bacterium | reverse complement strand
TCCTTCTCCATCAGTAATAGAAAGTGATCATTGATTCGGTTTATTTTCCGAGATGCTTCTTCGCAGAAGTTTGATACGATATAAGTCATTCGTCCGAGGCAATAGCGGAATGCACAAAAATATATTTACGACTCCTTATCAGTGAGCATTGTAACTTTTTGCTTTCTCATAAATTCACCTCCACTTCATGCTATATTCCGGGGCAATCTCATCAAGGTAGTCCCATTTGCGAATAAGTTCTGTTGAATAGCCGATTCTGTTGAATGCGTGAAAGTATTTTTCGTGCGTATCTATTGTTTCCGCTAAAAATCCGGTTAGCGGAAGCGGTGGCACATCTTCAAATACAAGCAATGCAAGTATTGTTCTGTGCATTTCCGGCAATTCCTTTTTCCCATCGTGCATATTACTGTTCCTCCATATTTTTTGTTACTTCCAATCCGATCCATTCGGATGTTCTGTCAAGTCCGTAAACGTGCCATGCTCCGTCATCGAAAATGTAGAGGTAGTTGGCATTCATTTGCCCCATGCCGCAGTATTGGTAGTCCTCCACACTGGCAAAGGTTCTGGGGAGGCGGTACTGCTCCCCACGGTCGCGGTGGTACGCCACGCAGGTTTCCACCGATTCGTTGATTTCGCTGAGGTCTCCGAGGGCGATGAGGGCATTGACCTCTTCAGCGTTTTTGTACCATCCGCCGAGGATCGCTCCGGCGTGGGCGACATAGCCGTCCCAGTTGAGCCGGATAGCTCTGACCGTGCCGTCCGGCAGTTTGATGCAGATTGCTGCTGATGTTGACATTATCGTTCCTCCCCAAGGATTTCTTTGAGGGTGTCGCGGCGGGCGATGAGTTCCTTGAGCGTGTTTTCACTTTGGGCAAGCATCCGGCTCGGGCAGTGAAAGGTGATGTTGTAGGGGTTATCTGCTCCGTTGAGGATTCGCTGGGCGAGGCTCTTGATTTCCGTCAGCTCCAGCTCGATTTTGTGGTTCATTCGGGCGATCTCTTTTTGCATCTGTTCTTTGGTCATTTTTTTGTATCTCCTTGCTATTTAAGATTTTGCTTTGCACTATACATATATTAGCGTACTATTTGCACTTATCCAGTTGAGTTGCAATAATATATGGATATTTCTCGCAGTAAAATTGTTATTTCTGTCGATTTTGTCGAAGGATAAAAAAATAATTCAGATATCTATAGATCACCGAATAGATATTCCCGAACGGTAAGATTTGCTTGTAATACACTTATTTTTGAATATTTTTGTTACCGAGCGGTAAGAATTACTTGATTTTTTACTTTTTTGTGTTATATTGTTACCGAACGGTAAGAAAATATGGAGTTTTTTATGAGCAAAGAAGCATTATTGAGCTGCGAAGCTATTGGTAATAAGGTTCGGGAATTGCGGAAAGCCCAGGGCGTTACTCAGGCACAATTGGCTGGCTTGTCCAATACCGGAGTACGGTTTATTGGCGATCTGGAAAGTGGGAAAGCGACTTGTCAGCTGGGTAAGATTTTGAGTGTTCTGGAAACTTTGGGTGTGGATATACATATTTACAGCCCCTTTGAGGAGTAATGACTTATGGATTTTCACGATCAGCTGGATGTATTCTTGAATGAAAATAAAATCGGCACGCTGTTTACTGACAACGGCGTAATGTCCTTTGCCTACGATACGGAATTTCTGAATACGCCGGGAGCTTATCCGCTGTCAAAAAATCTTCCGCTGAAGGAAGGCGTTTTCCCTGATCCTGAAGTGGAAGGATTTTTTTCAAATCTGCTCCCGGATGAACGCATCCGCAACACCGTGGCGATGATTCTTCATGTATCGCCGGGCAATACTTTCCGCTTGCTCAAAGAAATCGGTGCAGACTGTGCCGGGGCGGTCTCATTTTATCCGCAGGGCGAAACGCCACAGTCGGCAAATGATCCCGTTTACCGGAAACTTTCAGCTGAAGAAGCCTATAAAATCCTCGATAACCTCGGACAACGCCCATTGGATGTGGGCGATGAAGGCGTCCGTATTTCCGGAGCAGGTTCGCAGGAAAAACTGGTGGCGTGTGTACAAAATGGCGAGATTTCTCTGCCCCTTTACGGAACTCCGTCAACTCACATCATTAAGCCCGTAATCCCGAATTTTCAAAGCAGTGTTCACAATGAATATTTCTGTATGAAACTGGCAAAAGCAATGGGGATGCTGGTCGCAGAATGCGATATTCTGACCATTGATGAGGATGTCTTTTATGTGGTGGAACGCTTTGATCGCACTACAAAAAACGGCATTACACGGCGGTTGCATCAGGAGGACTTCTGTCAGCTGCTCAATGTGCCGCCTCATTTGAAATATGAGGAAGACGGCGGTCCGGGAGTTAAAGATTGTTTGCAGTGTATGAGCGATATGCATATATCTGCGATGAGCCGTTTGCAGTTTATCCGCTTGCTTATTTTTAACTTTCTTATCGGCAATTGTGATGCCCACGCAAAAAATTATGCGGTGCTTTATAATAATGGAGTTCCGTCATTTGCTCCGGCATATGATTTGCTTTGCACAATGGTTTACGAAACTATGTCACGCTGTTTTGCTATGGGTGTCGGCGGCGAAAGCCGTATGGGAAAGTTGAAAAAAGAGCATTTTTCCGCAATGGCAGAGGAATGCGGACTCAACCCCAAGATGGTATTTGCCGAGCTTGATTCCATGGCGGCAAAACTTCCAGACATTGCCGACAAGCTTGACCGGGAACTCAATGCAGTGCATCCGTCAACTGTTTATGGCAGCATTGCCTGGCAGGTCAAGCACCTCTGCTTACAGGTAGCCGAGTAAAAAGTATTTCAAAAAATTTTTCCGTTCGCAACCCAATAGGACACAAAATGTCCACTTGCGGGGGTGTATATTATATTTCGTAAGTGTATGTTGGGGTATTTTGTCGAAAGGTTTTATGGTAAATATCAATGCAGATGAACATCCGGGACTGCACCGCTATTCTCTGGAATTGGCGAAGTATCCGGAACTCACGGAGAGTCAATACAACTCCGTCTTATCCGACTTGAAACAGCCGGAGGGGTGCGTATTGTATCAAAACGCCCGTGAAACGCTTATCTGCTCGCATCTGGCAATGATCCTCGGCATGGCAAAAGACACCTACCGAAAATATTACGGACTTTCGATGGAAGACTATGTCGGCTTGGGTAATATTGCAATGGTGACAAAATTCAGTCGCTTTAACGTTAGAAAATCAACCATTCATCATTCGCCAAATTCGCCAGAATGACGGCATCACGCACAAACGCAAAGTTTGGGGCGTTACACGCATTTTACGCTCAACCCAAGTAAGCACTCGGTAACGCAGCCAATCTGCGTCAGCACGCGTGTAAAGGGGCATTCTGGGCGTACCGGTCAGGCATAGCCGAAACCCCGATCCGGGGCTGAAAATTCAAAAGGTACTCCACGGCACTTTTCCTATAGAGGGCGGCGGAAGGACTCAAAGTACCCTGAAGAGTTTCCGCAGAAGTCCGGGAAGATATTCAGCACGCCCACAAACGCATTATAAGGGGCGTTGTACGCTCGAAACACGCAAGACGGAGACATGGCAGGTCGACTGATAAAATTCGCCACAAAGGGCTTTCTGGGGCATCTCAACGGCCTGCCCTCCATAGCTCGCAGAGCGACGGAGGGTTCCTCTGAAAAGGGTTTCACTATGAGGGCGCGCGGAAGGAGTCGGGATATTAAGCAGTTAGGGTTGCCGAGTGATAGAATTAGTTCAAAAGCCTCGTCCGAGGCTTTCGGTTTTCGCAGGTATCAAAGGCTCTGCACAATATGCAGACCCGTTATGCCCATTCCGGGCTGTACGGTAAGGCAGTGCATACTATGTACACCCTTTGGAATGATGGCGTGACGCTACTTCATAGACCAGCGGCAGGGGGTCCAGTAATAGTGGACGGGGGGTACTCACAATATGAGTACCCCTGCGGCAATGACAAGTGTGGAATCTTCCGGCAAAGGGTATAACATCTGGTGATCCTCAAGGGGGTGTTTAGCAGACCCCCGTTGCGGAAAAATTCAGCAATCTGCATGACGGTCAACTTCTGTTTCATAGATGGTGTCGGCATTTCCGACATCATTGAGTGGCTTGGGAAGTACACGCAAAACGTGTACCCTTGCGTCTGTAATGTTGCGTCGGTATTTCCGACTCAATCGGTATTGGGGGTGTCCATACTGTGGACTCCCTCTGCTTAAACAAAAAAGGGGATACCGTTTCAGTACCTACTTGAGAAATGCTTCTATCAAAAATCAGTGCCAAATGGCACTAATTTTCAAGCCCCGAGGCTCATTCTCCGGTGTATATGAACTTGCCCTTGAGGTCGCTTCTGACAATGCGGGGATTTTCTTTGGTGTTGTTCTCTCGGACGATTGACCCGTAGAGCGTTTGTTCGGGCGTTTTGGCTCCGGTCGGCTGCCAGAGTTCCAACTTCATTGCCCATTCGATGATTTCTCTTGTATTCATCGGCTGCTTGGCGATGCGGAGGACTTCCACGGCGGCATCCAGCAGTGAGCGTTTTTTCTCCGGCTTTTGCGTGGCACATTCCGGAGCGGGGTTCGGAGTATCATCTTCGGTGATTTCTTCCGGCTCGGTGGCAAGGGAGTCGGTATTACCGACTCCCTCGGCATCCGGCAACGCGGTCAACCGTACTGCGTGAAACTCTTTTCCGGCAGTGTTCCGGACAAGGTAACTTTTCTCCTCCACAGCGAGGATCTCCACATTGATTTCATTGCGGCCGACTTTGGCTACGGCACGGTCTCCGACTTTGAACTCATCCATCTTAACTTCTCCTATGTGATTGGTTGTGAGCATTTTTTACGCTCTGACACTAATAAAGCGTACTATTGCCGCATATCCAGTAACGTAGGAGAGATTTATCAACTATTTATTTTAAGAAAGGCATATTATGCAAAATTATGAAAAATCAAAAATAGATATTATTGCTGACATCCTGCGTGCAGTTCTGCTCCGCATTGTGCAGGAGCAAAAAATAGCGGGATAATTATAGCAAACCGGACTGGCTATATCGGGCATAGCACGCTTATATATAACCAGTCCCAATACTTAACTTTACAGAAAGGAAATTTATGGCAACTCAAAATTCAAAAGATGAATCGGTACGGCGGCAACTCTTGGCACTTGCCACTATGAGCCGTCCGGAGTTATGCGAAAAATGGCGTGACCTCTACGGCAATGAACCACCCAATTCCGGCAAAGAATTCCTGTGCCGCAGATTATCGTATCGGGTACAGGAACTTTTTTATGGCGGACTTGATGCAGATTTACAAGTGGTATTGACTTCAGATGCTCCCAAAGCCAGACCGAAGAAAAGCGTTCTGCGGGATGGCGCAAAAATCTTCCGGGATTGGCACGGCACACGCTATGAAGTCACAGTCCGAGGTAATAAATATGAATACAATGGTACGCTTTACCGTTCACTTTCCGGAGTGGCAAAGGCTATTACCGGCGTATTGTGGAACGGAAAAACTTTCTTTGGAATGGAGTAAATTATGCAAATTATTGAACCTAAACGCTGTGCTGTTTATACCCGTAAGAGCCACGAAGATGGGTTGGAACAGGAGTTCAACTCGCTCGATGCTCAACGGGATGCGGCAGTAAATTATATTGCCAGTCAAAAATCCAACGGCTGGCAGTTGATCAATGAGTCCTATGATGACGGCGGTTTTTCCGGAGGCAATACCAACCGTCCGGCGTTGCAGCGTTTATTGCAAGATGTCCGCTCCGGCAAAGTGGATATTGTGGTGGTTTATAAAATTGACCGCTTGAGCCGCTCTTTGACAGATTTTGCCACTCTGCAAACGGAGTTTGAAAAGTACGGTGTTGCTTTCTGTTCGGTTACGCAGGACATCAATACAGCGACATCTGCAGGGCGTATGATGCTTAATATTTTGATGACTTTTGCCCAGTATGAACGGGAAATTATCGCCGAGCGTATCAAAGATAAACTTTCCGCTTCAAAACGCAAGGGGAAATATGTTGGCGGTCTGCTCCCATTGGGGTATGATGCCGATTCCGAAGCAATGAAAATCATCATCAATCCGGCAGAGGTCGAAGCCGTAAAACTGATATTTACAGAATATGTCCGAACCGGCTCGTTAAAACAGGTGCAACGGCTGTTGGAGGATCGTAATATCCGCACCAAAGCATGGACATCCAAAAAGGGAATCGCTCACGGCGGTAATCCCATCAATTTGGCAGTGTTGCGGAATATGATCACCAATCCGATTTATATCGGCAAACTTCGCTATCAGGGTAAAGTTTATGATGCCGAGCATGATGGAATAATTTCTCCGGAATTGTGGCAGAAAGCACAGGAAACTCTCAAGGCGAACAAACGCAGTACACCGCAACGGATGAGTAACTCCATAAAACCCTTTGCCGGACTGGTTTATTGCGGCAACTGCAATGCTCCGATGTTTCTTTCCAAGGCAGTCAAGAAAAACGGCAGAGAATATGTTTACTATGTCTGCCAGAAAGATGACCGCAGAGCAAATGCCACCTGTTCGGTGCATCGTGTTCCGGCGGAGCATCTGGAAAAGGTACTGCTTGCCCAGGTGGGGCGTTTGTTCCGTACACCGGCAGTATTGGCTCGGATTTGCAATGAAGACTTTGCTGGAGTTTTGACCGCTCCGCAGACGGAACAGGCGTTGAGCAGTATCAATACGGTATGGAGTCAGATGTTTCCTTTGGAACAGCATAAACTCATTCATACACTTATCAGCAAGGTAGTGGTATTTGAGGATAAAATACAAATCCATTTTGAAGCGGCAGGTTTGGCTGGACTCCTGAAGGAAGCCGGAGCGGATTTTGAAATCGCTGACGGTAATCAAATGTTGGAGTGCGTTATTACTGTACCGTGTCTGCTGCGCCGGTCAAGCGGTAAGTTGGAAATTCAAGTGGAAAGTGAAGATGTTCCAGAACAGCCTATGACACCGCTTAAAACGGCAATATTACAAGCTCATCAGGGAATGGCACAATTGACTTCCGGCAAAGCCTCAACGATGCGGGAAATCGCCAATAAGTTGAAAATGGATCGTTCTTACCTTGCCCGAACACTTCAGTTGGCAAATCTTGCTCCGGATATAGTGAAACTCATCTGGGAAAACCGTCAGCCGGAAACTTTGACCTTGGATAAACTCCGTAAGGGTATTCCGGAAAGCTGGGAAGAGCAGCGGAGATTGTTCTTCATGTAGTAAGGATATAAGCAATTATGTCCAAAAACATGTGCAATTTTCGAATATTATTCCAAGCTCCTGCCGTCGAAAAGATAATTTCTGGGTATAAAAATTTTTGATGTTAATTGATATTGAATAACAAAAAGGGATTTTTTACAATCCCCAATACAATTATTTGCAATTTGAAATATTAAACTGCCAAAGAAAGTGAAAATTGCAATATCACTTATCACCAATACATGCTTTTGTAATTTTTTCATTACCTTTAATTTTATGGAGTTTCCATGTAATACCGCTTTTGGGGAGCATCCAAGATTCGTATTCATAATTAAAATACCCGGAATCTGAAGTTTCTCTTCCTAGTTCAGGACGAAGAACAAACGGTGCAAATTGCAACTTATATTCACATGGAAATTTGGCGATAAAAGTGAAATTCCTTGTTACATGAGCCATTTCCCATGTTTGAAACTCCCAAATATTCATTTCATGAACAGATTCTTTTATTACAATCAATCCGTCCTGCATTTTATTTTTTAAATCATAATATTTGAAATTAATTTTCGTTTGGTGATCAACATTATCTATTGAAGAAATTTCTTCAATAGTTCCTGCATATTGACTTCCTAAAGGATATTTTATGGAAACAGAATGACTTTTTATTTCTGCATTTTCCTTGGCAGAGTAGGCAAATTGGACAGATGGCATTGGTGTACTCCCGTTAGATCTGCATACATATGATACTTTGTCAATTACTTTAATTGTGTCTTGATCAACTATTGAAATTATTAATTCTTGCTTCACATTATCCCGAAAAGGCTCGTTTATTAATGATTCTATAGATTTTTGATAATAACCATAAAACGAATTGTTCAAATCAAGATTTGCTCCTTTGAATCTGGCTTGATATACCTTGGTTTGAAGCTCTCTTAAGCGATGTTCATCAAGACAATCAAGATATGAATATTCCAGAACAATATCTTTAACTCGATCCGCAAAATAATTCTTCCAATCCTTTAGATCTATTAAACATGTAATTATTCCTAAACAAAAAAGAGAACATCCCAAAGAGGATAGTATTTGCTCTACTAAATTTGCGGGACAATATTCCGCGATACACAATGATAAAGAAATTAATGCAATCCCCAAAAACGCGATTCCATAACCCCATACTTTAGGTAATATTTTTTGAAATTTTTTCATATTCCACCTGCCATTTATGCACATTTTTATAATGACTACACAACCTTTTTCGGAAAAATCAATATTGCGGTAGTCATGTTAAAGTTTTTTCATCGAATGATAATTTAATACTTATTTTGTTTTTTTCAACCAATTTCATCAGAAAAAGGCTATCGTTTTTACATAATTTAATACATTTATCTTCTATAAAGTATTTAGAAAACTTAGAAAAACAAATGGATGAGATAGAAAAAATAATGCAAGTTCGCAGAATTAAAAAATGGTAAGTATAGAGTTAAGCAAACTCAACTTTGTGCTTGAGGGGGATTTGAGAGCGCACTCTCGTCCCCCTCGAAATCTGTAAAAGTTATAGGATTTGCCTGTTTTAGAGGTTTCGACTCATTTCAAGCAGGGCGGATTATAGATTTCAGAAGTGGCGGTTGGCGAAAGATCTTCCGCTATGCGTTTTCAGGTATGCTTCAAATGCGTAGGCTTTTTCTTTGGATGAAAATGCAATGGCAGTTTCAATTTTCCACGGCTTGAATTTTGAGGTGTGTGGTACTTCACCCGCATTATGCTTGGCAAGGCGGGCAGTCAAATCTTCCGTAACTCCGGTATAACGGTGCGATTCTGTGGCAACATCGACCAATAAGTAAACGTAGTAGAATTTTGCCATACCAATATTCCCCATTCAGCGTACCTTGTCCGTTTAGCCCGGCTTCGGGTTGCTGCGCAACTCTACGCCGTGGCAGGCTTCACCTTGGCTTCGCCAATTTCCGCTCCGGTCTGCGCCAATGGCTTGCCCGGGCGTAAAAAAGGCAACCAAATTTCTTTGGTTGCCTTTGTGAAGCCTGGTGGAGGTAAAACAAATTTGACTTATGCCATCTCTACGCTCACGATCGCAAAAGTTTTTCAAGCTTGATGATGATTTTATTTCAGAGAAAAATTCTTCCAAATTCTCGATCAAGCAGAAAACTTTGGTCGGCTGTTCGTATTTTTGAAATCCGCTCCGCTCAAATTTACCATTCTGTAAAAAGGCTGACGACCTTTGAAAATTACCGGATGAATTTACGCCAATTTCGCCATTTATTTTCATTCATTTCCCACTCGCAGTAAATGGCAATGCCGTTTATTGCATTTTTGCGGGGAGATGCTGAAACTCCTTGCAATGCCGAGTTTATATTTTCCACTTGTGGATGATGATAACCCACTCCCGCATCATCATAAGCGGGAATTCCCAGCAGCAATTCGCAATCAGTTGAGCTGGTTGCGGCTGCCAACTGATTTGTCCAATCGGTCATAAGTTTAATGTAAAATTTTTCCAGCGGAATAGCTGTGTCATACATCATAACCGCCAGTTGATCGCAGTGATTGGCGAGCCTTATGATATAAAACAATGGCCAATGAACATCGGGGAATTGATGCCATCGTGTCGGCGGTGGATAAGCCGCTACCGATAAGATTTTTCCTTCGGTAACCGGGCGAAGTTCATCCAGAAGCTTCAAAAAACCGACCTCATCGCTGGGCCACGGTTCTATATTTACTTGAACTCCGGCAAGACGGGGATGTTTTTTCAACAATTCATCGACCGAGGCAACAAAATTTTTCCGCCATTTTTCATCGGCAGGACGGGCAGATTCTTCAAAAACCCCGCCAATCCACGGAATGACTTTGATGTTGTATTGTGCGGCAATATCAAGAAAAAGCTCAACTTGCACGCTGTCATAAGAGGCAATTTTCCCATTAATCTGTGCCGGACACAAGTGCGGATAAACCGTGGAGATTTTATTGCCTGACAATTTTTTGAACAACGCGGAAATTTTTTCAACTCTGCGGAAATTATCTTTATTGCGGTTGTTGCGTTCAAACCAACCGTCATCGCCCATCCAGCCATGACCGAGCCAGATGGCATTATTTGCATATTCCGGTAATGGCTCATTACTTCCCGGCTGCCAAAGTAAATAAGCAATAGCCGGGATACCAAGAATAACTGCCAATGCAGCAACTATTCTAAAAGCACTTTTACCAAGTTTTTTCAGCAGCTTGTTATTCATTTTTATCTCCCGGCAAAACGCCTTTTTTTCCAATGCTCTTAACATACTTTCAAAGTCCTGCCGGATTTGCGGAACTTCATCCATCGCCATAGCTCGGCAGCACTCTAAAACGATGAAAACAAGTCCGATAAAAACCACAGAAAGGAATATTCCCCACCAAATGACAAACGAGGCGGCAACTCCCCAGAACAGGGCAAAGATGCCAATAGCATACAACAGCCATTTGTATTTTTCGCTTTGAGCGATTGAAATATGCAAAATCGTTTCTCCATCCGATGCTTTTTCACACCGGATGAATATATCTCCCCTGGAAGTGTTACGGTATGCTTTGATCGGATGCAGATGCAGCGGATCATCCGGGGCGCAGGAAAATACGATCGTTTTGCTCAAACCCATGGCGGCTTTAATAGCTTTCCATGACAGATTATCCGATGTCGCCGGACATTCTTGGGCAAGAGCTTCTTTCAATTCATCTTCCGACAAAGTTGTCCGCAAACAGTATTCAGCATAAGGCTGGAAGTATTTGTCAAAGAGTTTCATTGTCATTTACCGTGGATCATGCGGAGAACTTTTCCGTTGCTTTTCTGCAATGTGATTTCTGCAACGCCGCCTAAGCCCTGAACGTGAAATGTTCCAGTCAGAGTTATGCTTTTTTCATCGCTGTGGGTGATTTTCCACGGACGCTGTTTTAATACCTGTTTCCCATATACCTTTACCAATTCTTTTTCGGCAATGGTTATCAGTTTTTCCAAAGGAAGTTCCTGAAGAAATATCGTATTTTCTGCAATGATTTTTAGTGTTTTATAATCAATCAACAATATTTTTTGTAAAGTATTGTCTTTTTTTGAGAACGCAATAAAAACATACAAATTATTCTTGTTTAAGC
>SUWD01000046.1 GCA_015061685.1 Lentisphaerota bacterium | reverse complement strand
CCGACGGTTTTTATTCCGGCTTTGCGGCAATTCTCCAGCGTATCGGATAATCCCTCTTTACCGTAATCTCCGGTGTGGTTGTTGGCAAGCAGAGCAATATCTATTTCCAAAGCCTGCAGAAACTTCAAGCACCCCTCATGACTGCGGTGATTGGGGCCGCTTTTGGCGATCGGGGTATCCTGCCGGGTGACGGCACACTCCAATTGACAGATCCGCAGATCGCTCTTTATGAAATAGGGTTTTATGAGAGAAGCGATCTCCTCTGCTCTGACAGCAACATCATCGGCATTGATTTCCCTCGGGGAAAAGTCCCCGGTGAAAATGGTTGAAACGGTTTCTCCGGCAGGTTCACGCCATTTGATCAATTTCATTTTGTTATCTCCTGTCGGTAATTTATTGAATATCATATTGTTTGCGGTAGATCCGGCAGCCGTATTTTCCAATATCGTCCGTTAAAAAAAGCCATCCGCACTCCCCGAGCAGACGTCCGGAATTTAAGATCCGGTGAAATGCTTTTTCCAGAGAGCTGTTTTGCGGCAATTTTTCAATCTCCGGACCGGATCTGCCGAAAACAAAAAAGAGACCGCCGGTTCTATTCAGGGGGAAGGTCGGGAAACAGTATCCCTCTTTGGCAAAGGCGGCAATATTGCTGTCCGGCAATTCTTTCTGCCACTCGTAGAAAAAGAGCCATGAGCAACTGACAAACATCCGGATTTTCAGGTGTAAATATTCCTTGAAAAATTTTACAGCATCCTGCATGGATTGTTTGATGGCACTTGCCGGCAGAGCTTCTCCTGCCGGGATGTGGATACCGGGGACGATTTCATTTGCATCAGCCATACATTCCCACTTGTTTTTGTCCAAAAAAGTAATTTTGCTCATATCTGCATAACCATCCGGCAGAATCCGGTAACCGCGGATATTATTGCCGTCATCCTCCAGAAAACTTGTGATCAGGTTGTCATTTTCTTCCGGTCCGGGGCGTCTGCCCTCTTGGGTGTAAGTGATTCCGGGACGGGATAAGAGACAAATTTTTTCACTTTTCCGGTTGCGGTAAACCGGAGGGACCCAGTCGGGGTATTCATGGAGTAAATACTCAAGGCGGCCGATACGGAAAAGTTTTCCATCAGCGGCATGCCGCAGCCAGTGGAGCTGGATGCTGTTGACTCCGGGGGCATTGTGGTGACCGGCGGCGTAAATATCCATAGCTCCACCGAGCCAGAGAGCGGTTTTTTCCGCCATTTCCTGCGGAATATCCATCTCTTTGTACCGCTTGAAGATCAATGGGAATGCACCCAGAGCGATCATCAGATAGAATATCCCGGTGTTTTCACCGAAAACTTTTTCAATATGAGCAAGCTGATTCAGCTCAATGCACCATGGCGTACGGCGGTAAAAGCCGTAATAAAGCATATTGGCAAAGAATCTGACGGCAGGATTTTTCTCAACGATGCCGGCGACTGTTTGCATACGTTCTTTGACGGGGATATTCCGTTTGACATACGGGAAATACCGCATGGCGTTTTCCGGATCCATAAATTCCGGGAAATTTTCAGTGCAGTTGTTTTGAAATTCCGCAAAGAATGGCTGAAGCAGATTTTTTTCTTTTTCAGCAAATCCAAGAGCCTGGCAGAGAGTATCAAGTTCCATAATCAACCTTTATTCAGCGGAAAGCCCTGATCGCCGCCTGACCGATCCGGGAACGGATATCCCCGGAAACTTCAACTTCATGATATGCACCCGGGATATCCCGGTTTTCTTCTGCTTTTTTGAAACGTTTTTTGCATTGGGCAAGCTCTGCGAGGAATGAGTTTTTCTCGCTTTCCGGAAGTGTACCGGCGGCGATGATTTTTTCAATGACCTCCACATTGCTGTAAAAGTCGGAAAAATCAGCTTCAGGGGTCCATTGGATCTCTTTCAACATCCCGGCAATATTGGGCAGACGCTCCTTGAGGAAACGGCTGCATGCTTCCTGCGGATCTTCATTGAGGAAGTAGCTCAATGCGAAGTGAAAAACTTTTTCTCCGTTTTTGGGGACGAAATCCAGCATGACCATATTGTTGGCAGAAGCAGTGATTTCCTTATATTTTTCCGGTTCAAAGACCAGAAAATTACCGTTTTTTTCGGAGTAGTTGCGGTTGTAAAGAGCCAATCCGCCGGATGATCCGGAAAAGGTCAGTTTTTTTTCCGGAATTTTTACATCATCTCCGGGCGTCATCAACCGTCTTTCTCCGCCTCCGGCAGCTTTCCATTTCGCTCCGCCCGGCCACGCTCTCAAGCGTAAAATCGCGGGGGTAGATTTTACGGTGACCTCCATAAAAATCCACTCCGGAGCATTACTCAACTGGATAAGTTTCAAGGTCAATCCCGGCCAGACGATCTCTGCGTGGACTCCGTTTTTAGTTGACATCAGACAGACTTTTTCTGCCGGGAATTGGTCGGTCAATCCGCTTTTATCCGGCATGATGCAGGAGAAAAAATTCCACATGCACCATGAGCCATTCTGGATTCTGCCGTGGCGGAGACCGAGTTCAAAATCGCCCCACTTCTGTTTGACCAGCTTATTTGTCGGATCGAGCAGATAGTTATAGGTCATTTCCGACTGGTTGAAGAAAAAGTGTTTACTTATTTTCCGGTATTGTATTGCGTTTCGGGTAACGGGAGTTTCCGACTGGAGCAGACGCGGTTTGGCTTCTGCAAAAGTCCCGGCAGCGATCAATAACAATGTGGTAAGAAGTTTTATTTTCATAATTATTCAGCTTTTCCGTTATTGGAGCGTGACTCTTTTTTCCACCGCAAGACCGGTAGTGAAATTCTGAAGCAGGAAACGGTATTGGCCGCAAACTGCATTGAAAGGAAATGCGAATGACATTCTGCTTGCCCGATGGACTTTGAGGACCCGGGAAAGAGAGGTCAATTCTTTACCGTTGGGATCGAAGATCCGGAGGACGGCAAATTGTCCGGCAGGAATGGATGCCAACGGGATTTCCAGTTTATCTCCCGGCTGTGCTGTTTCCGGCAATATCAATTCGGGGACAGGCTGTTTTTCTGCAAATGCGGCAAAGATCCTTAATGGGGTATTTCCCGGTTCAACGGTGAAAGATTTTTTCATCTCTTTATCAGTTTGACCTTTTCCGCACTCATAAATGTATGCTTTTTCCGGCAGAGTGATGGTAACCGGTTGGCTGTATTCTTCCGGGATAACGCCGATAAGGTCATAGCCTTTGCCTTTGCGGATACGCAGAGCTGCTTTGGCGGTTGCAGAGTGAGAGATTTTCACTCCGGCAGAATTCAGTATTCCGCTGACGAAATCATCGAAAGGAGTTACCGGCAAAGCACTGGTTTCGATCACGGAAAAACTGAAATTCATCAGGATCGCTTTACCTTTACCGCAGTTTTTCTGTACCATGTAAGGACCGGCAGGATTGGTCAATGCGGCAGAGGCTTTCATAAGCGGGGTCTGCAATGGTTTTACCTGATTTGCCGGTTGATTTTTCAACAGGATATCTCCGAAAAGTTCAGCGAGCGGGTTGCGGTTTTGCTTTTTCAGATTTTCGTTGAAAACGCCGGGGTAAAGGTCAGCGATCACAGTGCCGCCGTTTTTTACGAAGTCGATTATTGCGGCACTTTCTTTATCGCTGATGGAGGATATGCCGCAGAGAAAGAGGATTTTCATATCTTTCAGGCGGTCAAGGGTACGGGCGGTAACGAATTCAATATTGACCCCGTTGCGGTAGGAGTAACGCAGTAATGGAGCAATCGACGTTTCCGGATTGGAGCAGCGAGGATCAGCTTTGGAAGCCCTTTTTGAATTGTGATTCCAAAAAATGCCGACGCCATGTTGAGCAAGCGGCGTATGAATGAGCTGCTGGGCTGTACCGAAGCGGAGACGGCGGAATACATCCATATATTTTTTTGCATAGGAATCAGTATAATCTATCGCCAGAATACCATGCGGAAAATCATCGGAAAGAGCATACCACGCATTGCCGTTGACGACACCTTTGAGCAGGGCATCCAGCAGCGTATGCGGATAGGTCATAGTTCTTTCTTTGTGATAACCGATCCAGATGAAACGGGGACGATCCGGGTAGAGACTGCGGATAAGTTCATCCTCCAGTAAATTGGAGTAGGGGCCCCACCAGTCAAGTTTATCCATCATCAATTCAATATTGTGATTGCCGAAAGTCCCTTCCAGACCGACTTTGGCATCGGGATCAAGTTTGCGGATCTCGTCAGCACAGAAGTGGTGGACATCAGCGAACATCTTTTCCATATATTCGTAATGATCGTTCCACTCCGGAGCGTTGTTTTCCTTTTCGGTAACGGCAAGCGGGCGGTGGGGTACAACATCAAAATTTAAGTATGAGCTGCCCCACTGGGAGTTGAGCTTGTCGATGCTGCCGTATTTCTGTTTCAAGTAGTTGCGGAATGATTTCAGATCAGATGGACCGAATCCGGCAGAAAGGGTGTTGCCGTTTTCATCCCCCAATGAATAGAGAAGCGGTGAAAAACGGGGAAGTCCTTTCATGCGGAAATGGACATAATCTTTCCAGATCTGTTGTACTTCGGGACGGTAAAAGTTGTGGTCCCCGCCGAGCTTTGCCAGAGCTTTCATCCCCTCCGGGTAGAAAAGTTTGTTGAAGTTTACTTCGCCGTTTTTTCCTTTGAGGACGCTGATTCTGGTCAGATACGATACCAGACGCTGATTGAGCAAGGTGTATTGCCGGGCGTTGTCCAGAGAAACTTTGTAGTGCGACAAGGCAGCACTGAATCCCAAGTCATCGCCGGATCTCATTGCCATCAGCGGATCAGCCGGGCCGCCCCAGGAAAATTGCACATATCCCTCTTGCGGATAAGGACGGGGGAAGATAAGTTCTTTTTCTGTATATCCGATTCTGTCACTCTCCGGGGAATAAAGTGCCGCCTGCAGATATCCGGCAGCATTGGGCATGAAATAATCTTTGATTTCAAAGGAGATCGAATTTTTTCCGGCCGGGATTTCCATGATCTCTTTTTCCCAGATCCGGTTGTGGGGATAATCGATAAGCGACAGGATGATTTTTGCCGGTTTTGAGAACGTTTTCCCGGTGATGAGCGTACCTTTGACCGGTTCTCCGGCAGAGAGGGTATCTGAAGCGACATTCAGGGTAATATTTCTTTCCGGGATATACTGTTTGAATTCTGTCGTACTGAAACTTTTTCCGGGCAGAAGCAGATCGAAGTAATAAGTGCCATTCGGCAATTCCGGGAGTGTGAAAGAGTGATTTTCCACCTTACCTTGAGCGAGAATATTATTGTATTCATCCCGCAAGCGGTACTCTGCAGTATCCATATTTGCCGGTAAATGCAAGACATTGCCTTCTTTTACTGCTTTGAGAGGCACACTGTTTCCTTTGATGACCCAATCCAATGCCCGGATCAGAGTCATCTGGGCATTTTCATACCGTGCCGCCCAGTACCGGTCAGGGAAGATATCGGGCATCATGCCCGGTTTACGGTATTTGACGGTGCAGATTTTTCCTTTTTCAAACTGATATGCCCGCAGTACAGTTCCGGGATGGATAGTTTCGGTGAAAAAGGCCGGATTTGCCGCCGGATTTGCCAGTGGTTTGGAGTAGGGCATTGCGGTATTTATCAACAGCAGCCCGGTACCGCTTTTTACTTGCTGCAAAAGCTGGAACTGTACATCCGGGGACAGTTTGTCAAAGGGAACATCGACCAGTACGACAGCATCATATTTTTTTTGGATCTTTTCTCTGATCTCGGCATTTTTTTCGTAAGTCCCGGTACCGGATAAGGCGGCATCGTAAACTCCGTCATGGGCAATTTTCTGACCGTTGTAGGTGACAAATACGGTCTCTTTTACCGGGTAACGCTGAAGCAATTCTGCGACATGCCGTCCCTCGATTCTGGGAAAAATCAGCAGAACTTCAGCCTCCGGGAAATTTTTTGCCCATGTCAGGTGGGGTGTCGGATAATTACGGGTGAGGGTATTGACATACCAGCCGTCATGTTTGGCGGCAAGATTTCCCGCACAAAACAGCAGGATCGACATTAATAAAATTTTTTTCATTTTGCCTTGTCTCCTTTGGGCAGATTAAAATGCAAATCCAGTAAACATTCCCATTTAAGTTTGAAAAGTTCCTCTTTTGCGGCTTCCAGAAGCCGATAAGTTGCCAGCGATATATCTCCGTGTAACTTTTCACAGTTTTCGACGGTTTTCCGGCATGATCCGGGGATTTGTCCGTGATGCAGACGTTTGATCTCTTCCAGAAGAGCGGTATATTCCGTCCATGCGTCTTTTACGACCTTTTCCATCGGTTCGATCCTGGTTCCGGTTTCGGAAAAGCAGATCAGGTCGTTTCCCGCAAGCAATATGCAGGGTATTTGTACTTTCCCCTGCATAATTTCAGCAGTTTTCTGCGGAGTTACCGGAGTTTTTCCGGAGAAAAAGAGATAACCGAAATTCTCCGTCACCCGGGAATCCGCTCCGGCAGCAGAGGCCGCTCCGATAAAGCGGTTTTTCCATGCGTAACGGGTATGGAGAAATTGCCAGAGATCGCCGGGAGCTGCTTTTTTACCAAGATCTTCCCATGAGAAAAATAATTCCAGTGTCCAGCGGTCTTTTGCGATGGAAGCCGATGTCTGCCAGTTGAGTCCATTCCAGTCCCAAAGATAGACCACGGTATCCAATCTTTTGCGGTCAGCTTTGACTCCGGCAGGATTGACGGTGAAAATCGTGTGGCCGATACCGTTGGCTTCCGGATCAAAATACAATTCAGCACAATCATCCCGCCAGAGGTCGATATTGTCATCTTCCTGAAAATTTTTATGGAGAAGCTCTATCTGATCATCGTAATTTACGATCCCGACATAGAGACCGTCAGTATGATAAACTGCCCGGAATTCAGTTTTCAGCGGGCTGGGTGGCGGATTGGGTTTTCCGTACTGCCAGTAGCGGGAAAGAACCTCCGCATTTTTCCAGCATTGCTCATCAAGTTTGCCATCAAGTACGGGGGGATCATTTGTCGGAGATACTTTGTAAAATGCGACTTCCCGGAGCCCTGCCGTGCTTTTGAGAAAAAACAGGCACAATATCAGTAGAATTGCTCTTCGCATGGAATCACCGTAAAATCAGAAATTGCCAAAAGTATTTTTGGTATCCTTGAAATTATCGCTCCACTGCCAGGTGCGTAACCGGGAATTCAGACCGTCACCGTCATTATCCAATTCCGGCCAGTGCTGGGCATTGACTACCTGACCCATGCCAAGATTTTCAACACTGCCGTCGGCATGACCGAAATTAGCTCTCTGACTGTGCCGGAAAGCGATTGGCTGTTTGCCCGCATTGCTTGCCGGATTGAATGTATTGGCAGTCGTTGCTCCGCTGCTGAGCAGCCCGTTGTTGTAGTTTTCTCCCAGAAGAATATTTACTGACGGGCGGCGCAGTCTGACACGTTTTTTGATATTATTGAGCTTGTCGGGGAACGTGATATACTTGTTTGAACCGTAAGAAGTGTATCCCCAGCAGAGGTATGCAGCCTCATCCATTGTCGGGCAGCGGAAAATTCCGGTACTGTCAGTATTTCCTGTCTGTTGCCATTTGTTGCCGTTGGCGACTTTTGTCATTTTAGACATCCGGTAAAGAGATGCCACGCAATCCAGATAGTAGGTTTGATTGACGGTTTCCGAGGGGGTGCATCCGGTGTAATATCCGTTGGGGAAAAGATCGTCATTATCGTCTGCATAATTGTGAAACACCATGGAGATCTGTTTCAAGTTGTTTACACAGCTTATCATTCTGCCGCGTTCTCTTGCCGAATTGAGTGCCGGCAGCAGGATAGCGGCAAGAATGGCGATGATGGCAATAACTACCAGAAGTTCGATCAGGGTAAATCGGGGAATGCTTGTGGAAATGGCGGGTCGTTTTCTCATGATTTTTTCTCCTTGATTTTGAAAAAAAGCTGATCCGGTTCAATTGTTTTACCATAATATACACGGGGATAAGAAAAATAAAATGGATAAAAACGACATTGTTAATGACAAAAAGACGGTTCGCATGGTTCCGGGGGTGACCCAATCGGGTAAAACGGATATAAATCGAATATTTATAAAGACAGTACAGCAGAAAACAGTGGTTGAATTGTGCAATCGGTACGGGAATGGACGATTTATACAACATGGATAATTCCGGCATAAAGATGACATAAAACGAATTGCCGGGAGAAAAGACATGAAAAAATCAGGAAAAAGTATTTTCTGTTTCTGAAATCAACTTGAAAAACGGAAATTCCGGGACAATATTATATCAGTTTTGGACAAGATGAAACCGCTTGGGGATGGGAAATAAGAGTATGGATGATATTCAAATACATCATTTGCCTGCGACCGGGATGCAGGAGTTTCACCGGCAGTACGGATTATGGATCTTCCGTTGTGCCACGGGGACGACCCGTCCGGATTCTTACGACAAATGCCGTTTGCGTTATTTTGAATTTTTTTCCATTTCGCACATGTACGACGGCAAAGGACGATTGTTTCTGGAAAATAACAAGACTGCGGAAATTTCTCCGGGCGATTGTGTCATTATTACTCCGGGGACCCGTAACCGCTACGGCAGTGTTGACGGACATTGTTACAGTGAAGATGTGGTGAACTTCGCAGGGCCCGCTGCGGAAATGCTGATGCGTTCCGGAGTGATAGCCAATGGCGTTTTTGCTTTGGGGCATATCCGGCGGCTTCTGACGATCCAGGAATACGCTGCTGATCCGGCGGTAGATTCCCAGCTCCGGGCAAATATCGAATTGCAGAAGCTTTTGGCGGAGTTGTACCTGAAAAAGAATAATCTGAAAAAACCGGATCATCCGTTGCTGGAAGAATTGCTGGATGAGTTGCGGGATCACCCGGAAAAGTGGTGGAGCGTCGGAGATATGGCAGAATATTGCAATTTGTGCGTGGATCAGCTCCGCCGGGTGTTTTTCCAGAGGACCGGAGTCAAACCCAAAGTTTATGTGGAGAGATTGAAAATCAACCGTGCGGCAGAATATCTTTCCACGACCGATTCTTCGATCGCTGAAACTGCACTTCGTTACGGTTATCAGGATCAATACCATTTTTCCCGCCGCTTCAAAGTGATCATGGGGGTCTCTCCCCGGGAATACCGGAAGCATGTCGCGGCTCTGTATCACCGGAAAACAGTTGATGATTTTGAAATAAAAGAGCTGTAACAAGGAGTATAAAAAAATGTATTCAGAAACTCTTCCCTGGCAGGCAAATTACGATGAAAGCAAAATGCCTGCTTTTGAACTGCCTGATTTGCTGACCTGCGGCGACGGAATGGCTGCCGCAAATAAAGATCAGTGGATAAATAAACGGAAACCGGAATTATTGGGCATGTTCCGGAATATAATGTACGGCGAAATCCCTCCCGCTCCGGATCGGGTCGCTTATACGGTTTTAACGGAGAAAAAAGAGGCGAGAAACGGTCTGGCTCTCCGCCGGGAGATCCGCATGGATTTCATTATGAATAACGGTATGCGGCGTATGGCGGTCATGCTGTTGTATATTCCCAGAAAGGCAAAAGGAAAAGTTCCCGTGGCGGTCTCTCTTACTTTTGGCGGCAATGAGTCTGTTACCACCGAAGAAGATATTACCATGACCGGACAGATGGGCAAAAGGGATTCGCATTTCCTTTTGCCGGGATCAAAAGCGGAACGCTGGCCTATTGATTATATCATGGAAAGGGGGTACGCTCTGGCGATTTGTTCCTACCATGACTTTTTTGCCGATACTTACGATGACCGCTGGCAGACCAGTATATATGAATTATTCCGCAGTAAGGAGGAACTTAACGGCCGTCCCCGTAATGCTTCAGCTGTCAGTGCCTGGGCATGGGGTTACAGCAGGATGCTGGATTGTCTGCAGACTTTTCCGGAGATAGATGCGGAAAAAGCTCTTTGCATCGGACATTCCCGGTTGGGAAAAACGGCATTGTGGGCAGGGGTGAATGATGAAAGATTCAAGGTGGTCTGCGTGAATGATTCCGGTTGCGGCGGAGCTGCATTGAGCAGACGTCTTTACGGGGAAACGCTTTTTGCCATGTTCCATTATTCAAAGGTGGCAACTTACTGGTTCAATGACGAGATGGATCAATATTGCCGCCATCCGGAAAAGCTGCCGTTTGACCAGCATTGCCTGCTTGCACTGGTTGCTCCGCGATGCCTTTGTGTCCACAGTGCCACGGAGGATTTGTGGGCGGATCCCAAGGGGGAATATCTTTCCTTGTATCACGCCGGGAAAGCTTTTGAACTTTTTGGCAGAGAGCCGCTGGCTTCTGCGGTTCCGCCGCCACCGGATGTGCCGGTGGGTAAAGATGTATGCTATTTGTTGAGAACGGGGAAACATAATATCCTGTTGGATGACTGGCGTACTTATCTGGATGCCGCAGATGGGGTTTTCAAGCTGGATTGACCGCAATGAAAAAGGTTATATCTTATTCTGCAATATTTTTCTGTGTGATCACAGTTTTTATTTCCGGCTGTTGCCATAATGAACCCGCCGGAATGATTGTTAAAGATGCACAGGGGATTTATCAAATAGACGGCAATCCGGAATCGCTTGATTTGCAAATGACAGACGGTGTAATCGTATTTTCCCGGAAGAACTCTTTCTGCATAGGTGCGACATATACCGGAAGAGATTTTTTCTGGAGTGATAACAGGGAAAATTTTCATCTTTCGTATCAAGGCACATTGTGTTTTGATTTTAACAAAGATTTTATTTTTGATTTCTTTTACCGAAAGGGAAAATATTTCATTGTTTCCGATCATGAACGCATTGAAGTAAACAACCCGGATTTTCAAACTATGCAGGCTGTCGATCTGAATAATGTGAACTATCATTGGGATGGCAGCAATTGGATCAAGCAACAGTAAACAGTTGCAGTCGCAGCATCATCCCAAACAGAAGAACCTGTTTTTTGCCAAATGTTTTTATCCAGTTATACTGCTGTAACTGGTGAGTTCTTCCACGACTGCCGGGATGTTCTGCTTTGCCCGGTCGAAGTGGGGCTTGGCTTTGGAATCAAGTTCAGCAATGTCAGGTTTCCGGGGAATGGCTGTCTCCGCCCCGGAAAGTTTTTCTTTGTGCAGCATCCAATAGCCGCCGCCCCCCAGAACAAGGGCAAAAAGAAGTCCGGCGAAGAAATATCCTCCACCGGACCTGGTTGGGTAATCTTGCATAATACCTCCATAGATTGATGTTTTTCAGAACGGGACTATCCCGTCCGGGGTATTATGCCTGAAAATATATCTGAATTAAGCTCAAATTACGGCAAAATTACGGCACGATGCCATAAAGAAGGGAATTTTTGTGGAATAAAACGCATAGTGCCGTAAGGTTACAACTCTCATCATTGTTGGATCATGCCGTAATCGTGCCGTAAAATGCCGTAATTTCTACTGCGATGGGCATGTTTTAGCACTATTCAGCACTATATAATCAAAACCACCAGCTGAGCTGGTGGTATGCACTGTGCCTAGAAGGCATTTTTACTGGCAGCCCGATCCGGGCTCTGAATGGAATTTTCATTCGCATTAAGCTCACTGGCTACTGCTAAAGCAGTC
>SUWD01000011.1 GCA_015061685.1 Lentisphaerota bacterium | reverse complement strand
GATCTGCTTTCGGTTTATATCTGGAAAGACCGGCAACCACACTCTGTTTATTTATTGGATCATTACGAACAATTTTATTCCACACCTGACCGTATGAAAATCAACTCCGGACCGGGAGCAACGCGATCTGGTGAAACTCCTGATGGCAAGTATATTTCAATACCAGTATGGGAAAGTATATTCCTGCGTTATGCAGTAAACAATCACTTCGGCAGAGCTGATAAAGAATATGCTCCCTCAACAAGTTACTATAAACACAATTACCTTACTATCAAACTGAAAAATCACGGAACTTATGATATGCGTAAGCAACGATTTAATTGGGGGTTTGAATACAGCCCGCGTCTGAAGGAATAATAATATCCATATAAAAACAGACCAATATCTTTAAGATTTTTGCCCCATTCTTGAAAAATATAAATTCAGTAGCAGAGGTCGTCAGCCATTTTGCAGAATGGTAAATTTGAGCAGAGCGGATTACAGAAATATGAACAGCCGACCAAAGTTTTCTGCTTGATCGAGAATTGGGAAGAATATTTCTCTGAAATAAAATCATCATCAAACTTGAAAAAGTTTTACCAGTTTGAGCGTAAGAGAATTATTGAAAATCCCTTTTTTACCTCCACCATCCTTCGCTGAAGCTACGGATGGCAAGCCAGTCTTGCTATCCGTAGATTTTTTTGCTTGCAAAAATAAGCGGAGTGCAACGGAGCGGGCGAAGGATGCCTGGAAATTTATCCTCAATAGCTTTAGCGGAGGAGGAAGCCTTGGCGACGGAGGGCTAACGGCAGAGAATTGGAGAAATCGAATGTTCTATACTTACATTTTACGCAGTATTTCCCAGCCGGAACAGCGTTATATCGGCAGTACAGCAGATTTGAAATCCCGCCTTGCAAAACACAATAAAGGTGATGTGGTAATTGGTGCCATTCTGCATATCTTAATGATAGACAACTTGTTACATATAAATTATTCTCCTTGTGAATTTTTGCTTGATAAATTGGATTACGGATGATGTATTACTTCTTGCAGCGTTGATGTAAAAAACAAAGAGGAAAGAACTTTTATGTTTCGAGCAACGGCAAAAGAGAATAATTTAATTGTAAATTTATAATGGACAGCTCTTTATATGGAATGGCACCAATTCCCCTCCAATTCCCCTTTTTTCCGGCGGGCAATCCTCCATGCCGGGAAAGAAGGATACCTGAAATAGTGTTTACGCCTTATTTTCATATCCCGGTAAACTCCCGCAGATCGCCTGCATCGTCAGATTGCAACAGTTACCGGAAGGAACAGAGAAAAAACTTAACCGGTAAAAGGGGAAACGGGTTTTAAGCAGAGTATATTGCCCCAGTAATTCAAACGGATCATGCCGGCAGGTGAGCAATAACACCGGACGGTCACGTTCAATGATTTCTGCCGCTCCGTCAAGCATCCAGATCCCCCTGCCCCGGCAATCAGCACTTATCAACGCTATCGGAATATCCCGGTCGAAAAGCAGGTCGTCCAACTTCAGCAAAGCAAATTCATCCTGACTGGGAATTTCCGCTGAAAAACAACTCTTCTCTTTATTCTCCTCTGTTACCGGGCAATCAACAAACTCTATTTTGCCGCAGCAATCATCTCTCTTTACGCTGCACTCACCCCCGGTTTGCAGTACAAATATCTGCCGCAGGGCATAATCGGCAAGCATCGACCTGAAATCATCACCGCTAAATCTCCCTGCAACAATAATGCCCCGGTTGCGGAAACCGGATTTGATCTTGTCCGGCAAAGCTGCGATCACCGGACAAAATGAAAATGATTCTCCGGCAAAAGCGAGGGTATTACCGGCAAGAAATTTGCGGGATGCAAGGATTTGGTAACGATTCTCCGGCCGCTGAAAAAGCCACTCATTTTTTATCCGCCGGAAAAATTCTCCGACTGCCGCTCTGGATCCCGGATCGGTATCGGATAAAAGCTCTTCCCAGTTTTCCGGGATTTTTCCCCGGAAATTACTGCTTAAAAGGTGTGCTTCCGGAGTCTGCCAGTTTTGAAATAGTGCCCGCAGTAAAATGATCCGCCTGCTCTTCCTCAATCTGGACAGCATCCGGTAAAAAATCCTCCGGCACTTATGCAGCAATCTTTTCACTTTTACACTCCGGCTTACAGGTACAAAAAAGGCGGTCATTCCGATGAATGCCCGCTCCAAGCCTACCACAGCTAACGAAACACATACGTCGAAATGAGCCGCCAGTATTTTGGCAACGCGATCGAATGTGTTTCGTTGACATCAGTTCTATAGAAGTGGTAGTTCTGGAGCGGACGCCTTATTTGATTTTCAATTCAAGCAACGTAAATATGTTTTTTTAAGTAAAAAATCCTTTCAATTCATCACACATTTCATTAATATAGCTTTGTTATTTTAAAAAGCAAATCCCCACAGGCAAAAAACTTCACCTGCGGGGAATTTTTCGACCTTTTCCGGTCAATTATGCCTGAAAATGAGCGAGCAGAGCTTTCTCTGCTTCCGCATTCCACAGCATATTGTGACGGGCCACGATCTCTGCCAATTCAGCAAAGAAAGGATCTGTTTTGCCTTTCTCCGCAAAATCTGCGATCGCCGTCAACGGCATGTTGATGCCGGTATAGATCAGCTTTTTACCGCCTTTGATCTTGGGCAGATTGAGAGTGGTCTCAATGACCGCATCCATACCGCCGACGTGGGTGATCATACAAGCCGGGTTGATCTTGCCCTGTTCCATAAGGGACAGAGCTTCTTTCATGTCATCGGTGTTTCCGCCGGAAGTACCGACAATATGGGTCGAAGCATAGTGAACATTGTAGAAGTTGAATTCAGCTTTGAACTGCGGATCCAAAGGACCGGCAAAGAAATTCAGACAGCCGTCTTTGCCCAGAATCTTGTCGCCCTGCTCAACCACCGGACGCACCGGAGCAAAGCACATGACATCATCATAACCGGTGTTGCCGGAAATTTCCATCATCCTGGCGACCGGATCACCATTGCCGGTGTTGAGATAAACCAGCTCAACTCCGTTGGCTTTGGCATCTTCAACCGTGTACAAACTCGCAGCACGGGCAAGACGGTCATCGTCAATATCCGTAACCACCAGCAGTTTCGGGCGGCGGGGACCGTGAATGGCATAATCAACCGCTCCCAGTCCCATCGGACCGACACCGGCAAGAATAGCCATTTTACCACCCTCGACAATACCCATCTTGTGTTCATAGCTGCCGTTGGTCGTGTGGTACTGGGCATGGAATGCTCCAATAACACAGGAGACCGGTTCGGCAACAGAACCGTAGAAGAATGCTTCGCCATTGTAGGGCAGCAGACAGCCGGTAAGCATCACTTCTTCCGGAATGATGATGTAGGTCGCATCTCCGCCAATGTATTTGTAGGAGTAACCCGGAGCAGCAAGAGATCCTTTGTAGTTCATCGCCGGCTGGATGGCAAAACGCTGACCGGCTTTGAATTGATCCTGCCATTTGGCACCGACCTGAACGATCTCACCGCAAAATTCGTGACCGATGATGATCGGATTTTCCGCAACATCATCCGGAACACGCTTGTGGGCAGCTCCCTGCTCGGCAGCTTTGAAACTGGACATACAGATACTGTCACTGGTGATTTTAGCGAGAATTTCGGAGTCGGAGATCTCCGGCAGGTCAAAAGTTTCAAGCCGGAGATCTTCTTTGCCGTAAAGTCTTACAGCGGTAGTTTTCATAGGTCAGATTCCCAATTTGGCACGGCGCAGTTTTTCCATGCGGGTGAAGTTCATTTTGGAGGTATAACCCGGCAGCGGCAGGATCGCTTCGTTGACTGCATCGAGGATCCAGGAGGCCTGCGGATAGTAGAACTGTTCCAGTTCCGGGCAGGGAGAAATGCTGTTCGGGGCACCGACCACGACCGGAGGTGCATCCAGATAATCAAACGCCATACGGGTGACGTTGGCAGCGACATCGTTGAGGAAGCTGCCGCGTTCGCAAGCGTCGGAGATCAACAGCAGACGGCCGGTCTTTTTGACAGACTCAATCAGCTTGTCGTAGTTGAAAGGCACCAGACTGCGGGCGTCGATGATCTCTGCTTCAACACCGTATTTCTCACTCATCTCTTTGGCAGCGGCAACTGCCGGATAGAGGGTGGCACCGATGGAGAGGATCGTCAGATCGCTGCCGGTACGTTTGACATCGGGTTCACCGATCTCAATTTCATAGTATTCTTCCGGAACGCCGCCGACATGGAATTGTTCGCTGGTGTCATACAGCTTCTGGCTCTCGAAGAAGATGACCGGGTCGGTTCCGCTCAAAGCGGCATTCATCAGACCTTTGGCATCGTACGGAGTGGCAGGGAAGCAGACTTTCAGACCCGGAATGTGGGCACAGAGACTGGTCCAGTCCTGAGCATGCTGGGCACCATATTTGGCACCGACGGAAACTCGCAGAACAACCGGCATTTTCAGCACACCGGCAGACATAGCCTGCCATTTGGCCAGCTGGTTGAAAACTTCGTCACCGGCACAGCCGAGGAAGTCGCAGTACATCAGTTCCGGAATGGCACGGCCGCCGCAAAGAGCATAACCGCAAGCCGCAGCAACAATGGCACTTTCAGAAATCGGAGCATTGAAGAAGCGGTGATAGGGGATCGCTTCAGTCAGGCCGCGGTAAACGCCGTAGGCACCGCCCCAGTCACGGTTGTCTTCACCAAAGGCGATCAGGGTCGGATCGGTGTAGAATTTGTTGATGATAGCTTCAAACAGAGCATCACGCATGTTGTACGCCATCAGCTTGGAAACTTCTTTGCCGTTCTCGTCGAAACCGAAACGTTTTTTGGTTTTGATCTTTTTGAGGTTGGCATTCTCTTCCAGCGGCATGGTGACTTCCGGTTTGCGGTCGTCGAATTTTTCAACATGTTCGTTGGAAAGCATGTATTTACGCATGGCATCCGGCTCGTTGGCAGGATCGATACGCGGAGAAACCTGCTCGTCAATGGCAAGTTTCATGATGCGGGTAATGCGTTCTTTGATGTCAGCATTGAAGTCATCAAAGGTGCTGTCGCTCTCGATTTTGCCCTTGACCAGTTTGGCACGGAATGCAGCGATGGAATCCTGCTCTCTCCATGCTTCGATCTCTTCCTGAGTACGGTAGCTGGAGCTGTCAGTGGCACTGTGACCGACGTAACGGTAGGTCATGGTTTCCAGGAAGACCGGACCCTGACGGTTTTCAAGAATTTCACGTTTGCGTTTGAAAGCATCGATAACAGCCAGCGGATCGTAGCCGTCAACACGTTCAGCATGCAGACGGTCGGGACGGACACCGGCACCGATACGGGCTGCAATTTCGTAAGCCATGGTTTCGCCGCAGGTCTGACCACCCATGCCGTATCCGTTGTTGATACAGTGGAAGATCACCGGCAAACCGCCTTTGTGTTCGTCATCCCAGAGTTTGAAATACTGGTCCATGGAAGCAAAGTTCAGAGCTTCCCAGACCGGGCCGCGGCCCATGGCACCGTCACCGCAGTTGCAGACGACAATACCGGGTTTCTTGTTGACCTTTTTATAGAGGGCGGCACCGGCGGAAATACCGGCAGATCCACCGACGATGGCGTTATTCGGATAGATACCGAAAGGCAGGAAGAAGACGTGCATGGAGTTACCCAGACCGCGGGTGAAACCATTGGCACGGCCGAAAAGTTCCGCCATGAAGCCGTAAAGCAGGTAATCCAGTGCAAGGTCACGGATATTGCCGCTCTTGTTGTGTTTCTCAACGACACGGAGCAGATCGCCGCCGAAGAAGCCTTCCATGATATCCTGCAATTCTTTTTCCGGCAGGTTGCGGATGGCGTTGAAGCCTTTGGCAAGCACTTCACCGTGGCTGCGGTGGGATCCGAAGATCATGTCGTCATGGGTAAGAGAATACGCCATACCGACAGCCTGGGCTTCCTCACCGGTGTAGAGGTGAGCCGGACCGGTGTAGAGGTAGTCGATGCCGTTGTAGTGTTTCTGAGTACGCACCTGGAAAAGCATCGTCTCAAATTCACGGATAAACTGCATATCCTGGTAGATGCCCAGCAAGTTGTCTTTACCGAAAATCTTTTTCTCCTCGGCAAAGGTTTTCTTGTACTGGTTCAGTTCGATCTTGCCCAGATCGAGGACCCCGCTTTTGCGGACTGCTTTGGGGTCAATAAATTGACTTTTAGGCATTTTTCTTTTTCCTTTATGTTAGGTTGAAAGTGTTGATTATGCTTCATTGAGTGCCGCTTCGCGGAAAACTTCACCGACCGTCGGGTGCGGGAAGACCACTTTGCTGATCTCGGCACAGTTGAGTTTGCGGGTGATCGCCATCGCCAGACCGAAAATCATTTCAGATCCGGGGTTGCCGATGATGCAGGCTCCGATGAGAATATCATCCTGATCAAGAATCATTTTGATGAAGCCGTTGCCGCCCTCATTCTCCGCAATGTAACGGCCGCTGAAAAGCAGCGGCATTTTGACAACCCGGTATTTGAGACCTTTCTGCTTGGCAGTCTCTTCAGTTTCACCGACGCTGGAAACTTCAGGATTGGTGTAGATCACCGCCGGAATGGCACTGTAATCCATCGTATCTTTTTCACCGGCAATCACATTGACCGCAACTTCAGCTTCACGGTAAGCAGTGTGGGCAAGCATGGATTTGCCGTTGACATCGCCCACGGCGAAAACGTCGGAAACATTGGTTTTCATCTCATCGTCGGTCTTGATGGCTCCACGCTCCATATACAGACCGATATTCTCATAACCCATGTCGGCGGTATTGGCACGGCGGCCGATGGCGACGAGGATCTTGTCGGCGGCAAGTTCAGATTTGCCGTCAGCATTTTCAACGGAAAGTTTACTGCCGTTGACTGCGACCGCTTTGGTCTTAAGCATGAATTTGACACCGCGTTTTTCATAGATGCCGCGGAGCATTTCAGACATTTCAATATCAGTGGGTCCGCCGATGCGATCCATCATTTCCACGACCACAACTTCAGTACCGATGCTGTTGAAGTAGGAAGCCATTTCCAGTCCGATGACACCACCGCCCAGAACAATCAGCTTTTTCGGAGCTTCAGTCAGAGCAAGGATCTCACGGTTGGTCAGAGCATCACCGGAAGCAACCGCTTCACGCAGACCCGGAATCGGGGGAACTGCCGCAACTGAACCGGAAGCAATAATCAGCTTTTTGCCGGTGAATTTCTCACCGTTGGCTTCAACCGTGATACCGGCAGCATCTTTGCCGACAACTTTGGCATTGGCCTTGACCACATTGACTTTGGCACCTTTCATCTGCATCGCCACGCCGGAAACGAGGGTTTTCACCACTTTGTCCTTGCGGGCAACGACTTTGGCGTGATCGATTTTCGCACCGGAAACGGTAACGCCATAGTGTTCACCGCCGCCGTTGGCATAATCAAAAATTTTCGCAGAATAGAGCAGAGTTTTGGTCGGCACACAGCCTTCATTAAGACAAACACCGCCCAGTGAGCGTCCTTCAAAAAGACAGACGCTCATTCCTTTGTGTCCGGCACGTTCAGCCGCTTTGTAACCGGCGGGTCCGCCGCCGATGACCAGAACATCATAAACCATGATAATTCACCTGTGTATGTTTATTGATTGTTATTGTCTCATTTTTTGTGAAAAATCTTTCCTGCGGCGGTGCATTGCGGGCAATTTCCCGGCAAATCTGCGGACGTTTTCGCAGTCATGTACGTTCAGTACTCTCCTGCTCATCCGCCTTGAAATGCCTGCGACCTTGCCTCACACTGCATCCACCGGTTGGATCGAACCCGTGCTTGCCGGATTGACAAATCACAACTTATGTGATATGTTTCACTCGTTAACAAAAATGTTTGTTTATAAGCTCCTGTTACGGGTTTCACAAAATTTGGGACGTTATCTATTGATTAAAGTGCAAGAATCAAATTGAATTTCTCAAGTTTGTCAGCAACAGCTTTGAGGAATTTCGCCGCCGGAGCACCGTCAACCACTCGGTGGTCAAAGGTCAGTGACAAGCCCATTGCCTGATAGAATTCAACAGAACCATCGGCTTTCTGACGGGGACGGAGCGTCGTACCGCAAACACCGAGGATGGCTGTCTGGGGCGGATTGATGATCGGAGTGAAGCTCTCAATACCAAGATTGCCCAGGTTGGTGACAGTGAAACTGCCGCCGGAAAGTTTGTCAGCTCCAAGTGAACCGTCTTTGCAGGCATTTGCATACTCTTTGACTTTGGCGGAGATCGCCTTGAGGCTCATGGTGTCGGCATCACGCAGTACCGGAACCAGCAGACCTTTGGGAGTGTCGATCGCCACACCGAGCTGGGCGTGGGTGAAACGACGCATCTTGTCTCCGATGAAGTTGGCATTGATGTCGGGGAATTCAACCAGAGTTTTGGCAACGGCAAAGAGAACGAGGTCGTTGATGGTAACTTTGTCCAGACCCAGTTCCGGAGCGTTTTTCATCTGCTTGCGCATCTCAAGGATCGCAGTGGCATCGAAAGTACGGTTGAGGGTAAGCTGTGCCATATCCGCCAGAGATTTGTGCATGTTATCGGCGATAACTTTGCGGATGCGGGAGATTTTTTCCTCGGTGTATTCCGGAGCGGCTGCAACTTCGGCTGCGGCGGCAACTGCCGGAGCAGTTTCAGCAACAGCGGCGGCGGCAACTTCGGCAGCAGGAGCAGCGGCGGCAGCCGGGGCGGTGGCTTTCAAAGTTTTCACATCACGCTCAATAATGCGGCTTTCCGGACCGGTCGGAATGGCTTTGGAAATGTCCAGACCCAATTCAGCGGCAAGTTTTTTGGCACGGGGTGAAGCAAGAACTTCAGCACCGGCAGCAGCCGGGGCGGCGGCAGCAGGAGCAGCAGCAACCGGAGCGGCGGCAACTTCGGCAGCCGGAGCCGGAGCGGCGGGAGCGGCAGGTGCGGCGGCACCGGGAACAGAGAAAACAGCACCGGGTTTACCGATAACAGCAACCGGGGCACCGACGGCAACTTCTTCACCGGCGGGAACGAGGATCTTCAGCAGAGTACCTTCGTACTTCGCCAGTTCTTCAAAGGAGGATTTACCGGTTTCAAGTCCGAAAATCGGCTGTTCAAGTTTGATGACATCGCCCTCTTTGACTTTCCACTCGGAAAGCAACGCACTCTCCTCGGAAACACCCATCTGGGGCATCAGAATGAAATTCACATCCTTGTTGTCGCAAGCAGCGGCGGCAGGAGCGGCGGCGGGGGCAGCGGCAGGTGCCGGAGCAGCTTCGGCAGCAGGGGCAGCGGCAGGGGCTGCAGCACCGGCGGCACCGGGAAGTTCATAAGATTCACCGGGTTTACCGATAACAGCAACCGGGGCACCGACGGCAACTTCTTCACCGGCGGGAACGAGGATCTTCAGCAAAGTACCTTCATACTTCGCCAGTTCTTCAAAGGAGGATTTGCCGGTCTCAAGTCCGAAAATCGGCTGTTCGAGTTTGATAACATCTCCCTCTTTGACTTTCCACTCGGAAAGCAACGCACTTTCCTCGGAAACACCCATCTGGGGCATCAAAATAAAATCTGCCATTGTAACTTTCTCCTGTTTTAATGGTTTACAAGATTTCAGATGATTGATTTATTATACTTTCAGAAAAATTACCATCTCCCACCAGCACATCCACATCCTCCATCCTGGCAAAGGTGAAAGGAAGCAGTGTGCCGATCTTGGAAGAATCCAGCATCATAACCACTTTGCGGGCCCGTTTGACCACCGCTCTTTTGAGCAGAGCCCCCAATTGACTGCCGACGGTAAATCCGCCCTTGTCATCGTATCCGGACGCCGCCATGAAAGCTGTGTCGATATTCATATGCTCAAGGTGGGTAAGCACTTCCGGATCGGCAACTGCAATTTCATCCCGGCAGAGAGTACCGCCAAGCATGATCACGGATGGTTTCGCCTTGCGCATGGCGATCTCCAGAGCAATATTGGGAGCGGCTGTAATCACCGCAAGATGACAGTCAGGAAGTATTCTCGCCAATGCCATGGCGGTCGTCCCGGAATCAATGAATATCCCCGTATCCGGCTCAACCAATGATACCGCTTTGGAAGCGATCAACTGCTTCGCCGCATCATTGAGCTGCTCTCTGGCACTGTAAATGTCTTCGTGCAGACCGTAACGGGAGGGAATACTGCGGGCTCCGCCGCGGGTGAGAATGATTTTGTGCATCTGTTCCAGAGCCGCCAGATCACGGCGGAGAGTCATCTCTGACCAGGAGCCGAAGTGAGACGCCAATTCCCCGATGGAAACTTCGCCTTTAAGTTCTATATACTTAAGTATCGCTTCACGTCTTTCCGTCATGATACGGAAAACTCCTAAATACAATTGCACCCTGATTTGTTCACCGTATAATATAGTAACGGTACTGCGATTTTTCAAATCAGTTTGTGATTTTTTATCAAAATTTGTGATTTTTTTTCACACTGAAAAAATCAGGTACAGAGTCTCACCTCTTTGCAGACCTCTGCACCGAGGACGGAATTGACTTTGCGGCAGATCAGGTCGCATGACGGACGCAATTCCACCAGCAAAGCACTGTGCCTGACTTTCAACACAAGCACTCCGTCACGGAGAGACTCTGCTTCACAAAATCTCTCCAGCATCGCTCCGACGATCTTCCCCCACTCGGAACGCAAACGGATCAAAGTTCCGTTTTCAGGGCGTTTTATCCGCTCCAGAACACCATCCAGAAGTTCATCGATCGGCGTCGGCTGAGCAGTATGAGCTGAAATCTCAGTCATCGCCCGATCTCTGCCGTACCACATCTCCAGCATCTTGTACCGATTACGCCGGACTCCAGGACGACGAAGCGGCAGCGAATTATAAATATCCGAATTGTGTTGCTTCATATATTGATTTTTGCACCGGTCATATAAACCGGCAGCAGTAAAACATTTACCACTAATTTCGCCGGAGCTATCACGCCGCCCCGGATAATATGCTTCAAACCTTTCCGCCCCTTGTTAAAGGGCAGTCCGATCGTGATTTCACCGATCCCGAGGGGCAGATAGAGTATCTCCAAAGCTGATTTGCCGATCTTCAAAACCCCTTTGCCGGTACCTACCAGTGAACGGATCACATAAGGTTTCGCCGCCTCGGCGACTTTCAAAGCCACCGGAGCCAAAATCGCCATCGTGATCGGATCTATCGCCTTTGCCCGGTACGGCATGGCAAACATCATGCACGAAACTGCCAGAACTGCCATTATACTGTTATTCATCTGTATTCTCCCCGTCGACACGTTACCGGTGAATACTATATCACCACTATCAGGAAATTTCAAATCATTCCGTCGATTTTAGTCAGCATTATATTTGCCGCCCCCTTCCGGGCAAGCTGATACATGTTATCCCCCTGCTTCTGCCACTTTGCCGGATCATTGAGATAATCAAGGAGCAGTTTCTCCGCATTTTCCACGGTCAAATCCGGATTTTCGACAACCACGGCACCATCGCCGGATTCAAAATAGCGGGCATTATCCAGCTGATGCCCCTCGGCGGCAAAAGGATAAGGTATCAAGACCGAAGGTTTACCGAAAAGTGCCAGTTCCGCAGCAGTACTGCCGCCTGACCGGCTGAATACCAGATCGGATGCCGCCAGTAATTCGCCCATTTTTCCGGTCGATTCCCGGAGCAGATAGGGAAATTTCGCTCCCCGGTAAATTTTTTCAGCTTCCGCAAGTTTGCCCCTGCCGGTAAGGTGGACGACCTGAAATCCGGTGCCGATACGGGTAAACGCCTGCGGCAGAACCGTATTGAATACTGCTGCTCCCAGACTGCCGCCGGTAATCAGGATCAAGGGATATTCCGTCGAAAAATCACTGCCGAATTCCCGGTTTACCGCATCCAGAGCTGCTGTTTTTTCCAATTTCGCAAGTTTGTCCAATTCCGGACGCAAAGGCATACCGACCGCCTCCACCGGACAACGGCAGGCATCTGAATTGACCGCCGGGAAAGCACTGCCCATAAATTTCGCCCAGCGGCTGAAAAAACGGTTCGCTTTGCCGATACGGGCATTGCCGTCATGCAGAAATAACGGTATCCGGCACTTCACCGCCGCCCGTACCACCGGCAATGCGGCAAATGATCCCATGGCCAGCATCGCCTGCGGAGAAAACTTTTTCAACGCCTTTTCCGCCTGAATACAGCCCCTTAAAAAGCCCAGCACAAAGCGGATAGGATGCTTGCTGTAATGCGGCATCTCCGGCAAAGCCAACGCAGGAACACCTGCCGATTCGGCAATTTTACACTGTTCAACAGCGTGGATGCCCGAAAGCAGCAGCAGAACTTCTCCGCCCTGCTCTTTAAATACCCGGGCAATACTCAACCCCGGGAAAAAATGTCCGCCGGTTCCACCGCAGCAGACCGCAAGTTTCTTTAATTTCACCATCTTAATTGTCACTCTCCACTTCATCATTTTCAGCTGAAGAAAAATCCAGTTTCAGCCAACGCAGAATTTGAGTAAATATTTTCCGCGGATATCCCGGTTCCCACGCATCCACCGCCACAGAAACCAGAAATCCCACCGCAACCAGCGAACAAACCATATTGCTGCCGCCGTAACTGATAAATGGTGCCGGCATCCCTTTGGTCGGAAACATCCCGGATACCACGCCAAGATTGATTATCGCCTGAAACATCACTCCCAAGGTCAGGGCACAACCAAGCAGCATACCCATTCGGTTGCGGGCGGTCATAACGATCCGGAATGCAAAATACCCCCAGAGAATATAACAGACTATCACCGTCATCACTCCGATAAATCCCAATTCCTCTCCGATTATGGCAATGATAAAGTCGGTGTGAGCTTCAGGAAGATAGTTCGCTTTGAGCCGGCTGTCGGTCAACCCCAGTCCGTGCCACGATCCCGACCCCAGAGCCATAAGGGAATTCCACAACTGATACCCTCCGGCACGCTGATACTTCTCCGGATCCAGAAAAATAGTCATCCGCCCCCAACGCATCGGGTCGAAATATTTGATGTAAGCAACCACCAGCGGCAGCAGAACCACCGGGATAATGAAATAACGCAACCGCAAATTGCCGACATACATCGCACAGAATGCCATCGCCGCAACCAGCACCGATGTTCCCATGTCATCTCCCCAGAAAATCAAGCCGACAATGCCGCCGACAACCGCCCCGATACCCCAGATACTGTTTTTCAACCGGAGAAAATCATTGAATGTACGCAAATACTCCGAACAGTAATTTGCTACAAATAATGCCACTGCGATCTTTGCCAATTCCGACGGCTGCAAACGGAAACTCCCAAGAATGATCCACCGGTGTGCCCCGTTGATCTCCCGGGAAAATCTCGCCCAGATCAACAGCAGTGCACAACCGCCGATCCACAACAGACTTTTTTTGCAGAAAAATTCGTAACCGCAGAAAAAGACCGATACCGACAGAAAACTTCCGACCCCGATCCACAACAACTGACTGCGGAAAAATGCCGCCGCCGCCGCAACATCACTGCTGCTGGCTGAATAGAGCATCGTCAATCCGAATGCCGCCAATATCATCGTCATCAGCAGCAAACCTGCCGCATAACGGATGGTATTGGGCCGGGAAGCGGCAAATTCATCACTGTTTTCCGGTGAAAAGCCGCTCATAACGCCACCTTTTCACCGGCAAAAAGCTTTTTCAAGCCATTCTCCGCAACCAGAGCAACCGCATCGGCATCATCCAATACCATAAAAGGAGATATTTCTATTACCGCATCAACAGTTCCATCGGCTTTGCGGGGGATCTCCACGCCTCCGAGGGCCAGACGGCGGGCATTGCGGGCAGTGATCATCTCCCGGCAGCTCTCCGCTGAATCAACACCGGTGGCATTTTTCGTCGGTGCGAAAACTTCCGCCCGGTCACCCTCAAGGATCATCACCTTTTCCGCAAGAGGAAGGGCGTCAAAAATGAAAGATTCCAATTTGACCCCATTGGGTTCCGACGGCTGCTGAAGTTCACCTGCGGCATCGAGGTACGGGATCTTCTTATCCGCCCGGTGCCACGGCAGACGGAGCGTGCCGCCGGAGGTAAGAGATTCCACAAAACTGCGGGAAATCACATGGATCGCCGGACTGCCGGCAACAAAAGACAAACTGCCGTCAGCATTGCGTTTTTCCGCCAATTCATCCGGCAGATCGCTGTACTCAATTATCATCGTGCGACCCTGCGAGACACAGAAATTACCCAGCTTTTCTTTCGGATTGGTCTTGCTCAACATGATCGCACTCATCAGGGAGTTTTCCAGAGCGTGAAGCCCGATAAAGCGGGGATCGACCACCGGAACCAGAGGATTGTCCACCTGAAAATAGGAGATGTATTCATTGCCGTCGGCAATCATCTTGTCCAAAGCTCCGGATTTACGCAAAGCAAGCAGCGTGCCGCCGTGACCGTCCGGAGAAAGAGCCAGCGAACCCTTGCCGCTCATAAGCAATTTGCCGTCAAGACCGAATGCCGGCATCGTCCCCTGCGTGAAGAAAAATACACTCTCCCGGGGCAAACCGAAAAAGTTTGCCGTTTCAAAATATTTTTCCGTCGCCTCACGGTTGATCGGACTGGTCATGATGTACCAGTTGATAGTTTTGCCGTACTTTTCCGAAGCACGGCTGATGGAACCGGCAAAATATTCAAACAAAGTTCTCCCGGAAACCGGCCCGATGGGATAAGTGCCTTTGGGGCCGTCAAAGCCCAGACGGGTCCCCTGCCCTCCGGCAACGGTCAGGCAGCAGACTTTGCCGGCCCGGAGCAATTCAACACCTTTGGCATCGGCTTTGGCATATAATTCGCTCATCGCCTCATCTTTGGCAAGCAGAGGAAAAAATTGAGCCGGAGTAAGATCATCGGGGATGGAAACTTCCGGACGTTTGAGGACATATTCAGCAGCAAGAGAAGGGATCTGCTGCCAATCAACAGCAGTAAGTTGTTCAATATAAGCAGCTTTCTCCACCGGAGAAAGTTCATCAATAAAACGCAGCAAGTGTTCCTGACCGGCGGCAATAATGGCATTTTTCAAATTTTCACACATAAAAATCCCTCCAATTGTCAAAAATAAAATTTCTGTTGAGGCAATTTCAAAACTGATTCAAAAAGAGATTGAAAAATCAGCGTTGATGAGATCAAAGCGGTAGTTTGAGCGTGGCTATTGAATAAATAACCACCGGAAACGCTCCGCTTTAAGATCGCAGCGATGATTTTTAAGAATTTTTGAGGAGTTTTGAAATTGCCTCCTATTATGTTTGATAATATAATACCGGGACAAAAAAAATCAAAATGAAATAAAAATTTTTTGACGATTTCATACGTTATAGGAGTGTAACAGGATTTCCGGAGAGCTTCCGGGATGCCCGGAAAGAAGATTCCGGAGCGAGGATCAGTTTGATCCGCAGGAAGATCGACAGAAAAAAAACAGGAGACAGGAAAAAATGGAAGATCAGGATCCCGTTGTTCAGCCGGTTGAAAACACCCCGAAAAAAGCAAAACTGTCCGGCGACGCCCGCACCTTTGTCATCTCTCTGCTGACCGCAATCATCGTGGTTCTGCTTTATCACGGTATCGCCATGGCGATCTGCTGTTTCAAAGGCGGTTGTCCGAAACAAACTCAAAATTGCTCTTTCGCTTCCGGCGAAATGTGTCCCGGACGCCCGGATTTTGAGCCGCCTCAGGAGTGGAAACACCACCACCGCCATCCGGGCAGGAAACATTTCCGCCGTCAGCATCAGATGACGCCGGAAAACAATGCCGGTGAAGCACAGGAAAACAAATAATTTTCCACCCTCCGCCGCATGGAAGTGCCGCGGGAAAAGCCCTTTCCCGGAGACACGACCTCCCTGCTGCCAATCGTTACGGCAGCAGGTTTTCTTTTTTTATACAACAAAATGCACAAGTGCTTGAAAAAAAAAAACTTATGATATATTATCTCTTTTGAATTCCAATCAACACAAACAGGGAGATAAAAAATGGCGGAACAGATGATCTATTGTCCTCATTGTCAGGGACAACTTTCTTTTGACAACCGGTACAGCGGAATCGAATTGCAATGTCCTTTGTGTCAGCAAAAATTTGTTTGCGGCACAAACCCGCTCCCGATCCAGCCACCTCCTCCGCCGACACCGGGAGTTTATAATAATCCCTGCGGCAATCCGGCTGTCCCGTCCCCGCAACAGACCGGAAAAAACAACCCAAAAGTATGGATCATTGCCGGAGCATGTATCGCTTTTCTGATTGTGCTGGGAATTATTCTGCCGTTTGCCATTTCAAATTACAATGAACGGAAAGAACTGAAAACTGCCAAAGAACAGGGGATAACTTTCAGCAAAGACAACAAAACTCTGGATTCCTGTTCCAATAAAGAGATCAGTTCAGTAACCATTCCCTCCTGTGTCACAAAAATCGATAACTGGGCGTTTTCCGGATGCGTCAATCTGACCAGTGTTACCATCCCGGACAGTGTTACTTCCATCGGGGAGTGGGCGTTTTACGGATGTGTCAATCTGACCAGTGTTATCATCCCGGACAGTGTTACTTCCATTGGAGACAGAGCATTTCTTACGCTTTTCGGCGGCGGCTTGACCAGTGTCAGCATCCCCCGGAACTGCACTGTCGGAGAAGATGCTTTCCCGAAAAACTGCAAAGTAACACGGCGGTAAATCTGCCGGCAGCGGCGAGAAAGTGCCGCAAAAACTTTGCATAGGCAAGCAACGCCCTCCTTGTTTTTCTGCAATACAATAATCGCATGGCACAAAGACTGTTTTTTCACAGAATTCTTTTCATTCCGATTGCCGCATATACAAAAAACACCTTGTCAAAACGGTCATGATCTTCCTTTAATCACCAATTACGGGATAAAAATCCGGCATTTTTTACACATTCTGCTTGCATTTTTTCCCGATTGGGCTAAATTAAATCCTGACATTATACAGATACAACGCCGTAATTTGAATCAACGGAGACAATCAATGGTAACACTTTGTCCGCACTGCGGAGCGATGTACAATATCGGTGATGAATATCAGAATCAACCACTGACCTGCTCTTACTGCAATAATGCTTTCAATGCCGCCGCCGCACAGATCTGCCCGGCATGCAACACCCCGAACCATCCCGGAGTCCCGGCTTGTGCCGCCTGCCAGACCCCGTTTGCCCCCCAGGAACTTTCCTTCGATCAGGAAGTGGCTCTGGCGGTACAGGACTTCAACAAAAGAAAACTCTACGATTCATTATACTGGTTTTTCAGCATCCCGTGCATCCTTTTTTCTGCCGCCGGCTGTTTCTTTCTGGTCTTTGCGGCGATTTTAGGTGTTCTCTACGGCATTTCCCAGTTATTCGATGACATGACAACAGCTGTTCTGCGTTATGCAGTCGGAGCGATAATGGGAACTTTTGCCAGTATCGGCGGAGGTTGTCTGGGTGGAGCTTTCGGATTGAATTTCCTCTACAAGAAAATCAATCCGGATAAAGATTTTCCCTTTGGCACTTTCTTTCTGATCGGAGCCCTTGTCGGACTTATCACTCTGCTCAGTTTTCTCTACTGGGCAAACTCCCAAACTCCAGCGGCATAACCGGAAAGTGAAACTGCCCGATCCCGGATACAGACAATAAAAAAATGCGTATAAAAATTACCAGTGCCGGAATATTTACCAGAAAACAATCTTTTTGCCAAACCACACAATGCGTCTTTCTGGGAATGGTAGTCTCCGGATTGGAAAAGATGAATATCTCCTTTCCGGATGGACAGGATGCCGGAAAGATAACCGAAAATTCGCTCTTTTTACTGCCAAAAGGATTCACCATTGATTTTGCTTTCAATGAGAATCGGGAAAATTACGTCATCGTCTGCCAAATAGATAATCTGCATTGGAATCCGCAAACAACCAGCAATGAATTGTTCCTTGATGATTTCTGCCTCGCCATCCCCCGGACGATCACTCTGAATGAGGAAAATTCAGCTCTCATGCGGAAAATTTTCCGTCAGGTCACTGAACTTACCGCTTCTGCATTGCCTGCGGATGCCAAAGCCGGAGAATTACTGGCACAATCAATCCTGTCCGAATTTGTCAGGCACTCCTCCGATTCTCTGCCGGAAAAAATCCATCCGGCGGCTTCCGGAATGAAACAAGCCATTGATGGAGATGTGAATTTCACATACTCTCTCAATAAGATCATGGCTGATTTTCCATTTTCCCCGGTCCATTTAAGACGGCTCTTTCATCAGGCTTACCATACCACCCCGGCAGAATACCGTGCCAGAAAACGTTTTTCAAAAATTCAGGAATTGATGTCTGATGCCCGGTTGAGTCTGAAAGAAATTGCTGATGCCGCCGGGATGAACAACGTTACCCATCTCAATTCTTTCGTCAAAAAACAGTGCGGATTGACTCCGGCTCAATTACGAAAGAATATCAAGCTGTAAAATGTTCTTTTTTTATAATACACGTTCCAAAGCTATAAAAAATATCCATAAAACCCCCCGTCGCAATATTTGATTTTTGTAATAAGGTGATGTTTATTATCCTGTGATCCGGAAATCAACACATTTCACAAGCAGGAGGACAGCATGGGAAAAATCTTTGATACCGATAAAAAAATCCGTTTGGGTATCTGGGGACTGGGCAGAGGAAGCAGTTTCGTCCAAGCCGCCGACGCCCTGAATATCGATGTGGTGGCCGGATGTGACACCAACAGCATCATGCGGGAAAGATTCAAAAAAAATTGCCCGACAGCTTTCGTAACCGATGACGAAAACGAATTTCTCGCCAGAGAAGATATTGATGCCGTTTTGATTGCCACATATTTCACTTCCCACGCCGATCATACCATCCGGTCCCTGGAAGCCGGAAAGCACGTTATGTGTGAAGTAACCTCTTTTTTCACCCCCGCTGAAGGTGTGAAAGTCGTCGAAGCAGTGGAAAAAAGCAAAAAAGTTTATCACCTTTTGGAAAACTATCCTTTTTCCAAAGAAAATATGTATCTTGCCAAACTCTGGCAGGAGGGATTTTTCGGAGATTTCCAGTATGGCGAGTTTGAATATCTCCATGAGTGCCGTTCTCTTTGCTACTGCTACAACATGCTCGGATACCCCCCGGTCGAACCCGGTTATGCCGCTCACAACTGGAGATCATATCTCGATTTCCACTACTACTGCACCCATTCCCTCGGTCCTCTGATGAAAATCACCGGTTTGCGGCCGGAAAAAATCACCGCTTTCCCGGAAAAAATCGCCCTGCCCGGTTTCATCCCCGGCAGCGGAATGGCAAAACCATGCCCCTCTCTTATTCAAATGAGCAACGGGGGTATCATGCGTAACCTCTGCGGTGCAACCACCGGAAATTATCACACCGGAAAACGGATCTGGGGAACCCGGGCTTCCGCAGAATCCCTGGGCAAACACGGCTTGCATATCCGTTTCGGTGCCGGCGGAGAATCCACCCAAACTCTCATTGAACCGCAGTGGCCGGAATTGGGAGAATTTGCCGATACCACCGGTCATGGCGGTGGAGACTTCTGGGAACTATACTATTTCGCGAGAGAAATCCTCACCGGAGAAGCCGGCCCGTGGAATATCTACGATGCCTGCGATGTAACTCTCGCCGGTATCATGGCTGTTCGCAGTACCGAAAATCAGGGCGAAACTCAGGTGATCCCCGACTTCCGGGATCCGGTTATCCGGGATAAGTATCGCAATGACAACTTCTCCATGACCAGAATTTTTGAACCCGACCGGATTTTCCCCGATGGACATGATACCGCCATTTCCGGAAATTTCAATAAAGTCATGTCCGTCATGGAAAAGAAATCTGTCATTTTGCGGCAGGCCGTTGACGGTGCAAAACTTTATCCGCAAATCGCTGATGCCGATGGAAAACTCAAAGTAATTCAGTTTCTGAAAGAAGCCATCGACTGTCTGCCGGAATTGTATCAGCTCCGTAAACAGGCTCAGGAAATGATCGATGCTTATCCGGATTCCCCCGCCGCCGGAGCATTGCAGAGCATGATGACCCTCGCTGAACCGGAAATCAACGATGAGGAAAATGTTTTAAAAGATAAACTTCTGGAAAAAACTCAACAGCTGCTCTCAAAATAAGGATTTTACTGTTATGGCTCAATTAAAAATGATCTTCAATGCCGAAAAAACCGCTCTGCCCGAAATCAATCTGGCTGACGGTTTTGAGATCCGCACCGTGTCAGACAGCGAATTAGCTGAATATAATGCTCTGCGGGCATCGGTCAACTTCAGTACCTGGGATGAAGAAAGACTGGCTGCTTTCCGCAATAAAGTCCTCGACGGCGGAATGCTGGTCATCGTGGAAAAAGCCACCGGTAATTTCGTTGCCGCCGCCTGTGCCGAAACAACCGATATGCCGGAGTTGCCACACGTCGGGGTTTTGGGCTGGGTGATGACCAACCCGGAAAAACAAGGCTTCCATCTGGGAAGATCTGTCAGTGTTGCCGCCATGCACCGGCTCTACAGGCAGGGATACAGATCCTTTTCTCTGCTGACCGATGACTTCCGCAAAGCAGCAGTAAAAACTTACCTGAAACTCGGATGGCAGCCGTGGCTCTATCTGGATGAAATGGAAGAACGCTGGCGTAAACTTGCCGATGAATTGGGATTCGACTTCGATAAACTCAACTGCCTGCCGGAAAAAAGCACTTTCCCGCCAATGGCTGAATAACCGTCACTTCAACAGAAAAAGACAGCTGCTGCTGCCAAACCTTGACACAGGTAAGCAACAGCCCTGTCTTTTTTGCTTTTCAACGGGAGTTATGATACTTTTCCGCTTCGGTTTTAAGCATACTGAAAAGACCGGACATCTTATCGGGCATTCTTTCCGGATGGTATTGGACTCCAATTATCATCCTGCCGGGATCGATCCCCTCAATTACTTCAACCGTACCGTCATACGCCAATGCGGTTATTTGCAGACCTCTGCCAAGTTTCGACGGATCAACTGCCTGATGGTGAAAACTGTTTACCGTGATCCGGTCATTCAGCTTCAAACCCAACGCTTTGGAGTAGAAACCCTCTTTGATGACCTCCATTTGGTGAAACAACCCGCCGCGATGAGTATTCTCTGCACCGGGCAAATGCTGGATCAATCCGCCGCCATTGACGATATTCAAAAGCTGGCATCCGGCACAAATCCCCAGAACCGGCACTTCCCGCCGCATAAGTGCTTCCCCGAAAGCAATGTCACAATGCGGCCGTTTCCTCGCCAGATCCGTCTCCGGATGCGGAGATTGAGCATAATATGACGGATGATAATCTTTGCCGCCAATGAGCAAAACTCCATCGGCAATATCCAGCAATGTTTCAATATTCTGCTCTTTTTCGATCGACGGCATACAGACAGGAACCGCTCCGGCATCACTGACCATGCTGACATAATTGCTGAAAATAATTTCGCTCTCCCATTTATTGACCACATCAACAGCCATATTCAGCAATATTACCGGCGGACGATTCAGATCATTTGCCATAAGCTCTCTCCAATGCACAGGATACGATTTTGCCGATCAATGCCGGATATGGATCGGTATCCGGATGATAAAGCGTATAGATTTGCGGACTCCAGCTTTTTACCGGCTTCAATCCGGGAATACCATTTACCTCCATGATCCGGAGTTTACCGTCAATGCCTTCACGCATGTCGATACGGACATGGTCATCGCATCCCAAAGCATCACAGGCGGCATTTGCCAACTCCACAGCTTCCTCCTGATGATCGTCGGGAAGTGAAACATGCGTCAGACCCACTCCACGCAGATCACTGCGTAATACCGGATATTTGCCGTAATGTTCCGGAGCAACAGTGACTCTGCCGGGAAGAATTTCCCTTTTTGCTCCGTTGCCCAGAACCAGTACTGTATATTCTCTGCCGGGGAGATACTCCTCGATCAAAGCCGCCTGCTGCAGATCATTATGGATAAATGCGATCTGTTTTTTCAACGCTTCAGCATCCTCAACCACGCTGTTTTCGTTGATGCCGACTGAACGTGATTCGCCATTTGGTTTCACAAAAGCCGGAAAGAAATCGACCTCACAGGATTCCGACGGAGGACAAAGCACATGACGGGGTACTCTCACTTTGGCAGAGGCAAGAATTTCATGAGTGTCAAATTTGCCGATCAGATTTTTCATGGTCTGTGCCGATGGACCGATATAAGGGATCTTAAGTTCATCAAGGACATCAGCGACCCAGACCGCATCCGGCGGTATGCCGATGATATCTTCTCTGCCGGTAAAGAAATACAAAGCACTCCAGACAATATCACACTTACCGGCATTGAGACCGGCAAGCATATCTTCCTTGTTTTCCGCTTCCACTATCCGGCAATCAAAACCATTGGCAATGACCGCTTCTTTTACCGCTTGAGTAACCTGCATGTTTCCCCAGCCCTGGGCATCTCCACCGGCACCGGTCAACAAAACCACACATTTTTTATCCATTGAATAATTCTCCATGAAAATTGATCGTTCAAAAAAGTCCGGAGTCCGCCTCTGCCTGAAGCAACGCCTCCGCTATCGCCGGAGCCGGAACCGAAAAATATCTGCTCATATTCTCTCTGGCTCCCGGAAAGAAATCGATCCTTGATAAGTAACTGAATTTCTCCGCCTGAAAACCGCATTTCCCAGCCAGCACCTGATTGGGGTCGATCACGCCGATACCTTCCGGGAAGTGCCGGGAAAATTTTTCGATCCACAAATCTCTGGCAAAGGCAAAGTGCGTACAGCAGAATGCCAAATAAAGTTTCCCTCTGATACCGGGGAATTTTTTCACTGCTTCAACGGCATAATATGATAATTTTTCTGCAACTTCAGCAGCAGCCGGATCGGATTCAAGCAAGGTCGCCAGCCCGGGACACGCCAGAGATTTTATCCGCTTTTCAGCAAAACCGCGATCAATAAGAGCCGAAGCGTAAACACCTGATTCCACTGTCGTTTTAGTTCCGAGGATCAAAAGCGAATCATCCGGATCAGCAGCAAGTTTCTCCGCCATCGCCTCAACGGCGGCATCAACTATTCCCCTTACCGGAAACGGCGGCTGATACCACTTTGCCAAACGGTCGTACACAATGGACAAGGTATTGCAGGCGATCAGACAGAGATCCGGAGAATACTTTTTCATACTCTCCAGAATCACCCGGAAAAGTTCTTCCTGTGACCGCTCATCCGGCAGAGTATTGAATCCGGAACCCTTTTCCGGATAAGCATTAAAGTAGATCACCTCGCACTTTTCCCCGGAAACACCTCCCGGAGAAGCAAAAAATCCGGCAGCGACATTCAATCCGCCAAGACCGGAATCACACACTATAACTCTTTTCATTTTTCAATAACTCTGGTCATAAATTCTTCAACCATTGAAATCAATTCTGCCGGAGCCGAGGAGATCTCCCCGGTCATTATCCGGCTCATCCCGTCGATCCACTGAGTATTATGCTGCATACAGCTCACCCGGTTGCGGAGCATTGCCGCACCCTTGACCGGGTCATTGTGCATGGTATCAAGAATTTTTTTCAATTCATTCTCAAATCCGGCAATTCCATTGTATGCCAAAACCGCATGCCATGCCTGCAATGCCCCCTCTCCAGTTTTCAGCGGTGCTGAAAGCTTGGCAAACAGATGCTCAAATTCACTCTTTTCAGCCCCGGCAAGCAGATGCAGGGCATCATCCCCGATCCGGTAAGGCACTTCCTTATGGGAAATCAGACCGCTGCGGTCAACCTCGAATTCCAGAAAGTAACCGGTCTTGCGGTGAAAGAGCGGCAAAGGCTGGTAAAAAACAAAATTGCCCAGACTGAAATATGCCGGAGTCTTGCCGAAAAATGTCATTCCCTGCGGCACATGCGGATGGTGACCGATAATCATATCCGCTCCGGCGGAAGAAAATTTTTCAAAGGCTTCATAGACATAATATGATGGGTACGGCTGGTATTCCAAGCCGCAGTGTGCCGAAATCAGGATCACATCAAAATCTTTGCGGGCGTCCCGGATCTGCTGTGCCAGAAAATCAACTTCCCACGGGCGTACTCCGGGGGATTTTTCAGTTGCTCCCAGCATATCTTCACCCTCGGAGATGGCAAAAAGGGCGATTTTCACACCATTTACCTCAATGGCAAGCGGCTTTCTTGCTTCAGAAAGATCATCACCGGCACCGACAACACTTATACCGTTTGATATCAACAGTTTCCTGCTGATGTCAAAACCATCGTAACCGCAGTCAAAGGTGTGGTTGTTTGCCATGACCGCCGCTTTGAAGTTCCCGGCAGCAAGAGAGGAAATATGTTCGACTTCCCCGGAAAAAGCCGCCCCGCTTTTGGCGATGAATTTACCTGACGGACAGGCAAGAGGAGATTCCAGATTGACTATCGCATAATCAGCTTTTTTCAAACGGTCAAGCAAATCGCCGTACACTGCCGCCGGAGAATCTTTCATCAACGGTGCGAAGTGCCGTATCGGGGCAAAGTCAGAAGCAAAAATCAATTTTACCGGAGCCATGATCTCCTCCACCGGAAATTCACCCTTTTACTCCGTCAAAAGTCACGTCACTGCAATACTCGTAACGCAGTGCCGGACGGGCTTCAGGAGCTATGGCGGAAAATTCAACATTCCGGAGCGTAAGCCCGTCTATGTAACGGGCAAATACTCCGTAAGCACTCAACGTGCCGAATGACTCCATGTCACAATGGATCTTACGATCATCAGGAACCGAAATACCTGCCCACCGGGCAGGTGCCCCGCCCTCAAATTCAAATCGGCAATCTTCCAATGTCACATCCTGCATCGGTACATCCGGCAGACCGATCATGTAGCACCCCTGCGTCGATGCCCCGTAAGCCGTTATCCGACGCAACGTAACCCCGCGTACAAATTCCGGCCCGGAGGCAGGCATCCCCGGATAAGAGCGGGCATTGTCACCGTGACGCAGAAAAAACGGTACCCGGACTCCATCCATAGTGACATTTTCCACCACAATATTCTCTATAAACGCTCCGTCAACCGCCCCCAGACTGATTCCGGATGCCCCCCGGCGGTCGCCGCCGCCAACGTGGGTGCTTACCGCCAGAGGACTCGGACGCATGAGCAGATTCACCGCACGGATATTGCGGAAACCGCCGTGGGATTCGGTGCCGAGTTTGAAGTGGCTGGCGTGGGTCGAGGTTATGCAGTCCGCCACCAGAATATTTTCGCAGGGTGCAAAGGTACTGCTTTTCAGGCAGATCGCATCATCCTGGGAATCGATTCGGCAGTTGCGGATTATCACGTCACAGCAGGAGTCGATATCTATACCATCGTTATTCGTACCGTAAAGGCTGTAAACTTTCACCCCGTCCAGACGGACACAACGGCACTGCAGATAGTGCTGATTCCAGAATCCGGATTCCTCCAGTGTCAGATTACGGATAAATACATTTTCACATCCGGCAAAAAGAATATTTCTCGGACGGGCACGCCGGGTGCCGCAATCATCAAATCCTTTGCCGCCGCCGCAGATTTTGCCCGGTCCTTCAATGGTGATATTTTTCCGGTTGCGGGCAAAAAATATCGCTCGCACCCCGTCCTGTCCTTCGTCAAAAGGATAATCATTGACCGTGTCATGCAGCGGATAATCCGCCAAATCACAACTGCCCTGCAATACCGCTCCGGCATCAAGTATGATCCGGATATTGTCGCACAACTCCAAACCGCCCACCGGATAAGTACCGGCAGGTACTTCGATCGTACCGCCATTATCCTTTGCACAGCGGTCGATCAGTGATTGAAAAACCTCTGTTACCCGGCAAACGCTCTGCTCCGACGACAGAAAATCCTTTATATTATACATGGAACAACCTCTTTCTTCTGCTGAAAATACATAAAAATACACCTTTTACGGCATTTCTCCTACTATAGCATTAAAGCCTGATATTTTCAAACCGGATTGTCGTCAGCTTTAAAAAAAATTATTGTCTTATTTTTTGTGAGAAATCTTTCCTTCCGTCTCCGTTGCACTACGCCGTGACAAGGCGGCGGTGCATTGCGGGCAATCTCTTTCTTCTCCAAAAAATCTCCCTGCGGCCGCGGGAGAGCGGCCTCGCCGCTCGGGCTTCGCCCTCGGCGGTTGCAGTCGATTTTCCGGAGGCCTCGCTTACGCTGTCCGTGGCAACGTTACCGTTGCCACTCCTCGCTCTCCGCCATTCCGTGCGGCTTATGCCGTACTCATGACTGCGAGTAAGGCAGTCTTTGATTTTATGTTCAGTCATGTACGGATAGTACACCTTGTCCCGGCGTAGTGGAACGAAGACGGATCCTGCTAATCCGCCTTGATTTGCCCGCGACCTTGCCTCACACTGCATCCATCAGTCTCCGCATAAAGCTACGCCCTGACAAGCCGGTCGCATCGAACCCGTGTTTGCCGGGTTGACAAATCACAACTTATGTGATATGTTTTATACGTTAACAAAAATGTTTGTTTATAAGCTCCTGTTACGGGTTTCACAAAATTTGGGACATTATCAAAAAAAAACAACTTTTTTCGTTAACGTATTTTGCATGTGGGATAAGCGGTGGTATATTAAATCAGCCGGTATAAAATATATTATACAACCACTTCAAAAAAGGAGACTTGAAATGAACCGCAAATTCCGCAACGGCATGATAATCGCCCAATTCACCCTCGGTACTTTGATGATCGTCATCGGAGTTGTCCTGCTCTTTACCCTGCCCCGCTGTAAACAAACCCAAGCTTCTTTGGAACAGACTCTGCAGCACACCGCAGAACTTTCACAGCAGACTGCAAACACCATGAATTCAGCTCTGAAAACCTCTGAATTGACCTCGCAAGCCCTCGCCAAACAGTCTGAATCCCTCAACAAGCTCGGTAAAAAAATCCCCAATATGCCTGCTGTTCTGGAAAAATATCTCGGCGATTACAGCCAGTATGTGATCGACTTCCGGGAGTTCATTCAGGAGAATATCAAGGCTATCAATGATACCACGCAGGGCATGACCCAGTCCATTACCACTTCCCAGAAGCTTCTGAATGCCAATGCCGAAGCAATGACCTGCATCCATGCCCAATTCACCGAACACAAACCGCTGGTCAATGGCGTCGTCATCGCCGCTTTGCTCTTTTTCGGTTTCGGTCTGGTTTTCACCATGAATGGTATTTTTATCCTCGTTTGCTTCCCTGCCAAAAATTCAGATGACAAATAACTCCGGCATTTGACGGGACAGATAAAATATTTTCCGTTTTTTTTTATTTACATGGACACAAAATGTCCAAGGCCGAAGGGTATTTTATACAGCGGCGTGAAAGAAATGAGTTTTTCACAGGATCCAGAGTAGCAAACGATAAACAGAGAGGAGCATTTTCTCATGGAAAACAACAATTCACAACCGGCACCGCAAGAACTGCGGAATGAACAACCGGTATATCAGGCACAACTGATCCCGCCTCAAAATTGTATGCAGTCAAACATTGATATTACCGAAAAACAGAAAAAATGGATCTCCAAAATCACGATCATCGTCACAGCACTGATCATCTTTCAGATCCCGCTGTATCTGATCAAAGACCTTGCCAATGAAAGACAGAAAAATTTCCATCAGGTACAGCAGGAGTTCGCTCAAAGCTGGGGCGGTGAAAAAACGATCAGCATTTCCGATGCAGAAAATTTCTCCGCAACGGCTGAATTGATCCCTGAAGTCCGTTACCGGGGCATTTATCAGGTGCCGGTTTATACTGCCAATGTGAAAATTTCTGCCGGATATGAAAAGGATAAAGATTCCGTCTGCAAAATAATGATCGGTGATCTGAAAGGTATTCAAAATGCAGATGTTTCTGTAAACGGCAAGCCGGTAAAACTTAACAAAAATGATGATTCTCTCTCTTTCCCGCTGCCGGAAGGAAAATCGCAATGCGAAATTACCCTCAAACTCCGGGGATGCGGAAATTTCAAAATTCTGCCGTCAGGTGTCAGCAATAAAATTGAAATTTCCGGTTCATGGGACAGCCCGGCATTCATCGGCGATATCCTCCCGGAAACCCGTTCCATCAATGCCGATGGATTTACCGCCTTGTGGAATATCGGAGAATTCAACTCCGAAAACAGTGAGACCGGAGTCAATCTGCACATCGCCGCCGGAACTTATCAGCAATTGGAAAGAACGTTTTCCTATGCTACATTTTTCCTGATCGTATTTTTCTTCACTCTCCTGGCAGGAGAATTGATTTCCAAAGTCGATATCCATCCGCTGCAATATTTGATCGCCGCCGGAGCCCCGGTACTTTTTTACCTCATGGTACTTGCCATTTCGGAACAACTCGGTTTTACTGCCGGATTCCTTATCAGTGCAGCAGTCATTGTCGTCATGGTCACCATGTATGCCCGGATGTTTATGAATAAACTCCTGCCGGCGGTTTTAATGGGAATTGTATTTGCCGCCAGTTATCTGCTGAATTTCCAGCTCCTGCGGATGGAAGAACTCGCTCTGCTCACCGGAACCATCGTCCTGGCAGTCATCCTGGGCGTACTCATGCTGCTCACCGGAAAAATCAACCGGAAAACCCCCAAAGAAAACGCCTGACAGAAAATAAAAAAACAGGGCGTTGCTTACCTCTGCGGGGTTTTGCAACTGCCCTGTTTAAGTAATGGTCAATGGCAGGAATTACTGCCGCAGGAGTGACTGCCGCAATTATGCCCGCCCTCATGGTGATGATGGTTACAGTGAAAATCCGCCCGGAGCTGCAAAGAACCCTTTAAGTATGCTTCAACCACGCTTTTCACTTCTCCGGAGGCTCCTCCGACAACTTTGATCCCGGCATTATCCAAAGCATTGACCGCACCGCCGCCGATCCCGCCGCAAATGAGCATATCGACCTTTTCCGAAGCAAGCAAAGTCGCCAGAGCCCCATGTCCGGAATCCCCGGAGGATATCTCCTTTTCCCCGGTTATCACACCATTTTCGACCTCGAAAAGAGCAAATCCCGGAGTGTGTCCGAAGTGCTGGAATACCATACCATTATCACAAGTTACTGCAATTTTCATTCTCTGTTTTCTCCTGTATGATTTTGACAAATAAAAACCTCCGGTGAATAACCTGACATCCACCGGAAGAACAAATCTTTATCGATCAAAGATGTGACAGAACACTTTTTTCAACTTCCGGAGCAGCCGCTTTTTCCGGATAGGTGAAAACAAATGCCTTGGCAGCTTTGAAATTCTCCTCAAAGGCATTTTTCAATATTGCCGCTGCTTCAGCTTTATCTCCGCTGTCCTGAAGGATTTTACGGGCTTTTTCCATCGCCTGCTGATGCCGGGTGAGCAATTCAGCCTCAAATGCGGCAAGCTTGTCCTGATCCGGCTCCTTATTTGCATTCTTGCGGACAAATGCCTCATTGCTCCAAGCTCCGTTACGCATCTCCTGCGGCAAATTGTCCAGCGTCAAAGGCACCGGAATGAATATACCATGACGCGGCGGTCCGAAGGTACTGGAAAAATAGCTCAATTCTTCGGGGTATTCCAGATCAATTACAAAGGTGGAAGCAACATTGGTGAATTTACCGCAGAGAGGATAGAGATTGTTGTATTTGGGGTAATCCTTGATCCGGCAGGTTCTTGCGATATCCGCCATAGTGATGATGCCGTTTTTGTTGTAAGACTGCTGGATCAGCGAATCCTGCACATGATATTCCCGGATGGCATTGTCCATCTCCTCGGAAGGAGTGCTGGTGGAGTAAGGCAGCATCGCCGCCGATGTCCAGTGATTGCCTCTGACCCCCAATCCGGAGGTAAGCCGGTCAACATACATGTGTTTGGCACTCTGTTCGACCACACAGCCGCCGTTGCGGTCAGCAAAAAACCAGATCGAACCGGTATTTTTTCCGTGATTGTAAACCCCTGCCTCCATCATTTTTCCAAGCATATTGATCGCTTCATCGACAGTGGCACAATTTTCCAGAAAAATTCGAGCCATCAAAGAAGTGTAAAGACCGTACTCGCCGGTTTCTTTGGTTCTGGCACCGCTGTTCATGGCGACAACCAGAGCTTTTTCATTGATACCGCTGGTAGGAGCGTAAGTGCCGAAATTACCATTGCCGAACCAGGTATATTTACCGGGGACAGCTCCGCGGATGGCAGTAAGATAACGGCTGCTGGAATCACGGTTTTTGTGGAGAATAAGCTGTTTACCGCCGACAAGCTCCGGCATGATGATCCAGCTGGTACACTCGTGGGGAACGGGGGTTTTGGTCATATCCACACCGTAGATATTGCGTTTCAAAGAAGTTCCCGGCTCCAACTGCAGTTCCCGGTCAAGAACTTTATATTCCTCAAGAATGTAGGGGGCAAAAAGCTCCAGCCCGCGGACAAATACCGCAAGATTTTTTTCAGCTCTTTCGGCATCTGCCGGCTTTTTAAGCACCATTTTGCCGTGCCAGGCCGACCACTCCTCTTTCGCCCATGTGGAAACATAGGAGTAATCATTCACTTTTTCCTCTGAAACACAGCCGCATAAAAACAACAGCAGCCCCGACATCCAAAGTAACTTTTTCATCCATTCCTCCCTTTTGAGTTGTTCAACGATATCCGGTAATATACACCATGACAATAATTTTGTCAAATCCGATCTGTAAAGACTTGAGAAAATCATATTTCACATATATATTATATGATCGTTATATTGTTTTACTGCAATCAAGAGATATTGAATATGGCAGAAAAAAAAGGTAAAAATATATCCGGTCTCATCCGGATGATCCTCAAAACCGGTATCGCCGCCGCTGTCATCCGGTGGCTTTACTGCCGGTATGCAGGAAGTTTGAGTGCCGTCTTTGCCGGATTCGATTATCTTCTGCTGATCCCGGTTTTCTGCCTTTCAGTATTTTCAACAGCCGTCGCCAGTTTGCGGTGGCGTTGTCTGGCGGCACCGCTGGGTATAGATCTCTCCTGCGGCAAGGCATTTTCGCTGACCATGCAGGGAATATTTTTCTCTCTGGTGATCCCCGGCGGAGCCATCGGCGGTGATGTGATAAAAATGGCCGCTCTCTCCGGACACCTGAAAAACGGCAGCCGTACCGAAGGGATCTTTTCCATCCTTATGGACAGGATCATCGGAATGATCTCTCTTTTTCTGACTGCACTGATCCTGCTGCTGTACAGCCGCAGCCTTTTTGCGGCAGTGAAATTCCCGGATTTTCCCAATGCCCCGGCTGGGATGTTCCTCTGGTGGCTTCTCGCCGGAGTATGTGCCGCCGGAACTGCCGCCGGGTGTCTGGTTTTCATCCACCGGAAACTGGAAAAACTTCCCGGTGTAAAAACTGTTTTGACTTTTGCCGACAAAAAGAGCAGCGGCAAAGTGACCCGTATTCTCAATGCGGTCGATATTTACACCGGCGAAAAGAAAAAAATTATTTTTTGGATCGTGGTCACAACTTTTGCCATCCACCTCGCCCCGGCTCTTTCACTGGCTCTTTTACTCAATGCCGCAGGAGCTTCCGTCAACATAATCACGGTACTGCCGGCTGTTGTCATCGGCAATATCGCCGGTCTGCTGCCGCTTTTCCCCGGCGGTATCGGAGCAAGGGATGCCGTGACCGTCGCCCTGCTCAATGTTGCCGGATATTCACCGGAAGCCGCCGCTGCCGCACAGATAATGGCAACAATCATACTGGTATTTTTCAATCTGACCGGAGCAATATTTTTTATCGCTGACCGCAAACGACCGGAGATCGCAAAATGAATGATTTTCAACTCGACATGCCGCTCAAACAAAACTGTAATCCGCTGAAAAATGCCCTCGATGACGGAAAATTTGTTTTCCTTGCCGAATGTACCCCGCCGGAAAATGAGCGTTCCAGAGAGGCTGCCGTGGAAAGGATCATGCCGCTTGCCGAAATGATGGCCAAGCAGGAAGATCTTTGCGGAGGTCTGGCTATCACCGATATTTACGGATCATCGTGGAGTGCCGCCGAAATCGCTTCTGCAATGCCGGAAAATCTGCGTAACCGCAACTTATTCTACCTCTCCGGGAGCGGAAGATCTGCCGATGAGATCAATGAACAGCTCAATATCGCCGCCAATGCCGGAACTGCAAACCTCGTTTCCGTCTCCGGAAATGCTCCTGAAATATCCCTGCGTGAGTGCCGGGCAAGAAATTTCTGCAGCAGTATATCACAGCTGAAAATCATCGCCAACCGGGAAGAAAAATTTTTCTCCGGAGTGCAATTCAATCCCTTTCATTACGACCATAACACGGTCTTTGCTTCTTACAATGCTCTTGCCGACAAACTTGCCGCCGGAGCCCAATTCGTCGTTTCCCAAAGCGGTTGGGATATGCTCCAAAATCAGACTCTGGCATGGTTCATGACCAAAGGTTCATTTTTCCTGCCGATGATCGCCCACCTGACCTTGCTCACCCCGGATAAGGCGGAAAAAATCGTCGCCGGCAAACTCCCCGGCGTGAGAATGTCTCCGGCTTTCTGCAAACTTCTGGAACAGGAATTAAGCGGCAGCAAAGCCCAATTTGAGGCCGCCCAATACCGCAGAATAGAACTGCAAAGTGCCGGATGCCGCTTGATGGGATACAGCGGAGTACAGATTTCCGGAGTTGACTTCCCCGGCAAAGCACAGATCCTCGCTTCCCGCATCCGGGCGGCATTGCAGGAATTCCGCTCTTTTGAACACTGGCTGGATGAGTACAATATCCATCAGGCAAGTGCCGAAATGAGCGGCGGTCCCGCCTGTTATCACCTCTACGACCGGGTTCTGCGGCGGCCCTACCCCTTTGATGAACCGCCGCAGATCAATGATCCCGGTGAAGCGGAAATATCATGGAAAGAGAAATTCTCCTATCATCTGAAACGATTTTTCTTTTCCAAAGCCGATAAACAGCGGCCCGGCAGGGATTTCCTGTTGAAAAAACTGCTGGCAAATTGTCAGCATTGCGATAAATGCACCCTGCCGCAGAATAACTTCATCTGCATAGCCAACTGTCCGAAACGGCTGGAAAACGGTCCGTGCGGAGCGGTTAAAGAGGACGGCAGATGCGAAATTACCGGCACTGAGTGTATTTTTGTCAAAAAAGTACGCTGTTCCCGCTGGAGAGAAGGGATTTCCTGTTTGGAATCCGGCTATTGAGGAGATATATTATATGAATGGCGGAAATTCATTGCCCGAAAGGAGTAAAGTGCAGATCCTTTTTGTCTGCACCGGCAATACCTGCCGCAGTCCGATGGCTGAATATCTTTTCAACAGCCTGACTGGGGAAAACTCTTTTCATGCACTTTCTGCCGGACTTTACGCTTTTGACGGCGAAGCTATGAGCGAAAATTCTCTGGCGGTGCTTGAGGAAAACGGCATCGACGGAAGTTCTTTCCGTTCACAAAGCGTAACGTATGAACTGATGGAGAATAGTCATCTGGTGATCGCCATGACAGCATCTCATCTGGCTGAATTGCAGATGCGTTATGGAGAATTTGCCGGAAAATGCCGGACATTGACGGAATTTTCCGGCAGTTGCGGTATTTCCGACCCTTTCGGGCAGAATATCGCAGTTTACCGCAGAACATTCTGCGAAATCAAACAGAATTTGGAAAATTGGATAAACTTTTTGAACAATAAATAACCAATGAGGAATATTTCCTCGCAAAGAAAGGAAAAATCAATGAAAGAGATCACTGATATCGCCAATCGCAAGTTGACGATCACCCTCGGAGCCGATCACGGAGCTTTTGAGTCCAAAAATGCCATCGCCGCATTCCTCAAAGAACTCGGTCACAATGTAGTGGATTGCGGAGCTTTCGCTCTCGACCCGGAAGATGATTACCCCGATTTCGCCGTCCCCGCCGCCAAAGCAATCGCCATGGGCAACGCCGATGCCGCTATCCTTTTCTGCCGTTCCGGTATCGGTGTCAGCATCGCCGCCAACCGTTACCACGGCGTCCGTGCCGCCCTCTGCCATACGCAGAAAAATGTGGTCTCCAGCCGTCAGCACAACTGCTCCAACTGTCTCGTCCTCAGCGGTGACAACCTCTCCCTGGAGGAGATGAAAGAGTATATCACCCTCTGGCTCGCTACCGATTACAGCGGTGATGCCCGTCATACCCGGCGGTTGACCAAACTGGAAAAAACTTCCTACGACGATATCGCCGCTCTGCGCGATGCCGATCCGGAACTCGCCGCTATGATCGACCGCGAAGCCGCCAGACAGAATGACGGTATCGAATTGATCGCCAGCGAAAATTTCGCCAGCTGCGCCGTACGTGCCGCCCAGGGGTCTGTGCTGACCAACAAATATGCCGAGGGTTACTCCGGCAAACGCTACTACAACGGCTGCGAATTCATCGACGAAGTCGAAACTCTCGCCATCGAACGTGCCAAAAAACTTTTCGGCGCCGAAGCTGCCAACGTCCAACCCCACTCCGGAAGCGGTGCCAATCAGGCCGTTTATACCGCATTGTGCCAGCCCGGTGATACCGTGCTTGCCATGAGTCTGGATCACGGCGGTCACCTCACCCACGGTCATCCGCTCAACTTCTCCGGTAAACTTTACAACATGGTCCCCTACGGCGTCAGTGCCGAAACCGAACAGATCGATTACGACGAAGTTGAAAAACTCGCCCTCGAATGCAAACCCAAAATGATCCTCGCCGGTGCCAGTGCCTACCCCCGGATCATCGACTTCCCCCGTCTGCGTGAAATCGCCGACAAAGTCGGTGCCATCCTCTTTGTCGATATGGCTCACATCGCCGGTCTGGTCGCCGCCGGAGAACACCCCTCCCCGGTTCCCTATGCCGATGTCGTGACCACCACCACCCACAAAACTCTCCGCGGCCCCCGCGGCGGTCTTATCCTCTGCAAAGAACAGTATATCAAAGCGATCAATTCCGCTGTATTCCCCGGTCTGCAGGGTGGTCCTCTGGAACACGTCATCGCCGCCAAAGCTGTCTGCTTCGGCGAAGCTCTCAAAGATGAATTCAAAGCCTATCAGCATCAGGTGAAACTCAACTCCGCCAAACTCGCTGAGGAACTTGCCGCACGCGGCTTCCGCATCGTCTCCGGCGGTACCGACAACCACCTCTCCCTTATCGACCTGCGTCCCAAACACGCCACCGGTAAAGAGGTCGCCAATGCTCTGGATAAAGCCCGGATCACCGCAAACAAAAACATGATCCCCTTTGATCCCGAAAAACCTTTCGTTACCAGCGGTATCCGTATCGGTACCCCGGCGATCACCACCCGCGGTCTCAAAGAAGCGGATATGGTCAAAGTCGCTGAATTCATCGACCGTGCCGTCGCCGCCAAAGATGATGACGCCGCCCTCGCCGCCATCGGCGAAGAAGTCAAGGCTTTCATGGCAAACTTCCCCATGCCCCAATTCTGAAACAATTAAGGATTTTGAAAAATGATCGATATTAAAATCATCCGCGAAAATGCGGAAATGGTCCGTCAAAACTGCATCCGTCGCGGTTATCCCATCGATATCGACGGTCTGATCAAACTCGATGCGGACTGCCGTACCCTTTCCAACGATATTGAAGCCCTCCGGGGTGAACGCAACCGCTTGAGTAAAGAGTGTGCCAAAGATCCCGCCGCCAGAGAACAAGTAAAACAAATCAAACTCCAGCTCGGCGAAAAAGAGAGCAAATTTGACGAACTCCAGGAGAGAATCCGGCAGGTGCTTATCCGTATGCCCAACCTCCTTGCCCCCGATGTCCCGGACGGCACCGATGATACCGGCAACGTGGAGATCCGCAAAGTCGGAACCATCCGTGAATTCGATTTTGAGATCAAAGATCACCAGCAGCTCGGCGAAACTCTCGATATTCTCGATATCGCCCGCGGTTCAAAAGTCGCCCAGACCGGTTTTTACTACTGGAAAGGCAAAGGAGCCATGCTCGCCCAGGCATTCTTTTTCTGGGTGCAGAAATTCCTCGCCGAAAGAGGTTTCACCGTCTTCATGACCCCCTGTCTTGCCAAAGAACGTACCCTTTTCGGTACCGGTTATCTGCCTTTTTTCGCTGACCAGACCTACAATATTTCCGGCGAAGATCTCGCTTTGATCGGAACCAGCGAACAGACCCTGGTCGGTTATCACGCCGATGATGTCCTCGACGGTGCCAAACTGCCGCTCTGTTACACCGCCTACACCCCCTGCTTCCGTACCGAAGCTGGAAGCTACGGCAGAGCATCCAAAGGTATCTTCCGGGTGCATCAATTCCACAAAGTTGAGCAGATCGTTTTCTGCAAACCCGAAGAATCCCCCAAATATCATGAATTCTGTCTGGAAAATGAAGAAGCCCTCCTCCAGGCTCTCGGTCTGCCCTACCACGTGGTCAATGTCTGCGTCGGCGATCTCGGTGCCCCCGGATACAAGAAGTATGATATTGAAGCCTATTTCCCCAGTTTCGGCGGTTACCGTGAAGTTACCAGCAACACCAATTTGACCGAATTCCAGAGCCGCCGGCTCAATATCCGGTTCAAAGACGGTGATCAGCGTGGTTTCGTCCATACCATCAGTGCCACCGCCGCGACTGACCGTATGCTGATCTGCATTCTGGAAACCTATCAGCAGAAAGACGGCTCCGTCATCATTCCGGAAGTGCTGCGGCCCTACACCGGATTCGACAAAATCGAAGCTCCCGAAAAGTAAGAAAGACCCTCCGGGAGAGAGCATGAAAAAATGTGCCTCTCCCGGAGATATTTATGACTGCCAAACTCAAAGAACATCTTTCCGGAATTCTCCTTTTTGCTCTGGGTATCTTTTGGGGTGATCTCTGGATCACCGAATTGCTCTCCTGCCCGGAGTGGTGGTTCTTTGCCGTCAATGCCCTGCTTGCCGGTGCCGGAATATGGATCATCAGAAAACTGCCTTTTGAGTGGCAGACAACTCTTGCTGCATTGCTTGCCGGGATCATACTGCTGTTGGAACCATCTGATCTGCGGTCGATTTTACTGCCGCTGATCTTCGGTTTCTGGTATGGCAGCAATGAAGAATTATCCCTCTCATGGCAAACCTCCCGTACTTTTTGCGGCGGATTGGTCATCGGTGCGGTTTTGGCTGGAATATATATAATTCCTTACCTCCCGGTGATTCTCGCCTCATTGACCATGATCTATGCCGGGATATCAGTTTCATGGTACCGGACAATAGAATTGACCATATTTGCCGCCTTTTACATTTACAGTGCCCTGCCGTTTCAAAATCCCTCTGAACCACCTGCCAGAATAGATACCGGAACTGTGATTTCCGCATTCGCCCTCGTGCCGGACAACTCCATTGAAAATGAACCGCTCAAAATCGTTTTTGTCGGTGGAAATAAAGCTGACCACGCCGCCTGCGAAAGAGAATTGATCCTCGCCGGCAAAATGTATATCATGCCGGAATTACCCGGCACCGTACCACCGCAAAGTTCCCTTATAATCGTCGCCGGTCTCCCCGATACCGGGGACAACGGGGCCGCCGCATTACGCAGAGCATTGCTCCCCGGCGGCGTACTGGTCATGCCGAAGAACTTCTGCGAATTGCTCCCCGATGAATCATGGCACATCCTCCCGGGATCAAACGGACAATATGCCGCCTCTTCACCCGGAAGAAAACTGGAGCTTGATCCGGTAAAAATGGACGATCAGCTTGCCCGGCACTTTCAAAATGTCCGGGATAATGCCCCCCTGCCCGGAGCCCTTGCCGGGATGCTGACCGGTTTTGTCAGTAATGAACTTGTTTTTCAACTCCCGGTCCAAAAGAATATCATGCGGCATCTGATCTCCGGAGCCGCCGCAATGGTACTCTTATTTGTCCTCTGGATCATCCGTGCCAAACGTCCCGGCACGGAAAACTGGCGGATAATGCTCAACTGTGCCGGTTACACCATGCTGATTGCTCTGACCGTACCGGTGATTTTTTCCGGAATACCGGCTTTTACCGGATTTAATACTCTTATTGCCGCTTTTGCATTGATGTGGATATTCCGCCGTCCGGTGACCGGGAAAACGCCGCACCGGGTAATATGGCTCACCGGATTGCTCTCTTTGACCGGTTTGTGTGGAGTCTGGTTCAACTGGTGGAGTGCGGCTCTTTTCTGCCTCTTTACCGGAGGATTCTCCTTTGCCGCTTTGGATGGTGAATTATGCGGCAAACGGGATTACGAAGTTGAACCGGTGCGTTTTCTGGGGATAGCCGCCGGAGCGTTTCTGGCATTCTGGTTACAGCGTAAACAGATCCCCTATCCGGCATTTTTCCTGACCGTTGCAGCTATGCGTTTCTGGTCATGGTTCCGCAGTTGATCGGAGGGGAAGAATGTCTGACCGTAAATTTCTTCTGAATCGTCTGTATTTTTGCTTCTGCTTACTGTTGGATTTTCCCCGGAAATACCGCAAAAAAATATCGCCTCAACCTGTATTCAAAACGGTATAGCCATACCGCATTGCCGTACCACAGCGGTATCCGAATTGACCATTGCTGTCGGTATCAAAAAAGATGGTTACTGCTTTGACTCCATGGATGGACAGAAAACGCAAATTTTCATTCTCTGTTTAAGCCCGGCAAATGCCAATGCCCCGCATATTGAGTGTCTCGCCGCCGCAGCTTCTTTGCTCAACCGGAAAGACAATACCAAAAAAATCCTTTCCGCAACGGCAGTCAATGAGGTTTATGATATTTTCAGGGCGTAAAAACTTGCGAAAAACGTTTTTCTCTGTTATATTATAAAGATAACAGCTTTTGCAACAGAAAGGGTAGAGCAATGAGCAATTACAACCGTGCCAATGCGGTAAAAGAGATCGCTGTCCGGTGCGGCAATGCCCCCATGCCGGGAGTTGCCGTTTCCATGAATGACTTTGGAGAAGATGTTTTCACCACCGAAGTCATGCGACAGTATCTCTCCGGAGATGTGATCGATGCTCTGCTGAAAACCATACACTTCGGCAGACCGCTTGACCCGGCTCTTGCCGGAGATGTCGCCTCGGCTATGAAGCAGTGGGCTTTGGCAAGAGGGGCGACCCACTTCACCCACTGGTTCCAGCCGCTCAACGGCGGTACGGCAGAAAAACATGATGCTTTCCTTGAGCTTGATGCCGACGGCAAAGCACTTATGGAATTCTCCGGCAAAAACCTCATCGGAGGAGAAACCGATGCTTCCAGTTTCCCCTCCGGCGGTCTGCGTTGTACCTTTGAAGCACGCGGTTATACCGCCTGGGACCCGACCAGTCCGGCATTTATCAAACGCCACAGCAACGGAGCAACGCTCTGTATCCCCACAGCTTTCTGCAGTTTCACCGGCGAAGCTCTGGATAAGAAAACTCCGCTGCTGCGTTCAATTCAGGCAATAAAAAATTCCACGACCAGACTGATGAAGTTTTTCGGTCTTACCGAAGCACGGGTAATGGTAACGCTCGGTGCCGAACAGGAATATTTCCTCATCGACAAGCACTTCTATCTCCAGCGGCCCGATCTCATGCAGACCGGAAGAACCCTTTTCGGAGCCCCGCCGCCGAAACATCAACAGATGGAAGATCACTACTTCGGCTCGATCAAACCCAGAATCCTCGCCTTTATGACCGAAGTGGAAAGAGAGTTGTGGAAACTTGGCATCCCGGCTAAAACCCGGCACAATGAAGCTGCCCCGGCACAGTTTGAGATCGCTCCGAGATTTGAAGAACTCAACCTCGCCGTCGATCACAATATGCTCATTATGGAAGTCCTCCGGGTCGTCGCCGACCGTCACAATCTGGTCTGTCTCATGCACGAAAAACCGTTTTTCGGCGTCAACGGTTCAGGTAAACACTGCAACTGGTCTCTGGATTACGGTGATTTGAGTCTGCTTAAACCCGGCAGTGACCCCCATCGCAATGCCATATTCCTGACCACCTTGTGTGCCGTTATCCGGGCGGTCGATCTGCACAGCGATCTTTTGCGTGCAGTTACCGCCGGAGCCGGAAATGACCACCGCCTCGGTGCTAATGAAGCTCCCCCGGCTATCATCTCCATTTTCCTCGGAGATCAGCTCACGGAAGTTATTGAACAGATCGAAACCGGCAGCGTAACCGGTGCGAAATCACGTCCCGGTGCTTTGAAAATCGGTGCTGATATGCTTCCGCCGCTCCCCCGGGATGCTACTGACCGCAACCGTACCAGCCCCTTTGCTTTTACCGGAAACAAGTTTGAATTTCGTGCACCCGGTTCAGGTCAATCCTGTTCGGCGGTAAATATGATGATCAATACCATCGTGGCTGAATCATTCGACTTCATCTCCGATCAATTGGAGAATGTCCCGGCTGATAAATTCAATGAAGGTCTGCAGAAAATTCTTCAGCAGATCATTCAGAAGCACAAAAGAATCATTTTCAACGGCGATAATTACAGCAAAGAGTGGGTCGTTGAAGCTGAAAAACGCGGTCTGCCCAATTTACGCAGTACCATTGAAGCTATTTCACCGCTGCTCGTACCGGAGAATCAGGACTTGCTGATCAAATACGGTGTCCTTTCCAAATCTGAACTCGATTCCCGGCACGAAATCCTGCTGGAGGAGTATTTGCGGAAACTCCGTATCGAAGCCGGGATCGCCCTTGAAATCGCCCGCAGTATGATCCAGCCGGCGGCAGTCGATGAATTCAACCGGGTATGTTCCACTTTGCTTCAAGCTCAAAGTGCAAAATTGACTTACGGGATAGAATCTTTGCAGAGCAATGCCGCCAGACTCGGACTGTCTCTGGATGAACTCAATGCCGCCGCCGATGAACTGAAAATCGCTATCTGCGGCGAACCTGCGGAAATTCTCTCTGCCGTAGAAAGACTCCGCCGGGCGGTCGATGCTCTTGAGTATCTGGTCGATGATGCCCGCTGGCCGCTTCCCAAATACCGGGAAATGTTATTCATCTACTGATAAACTTGTTATCCCCCCCGAAAAAAACAAAGCATTGCCGGTTTGTATCAATTTTCAGAAAGATGGCGGTGCTGTAAAAAAAGTTTGCCCCCGGAAATCCGGGGGCAAATATTTCTTTAATTTATCTGCAATTCAATTACCGGAACAACCGGTTCCGGGGCATTGGTCGGCAGTTTGAGCGTTACGCTGTTTGCCGGGGCTCTGACTGCAAGATTGCCGTGCAGAACGGATGAATTGTTTTCTGCAAACTGCACCTCACTGTGGTCGTGAAGGAATTTTGCATAAGCGATTCTCCCCTGCATATCCGGCAGGATCAGATAATTGGACGGCCAATTCATGAAGTGCAAATACAATTTACGGGTTTCCGGATTCCAGGTGTAACGGCAATCCCGCGGCTCCTTGAATTCAGCCGGAGCTGCCTGACAGGCGTAAATTGATTCGCTGTGATATTTCATCCATTTGCCGAATTGTTCCAATCTCGTCATCGCTCTGGAATCAATTTCCCCTCTGCCGTTGGGACCGACATTCATCAAAAGATTGCCGTTGCGGGAAACGTGATTGATGAGCATGTCGATGCACTGTTTTTCGGACTTCCAAGTCATCTCATCCCGGTGATAACCCCAGCTGCCGGAAAAGGTTTGACACCCTTCCCAAACGACCGGATTTCCGGACTCATCGACAATGGGATTCTCCGGAGTGCTTTGCTCCGGCGTGATTATATCTCCTGAACCGGGCAGATCAAGGCGGTTGTTAAGTAAAATTTCAGGCTGGATGGAGCGGATAAGCTCTACCAGATTTTGGGAATCCCAATCCTCATGACCTTTGCCGCCCTCACTCCCGGGATAGGAGAAATCATACCATAAAATGTCGATTTTACCGTAATTGCTTAAAATTTCCCGGGTCTGCCGGTGGAGATATTCCCGGTAATTTGCCATATTTTTTCCGGCATTGAGCTTATCTTTATCCGGGTGTTTGCAAAGCGGATGATAAATGTCAATGGTGAAATCCCGGTGATTCCAGTCGATCAGCGAGTGGTAAAGACCGATCCGCAGCCCCTCCTGCCGGAAAGCATCGACCACCTGCCGGAGAATATCTTTGCCGTAGGGAGTTTTGGTACATTTGTAATCGGTATATTCTGAATCAAAGAGACAGAAACCATCGTGATGTTTGGTGGTAAATATAACATATTTCATCCCCGCATTTTTTGCGGCTTTTGCCCATGCGGAAGCATCGAAAAGATCGGGATTGAAGTTGTTGAAATACTTCTGATAATTTTCGGGAGATATCTCCTCAAAACGCTGGATCCACTCGTGTCTGGCCGGCAGGGAGTAGAGTCCGAAGTGGATGAACATCCCGAAGCGGTCATGGACGAACCATGAGTGATCGCCTTTTTTAAATTCTTTCATTGTTTATTCTCTCCGGCTGATTCATAAGCCTCTATCTCACAAAGCAGAGGTTTTCTGGGCGTGAATCCGGTAATTTTGATTTGCCATTTACTGCTGGAAACAGCAGGGAATTTTATTTCGATCCATTCGTTTGATTCATTTTTGAATTCGGCACATTTGACCATTTTACCGTCGATTTCAGCGTAGATTGCCCCGGATTTGACCGGAGAAGTCCCATCAGTCAAAACAGTATTGAGCCGGATGAATCCGATCTTTTCCGCTTGGGGCAAGGTTACTGAAACGGCAGGTTCCGCATCATTGCGGGCCGGTTTCCAGTGCAGTTTACTGCTGGCATACACCCCGGTAATTCCGTCAAAAAGGTAGTAGCCGATACCCACTCCCCGGTGGATGTAGTCATTGATAAGCGAATCACTGGAAAGAGCAAAACGCAATTTACCGGGTTGTTTACCCAGAGTTATCTCCTCAATATCCTGTCTCAAATTGCCGCCGAGAGCAAAGAGATTGCCCGGTTTGATCCGGCTGGCTTCCAAATCAGCGATATTTTTCCGTACTTGAGCGGCGGTTTGATGTCTTTCTTCCGGAGCTGCGGTGAGGAATATCCGGGTTTCCAGCGGTTGAAATTCCACCGAGAATTTCCCGTCTTTTACATTGATAACGCCATCTTCCGACAAAATCGCAAGAGTCCGGTTCCCCAGTTGCGGTATGGAGAAGTCAACCCGACGCACTGCATTTGCCGTATTGACCGCAGCGATCATCTTTTCCCCGCCTGCCTCAAAAAGCGAACACTGGAAATAAGGATCTGCCGGAGTTACGGTGAATTTCATTTTGCTGTTGCAAATATCTCCGGCAATGAGATTTGCCACATCCTGAATTTCCTGTGCGATAAAGTCAGGACCGATTATAAGCGGATAATACATCTGGCTGTTATCGTAATGACTGTAAAAAATCACTCCTTTACAGCCGTTTATCAATCCCTGCCACGCCTGATTCCGCATCTCATCCAAAGTGGGCGGACGGGATTTTTTTCCGGGCTGTTTCCAGCAGAATGCCTGCGGAGCCAGCCACGTCGGACGCAGCGAAACCGCATTTTTCACATATTCAGCAGTACGCCAGATCGGTTTGCGGGAGGTGCCGTCCTCTGCGTAATTAGGATAACAATCCGGAAACGTTATATCCGCTGAATCAATATATCTTTTTATGGCATTGAAGTCCTGATTGAGCATCACACAGGGGTGATAGGGATCATATTCCAAAAGGACTTTGCGTACTTCGGCAAACCACTCCGGATTCATATCGTTATTTTCCGGTTCATCGGCGAGGTAATAGGCGAGCAATCCCTCGTGATGCCGGACTGCTTTTGCCAAAGCAACAATATGCTCTCTCTGGATTCGGGAAAGTTCTCCGCGTCTTTCGGAAAAGGCAAAAAGTTTCAAACTCCAGCCGCTTTTTTCGGAGTATGGCATCAGAAGACTTTTCATTCCTTTGGCCCAGAAGCGGTCAAGATACGGCAGATTGGCTTCCGGCGGATAGAAACGGATATAATCCATATTGGTATTGAAGTATTTTTTATCCGTCGGATATGTGATATGGAACCAGCCGGTGGGAATGAAAGGTTTTCCGTCAACCATCATCGTTCCATTGGGTTTGATCCACACTTCGCCCCGCATATAGGGGAGTTTGCGGATCCTGACAACGGCACTCCGTCCGGCCTGATCGGTGAAATTTATGAAATAGCTGCCGTCAGGGAATTGAGAGAAATCCCGGCTGAATTCAGCCTGACCTCCGGCAAGAACAAGTTTTTCCGGAGGAAAAGTTTTTTCTCCGGTGATCTGAACCGTCAGATTTTCACATTTGGCATCCTTGCTTTTTACTGCAATACGGACAAGCTTTTCCGGCTGGGAGGCAAAAATGCAATCCCGGTAATGAGGTGCGATGACCGTCGTTTCAATGGGAATATAGGCGGCCTTGATCTCCTGCCGGGCAAAAGCAAGCGGTACTCCGGCGAGGTTGGAAACGGTATGTTCCAAGGCATAATTGCCATTGACGGCGAAAGGAATATCAAGTACAGCTGACCCGAAACCATTCTGCGGCAGTTCCAGAATCTTTTCCACTGAAGCTGCCGGCTTGTTGCGGTACAGCAGTCTGGTATTTACTTTTACCAGAGCGAAATAACCGGTACGGTTGACAACAGATATTTTCTGTTTGAAAGAGTACCCGTCTTTGGACTGGGAAAAATCTTTCGGATCTCCGGCAGAAAATTTGATATTGTATTTATCTTTGTCAAAATCCTGCAGTTGAGCGAAAGGAAATTCATGCGGAGTAAGATGTTGCGGCCGGGAGAGGATCGCCAGAGTTGACAATTCCTCTTTCCCTCCGGCATAACGGTTTCTGCCGATGCAAAAACGCCACTTTGCTTCGCTGCTGCCGGCAAAAGGAATGGCGGCAAAGGGAATCGCCGTTTCCAAAGTCCAATGATCTTTCCCGATCACCGAAGCGGTTTTTACTGCCGGGACGGTCAAAGCAGCATTATATGCCGGAGCAGTAAGATTTTTGTCTTTGAGATCAAAAACTGTAACATCTCCGGAAGCATTGATAAAGTATTTTACCAGAGAGAGCAAGCCCGGATCAGCTGAAAAGGTCAACTCCAGAGAGTCGTCCTGCCAGCGGTTTTTTGCATAGGCTCTGCCGGAACTTTTGAGCTTCAAATTGCCGATATCCGGTTCGGAACATTCGATCAGGAAAAACCAGTATTTACTGTTGTGACAACTTTTGAAACGGGTTTGTACGGAAACCTTTTCAGCAGTTCCGAGACGGACGAAATTTTCCCCCTGCCACGGCAGATTCTGCCATACAGCATCATCAGATTTACCGTCAATCACCGGAGTTTTGCCGGTTCGGGAGATAACAAAGTCAGCGGCAGTAACGGAAAAAGCTGTTATCGCCGCCGCAAAAAACGGAAGGAACTTCATAGATCATTTTTCCCCGGAAGCTGCAACACAGAATACCAGATACCGGTAAAGGTCACTGTATTTTTTTGTTCCGCTGTTGTAAAAAGAGGTGTAGAAACGCAGTTTGTAATCTCCTTCCGGAAGTTTGGCTGTATCAATGGTGATGATTTTGCCATTGGCAAGTTCTTCAGGGGTGATCTTGAAAAATACCGGTTTCACGATATCATAATTTGTCCAGCGGGGATCTTTTTTGTTGACCCGGCAATTGAAAAGATTGCTGTCCTGGGCGGCCTTGGGCATCTCCGCCGCAAATCCGCGAACATAATAACAGGAGATCTTTTCATCCTGACCAAGTTGATATTGGACGGTGATTTTCAGCGGTTCACCCGGTTGGATGCACTGTTTCTCCAATGAAACATTCATGGAAGGTGCAGCAGAGAGAATGGCGGTAAATGCGAAAACAGCAACGAAAATTGAGAGAATCTTTTTCATGATATTGCTCCTGTATAAAATTTATTTTCTTATGTTTTTATCACCGAGGAAATCTGTTTTGTAAACGCTGGTGTTGTCTTTGTAAAGGGTACGCATGGTGCTTTCCGTCATGGTTTCCACATGTCCGTCGGTAAAAGCCACATTGCTTTTCTGCTTATGTCTTGACCGGTTGATATATATGCCGTTATTCTTAACAAAATAATATCCTCTGTATTCAATCGGGCTGTTATCAGTGGCACTCAACGTCGGAGGAACATTATCTTCCGGATAGTTGTATGAGGAATCAAGCAGATACGCTTTAGTTGACGGGCTTTTCAGGTGGTTGAATTTACTCAAGCGGATGAAGTCTTTTTCAGTGGCAATATCGTATCCGCCGACAACGTATCGCGGCATACCGTAAGATACATATGTGAATCCCTGAACCCCCTGCCCCCTGGTTGATGCCGGACAGTGCATAATGCCGAAACGCTCTGAAGCCGGGACATTATACGGGGCATTAGTTCCATCAATCCCGGCATTGGCATCTGCATCGGAAACATTTACGCCGAAGTAACTTCTGGCATAATAAGCCCATGTCCTGTGCTTGGTTCCACCCATACTTCTGAGTCTGCCGTCCATCGGCAGCATGAAATCATCGTAATCCATGCCGTAAGAAATTACACCACCGGCAATTTGTTTGAGATTACTTGCACAGCTGATCAACTGCCCCCTTGCCCGGGCGGAATTGAGTGCCGGAAGCAGTATTGCCGCCAAAATGGCTATAATTGCGATGACGACCAATAGTTCGATCAAAGTGAAGCATGAGGGCTTCTCTTTTCTGCCGGAAAATTTTTTGCAAAGATGATTTTTCATAGCTCTCCTTTCTATTGTGTGATACAATAAGCTGTTTGCTTGCCGGAACAGGCACTAATATACAGCCTATTATGATCGAAATCAATAGAAGCGAAAGAGAAAAAATCTTTTTTATTGTGTGATACAATATAAGAAAAACTATTCAGACGTTGAGCAATTCCACATCAATTTTTATGCTTTTCTCCGAAGCACTGTTCCCGGAACGGATCAACTCAAGCAGAGTTTCGCAGCCGCATACACCAACATCAAAAGGATGTTGTTCAATGGTCGGGAAGTGGAAAATATGATGGATCTGCTCAACATTACCGAAACCGAAAGGAGTGATTTTTTCCGGGATCGGCACACCGAGCTGTTTTCCTGCCCGGATAAGCTGAAAAACCCGGTCATCACTGTCCGTGGCTATCGCTGTCAAACCGGGATATGCCGTAATCATCTCCCGCAGTACCCGCAATGCGGAATTACCTCCCCGATGATACCAGAAAATCCGTTTTTCCACATCATGCCAACCGGCTTGCAATGCTGCTTCTGTCATGCCTTGAATTCTGGCAGAGCGGGGATCAGAAAATACATCGGCAAAACAAAAGGCGATTTCTTTGTGTCCGGCATTTTTGATCGCTTCAATTATTTTATGACCTCCCTGCCGGGTGTCTCCGGCTACTGACGGTAATGGCGGATCAAGTTCATCCGGTTCAAGATAAATCACCGGCAAAGTGGTGTCAAGTTTGCCGAAAGAGTAAGTCCCGATGCCTTTGAAACCGCTGTTTTCAAGTTTACGCAACAGAGAATCCAACTGTTTGAATTCCGGATTGAAAGGCATCACCAAAACATTGTTTTTGGCAGCGGCAGCAAAAAATCCGGAGGCGATTTTTGCAAAAAAAGAGTGGGTTATCGAACCGATAAGAGCGATTTTTATCACCGGTTCGGCAGACGCCGGATCGGCAACCGTCAATCCGGCTCTGGTGCTTCCTGTCCGGCGGAGAATTCCATTATTCAGCAGAACAAGAGAAATTTTATTGGCGGTGGTACGGTTGATGTTGAACCGCAGAGCCAACTCATTTGCCGAGGGGAAACGGGAACCGACAGGATATTTCCCTGCCTGCAATTCCCTTTGTAACTGCTGTAAAATTTCTTCAAATTTGTACGCCATATTTCCCCTCCATTGTGTGAAATATTGATTATTTGACCAATTCAGTGGTCGGTATCCAGCAAACTTCCGGATCCTCATGCAGTTTACGCAGCTTGTCCTCGTAATCTGCCCAGAGAGCAGGATCGTCCATCATCTCGTAGCTGTGTCCCCAGAAATAGAATATCTGATCGGTGGTTTTGGCAGTTTCAAAGATCTTCCAGAAATCCGGATCCTGAAAGTGACAGCTTGAGTGGAGGATCATCGGGTGCTTGAAACTGCTTACCCGATCAGTATATTCGGTCGTGCGTCCATAGCTGAAGCCCGCCGCCAAAAGCAGATCAGCGGTCGTTTGCGTGTATCTGCCGCAGGGCCAGGCAAAGCCGGTACACGCTTTCTGGAACATATCTTCCAGAAGCATTTTCGCTCCGACAGCTTCGGTCAGGAAAACCCGGTCATCCACGACACCGGCATTGCAGTGACACATGGTGTGAGAGGCCACATCAAAACCATCATAAACACTGGTAAGTTCATTCCATGCCAGGCGGCCGGGGCAATATCCGGTATCCCGGTAAGTCCAGCCGGAGGTCTGACGCTTATTTCCCACATGGTTGGCAGGATTGAGATTGAATGTGGCTTTCGCTTCATATTTGCGGCACAATTCGGCAACTTTCTCATCGTTGAGTACGCCGTCATCCCAGCATTGAGCAACTTTTATCATAGTAAAAACCTTTCATTTTACATGGTCAGTTTCCAATATTCTGCAAAACATCAACTATTTTTTGAGCGACATTTCTCCCGATTCCCGGCACCCGGAGGGAAATTTCAGCGGCATCGGCACGGGCAAGGCTTTTCAATGAGCCGAATGCCCGGAGCAACTGGCGTTTGCGGATATCCCCCACCCCGGCAATATCATCCAGCAGAGAGGTTTGAATGCGCTTCTCCCGCAATTTCCGGTGATAGGTGATGGCGAAGCGGTGAGCTTCATCCCGCACCGACTGCAGTAACCGCAATGCCGGATCGTGCCGGTCAAGAACAATCGGATCGGATCGGCCGGGGATGTAGATCTCTTCATTGCGTTCCGCCAATGCGATCACCGGCAGCGGCGGACAATTTACGGATATCAAAGCATCAAGGGTACTGGATAATTGTCCTTTGCCGCCGTCTGCCATCAACAGATCCGGCAACGGACGTTTTTCGGCAAGCAGTCTGCCGAAGTGCCGGGAAACTGCTTCATACATCATGGCAAAGTCATTGCTTTGAGTAACGGTTTTTATCCTGAATCTCCGGTAAGCCTGCCGGTCAGGTCTGCCATCGGTGAATGTTACCATACTGGCAACGGCAAGCGTACCGAGAATGTTGGAAATATCAAAGCAGATGATTTTCCGGGGCATGGATTTCAAACCGAGCCTTTGCGAAAGTGCATATATTCCAGCTTCACCGGGGGGCATAAGCTGATCGGGAAGCGAAGGATTCTGGAAAGTGCGGTTGTGTCTGCCGAAAACAGCTTCGATATTAGCCGCCGCATCCCGGTATCTGGCGGCGACCTCAAACTTGCTCTCTTTGGCAGCATTGAGCATTTTTTCCCGGATGGCAGCTTTTATGGGGGCAATATCTCCGTCGAGGACAGCCAGAGCATTATTCAATCTTTCCCGGTACTCCTCCGGAGAAACGTTACCGGTACAGGGGGCACAGCAGTCTTTTACCAGTTTTTTCAAGCAGTGCTTTCTGGTCTCCATATCCGGTTCACTGCTTTTGCATCCACGCAAGCCGAAGTGCGACAGCAGAAATTCCCGGGTGGTTTTCAAGGCGGTACCGTGCGGAAACGGTCCGTAATAACGGGCATTATCCGGTTTTTTCAATCGGGCAAGGGAGATGGTCGGGAATTTCTCATTGAGATCGACCTTGAGCAGCAAATAGCGTTTGTCATCCCGCATGAGGATATTGTAATGCGGAGCGTAACTTTTTATCAGTTGAGATTCCAGCAGCAAAGCCTCATCTTCGCTTTTGACGACAGTATATGACCACTCGCTGATCGAATTTATCAGCGAACGCAGCTTGGCATCTCCGGTGCGTTTGCGGGACGGCTGGAAGTAGTTTCCCAGCCTCCGCCGCAGATCCCGTGCCTTTCCCACATAGATCACCTTGCCGAACCGGTCACGGAACATATACACTCCGGGTTTGGCAGGGATCTCCGAGGGATGGTATTCGTCAAATTTCAAAATTCACCTGACATCATTGCCGGTTTCTGCATCGACCAGACGGAATTCCTCATAATGCAGTGACGGGTCGGCACGGAAACTGAGTTCATTTTTATATTTTTTTTCAAGATCACTGAGCAGCTGGGCATCTTCATCTTTGAGCCGGGCAAGGATATCGGGGTGCATGAATACCCGCAATGCGACGCCCCGGAACTTTTTATCTTTCATAACGGAACTTAATTCGCGTTGGATTTCCGCACTCATGGTCAAAGCGGATTTGACCATGCCGCTTCCCCGGCAGTACGGACAGGGGTCATAGACCTGATCGAGAATACTTTCATGTTCTCTCTGACGGGTCATTTCCATAAGTCCGAGCTTGCTCAACGGAAGAACCTGGGTCTTTGCCCGGTCTTCTTTGACCAGTTTTTTCATGTAACGGTAAAGTTCATCCCGGTCTCCGGCGGACTGCATGTCAATAAAATCCAAAACTACCAGACCGCCGACATTACGCAGACGCAGCTGTCTGGCGATCTCCTCGGCGGCTTCAAGGTTGGTTTTCAATATGAATTCCGGTTGATCGGTCAATTTTCTGCCGTGGCCGGTATTTACGTCGATAGCGATGAGTGCTTCTGTTTCATCAATGACGATCGCACCGCCGCCGGGGAGTTTGACCTCCCGCTGGAAAACAGTGGTAAGCTGTTCGTCGATCCGGTAATAGTCAAAAATGGGGGCGGCTCCTTTGTAACGGGTGACTTTGGAAGCAAGTTTACTGCCGCCGACACGTTTGAGCAGATCTTTGATATGCTTCCAGGCATCCGGATCATCGACAACGATACCGTCGATCTCATCGGTCATGAAATCTCTTGCGGTACGGTCGATAAGATTTGGTTCGGTAAAAAGTCTCTGGGGAGCGATCCGGCTTTCCACGCCGTTTTCGATTTTTTTCCAGTAGTCAAGGAGCAGTTCCAGATCCCGTTTGAAAAAGGTATGTTTTCTTCCTTCGCCGTTGGTGCGGCAAATCATGCCCATTCCTTCGGGGAGTTCTAGCTGTCCGAGGATTTTACGCAACCGCTCTCTTTCGGAAGTGCCTTCGATCCGGGAAGATAATCCGATATGTTCACTGTAAGGCATCAGCACGAGGAATCTGCCGGGGATGGTGATATCAGTGGTAACTCTGGCTCCTTTGGTGCTTATGGGGGCTTTAGCCACCTGCACGAGGATCTCCATGCCGGGATGGAAGATATTGGGGATATCCTCCATGGTAATTTTCTTTTTCCGGCGTGAAACTTCGGCATTGAGCGGAGAATTTTCCGGGGTGGAAGGCTGTTTTTTCCGTTTGGTGCTTATGGCATTTTCTTTGGACGCAAGATCGGAGCGGTACTGCTCTACCAATTCAGAATTTCCGGGAAGCATCTCTTTGAAATGGAGAAAAGCATTCTTTTTTGCTCCGATATCGATAAATGCCGCCTGCAAAGAGGTGTCAAGATTGATGATCCTGCCCAGAAAAATATCACCGGCTTTGGGAGAATCATCATCCCTTTCGATCTTGTATTCTTCAAGTTTACCGTTGCTGAGCAATGCGAATCGGCGTTCAAGTTTTTCGCAGTTGAGGATAATTTCTTTGCTCATCTTATTATATTTCCGCTTCAAGGATGAATTCCGGCAGTTCGCCACGCATTCCATTGCGGAAGGCGGCGGCGGTCATACGTTTGCCGCCGGAAGGGATCAATTCATGGATTTCCAATGCACTGTTTTTGCCGCATCCGACAACGAGTTTACCGGAGACTTCAGCACACTTACCGGGAGGCAAAGGGCTGGCAGTAAGGCATTTCGCCGAACAAATGGAGATATTCAACTCCTTTCCGGCAGAGTTGCGGCACTTTGCCGCAGCTCCCGGCCACGGGAAAAATGCCCGGGTCATAGCTTCGATATCTTTGGCATCGTCCAGCCAGTTGATCATGCCGTCACGCTTGGAAATTTTGCGGCAAACAGTGACCAGTGCCGGATCCTGCGGCCGGGCAGTAAGTGAACCATCGGCGATTTTACAGAGAGTTTCAGCGGCATATTCAGCAGCTTTTTCGCCGAGGGTCATCTCAAGAGAATCAGCATATTCCACGCCTTTGAGTCTCACCGGTATGGTGCGGTAAACCGGTCCGGAATCCAAACCTCTTTCCATTTGCATGAAGCATACTCCGGTTTCGCTGTCCCGGTTGAGCAGAGCTTGCGTTATAGGGGAAGCTCCCCGGTAACGCGGCAGTAAAGAAGCGTGAACATTTACACAACATACTTTAGGTACGGCAAGAATGGTTGACTTCAATATCTGCCCGAATGAGACCACACACAGCATATCCGGCTGCAATGAATCGAGATATCCGGTAAATTCCGGAGTATTGACATCGGCGGCACGGATAACTTCAAGTCCGGCTTCTTCGGCACTGGCGGTAAGCGGAGTCGGAGTCATCACTCTTTTGCGTCCGGCGGGACGGTCAAGCTGGGAAATAACAGCCTGCAATTCGATCCGCGGATCAGCCGCCAATGCCCGCAAAATCGGTATCGCGATCGGACCGGAACCGAGAAAAACAACTTTTAACAGATTTGACACTTGAAAAATACCTTATAAAGATTCATATTTAATAGCATACCTTATAATATAATACAAAAATATTGAAAATTCCAGAAAATGTAAAAAATTATGAAGCAAATAGCAATTATGCTTGGCGGAAATCTGCCGGGAAGCAGAAACGCAATGGCTGAAGCGTTGAAAAAATTTTCAGCATCCGGGGTAAGTAATATCAAAAGCAGTTCCGTTTTTCATTCGGCGGCAGTTGATTGTGTACCGGGAACTCCGGATTTTCTGGATATGGCATTTACCGGATCGTGGGACGGTACTCCGGAAGCCCTGCTTGAACTTTGTCAGAGAATCGAACTTGAAGCCGGCAGACCCAAACAGCACAGCAGCCGGGAATCCCGGATACTGGATTGTGATATAATCCTTTTCGGCAACGAAAAAATATCTACCGACAGTCTGACTGTGCCGCATCCCCGGGCCCATTTGCGGGCATTTGTATTGGAACCCATGGCAGAGATCGCTCCTGAAATGAAATTCCCGGACGGTGTGAGTGTCCGGGAATTACTTATGCAGCTGCCTGAAAAAGCCGGAAATCAATAAAGCGATTTTCCGTGAGCATCAATCGCCACGACCAGCGGCAGAGAATCCAGCTCCAGTTTGTAAATCGCTTCCGGACCGAGATCGTCAAAGGCAATCACTTCCGCTTTGACAATGGAATTGGCAATCAAAGCTCCGGCACCTCCGGTGGCGGCAAAATATACACAGCCGTACTGCTGCATGGCATCTTTCACAGAATCTGCCCGGTTTCCTTTGCCGATCATGGCACGCAGACCGCATTCAGCAATGATCCGGGGCGAATAAGCATCCATCCGGCCGCTGGTAGTGGGACCTGCCGAACCGATGGGACGTCCCGGAGGAGCAGGACAAGGGCCGACGAAGTAAATTGCCTGACCATTGAGATCGACCGGGAGAGCTTCATTTTTATCCAGCAAGGCACAGAGCCGCTTGTGAGCGGCATCCCGTCCGGTGTAAACGATTCCGGAAAGCAGAACCGTATCTCCGGCGTGCAAATCCATGATATCGGCTTGGGTAAACGGGGTATGAAGGATTTTTTTCATAAGATCACCTCGGCGTGACGGGCGGCATGACAGTTGAGATTTACCGCCACCGGCAAACTGGCAAGGTGGCAGGGATGGAATTCGATATTGACAGCAAGGGCGGTGGTATCTCCGCCAAGTCCCTGCGGACCGACACCGGAAGCATTGATCTTTTCCAGAATTTCAGCTTCCAATTCAGCATATCTGGGATCATCGGAATTTTTCCCCACCGGACGGAGCAACGCTTTTTTTGCCATATATGCGGCATATTCCATTGTTCCGCCGATACCGACACCGACAATGGTCGGCGGGCATGGATTGCCTCCGGCATTAACTACGGCATTGACAACAAAATCAACGACACCGGCTCTGCCTTCTGCGGGTTTGAGCATTTTCAAAGCACTCATATTCTCCGAACCGCCGCCTTTGGGGGCGAGGATAATGTGAAGCTGATCGCCGGGAACTTGTTCCAGATGGATTATCGCCGGAGTATTGTCAAAGGTATTTTTGCGGTCAAAAAGCGGATCGGCAACGATTGATTTGCGGAGGAAGAATTTCTTATAACCTTCTCTAACTCCGGCATTGACCGCTTCACTGACCGTTCCGCGGTCAATGGCCGTTTCCACACCGGCACGGATGAAAAATACCGCAAATCCGGTATCCTGACAGAGAGGAAGTCTTTCAGTACGGGCGATGTCGGAATTTTTCAGATACTGCTCAAAGAAGTCTTTCCCCAAAGCAGAGGTCTCTTTTTCACCGGCATTTTTGATTGCCTCAAGTACATCCTGCGGCAGATCGCAGGCAGCTTTGCCGCACATTTCACATACGGCATCTTTGATTTTTTCAAAGGTAATGATCTTCATTTATATCAATCCTGAATTTATTGCTATGGAAGCAAGGGCTCCCAAAATTATCAAAATCAGAATGGCAGGTATCAGCCACGGCATTTTTTCCAGAGTTTTATTCTTTTTCCGGGTATCTATCCCCCATGACGTATTCTTTGCCTGCGTTTTTTCTGCGTTGACAACCGTGGAAACAATGTTGTTTGCCGCCGGTGTCTGCGGAAAAAGCCGGGAATAGATATCCTGCAAAGCCGCCCGGACTTTTTTCCAGTCAGCCGGTCGCTGCCCCGGGTCTTTGGCAAGCATGGAATCTACCAGTTTTGCAAAATCAGGATCAATATCCGGATTCATGACCGCCAGAGCCTGCGGGATGGTATTGAGGTGATGTACGAGCAACTCTTCAGCAGAACCGGTGAAAGGAGCAACGCCGCAGGCAAGCTCATAGAGCATCACACCGAAACTGTAAATATCGCTTTTGGGATCCGGAGTTTTATTCTGCATGGTGATGATTTCCGGAGCCGCATAGAGCGGAGTTATCATAACTTCTTCATCTTCTTCAACGGAGCTGCCGGAACGTGCCAAACCGAGGTCACCGAGTTTTAGATTCTGTTCTTTACTGGCGATGAGAATATTTCCCGGTTTGATATCACCGTGGATCATGTGATGTTCCTGCCAGGCGTAATCCAGAGCATTGGCAAGCTGGATCGCCATCCGGACAAGGAACTTGGTGGAGATGATTTCCGGAGTATTTGTCCGGATGTATTCCAGAGAACTGCCTTCGACATATTCCATGATGAAGTATTTTATTCCATCCTCATTTCCGGCGTCAAGAGCCTGAATAATATTCGGATGCGAGAGTTTTGCGGCATTTCTTGCTTCGCTCAGAATGTTGTCCAGATAATCCGGATCATCATCCTGCAGATCCTGAAACATGATTTTACATGCCACCGGACGATTGAGTTTTTTCTGATTGGCAAGGTAAACGATACCATTGCTTCCGCGTCCGAGTTCTTTGATCAGTTCGCATCCGGCAATGGTTTTACCGGCGAATTCATTAACGGGGATACTCACAGTGAAATTCCTTTCAGTTTCTGGTATAAAGCAACAGCGTTACGGTCGGTCATGCCGGAAATATAGTCCAGAATACCGAGCAGACGGTAATATGCACTTGACGGTACCGGGTTGCGGAGGATCTCCGGCAGCATGGCTGAAATCCTGCGGCTGCGGGTTGAAGCGGCCTTGCCCCCGCATTTTTCCCGGTCGGTCTCATTGACACAGGGGACGAATATATCAAGCATACCCATAACCAGCTCAAAACCGGCTCCGACCACTTCGGCAACAGACGGGTGGTTGTATATGCTTTCGGCACTGCGGGAACGGATTTTTTTGAGGATCTCTTTCTGGGGGATCGTTTCGGTCAACGGGGTATTCCAGGTGCCGTTGAGCAGTTCTTCATGATTTTTGATGAATTCATCGGCGGCAGAACGGACAAGTACACCGATCGCCTGTGCCCGGAGATACTCTGCTTTCCTCCGGGAAGAGGTCAATGTCTTGACGTATGAACGGGATGATTCCGTATCAATGATATCAAGAAAATACGATTCCAATTCGGAGTATTCGATAAGATTCTGCCGCAGGGCATCCTCAAAGTCAACAGTCAGATAGGCGATATCATCGGCGGCTTCCAGAAGAAAACTCAACGGATGCCGTTTCCAGCTTTCCCCGTTTTTATCCGGGATCATACCGCAGGACGCGGCAGTTTCAGCGAAGAACTCTTTTTCCTGCTGAAAAAATCCGCACTTTTTCAAATCACTTTTTGCAGAACCCGGATATTTTGCAAAAGTTCCCAGTGTGGCACAGGTCAACTGCATCCCGCCGGGACGGTCAGGCATCTCCAGACGGGTCAACACCCGGAACCCCTGGGCATTGCCGTCATATTTGCTTATATCAGCACGCTCGGCGTCGCTCATGTAAGCTGCAATATCCTGTCCGACAGAGGAGTTCTCAAACCAATAGCGGATAGCTTCCTCTCCGGCGTGGCCCATGGGAGGATTGCCGATGTCGTGAGCCAGAGCAGCTGCGGCAACCGCAGCACCGATATCACTGGGATGGGCTCCTCCGGTGTCGGCATCGCGGCAGATGGACACCCCGGCGGCTGTCCCCAGACTGCGGGCGATACTGCCGGTCTCCATACTGTGAGTAAGCCGGGTGTGACAGTCGGTGGTTCCTGAAAGGGGGAATACCTGCGTTTTATCCTGCAAACGCCGGAAACTGCCGCTGAAAACGATCCGGTCGAAATCCCGTTGAAAAGGGGATCTTTCCGGGGTGATCTTGCCCGGTGCATCTGTTCCGATCCGGTGCGGTGAAAGCAAATTTTTCCAATTCATTTGCGGCATGGCAGTTTTTTCTCCGAAACTAATATTTTCCAATTCTGTAATATAATCATTTATCCGGAATTTTACAAGCGGAGATTTGCAAAAAAAACGATTCAAGACTATATTAAGTCTTTATACCCGGAATTTTGACACCGGAAATGCTGAAAGGACTGGAGGTAATTATGTCTGCGGCGGCGAATTCCAACATTAATTGGAAAAAGAATCTGTTTTTCATCTGGCTCTCCCAATTTTTATCAATGGCAGGCTTCGGCAGTTGTATGCCGTTTATTCCCAAAGTCATGGAGTACAACCTCGGTATCGTTGACAAGGCAGTGCGTCTGCAGTTTATCTCAGCGTATTACTTCTGCGGGATGGTCAGCCTCGGAGTGGCAATGACCGTCTGGGGTATGCTTGCCGACCGTTTCGGCAGGAAACTGATGCTGCTGCGGGCGAGTTTTGCCGCAGCGATTTTTTATCCTCTGCTGGCATTTTCGCCTAATATCTGGGTATTGCTGCTGGTTCGCTTTTTCTGTTCGTTTTTTTCGGGAACCTACAATCCGGCACAGACTCTGGCAATTACCACCTCTCCGCAGGAAAAACACGGTTTGGTGCTGGGTATTTTGAGTACAGCTCTTTATTCCGGACACATGCTCGGTTACCTGATCGGCGGCGTCATAGCTTCCCGTTACGGCTTTACGACCGCCTTTGTCAGCTGCGGAGTCGTTTACGCAATAAGCGGTTTGATGGTCCTGCTCTGGGTCAAGGAGGACTTCAATGCCAAAATCGAACGCAAAAAACTGGAAAAAGTCAACCGTCCGGTACGGGAATTGCTCACTCCGGCGGTCACCGGTATTCTGCTGATGGTGCTTTTCATGGGGATCGCCCGGCGTATTGATGAACCGTTTCTGGTTGAATTGGTCGAGGATGTCATGGGCAAAGGAACCAAAACCTACTGGAATATTTTCGGCTGGTTTGAGTTTGGCGGTGATCCGGTATTTTTCACCGGTATTGCCAGTGCGGTGGCCTCGCTCGGCGGTTTGATTTCAGGTGGAGCCATCGGGTGGCTCTGTGACCGGATGATCCCCCGGAAATTGCTGATCCCGGTATTGATCGCCAGTGCTTTGGGTGTGGCGGTGCAGATCCTTGCTCCCGGTATCGGAGTACTGCTGGTCGCCCGTTTCTTTGCCTATTTTGCCGCAGGCGGAATTCTGCCGATCCTCCAGTTGATGCTGACCAAGATCACCCGTCCGGAATTGCGTGGAACATTTTTCGGGTGGATCGGTACATTGTCAACCGTTGGCGGTGTGGCATGTTCCTTTGTCAGTTTCACGGTCGGCAAATGGTTCGGTCTCGGCGGTATCTACTGGACTGAAGTTATAATATTCCTTTTCATGGTACCGATGATGATTCCGATCGGCAGGGCTATGAATAGAGAATTGAAAACAATCAATGTAGAGGGTGAATAATAATGAGCGAAGCTGTACGGGAAATATCCTATCTCTCTAAAATCGACAATACCATGCAGCCGGCGATGTTTTCTCCGGCATCCGGGAATGAACCCCGACCGCTGATCGTGGCTCTGCATACGTGGAGTTACGATCACAAGCAGGATTCTGACAACTACTTCTCCCGGAGCATGAAACGCAACTGGCACTGTATTTTTCCGAAGTTCCGCGGACCGAACTGGCTGCCGGAAGCTTGCGGTTCGGATTTTGTTGTTTCCGACATCGAAAGTGCCGTGGATTATGTAAAAGCCAATTACCCGGTCGATGAATCACGCATTTATCTTGCCGGCGGCTCCGGCGGCGGTCACGCTTCATTGCTGCTGGCGGCACGGCGTCCTGAATTGTGGACGGCAGTATCGTCATGGTGTCCGATCTCCGATCTGGTGAAGTGGCACAATTTCAGTTTTCATGCCGGAGCTGCCGGATACGCGAAAGATATCCGCGAAGCATGCGGCGGCAATCCGGAGGAGTCTGTCGAAGCATTTACCGAAGCAAAACGCCGTTCCCCGGTAACTTATCTGGCATCCGCCGCCGGTAAAGTCGTGGTCGATGTCGGCACCGGAATCCATGACGGACACACCGGCAGCGTCCCGGTGGCACATACTTTGGAAGCATTCAATCTGCTCGCCGCTCCCGAAGACCGTATCAGTCAGGAAGATATCGTTTATATGGTCAAAGAGGAAGCTGTTCCGGAACATCTCAAATTTGAAGGCGTTGATCCGGGTTACGGAGAAAATAAAGTGCTTTTCCGCCGGAAATCAGGAATTGTCCGGGTCACAATTTTTGAGGGCGGTCACGATCTGCTTCCCGGACCGGCATTCGGTTTCCTTGAACAGCAAGTCAGAGGCAGTGAACCGGTTTGGAACAGCGGTAACGGCGAAGATTCAACAGCCGGAGAATTGGGAAAATGAGAGCCTTTTTCATCAGGTCTTTTCTCCTGCTGATCACCATATTGGTCGTCAGCGGCTGTCATCATCCCTATGACCGTTATCCGGAAGAGCATCCGGAAGCGTGGACTCTCTCTGATGTGGAGATAATGCTTGGAGGAGAAGACCCGATGGAGGGCTTCAACCGGGCGATGTTCGGTTGTACTGATTTCCTGATGACCTACGGAGCTGATCCGTTGGCAAGGGTTTATACTTCGATTTTCCCGAGACCATTCATCAAACACTTTCACAATGTATGTGTCAATCTTGAATATCCCGGCAGGGCGGTGAGTTCTCTGCTGCAGGCCCAATGGCAAGCCGCCGGGACGGAAACAGTACGTTTCCTTGCCAACAGCACTTTGGGTATTGCCGGAATTTTTGATGTGGCACAGGCGTGGTGGTACATTCCGCCTGCTGAAGCTGATTTCGGTCAGGCATTCAACACCTGGGGTATCGGGCCGGGGCATACGTTTATGCTGCCGCTTGTACCGTCGCTGAATGGCAGGGATCATATCGGCTTGCTGTTTGACACAGCTTTTGATATAAAGACCTATATCCCTTATGCCGGTTATGCGACATTTCTCAATCGCATGACCATCGCACAGGATGGTTACGCCGGAATCGTGGATGGTGCGGCCGATCCATATAAAAATTACCGCCAGCTGATGCTTGTCCGCCGGGAACTGCAGCTGCGGATGTGGTTCTACAAAGAGGCGATGCGGCAGCTTGATGAATACAAAAAACAAGCTGAAGCAGAGGGAAATAAGAAAGGTACTGTTGAAAGTCCGGTCAAATGGAGTGCGGCAGGCAAACCTGAATTTCTGCGTTTCGGCAATTATGTGCCTTTGGACAACTTCTTCGCCCGGAGCGGTGAAACTGATTCTTTGCGGGTGATGTTTTTCAATGTGCAGAAAGACCGGGACTGGTGGTACATGCCGCTGTCCATATTCAACAGCGACTTTCTCCGGGAAGGATACCGGAGAAAAGTCGAGCTTGTCCCGGAGCGTCCGGGATTGCGGTACTGTTTCTGGAAAGCTCCGGAAGTGCCGGAAAATTCTCCGCCGCATCCGGAAAAACTGGCGATCATGCTTTCCGGTATCGGCGGTACACTCAACAACACCACGCTGGTCGCTCTTGCCGAACAATTCAACAATGCCGGGTACATGGTGCTGACGCTGGACAGCACATTCAATTGGAATTTCATTGTTGCCGACGGCAACTGCCGTTTGCCCGGTTATCTGCCGGATGATGCCAAAAGAGTGCGTGAGGCTATCGTGGCAGTTCTGGCAGATTTGAAAAAAAGAGAGTGGATAAATGCCCCCGAAATAGTGATCTGCGGTTACAGCATGGGGGGAATCCAGACCTTGAAATTGGCGGAAATGGAAGAGAAAGATCCGGTTTTGAATCCATCTTGCTTCATTGCGGTGAATCCTCCGGTTTCGCTGGGTTCGGCATTGCGTAAAATCGATTCACTGGTTGCCGGCAGTGCCGGGTGGAGCAAGAGCGAGATGCGGGAAAAACTGATTTCGGTTGCCGGAAATATGCTTTTGAAGCTGATGCCGCACTATCTGCATGTCGATGAAAATACTCCGGTTGAAAAGTTCCGGGAATTCATTCCGCCGGTGGATGAGGAAACAGCAAAGGTGGTAGCCGGAATGTTTTTGAAACTTTCCATGCGGGAGATGCTTTTCACCGCTCACCGGGAGAATCCTTTTGAGGGATTCCCGGCGTATGAGTGGGGCAGCCGGATGGAGCTGTATAAGGAATTGGACAAGGTGAGTTTCGAGGATTATGCGTACAAATTGCTTACCCCCTGCTATCCGGGAGAGAGTACAGAGAAACTTCTTGCCGATTCTCATTTGCGGTCGATCGAGGACACTTTGCGTAATTCGCCGAAAATCCGGGTGTTCCACAATGTTGACGACTTCCTCTGTTCCGATGAGGAGCGGATTTGGCTGGATGAGGTGCTGAAAGATAAAGTCACCTGGTTTTCCAATGGCGGCCATCTGGGAAATTTATATTACAAAGTGGTTTTACAGCAGATCGTCAATGCCGCCGGGAAATAAGTCCGGCAGTATATACTGCATTTACAGCACCGGTCAGCGTCAGAGTACCTCCCTCACCTTTCCCCGGAACGGGTCAACTCACTTACGTCAATGATGTACATCTGCCGGGATCCTTCGTGGATCGAATCAATGCAGACCTGACGGTCATCACGCGACCAATTCGGATGCAGATCACAGCGGGTCGGGATCGGATACGACGGATCGGAGTAGAAACTGCCGATTTCATAAGCTCTTCCATCTTCCAGATGATACAGGAATAATTTCCGGCAATGATCTTCAACCGGATAGCAGTCGGTCAACATCCATTTGCCATCGGATGAGTAGGAGCAGTGTCCGTCGCCCGGAAACACATCTTTGGCGATAACTTCCGTCCGGTGCGATTTGTCTGTGTAAAGGTAATACTGAAATCCCCCCGCGTAACGTTGGGAGAAATTGATGATCTGCTGCGGATTTACCCAAGTGTAGTGCGAACTCATTTCTTCCAGATTCAGCGGCCAGATGTTCGATCCATTGATATCTGCGGTGAACATGTGGGTCACATGCCGCGGTGAACCATCCGCAGCCCATAACCGCCAGCGATGGAAAAAGGCGATTCGTTTACTGTCCGGACTGAACAACAGGTGATTGAACCATCCCGGCGTATTTTCCATATCCGACCGGTAATAAAGATCGGTGATCCGTGCCATGCTGATGATCATTTTGGCGGTATTGTTTTTAAGGTCGATCAGCCAAAGTCCGTCATCTTCAGGACAGGGAGTATTCTCCCAGGGATCAATGCCTCCGGGATACCCGTAGCCGGGGCGTTCACGATCCAGCCGGGAAAAATTCAAACTCAACGCCCATTTCCCATCCGGACTCAAGCAGTAAATCGGACGGCAAAGCGTGCGGGTTTGTCCGCTTTTCACATCCAGAATACGGGAAACGAAATGATCGCCCTCCCGATCATTATAGATGATTTCGGTTTCAGAATCATTCAACCATTGAAGCATACATCCCTGCTGCCAGCACCAGGAGTCGGTTCGAGCCAGCGGGATGAAACGGTTTTTATCCTGCAGGTCGATCATGCCGATTTCGGCGGTTTCGCCGGGAAGCGGCTGTCTGGCAGTGAAATCAACCGCCTGTGACAACAGATAACGACCGGATCTATCCCATGGGAATTTGTCGAAATAACCGAAAAAATGATGCCGGGGGCCATCCGTGACCCGTTGAATTGGAAGATGCTTTTGAATGATCATAATGCTGTACCTTAACACGATTGACGGATAACTAATTTCTGGTGGAGTTTCAAATGTTTCGCTGGACCGGTTTCGGTTTTATTCATACGTTTTTTCAGCAGATTCCAGACGGTTTCAGCGAAATAGCCATTGTCGAAACCGATCGAAGTAAGCGACGGATCGTAATGTTCTCCGTAGGAAATATTATCAACCCCGGCGACCGCACAATCTTCCGGAACCCGGTAACCGTGCTTTTTTAATGCCGAAATAATGCCGATGGCACTGATGTCATTGAATCCGATGATGCACCGGGGAGGTTTTTGGAATTTATCCAGATAGGATTCCAATGAGGCGGCGGCACCGGCAAAACCGGAACCGTGCAATGGCCACACGTTGATGTGGTCATCAAGTCCATGTTCGATCATAGCCTGACGGTAACCTTCCACCCGGGCGAATTCGGCAGGCGGGACAAAGAGGGCGATGTCGCGGCAACCGCGTCGGATAGCGTGGGAGGTCAGCTGAAATGCACTGTCACGGAAATCGATTTCGATGCAGTCGGCAAGTTCGGTTTTCGGATCGCCGAAAACCACGACCGGGATCCCCTCCTGCCGGCATTCCTGCAGGATCGGGCCGATGGCCTGTTCACTTATCAATCCCCACAGATAACCGATCACCAGAGCATCCACCCGGCGGGCGAGCAGATCTTCCACAGCTTCCACATTTTTTTGCCAATCAGAACTCAATGAAATATTCAACAACCGGTAATTGTCGTTTGCCGCATAACCCCGGAGGCGTTCGCAGAATTCGATCCGCACTGGATTGTCCGGTTCGGTAACGAGGATGCCGATGGTGAATGTCTTTTTCAGCACCAGACTGCGGGCATTCAGGTTAGGACGATAGCCGAGGACAGCGGCGGCTTCCTTGATCCGGCTGCAGGTCTTTTGCCCGATGTCCGGCTTATCTTTCAATGCACGCGAAACGGTATTTACTGAAACGCCAACCATGGCGGCGATATCTTTTAAAGTCACGGCCATAAAATTTGAAACCTTATCAGTTATTTGTCCTAATATGTCTTTGCTCTAATATACATTATATTATCGTTAATGTCAATGGTGCCGACTGCTGTTTTCAAGAAAATTTTTAGAAAAAGTGCGTTGGGCATGTTGACAAAATCTGTTTCTCATGCTATTTTAGAAAAAGACAAAACATTAACGTTAATGTAAATGGGTTCCACTGTGATCCCATCACTTATTTCAACGGGATTTTTACAGGTATTATGACAGATTTTCCGGGAAGGCAGAACAAAGCAGTGTGGCTGGATGAAAAATCTAACGTGATCAATGCTCATGGAGGTGGTATTCTTTCATTCGATGGCGGCTACTACTGGTATGGGGAGCATAAAACAGAAGGCTGGGAGGGGCGATTGGCTTTTCTCGGTGTCCATGCCTATTATTCCACTGACCTGATTCACTGGCACGATCTCGGGATCGTTTTGAAAGTAACGGATGATCCGGGCAGTCCGATTTGCCGGGGATGCCGGATCGAAAGGCCCAAAGTTTTACATTGTCCTGCCACCGGAAAATTCGTTATGTATTTCCATTCTACTGATGCGGATCATACGCTGGCTCGGCGTGGTCTTGCTGTGGCTGATTCGCCGCAAGGTCCTTTCCATTTCCTGGGTGCAAAGAGGGCTAATGCGGGTAAATGGCCCGCCAATGCTCCGGTATGTGATGCTTCCTTGATTCCTCCTGAAGCGGAATTTGTCAACGGAGAGAATGATAAAACCCGTCGCTATCCGATTTATGCACGGGACGTCGCAGGAGGACAAATGTGCCGGGATATGAATCTTTTTGTCGATGATGATGGCACAGCATATCATATTTACAGTTCAGAACATAACAGTACACTTCATATAGCCCGGTTGACCCCGGACTTTCTGGATTGGGATGGGTACTGGTTCAGGGTTCTTCCCTATGCCTGGAATGAAGGAGCTGCTTTATTCAAGCGTAACGGTTGGTATTTTCTGTTGATGTCCGGCTGTACCGGTTGGAATCCGAATGCGGCACGCGGAGCAGCGGCACAAAATCTTGCCGGGCCGTGGTTTGAATTTGGCAATCCTGCCCGGGGTGATGGTGCTGAAACAACCTTTGGGGCACAAAGCTCGGCGGTATTTTCAGTTGGGGAGCGTTATTTTGCCATGCTTGATTGTTGGAATCCGGAAAATTTCATTGACAGCCGTTATCTTTGGCTTGAACTGCAATTTCCTTCGGATGATCGTTTTGAAATGTGGAATACCCCTTATTTTTCGTTAACTCCATCGGAAATCACTTAATTTTTTAGTTTAACCGCTTATTCAGCGGCAGGAATATCAACAAAAGTGGAGATAAAAAATGGCTTATACTCCTTTTGCGATTAGAGGATTCAATATGTGCGAAAGTCTGCTCCGACACAGCCCGGAGCAGTTGAGAACATTTATCCGCCGGATGAAAAAACTGCGGCTGAATACCCTTATTCTTCACTATGATTACGGCTGGAAACGTTATCAGGATCTGCTCATTGCTGAATGTGAAGCGTGCGGAATTGAAATCATCCTGATGACCTTCGGCCCGCGGACATTTCTTTCTTACTGCGATTGGAAACCGCAATGGCTCGCCGTAAAGGAAGATGGAACTCCGTGGACCTGCCGGCTTGAGTGTGAGACTTATCCCTGTGCCGCCCATGCGGAATGTCTGGAAGCCTATGAGTATGGGGCCCGGCAATGGCTGCTCTCTCTGCCGCCTCAAATCAAACATGTCCACATGCGGGCGGCGGATGGGATCATGTTCTGCGAATGTGAATCCTGCCGCCGACTGCCGGAACATGAACGCTGGCAGCCCTTTGTGGAGCGTTTTGTCAAAGCGGTGCAGGATATCCGGCCGGATTTGAAGTTTGAAACCGATGTTTATGTGATGCGGTACAATATCCCGGAAAACCGTATGCCGTTTTGCCGGATGGATAATATCATGTATGATACCTTTTTCCGGACACCGGCTTTCCCGCTGGATACAGATGAAGACACTTGTACAAGCTGTAATATGAGTTATGCATCCGGTCATACTGTTCCGGATGCGGCAACGATTTCCCGCTACCATGCCAATCGTCTGCGGGAGTGGGGGGCGGCATTTCCCGGAAAAGTTTATGTCCATGAAAATGCGATGATGCAAAGTTATTACGGAACTTTTCAACATGGAACTGATTCCTATCTGAAAGATTTAAGATTGTATCGCGAATTAGAGCTGCAGGGGGTATGCTACGAAGCATTTGAACCGGGATTTGCCAATTTTGAACCGATGTTTGAAATCCTGGCCGATGCGTTGAATGGAGAAGAAATCGATCATGAGATGACTGAATTGGAATACCGGCTTCGAAGCAGCCGGCAGGCTGTATTCTGTCAGGATCCGGATCTGCCGCTGGATAAATTTTTCCGGGATCCGTTTTTACTGGAACAAAATCGTCTTTACCGGGAGATGATGCTGAAACCGTCCTTGGACAATTGCCGTTGCTACATCGATTTTGCATTCGCCAATGAAATGCGGATGGATCCGTTATTTATCGGCTACGGAGTCGCAAAAAATTGTCTGGCTCAAAAAGTTGCGGTCTTTCCGGGTATTTCTGCTGAAGCTCAGGATTTTCTTTCCCGCAGGAAATTGTGGGATTTTATGGAAGACATCCCTGATTCTGAAAATCCCCGTGATGTTTGTAAAAATATTATTTATGAACTTATGGAAAAAGGAAGACCGGTCTGTTGATATGCCGGAAACGCATTTTTTATGAAACATGAGGTGTGCTGGAAAATAAGTTTTTCAAACAGTGCCGTCAAGATGGGCTTGAGGCATGAGACAATGAGTTATTAACTGGAGAACCAATTTTGAGAATTGGTTCTAATTTCAACAAAAAGGAGACAACAAATGTCAACACGCAAACAGAACCGGTCAGTCAGGATTTTCCGCAGAACCAATTTCACTCTTATCGAACTTTTGGTTGTGATCGCCATCATCGCCATACTTGCGGCGATACTGCTTCCTGCCTTGAATCAAGCCAGAAATAAAGCCAAGAGTGCAGATTGTATCAGCAACCTCAAGCAGATCGGAATCGCCGCCAACTTATATGATTCAGATAACGACGGGGTCTTTCCGGTTGCTTACATGAACCAGTATTACATCAACCCTTTCGGCTTGCTGCTTACCGGAAAATATCTGGATGCCGGAGTTCTTGCCTGCGGTGCGGTTGCCAAGCAGGGAGCCGGATCTTTCGCCGGCCGCGACTATTGGCCGGATGGTAAAAACCGGACTTATTTGTGGGAAGCAAGCAGCGGCTGCTGGTTCGATCGAGATTACAAGGCAACTATGACCAGAGGAAGATATGCCTCCGTTCTCGGCAAAGTATTGATTGCAACCTGCGGTTTTACCGGGGATAATTCGGTTATTGCAGAACAAAAGCCTTACGGAGGCGGATTTTCACAACTTACTGATATCCTTTATTACCAACGCGGTGAAAATTTTTTGAAATCACATGACTACCGCCTGATGGCTTTGCTGGGGGACGGTGCGGCCCGGGCAAGCACTGCCCGGTTGACCGGTGCGTACAAAACAAATGACAATCTGCTTTTATTGCGTAATGAGGGAATCTGGGAGCAGGCCAGCTATTATGCCGAGCTTTGGGGAAGCGGTTCCGGCATCGGGAAATAATACCGCTTATTTTTGAAAGATAATGTCCCGAATTTTGTGAAACCCGTAACAGGAGCTTATAAACAAACATTTTTGTTAACGAGTGAAACATATCACATAAGTTGTGATTTGTCAATCCGGCAAGCACGGGTTCGATCCAACCGGTGGATGCAGTGTGAGGCAAGGTCGCAGACAAATCAAGGCGGATGAGCAGGAGTGTACTAAACGTACATGACTGAACATAAAATCAAAGACTGCCTTACTCGCAGTCATGAGTACGGCATAAGCCGCACGGAATGGCGGAGAGCGAGGCCTCCGGAAAATCGACTGCAACCGCCGAGGGCGAAGCCCGAGCGGCGAGGCCGCTCTCCCGCGGCCGCAGGGAGATTTTTTGGAGAAGAAAGAGATTGCCCGCAATGCACCACCGCAGGAAAGGTTTCTCACAAAAAATGAGACAATAACTTTTGAAAAAGTTATCGCAGAACAAATGTTAATTAAGGAATATAAAATAGAATGAAGATAATATTTTCAGTTTTGATCGGATTGAGCATGGTGCCGCTACTTCTGACCGGTACTCCGCCGGATCATCGTCCTCCTTTCGATAAAAGTGCCTATAAGAATACGTTGTGGACACAGGTCAATCCCTGGTGGCTTCCCAATAAAAAACGTCAATTCGATCAGGCAGGTCCTAATTACGCCGTCAAAAGGTATCCGGAATCGAATTATGATGCCTGGAAAACGGCAATGGAAGAAAGCCGTAAATACGGAATGACCGGCTGGCAGGTAGAATTGGTGACCCAAACGCCGAGTTACGGAAACATATTCAATCAGATGGTACAGGGGGCGGAAGAACTGGGATCTGATTTTAAAATCGCTCTGATGCTCAGTATGCACTCATGCAAAGGGGCAAAAGAGGATCTGAAAGTGCTTTTCAAGCAGATGGATGTGATTGCTGATCTCTGGCGTAACAGTCCTAATATTTACCGGTTGAATGGAGCTCCGGTCATCAGCGTATATACCGCAACCAGTCATCCGGCAGCTGAATGGAAAATTATTATCGATGAGTTTGAAAAGCGTTACGGCAAAGCCATCTGGCTGATGAATTTCTGGGGCAAGCCGAATATCCCGGATAAAGTTCCGCAGCAGGTCAGAGAATATCTCCCTTATTTTGACGGTGTAACAGCTTATGCCAACTGGACTTCCGAAAACCATCGCAAAATAGCGGCTTCTCTGCTGCCGATCATGAAAGAATATCCGCAGAAAATATTTGAACTTCCGGTTCACAATACATTTGCTGTTCATTTCTATCATGGCGGAGTACCGACATTCTTATCGGAAAAATACCGGAACTCCTGGGATATGATCCATGAATTCAAGCCGGATTCCGTTGTCATGACCAATTTTTTCGATCATTGGGAAAATTCTCTGGTATTGCCTTGTTATGAACGACAGGATTTCATGCTCCGCTATGCCGAGTATCAGATGTCATTGTTGAAAAACACTCAGTTCACTGCGTTGAAACAACCGGAATTGTGGTTGACCAATTACATCGACATCATACCGGGGCGTCGCAAATTGCGTTTTGAGGTCATCGGATTTCCGATTGCCAATCCGGTCAAACGGGTCACGTTCCATCTGGAGATCTGCGATGCTTCCGGTAAAGTACTGCATCGTTTCCCGGAAACGGTCTGGGATCTGACGAAACTGCGTACCGTCACCTTTGAACTTCCTTCCGAACAATATGCCGCTGAAAGAATGGTCTTACCCCGGCTTGTGCTGAACTACGCCAAACATGAACGCACGACGTTATGGAATCCGCCTACTCTGCTGGAACCATCCATCCGCACCAGCTGGATGTTCTGGGCCCGCAGCACGGTCAACCGGATCTCTCCGAAGGATCGTTCACTGCCCCGGCTGCTGAATAATCAGGGACCGGGAGAAACGGCGGATTGGAATGCTTTGTCCGGACGGGGAGTATTCCGGGCGAACATTCTGCCGGCGGATTACCATAGTGTTAATTTGATGCGAATCATGCGAAACGGTATGGAATTTAAAGCAATTCCGGGACGCCACGGAATTACCATCGGCCGGTCGGTCGATCTGCCGAATCCCGGAGGGGCTCTGCACTATTATCAACTGGAAATGGAAGGCCCGGAAGGAGATCGTATCCAGACACTGCCGATCTTTGTCAGTGCGGGGAGCCGATCCGGCATGGTTCGCCATCCGTTTTTGCTGGAAGATAACAAAAGCATTATTGATATTGAAATCGAGAAAGCACGGATTCCCTATTGGCATTTTCCCTGTAACGTCGATGCCGGAGAGTTTCTGCCGGATATTTCCGGTTACGATCATCATGGTCGTTTGCAACATGGAGACCGGATTTGGGGACCATTCGGGTCGCTTGGATATACCGGATATTCCCATTATCACAACGGAGATGTTTTATTCAAGCAGGAAAAGTGTTTCATGCGTGACGGAGATCAACGCGGATTTTACCGTTTTGACCGGAACAAAAAGGATTGTATCGTTATTTCCGGCGGCACAGCATTTCCCTATGCTTCAACTTATGAGATCGAATTGCGTCCGCAAAAAACCGGGCGGGAAATGGGAATTTTCGGAGCCCCGAATGGGCAGATCAGTTTGACGATAGATCCGGAAGGGTATCTGAATATGCTCCGCACTGGCGAGGTGGAAGGTATTGCCGGAAGCAAACCCGGGCCGGGTTACAAGGTGGAATTGAAGTCGGAGAAACCTTTGAAGTGGGATAAATGGCAGCATATTGCTGTTACCTATGATTTGCGGATGCTCCGGCTTTATATTGACGGGAAACTTCAGGCGGAAGCACCCTGCCGTCCCAATCCGGCATTTGAAACGATAGATCATGTCACCGTTGGTGCCTTGTGCCGTTTCCTGATACAGCCGCACACCTTTTATTCCGGAGATTTGCGGAATATCCGCATCAGCGGACGCTGTCTGGCACCCGGAGAATTTCTGCAGAAATAAGAATCTGTTCCTGTATTAAATTGTCCGGCGGTGAGGCAGCAGCTATTTGTTTGCAATAAAAACGCTTATGCTGCTGCCTGTTTTGTCTCTGTCCGGTAAAATAACCCAAGCAGTAATATCACTTTCTCCGCAAGATAAACGTAACACCTTTGGGGAAAAAGCTTTTTTCATAGGCGGTATGGGAAAATGTATGCCCATTTTCGTTGCTGTATGTATATACTGCAACATTGTTTTTATCACCAGTTAAGAGCAATTTTCCATCTTTGATTTCCCACTTCCCGGTCGTCTCCTCGGGAGTAGTTTCGGTAAGGCAGGAAACATAGCTTCCATCAGGCATAAATGTATAAGTTAGCACCTGCATTTGTTCTGTGCCGTTGCGGCCGGTGTCAGCAACATACATCTGCCATTTTCCCAAAACTGTTTCCGATGAAATATGTTTCACTGAATAACAACCGGCAAGGAGCAATAATACGCCTGCTGAAGCAAATATCTTTTTCATTTTTCTTCCCCTTTTGCCATATTGATTGATTCTATCAGCATAACCCGGATTTGAGAACAACGATTGTTCAATATCCATTGGTTAATATATCATCCGTGATGAAGTATTGCAACCCCGAACTCTCAAACTGGCAGAAGAAACCGGAAATTTCAAGCGAGAAATCTATATGAGTTTCTGTCACAAAACGTCGAAGAGGCTTTTTTGCCTTGAAATCAAGGCAAAAAAAATGGTACCGGAGGTGGGACTTGAACCCACACGTACGGGGTACACCAGATTTTGAGTCTAGCGCGTCTGCCATTCCGCCACTCCGGCACGAAATAAAAACAAAAAAAATGGTAGCGGGTCCCGGACTCGAACCGGGGACCTGCGGATTATGATTCCGACGCTCTAACCAACTGAGCTAACCCGCCACATCATGTTTTATAAAATACACTCTTTTTTCAATTTTGCAAGTCCAAAATGCAAAAAAATCCCGATAATTCTGAAAAATCCACCGCTTTTTGAATGCAAGAAAGGCAAAAGCAGTTTTTCGCCGCTTTTGCCTCAATACAGTTAAATAACCACCGAAAACGCTCCGCTTTAAGATCGCAGCGATGATTTTTAAGAATTTTTGAGAAGTTTTGAAATTGCCTGATAATGTCCCGAATTTTGTGAAACTCGTAACAGAAGCTTATAAACAAACACTTTTGTTAACGTATAAAACATATCACATAAGTTGTGATTTGTCAAATCGGCAAGCACGGGTTCGATCCAACCGGCTTGTCAGGGCGTAGCTTTATGCGGAGACTGATGGATGCAGTGTGAGGCAAGGTCGCAGACAAATCAAGGCGGATGAGCAGGATCCGTCTTCGTTCCACTACGCCGGGACAAGGTGTA
>SUWD01000045.1 GCA_015061685.1 Lentisphaerota bacterium | reverse complement strand
CATTGAAAAGTTCCAGCTGGGAGAGATCCATGATCTCCGTAACGATCGGCAGTCCGGTATCTTTTTTTGCTTCCAGAAGCAAGCGGATACCCTCATCCCGCAACCCCTGAAAGGCGTAGGGAGAGGTACGGGGTTTGAATGCTCCGCCACGCAGAAGTTTCGCTCCGGAAGCTTTTACACTGCGGGCGACAGTGATGATCTGCTCCTCACTTTCCACGGAACACGGCCCGGCAATGACGGTCATGCCGCCTCCGCCGATGACCGCATCTTTCACCTTGATGACCGTATCCAGCGGATGAAATTTGCGGTTGGCATTTTTGAATGGCTCCTGGATACGCTTGACATCGTCCACGAATTCCAGCATTTTGATCCGGTCGATATCGATTCTGCCGGTATCACCTATCAAGCCTAAAACGGTGTGGGTACTACCCTGGGAAATATGGACGTCAAGACCGAAATTTTTAAGATTGCCGACCAGTGTTTCCACTGATTGAGCAGCGGTATTGGCTTTTAATATGACTATCATAAAACACCTCTCTGGTATGAGTATATATACGGAAATATACTGTAACGCAGAAAATGTTTTTTTTCAAGTTAACAGCGGCTCTTTCTGCAAAAAAAACAGCTGTTTTTCAGGAGAAATCCCCGGAATTCAATTTTCATTACAGCCTGTTTTACAGATGATTGAAATAATTGTGATAATGCTTGAAAAACATTTTTCGGAATGCTATATTACTGTTAATGAGTAGTATACTGTAGTTTTAATTAGGGGGAAGTGTCATGTTGTCTGATTTTGAGAATGCTTTAACAGAAGCAAAAGAAACGCAGTTGGTTTATTTGGACTTCGATGGTGCTGAAACCAGCTACAACAATTCGACCCTCAAGATAAATCAGGCATTAACTGTCAAAGACAGTGGACTGTCTCAACAGCGTATGGATAATATTCAAAAACGATTAAATCAACAATACGCAGACAGCGGTGTTATTTTTGTTACTGATGAATCTTTATTGACATCGGAATCTTTTTCCACAGTTTTCGTTGGCAACAGTGATTTGTTTTCAGATGAATTTTACGGTCTGGCAGAGAGTATTGATGTCGGCAATCAAAACCGGCAGGATAATGCTTTTGTATTTCTTGATCAATCCTACACAGACAATCAGATCATCAGCGTGATCAATCATGAACTCGGCCATATTATCGGTGGGGAATCCCACAGTGAAGAAAATAATTCACTGCAGGATTTTGCCATGGATAAGTTGATTTCTTCGAAGAATCTTAAGTATTCAGTCACAGTCGAACGCGAGGGAGGGTATTATCCCGGATATGCCCGGGTAACACCCAAACGCTGCGAGGTAACTTTGCCGTCAAATGCTGACAAAGCAGTTATAACTGTTACTAACAATGGAATAAGCAGTGCTTTTGGATATGATCGCTGCTACACTGATATATATGTTACATTAAAGGGAGTAAAATATTCCATAAACAGTGGAAAAAGCAAATCTTTTACTGTGAAATCAAATTCGCTTTTGTCATTTTCACGCGATGCTTATCTTCCCCTTGAAGTTGCTTTTTGGGATCCGGTATACAAACGTTACAAATACTATAGTGGTTGGGTAAAAAACCAGATAAGTGTTTCTGTTTCTTACTACAGTGATGTTCCTGCTGCGGATTTGAGTATTTTCTCGGCGAAATTGTCTAAAACGGCAAAATACTCATTGAGATTCGCTCCCAATGAGAGTTTTAAATACACGTTTGTCGTTGAAAACAAAGGAGATCTCTGGGCAAATAATACGCTGGCATATATTTACGTTGACGGCAAAAAATTTGCTTCCGTTGCCGTTGGCAGCATTGCGGCCGGCAAGAAAAAAACTTATACTTATACCTTTCGGGCAGGAGCTTTAAAAAGCGGTTCCCACACGATCAGCGTAAAAGCAGATGGTGCCAATGCGGTCAAAGAATTCAGTGAAAGCAATAACAGCAGCGGGAAACGATCTTTGACAGTCGGTAAAGCTCTGGCAGATCTCGCAATTACAAATCTCAATATTTCCGATGCGGCAGGTGAATCTATCATGGTTTCTGACCGCAAAATTAAAGTTTCCACCGTCATTACCAATCGCTCCTGCAATAAAAATTCTTCCAAAGTTACTGCTAAATTTTATGCCAACAATAAACTGCTCAAAACATTCACAATCTCTGCAATCGGTGCAGAAAAATCCCGAAAAATTTCCTTTGAAGTTGCAGCAAACAAGCTTACTGCCGGTGAAAAAAACTTCAAACTGGTAATAGATACCAATAAAAGTTGTACCGAATACGACGAAAGCAATAACAGTATTTCTGTCAAAAAAGATGTATATGCTCCGATTAAGCCTGACTTGAAAATCAATAAAATTTCAATAACCAATTCTTCCGGCGGTTCGACTATCTATAACAATAAGTCAGTAAAAGTTTCTGTTGCTGTCGGAAATTATATTTATGGTAATCAGGCTCGACTCCGCTCTTCCAAGGCAACCACTTTGAAATTAATGTATGGCAACACGGTATTGAAAACATTACAGATACCAGCTCTTGCCCCTCAAAAAAATTATAATGTAGATGTACTGGTTCCTGCCGGTATCATAACAACGGCAAGTTCGAAAAAAATCACTGCAGTTATTGATCCTGAAAATCGATGTAGCGAAAGTAATGAAAAAAATAACAGCAGCACTATTACGTTAGCCCAAAAGAATCCTTTGATAGTATCTAATCCGACAATTCACGTCTATGAGAGTCAAAACAAAGCCTCCGGGTCTTTTACAATCACCAACAACAGTAACGTATGGTCAAAAAATTTTTTAGCAACGGTCAATGACCGAAATGGCAATTATGTGTGTGACATTGCTGTAGATGCCCTCGCTCCCGGTGCATCAAAAATATATTCTTTCACAAAAAATGTCACAAAATTATATGACGGTGTAACGCTGAACTGCAATGATATTGAAAACAAATTTAACATCACACGAGATTTTGCTGACAGCTCATATATTCAGGGAGTTTACTATGCCGAGACAATAATAAAACCAGATCGGATCGATTTCAATTATTGTTCAGGTGGATCTCATATCGACTTATACTTAAATGGCAACCTCATTGACACTGTTACTGATTTTGACAATTCCAGTTGTGACTGGAGTGGATATTCATTGAGTTATAACGATAATTTCGGTGTGGTTTTGTATAATCCGGATAAAACAGAACATGTATACCATGACAACTACTATTTTGCAGATTATTACAAATACGAACAAAATGAAAACAGTTACAACTATAAAAGTCTTGTGACAGACGATTTTACCATAAATCATGCAGCTGTCTCCTGGAATAATAAATTTTCCGGGGTACAGCAATTAACTTTCTCTGTAACACGAACCGGCAGGTATGACTTCTGCGATGCCGAAACTGCCGTCCTATTGGAAAATGGCAAAGAGATTGCGGTAGTTAATTTACCCTATATCGCTCTGAACAGCAGCGAAACTATTACTTGTACTATAGATGCAGACAAAGCACTTTCAGTCGGGAATCATGATCTAACCTTGCAAATTACCGATGGTTCTGTGGAAGATTCTTTTGATTTTTCCGCGAATATCTCCGAGCAGCCGGCTATTGTTAACAAAAACCCGGAAAATATTGCTCCAAAAGTCACAGCTTCCACAACGATTTACAGTAACGGAACCGGTTTGGTTTCTGCAAAATTCAGTGATGCTTCCGGGATCAAAAGTAAATTTTACTCGATCGATTCAGGTTCATGGCAAAACTATACACAGGCTGTTAAAGTTGATAAGAATTGTACTGTTCATTTCAAAGCAATTGACAAAACCGGCAATACTGCAGTATATACTCACAAAGTCAATAATTTGGTGAAAATTTCTGATATTGCAATCAAAGATTATAAACTTGCCAAAACAAAAATTCATAATAAAGAAGCTCTGAAAATAACATTTAAAATTATGAATAACGGCAATGTTACTGCCAAGCCGAGTAAATTGTACATTTATGACGGCAATAAAAAAATAGGCTCTATTGACGTCAACTATATAGAAGCCAGAGCAAGTAAATCTTACAGTTATACAATCGCCGCCGGAAAACTTGCTGTCGGTAAGCATACTATTTCAATGATCGCCGATGCCACCGGCGTTATAAATGAAATCAATGGAACAAATAATAAGGCAGCAAAAACAGTGTCCGTTGAAAAAATCCGTTACGGATTGACTGTAAAAAATGTTACTGCTTCCAAAAATACTATAAATAACAAGCAATCTGTAAAGCTCTCTTTTAATTTGGTCAATGATGGCAACATTTCGGCAAAAGCCACCAAAATTTATATTTATGATAAGAACAATAAAACTCTCGGATGTATAAATGCTGCTGCCATCGCTGCCGGCAAAAGCAAAAGTTATACTTACACCATCGCCGCCGGAAAACTTCCTTTGGGAAGCAATAAACTGAAAATAAAAGTTGATGCATCCAATCTTATAAAAGAAAGTAATGAAAAAAATAATATTGCGTATAAAACAATAAAAGTAGAAAAACCGAGAACAGATTTGGCATTGACAAATTTCAAAACCAATGCACAATCTGTCTATCATGATAGTACCGTCAAATTTTCTTTTACAATAAAAAACACCGGTAACACAGATGTAAAATCCACCAAGCTTAATTTTTACTGCGGCAGTAAAGTCATTGGCAGCATCAATGTCGCTTCTATTGCAGCAGGGAAAAGCAGGAACTACACTTACACCCTGGCAGCAAGCAAACTGCCCCTCGGAAATAATAAAATACAAATCAAAGCTGATGCTTCAGGAATATTAACTGAAAAAAATGAAAGCAATAACAGCGTTTTTAAGACAATAAAAGTTTTGGGAGCAGATTTGACATTAAGTAACGTCGCAACTAAAACTCCAACAGTTTTCGCCGATGAGACAGTACAGGTATCTTTCTCTGTAAAGAATTGCGGTAATGCGGCTGCTAAAACAACTACTTTAAATTTATACAGTAATAACAAAGTCATTGGTTCCGTTAATATAGCAGCTCTTGAGGCAGGGATGAGCAGAGATTACGTTTATAAACTGTCTGCCGATCAATTATCTGCCGGAAATAACAAAATACAAATCAAAGCTGATGCTTCAGGAATATTAACGGAGAAAAACGAAAGTAATAATTGTGCTTATGTTAACATAAATGTCGAGCAACTGCCTGTCGATTTTTCAAATCAGACATTGGAAGCTATGGCTTATGAAGATTTTGATTCAGCTGGATTCAATAATCAGCTCTTGAGCAACGAAACTGATTTGACAGCTTGGCAACAACCTGATACCAAACAGCTTGATGAGTTTGAGACATTGCTTGGCAGCGGTGATGGGCAATTTGCCGATATTACTGATCTGAACTATAATAATTCTCCGGATTTGTTATCCCAGGGATGTGTAACCACACTTAATCCTGAAACCGACGAATACAATAAGCTGCTTGAAAATGCAAAACTTGTTTGAATTACTGCATTTGTTTTCAAACTCTCTGCCAATTTTCCACGCAGTTGCTTTTCAGTTATGGTTGTGTCCCAAACAACAATATAATACAAAAAGGGGCGTTGCCTGCCCGGTGTAAGGTTTTGCAACGTCCCTTTTTGATTTCTCCGGGGAAAGCCCGGAGAGGGAAATTCTCAAATCAGTCCAGTTTGCAGTCTTTGAGACTCATGAACTTCTTGGAGAGCAATTCGCAGCCGTCTTTGGTGATGATACAGCCGCGTTCCCAACGCAGACCGTAGCCGTTTCCGGTAAAGAAGGTGTCGATCTGGTAGGTCATGTTTTCCTGCAATTTGTATTTGCTGGTGGTTTCGATCCAGGGAGATTCGGTTTCCATGATGCCCAGACCGTGAACCGGACCGTAGAGCATGTAATCTTTCCAGCCCTCGGCACAGCCCCAATCATAGTAGTTCTGGGCGATGCTGGAAGCTTCCACACCGGCTTTCATCAGTTCAAAGGTGTATTTGTGGGCACGCAGACCGAATTCGACCAGAGCCATCTGCTCTTTGGGGAGCTTGCCGAAGTAAACCGGCAGACCGATGGAGCTGGAATATCCGCCGACACGGGCACCGATATTGAGCTGGATGATCTCATTCTTTTTCAGTTTGGCACCGGTCGGACGGCTGATACCGTTGCTGGTACGGTCACCGCCGAAACAGTAGAGGCTGTGGCCCTCATATTCACCGCCGTTGGCGTAAATTTCACGCTGGGCGATACCGATGGCCTGGAATTCGGTCATGCCGGGTTTCAGCTCATTGAGCATGGCGGCGACAGCTTTTTCGGCGACTTTGAAAGCTTTGCGGTGGCAGTTGAGTTCGTTTTCGCTCTTGAACCAGCGGAGCGGACGGAAAACTTCATCGGCAACCACGACTTTGACTCCGGGCAGCTGATTGGCAACGGCATCAAGAGTCGGTTTGGTCATAACGGCAGTACCGACGAGACCGAGGGTTTTGAGTTTGCGGTCGCCCATCGCCATTTTGACGACTTCCGGATAGGTGGCAAGGTCGATGCCGGGGTAATCCGGTTCAGCGGATTCGCGGTAGTTGAGCATCAGAGCGATTTTGCTCAAAACACTGCGGCCGACAGCGTATTTGTAGCTTTCCGGACCGATCAGCAGCACAGCGTCACCCTCGGCAGGGACGAAAACACCGGCCTGCTCAAAGGTCGGCCAATATTCTGACAGGTAACGGACATTGGCGAAGTCGGATTCAGTACCGTGGACCAGACAGGCGTCCAGACCGGCTTCTTTGATACGGGCCTGAAATTTGGCGATACGTTCAAAGTATTCGTTTTTGGGGATCACATAAGCCATAATAAAATCTCCTTTTTCTGTTAATTAGTTGATGGCTTTGATAACATTGGTCATATTCACGCCCAGCACGATTCCGGGGACGAGATCATCGGTGCATCCGCCGACGGTCTCCAATTCCATGAAGCCGGATGGGTCATTGTAAATGCTGTAACGCACAGGATCTCCCGGATCGGCATCCGGCGGGAAATCAGCGATATCCACCGGGTGCAGATTCTCTGCCAGCGGAGCTGAAGTACGGGTGATCTGCAAATTTTTATCCGGCACAAGCAGTTCCACGAAGCTGCTTTTTTCCGGCAGGGCAAGCTGAATACGGTTTTTATCATCATGCTTCATGGTGACAATTTTTCCGTCACTGCTCAAAAGCTCTTTGCTCGGCTGGTAAAGATCACGCACCGGAGTGCCGGGATCACCGAAACGGGCGATGGTTTTCTTATCGACCGTGAATTGCGAAAGCGACCACGGAGCAATGGAGAAAGTACCGGCGGCAAGTTCACAGCAGCCCATATATTCAATGGCATCATACTGCTCGATAACTGCGGCATTGTCAAGCTCTTTCACCTGCACTTTGCGGATGAACCGGCAGGGAATACCAAGCTGCTGATTGTTTACAAGGTCGATTTCAGCGGCGATCTCCAGAGAATCGGCACTCTGCGAAACCACATCATATTGAGCGGAGACGATGGCAGCCGGCACTCTCCAGGATCCGGTGGAGTATTCGTAACCGAATCTGGTCCCTTCGGGGGCGGGCCATAAGCCGTCACCGCCGGGATTGAGATAACCGGTTTTGGAAGTGCTGATATTTTCAGCAGATTCCCGCCGGAAAAGACTGACAACTTCGCCGTTGTAAGCGTAAAAAAGTCTGCCCTCCATGCCCAAAGCGGCAATGACCGCCGCTTTACCGCAGGATATTACCTGCGGCCGGCGGCCGCTGCGGGAACAGATATTTACCAGTTCCTCAATATTCATCGCTCAAAGCTCCGGCGGTTTTGTAAACGCCTCCGGCGGCGGTCAGAGCGGTAAGAAGTTTATCCATCTCTTTCACGGCAACATCGCCGCAGTTGAGCGTGATGAAGCTGTGGGGTTTGACTTCGGCTTCGCCGTAGTCCAGCACCCCGGTGGGCATTTCGTAGTATTCCCACGGGTGCAGATAGAAGCACAGCACCGGACGGACACCTTTGGATTCGACAAAGTCGATATAGCTCCACACCTTTTTCATCAGGGCATCGGCACCCTCGGTACGGAAAAGCGGCCACTGGTCACGGTCACGGTTGTAGGGGTCGTTGCTCTCCATGGTCAGATCGCAGAAATTGGGGATCTCAACGATCTTCATATCGCCCTCGCGAGTCCAGTCATTTCTGTCCGGATGGTAGGGTTTGTACATGGTACGGTAGAAGTAGAGCGGCAAAGTGGCATCTGCTTTGTAACCGAGTTCCTCAAGGACATTGACGACCTTGGTGCTGCCCCAGAGTCTCGGACAGCGGAAGCTGGTCGGATCCACGCCGGAAGCCTCTTTAACCAGACGGGTCGCTTCCCGGATCCTGCCCTCCACCTCAAAGGGAAATACCGGCCAGTTGTTGGGCAGCGGGAAAATCGCATCGCCCAGAGTCTCGTGAACCAGTGAATGGCAACCGGTTTCGTGCATACCGCCATCGGCATCACGCACCATTTCCACAATATTCTTATTGTTGCTGGCGGCGTGTCCGGTCCAGAAGAATGTGGAGGGAGCCTTGTGCTTGCTCAAAATCTCCAACAGCCGGGGGGTGCCTTTCTGCACGCCGTTGTAATAGTCTGTAAAACTGCCGACATCGGTCTCCATATCAAAACCGAATACCACATCAAATCTGCCGTCCATAAGCGGACCTCCTCAATATTTATGTTAATATTAACATGGGGTTATGTCAATAAATATAACTCCGCAACAGCACAATGCAAGTTTTTTTCATAAAAAAAATGCTATTATCTGTTGTTTTTCCGGTTATCGGGTGTATATTCAAGGCATGGAAAAGAAACTTGTATCAATCACAGACATTGCCGAAGCATGTCAGGTCAGTGCCATGACGGTCAGCCGGGCATTGCGTCAAAGTGCCAAAGTGCGGCCGGAAACTCTGGCAAGAATTCTTGCCAAAGCGGAGGAACTGGGTTATTTCAAAAGTTCCCGTCTGGGTCGTCCGGCACACCGTCCGGCAACAGAAAGGCCGCACCGCATCCAGATGATCCTCGGCGGTCAGGGCAGTACGGTATCCATATTCCACTCCCGTCTGGTCAACTCCATACAGCGTAATCTGATCCGTCACAACTGCGAATGTGTCCTTTACTCCAATGACGGAGGTTATTCAAGTTTTCTGATTCTGCTGGCGGCATTGAAAAGGCAAAAGGCAGATACGGTGATAATCATCGGGGATTTTCCGGAATCGCAGTTGAAAACCCTGCTGATGACCTTTCCGGGAGCGATTCTGCTGGACAATCCGGGGGTACAGGATTTTGATTCGACTTTCAGCAGCTTCAACTTTGACAATCAACTGGCGGCGGAGATGATGCTGCGGCACTTACTGGATACCGGGAGAAAGAATATTCTGCTGCTCAACGGCAGAAAGAATCACTTTTTCAGTGAGATCATGGAAAAAGCCTACTGCCGGATATTGCCTGAATACGGCATAAAAGTTGACCGCAGAATGATCCGTTACGCTGATTTCACCGCCCAGTCAGCGGCGAAAGTGATGAGAGAATTCATGGAGGAAAAACTTCCTTTTGATGCGGTATTCAGCAATGATGAGATGGCTCTGGGGGCTTACCGGACGCTGTTGAGCTGCAATACGGCAATTCCGCAGGAAGTGGCAGTAGCCGGGTGCGACGATCTGCCGCTGGGACAGATGCTTTATCCGGCATTGAGTACGGTATCGCTGGATTATGAAAAACTGGCGGAAGCGGCAGTGAAATTCATTTTAAGCGGCAGTGATGCTTTTGTGCCGTGCCGGGTGCTGATCCCGCCGCAGCTGCTCATCCGGGAAAGTACCGTGTAAAAAAATCGTTATTGTCTTATTTTTTGTGAAAAAGTACATGGAGCAAGAGCTTTGCAGACTGCTTTCCGGGCTGTATGATATTGACAATACCTTTTTCTGTAAAAATAGAGCTGCGGTATTGAAAATACGGCATTTTATGCTACATTATGGCACGAAGCAGGTGTTGCGAAAACCTTCTTCGATCCAATTCTTTGTATTCGCATAATTCGGAAGGAAAAACAGCATGGATCTGAAAAAAGAGATTTTGAGGCTGCTGGCTGAAAACGGGCGTCTCGAAGTCGCCGACATTGCCGAAAGGCTGCACGTTACTGAAAAATCAGCACAGAAGGCCGTCTCTGAACTTGAAACTGACGGTGTTATCGTTGGCTACCGTGCCATGTTTGATGAAACTGTCCTTCCCGAAACTGCGGTAAAGGCTATCATCGAAGTCAAAATAAAACCGGAACGCGACAACGGATTTGACCGGCTGGCAAAGCGGATCAGCAAATTTTCCAAAGTGGAATCCGTTTATCTTGTTTCCGGAAGTTATGACTTGCTCCTCGAAGTACACGGGGAAAGCCTGAAAGACGTCGCCGAATTTGTTTCCAGCAAACTTGCCACAATTGACGGCGTCATGTCAACTTCAACTCAATTTCTGTTGAAGAAGTACAAAGAACTTGGAAAGATGATGCAAAATGAAGAACATAAAGAACGACTCAATATCACACCCTGAAACCAAAAAATCACGTCTTGCAGAACATATTGCCGGACTTCCCAAAAGCGGGATCCGGGATTTCTTTGAACTCGTCAATAAAATGGACGATGTGATCTCTCTCGGAGTGGGCGAACCTGATTTTACAACCCCCTGGACGATCAGAGAGAATGCCATTTATTCCCTTGACCGCGGCAGAACAAGCTACACCTCAAATCTGGGACTTATTTCTCTGCGGAAAGCCATTTGCAATTACGTTGCGGAAAATTACAAGGTCGGATACAATCCGGAGAATGAATGTATCGTAACCGTGGGGGTCAGCGAAGCTCTCGATCTTGTTATCCGTGCCATCACCAATCCGGGAGATGAAATTATTTACCACGAGCCGTGTTATGTCTCTTACGCTCCGGAAATCAGGATGGCTTTCGGAGTGCCTGTCCCGGTAAGCACCTGTGAAAAAAATAATTTTGCTCTTGATCCGGCTGATCTGGAGCGGGCAATCACGCCGAAAACCAAAGCAGTTTTGCTGAATTTCCCCTGCAATCCGACCGGAGCAGCCATTGATATGGAGCAAATGAAAGCGATCGCCGCTCTGGCGGTAAAACATGATTTGCTTGTGCTTTCCGATTTGATCTATTCGGAATTGGTTTATGATTCAGAGATCATGCCTGCCATATCTTCTCTGCCGGGGATGAAAGAGAGGACAATTTTTCTCCACGGTTTTTCCAAAGCATTTGCGATGACCGGTTTCCGTATCGGTTATGCCTGCGGTCCGGCTGATATTATTGATACGATGATGAAAATCCATCAGTATTCCATGTTGTGTGCCCCGATCACGGCACAGGAAGCGGCGGAGGAAGCCTTGAGAAATTCTGTTTGCGACCGGGAACTTATGCGTCGGGAATACCGTTCCCGCAGAAATGTGATCGTAAAACGTTTCAATGATGCCGGACTGCCTTGTTTTATGCCGGAGGGGGCATTTTATGTCTTCCCGAATATAACGTCCACCGGATTATCTTCGCTGGAATTTGCCACCCGGTTGATTCAGGAAAAAAAAGTTGCAGTGGTTCCCGGGACAGCATTCGGTCCATGCGGAGAAGGTTACATCCGGGCTTGTTACGCCACTTCCATGGAGGGCATAAAGGAAGCAACTGCCCGGATCAAAGCTTTTGTCAAAGAACTGAAATGAAAATCCTGATCTGCTGCGGTTATCTCAAGAAAATGATAATGTCCCGAATTTTGTGAAACCCGTAACAGAAGCTTATAAACAAACATTTTTGTTAACGGATAAAACATATCACATAAGTTGTGATTTGTCAACCCGGCAAACACGGGTTTGATCCAACCGGTGGATGCAGTGTGAGGCAAGGTCGCAGACAAATCAAGGCGGATGAGCAGGATCCGTCTTCGTTCCACTACGCCGGGACAAGGTGTACTATCCGTACATGACTGAACATAAAATCAAAGACT
>SUWD01000010.1 GCA_015061685.1 Lentisphaerota bacterium | reverse complement strand
ATATGCAGAATTTTGAATTGCTCAAACAGCTCGGCCACTCCGATAAACCGATCCTGCTCAAACGGGGTCTTGCCAACACCTATCAGGAGTTGTTGATGAGTGCGGAGTACATTATGGCATTCGGCAACGAGAAGGTCATTCTCTGTGAAAGAGGGGTGCGTACCTTTGAGACCTACACCCGCAATACGCTGGATATTTCCGCTGTTCCGGTGCTGAAAAAGCTCTCCCATCTGCCGGTGATCGTCGATCCCAGTCATGCCGCAGGTATGGCGGAATTCGTTCAGCCGCTCTCTCTTGCCGCTGTCGCCGCCGGTACTGACGGATTGATTATCGAAGTACACAACAATCCTGCCTGTGCCAGGTGTGACGGTATGCAGAGCCTTACTCCTGAACAGTTTGAGAAGACCATGCGGAAACTGGAAAAAATAAAAGCAGTAATGCTTGAGGAGTAACTTTATGGAAAACAATTCTCTTGAAACCGCCAGAAAAAATATCGACCGGATCAACCGTGAATTGGTTCTCCTGCTGATCGAAAGAATGAAAGAGGTCGATCAGGTCGCCGCATGGAAAAAAGCCAATAATCAGCCGGTCCATGTCCCCGCCCGGGAAGAAGCGATCATCGAAAAAGTCCGTTCACTTGCCGGAGAGGAGTTCGCCTGCGAGATCGAAACGGTATTCAGGGCGATATTTGCCGCCAGCTGTGCCAGAGAAGAACGCAAAATAAAGCATACGGAGGAGTTGTCATGATCTGGGATGTCGCACCGTCAAAAGATCTTGCCGGAAAAATCGCCGTTCCCGGTTCAAAAAGTCATACCATCCGGGCGGTGATCGCCGCTTTGCTCGGCAATGGAACATCGGAGATAATTTCTCCGCTCTATTCCGCAGATACCCGCAGTGCCCTCAATGCCGCCAAAATTCTCGGTGCTTCAGTCGGGGAGAGCCGGGAACTCTGGAAGATCACCGGTACCGGGAAAAACTTCCGCATCCCGGAAAAAAGTGTCGATCTGGGAAATTCCGGTACGACCATGCGGATCATTACCGCTGCGGCGGCACTGGCAAAGAACGAAATCACCTTTGACGGTGATGATTCATTGCGTAAGCGTATCATGCAGGGGGAATTGGATTCGCTGACCGCCCTCGGTGCGGTGTGCCGGAGCTGCGGCGGTTTTGCTCCTTTGAGTGTCAAAGGGCCGCTTACCGGGGGAAAGGCAAAAGTTGACGGCACCACCAGTCAATATTTAAGTGCCCTGCTTATGGCTCTGCCGCTGGCAGAGAATGATTCATCGCTCCATTTGGACTTCCTCAATGAGGGTGATTATGTGAAAATTACTCTGGACTGGCTGAAGTATTGCGGAATATCGGTTTCAGCATCAGAAGATATGCTCCACTATGAGATACCCGGCAATCAGGAGTATAAAAGTTTCAAGCGGGTCATTCCGGCGGATTTTTCCACAGCGGCATTTCCTCTTGTCGCCGGTATGATCTCCGGCAAGGATGTGCGGATTGCCAATCTGGATTTCAACGACTTGCAGGGAGACAAAAAAGTTTTTGACTACGCAAGGGAAATGGGGGCGGACATCAGCACTGAAAACGGCGAAATAGTTGTCAGGGCAGCTTCGCTTACCGGCAGAACTTTCGACCTCAATGCCACTCCGGATGCCTTGCCGGTCATGGCTGTTGCCGGATGTTTTGCCAAAGGGGAGACCGGACTGGTCAATGTGCCGCAGGCACGATTCAAAGAGTGCGACCGGATCGCCTGCATGACACGCGAATTGCGGAAAATGGGGGCGGATATTACCGAATTGGCTGACGGTATGATCATAAAAGGAAGTCCGCTTCACGGAGCTGACGTGGTAAGTTACGGAGACCACCGGATCGCGATGGCTCTGACTGTGGCGGCTTTGGGAGCGGAGGGGAAAACCCGGATTTCCGGAGCGGAGTGCTGTGAAGTGACTTATCCGGGATTTGCGTCAGACTTCAGAGCATTGGGGGTGCAGATCACCCCGTTGGATGGAGAGTGATCTATGGAGAGTAAAGTTGTACGGGTGGAACTTGGTTCCCGCAGTTACAATATAGTTTTCGACAGAGTGGACAGTGTTCTTGTGACCGGAGAATTTGCCGCTTTGCCGCAGAAAAATGTTTTGGTCGTTGCCGACAGCAACACAGCTTCTTATCTGCCGGTCGTCCGTAAAGCTCTGGAAAAGAGCGGCAAAACCGTTTACGACTGGGTATTCCCTGCCGGGGAAAGCTCCAAAAACATCGACAATGCTATGAAGTTGTGCGGTTATGCCAGTAAATTGCAGCTGGGCCGCAATGCTCTTTTTGCGGCATTGGGCGGCGGAGTTACCGGGGATTTGACCGGTTTTGCCGCATCGATGTATATGCGTGGAGTGGATTTCATCCAGATACCCACGTCGCTGCTGGCGATGGTGGACAGTTCTGTCGGCGGCAAAACGGCAGTTGATACACCGCACGGAAAGAATCTGGTCGGAGCATTTCACCAGCCGAAACTGGTGGTGATCGATTGCGGAATGCTCCGCACACTGCCGGAGCGTGAAATCAGCAGTGGTATGGCGGAGATCGTCAAAACGGCGATGATCCGCGATGCGGATTTTGCGGAAAATCTGCTCCGTTTTTCCGGGAATATCGCTGAAAATCCGGAATTGCTTCTCCCGGCGGTATTCCGCTCCTGCCAGATCAAGGCGGCGGTGGTTTCTGCTGATGAAAAAGAGTCCGGTGACAGCGGCAGGGTGTTTTTGAATTACGGTCATACTTTCGGACATGCTCTGGAACACTTGAGCTGTTTCCGTCTCGCCCACGGCGAAGCAGTTGCCATCGGCATGGATATTGCTGTTTTTGCCGCCGTAAAACTGGGTTTGTGTGTTCCGGGCCTGACTGTTTATCAGCACCGTCTGCTGGAAAATTTCGGCATAGCTCCGGAGAATTTCCCGGCTTCAGCGGTAAAACAGGATACGGAAAAGATCATTGAATTGATGAAAGGCGACAAGAAAAATGGCGACGGTAAATTCCGGGCGGTTCTGCCGCTTGCCGCCGGAAAGGTGAAAACCATCGACCTTGATCCGCAATGGACTGCCGGGATGCTGGAGGAGTATTTTGCTTTCCGTTTTGCTCCGGAAAAGATCGTGCAGGATGACCGCAAAGAGGTCGCCATTATCGGATTGGGTCTGCTGGGGTCATCCCTTGCTTTGAGCATTGACCGCCACCGTTACAGTGTCGGAGTGTGGAACCGGAATTTTGCCGCCTGTCAATGGGCAATGGAAAATAATGCGGCGGAAAAGATCTATTCTTCTCCGGAGGAAGCCTTTGCCGATGCTGACATCACGATCCTCTGTCTGCCGATCCCGGTTACGGAAAAATTCATTGCCGACTACGCAAATTTTGCTAAAAAAGGCGGAGTTGTCACTGATATTGCCAGTGTAAAAAGCGGCGTGATGCAGTGTGCGGAAAAATTCCCGGAACTGGATTTCGTCGGCAGTCATCCTATGGCAGGAACGGAAAAAAGCGGTTTCAACGCCGGTTTTGCCGGGTTGTATGATAATGCGGATGTCTTTGTTGTGCCGGGGAAATATTCCACATCGCAGGGAATAAATACCATTGAGGAATTCTGGGGGCATCTGGGGACAGCACCCCGGCGTATAAACAGCGTGGAACATGACGCATTGGTTGCACACACCAGTCACATGCTGCACATTATTGCTTCGGCACTGACCAGAAGTATTCTTTCAAGGGAAGATGCTGCCGAGCAGAGAAGGCACTATTTCGGCTGTGCCACCGGATTCCGGGACACCTCCCGGATCGCCTCAAGCTCGCCGGATATGTGGAAAGATATCTGCATGGCGAATAAGGAAGCCATTTTACCGGCTTTGGATGAATTCCAAGAGAGCCTCAATGAGATGCGGGAGACATTATTGACGGGGGATGCGGAAAAATTTGCCGCACTTTTCCGGTATGGCAGAGATTTGCGTGATTCGTGGCTCTGCTATAAAAATGCTTCGCACCTGCCGGAGAATATTGTTTTGTGCGGCATAAAGCATTGCGGCAAAAGCACAGTGGGCAGAGAGATCGCCGCCATATTGGACATGGTTCTGATCGACACCGATGATGAGATCGTCAAACTTGACGGCGGCAGCCGCAGCTGCCGGGAGATTTTCAAGGAGGAGGGGGAGGGATATTTCCGCCGTCTTGAAGCACAGGTATTGAGTGAGATCGCCGGGAGCAAAGACAAGAAGGTCATTGCTTTGGGCGGAGGAGCTTTGAGCAATCCGTTTGTTTCCGGTGAAGTAAAAAAAGCTTTGGGGTGTAAATTCTATCTTGATACCGATGATAAAACGGCATTTGAAAGGATTTGTGCCAATGGCTTGCCGCCTTTCCTTGCCGGGGAAGCGGAACCATTCACCGCTTTTGTTGAGATGAATAAAGCGAGGAAAAAGGTTTTTCAGGAGCAGTGCCAGATGCGGATAATTCCGGAAAATTCGCCGCATGATACGGCTTTGCATATCCTCTCATGCTACAAAGATTTGAATAATCTGTAAGGAAATTTTATCATGATCTGTATCACCAATCTGCGTGAAGGTGCCGTCTTGAATCACCATCACGGGAAAGAGGATTCCCGCTCCCTGACCATCCGGGTCGAGGGTATCTGTCACTATGGTACTCCGGTGAAAATCAACGGTATCGCTGCTGATTCCGACGGATTGCACTTTTCTGCGGAAATTCCGCTGACGGAGAAGATAAACACCGTTGAAGCAGTCACCCGTACTGCTTACGGTGAATTTTCCCAGAAAATGACCGTGGTCTGGGATAAAAAATCTTTCCGGCGGTGCAGCTTTTACATTGATGATAATATTTTCCTTTTTACTGAATTGGCAAAACAGCGACCGAAAAGAGCATTTGATCACTTTTATCTGGCGTTCCTCAAAGAGATGAATGAAAAATACGGTCTCAAAGTGACGCTTAACTGTTTTTATCATAATGACCATGAAGAATTTCTTCTCAAGGATATGCCGGATGTCTGGAAAAGCGAATTTGAGGACAATGCCCACTGGTTGAAATTTGCTCTCCACGCATACAGCGAATTTCCCGACCGCCCCTATATAGAGGCATCAAAAAAGCAGTTCCTTGATGATTATGAATTGATGGAAAAAGAGGTCACCCGTTTTGCCGGGAGATCCAGTTTTATTGTGCCGCAGCTGCTGCACTGGAATAATATCAGCCCGGGAGTTGCCGAAGAACTTTTCAAACTCGGAGCGAATTGCTATTCCGAAGCTTTGCGTCCCCGGCTGATGAGTTCGCCGCCGCCGGAAGATATTCCGGAGAATTTACGCAGCAGTGCGATCCGCACCGAAGTGAATATCCCGGTGCAGGAATGTATGGCCCGGCATTATGGTTTTGCCGAGGAGATCCTCTATATGAATAAGCATAATCTTATTTTTGATCCGGAGATGAAAATCTTTTTCTACCGGGATTGGATCATCTGCAATCTCCTTGAATTGGATCAGATACCGGAACTTTTCAAACAGGTGCTTTCTGTTTCGGATCAATATGGGAATGATGTTTTTTCTGCCGGAGGACATGAGCAGTATTCATTCCCCGGCTACTTCAATTATCAGCCTGACCACTTTGCCAAGTTGGAAACCACCACAAAACTGATGGTGGAAAATGCCGGATGCCGACCGGTATTTTTCCAGAATGGATTGTTGGGAAATACCGCTTGGAACAATTGATCCGGAGCAAAAAAATAAAAAAATGGATAATGTCCCGAATTTTGTGAAACCCGTAACAGAAGCTTATAAACAAACATTTTTGTTAACGTATAAAACATATCACATAAGTTGTGATTTGTCAAACCGGCAAGCACGGGTTCGATCTAACCGGTGGATGCAGTGTGAGGCAAGGTCGCAGACAAATCAAGGCGGATGAGCAGGAGTGTACTGACGTACATGACTGCGAAAACGTCCGCAGATTTGCCAAGAGATTGCCCGCAATGCACCACCGCAGGAAAGATTTTTCACAAAAAATGAGACAATAATAAAAAATGACGGATATCGGAGAGGGGAAAAACTTCTTTTCACGAGAAAAGAGGTTTTTCCCCTCCCCGTACCCCTCCTCTTTTTAAGAAAAGCGGAGTACTTCTGCTCCAGTTGGTCGCAGTTTGATCGGTAAGTTGTGAGGTGCAGACTGCCGGCTGTCCCCAATTGCCCGTAAGTGTCCGTACAAGTCCGTTTATGTCCGGTCAGCAGGGGAGAAAAAAACGGAAAATTTCCGGTTGAAACACCGCCGGAAATATGCTATATTATATGATTATTGACTGATAACTCTTTTTCAAAAGGATCTTAAACATGGCAAAAGGGACTCTCGTACAGAAAATAATTGCCGCTCACCTCGTTTCCGGCAATCCCGAAACTGATTCACAGCTGCTCATCCGGATCGACCAGACCCTCACGCAGGACGCCACCGGCACTATGGCTTATCTGGAACTCGAAGCTATGAAAACCGGCAAAGTCGCTACCGAATTGTCCGTTTCTTACGTTGATCACAATATGATGCAGAACGGCCCGGAAAACCGCAACGATCACCTCTATCTGCAAACTGTCGCCGCCGAAAAAGGGGTCATTTTCTCACCTCCGGGCAATGGTATCTGTCATCAGCTGCATCTGGAAAGATTCGGTAAACCCGGCAAAACCCTGATCGGTTCGGACAGTCACACCCCCACCGGCGGCGGTATCGGTATGATCGCCATCGGTGCCGGCGGTCTGGATGTGGCTCTCGCCATGGCAGGACAGCCTTTCACCATCCCCACCCCCCGGATCGTCGGAGTCAAACTTACCGGCAAACTGCGGCCGTGGGTCGCCGCCAAAGATGTTATCCTCAAACTTTTGAGCATCCTTACCACCAAAGGCAACGTCGGCTCTATCGTTGAATATTTCGGTCCCGGCGTCGCTGATTTGAGCGTCCCCCAGCGTGCCACGATCACCAATATGGGTGCGGAATTGGGCGTGACCACCAGTGTTTTCCCCTCGGATGAGAGAACCCGTGAATTTCTCCGCCGCCAGAAGCGGGAAGCTGACTACACTCCGCTTGCCGCCGATGAAAATGCCGAATATGACCGCATCGTGGAGATCGACCTCGACACTCTTGAACCGCTTGCCGCATGTCCTTCCAGCCCCGACAATATCAAACCCGTCCGGGAACTCGCCGGTAAAAAAGTCGGTCAGGTGCTGGTCGGCAGCTGTACCAACGGCGGTTACCGGGATCTGGCTCTGGTAGCTTCCGCCCTCAAAGGACGCAAAGTACATCCGGATGTGACCTTCGGCATTGCCCCGGGCAGCCGTCCGGTATTGGAGATGCTCTGTGCCAACGGTATGCTCGGTGATCTGGTCGCCGCCGGTGCCAGAATCCTCGAAGTCGGCTGCGGTCCGTGTATCGGTCAGGGGCAGAGTCCTGCCAATGATACTGTTACCGTGAGAACTTTCAACCGCAACTTTGCCGGACGCTCCGGGACCAAAGGGGACGAATCCTATCTGGTCAGCCCCGAAACGGCGGTCGCCGCCGCCATTGCCGGTGAATTTATCGACCCCCGCGATCTGGGAATCGAATTCCCCGTGGTCGAAGAACCCGAATTTTACACCTCCGATGACGCCCACTTCCAGAAAGGCGAAAGCGGCAAAGGCATTATCCGCAAACCCACCATCGGTGAGCCGCCGACCAACGATCCGCTGCCCGAAAATATCAACGGTACTGTCGTGATCAAAGTCGGTGACAAAATCACCACCGACCACATCATGCCTGCCGGAGTGCATCTCAAACTCCGCAGTAATATCCCGGCTTACAGCAAGGTGGTATTTGAGTGCTTCACCGAAGCAGGCAAACCCAGTTTCGCTGAACGTGCCGCTGCGGTCAGAGATGCCGGCAGACACGGAATTATCATCGGCAGAGACAGTTACGGACAGGGTTCCAGCCGTGAACACGCCGCCATCTGTCCCATGTATCTGGGGATCAAAGTGGTTGCGGCTCTCGCCATTGAACGGATCCACCGTGCCAATCTGATCAACTTCGGTATTGTGCCGCTGATATTCAAGAATCCGGCGGATTATGAACTTATCGAAGAAAATGATACGCTCAACTTCACCGCTTTGCCCTCCCAGCTTGCCCCCGGCAGTGAAGTCAAAGGTACGCTGGTTAAGTCTGACGGCAAAGAGCAGGAGATCATTTTCACTCATCCGCTCTCTGAAAACGACATCCGTCTGGTCAAAGCCGGCGGCAGACTCAACTGCTGACGGTCTTTTATGGCAGAGCGGATATTTCTTGGCACTTGTGATCTGCTTCCCCGGCTGATTGCCCGGCAGATGGCACAGTTTGCAGCAGGGAAATTGCCTGACTTCGGGCAATTTCTGCTGGTTCTGCCGGGAAAACTGGCAAGGAAAGTTGTTCAGCAGGAACTCCTGGAGATATTTCCGGCAGGATTCCTGCCGCCGCAAATGCTTACTCCGCATCTGCTTTTGCACTATCAAAGGGAGAATGATCCTTCTCTTATCCCGCCTGCCGCCGAAGAATTGCTCTGGGATAAAGCCCTTGCCAAAGCTGTGGGGAAAAAAGAATTTTATCCACTGCTTTTCCCCGGCGGCAGAGTGCCGGTATTAAGAAGTGCTTCCGGCAAATCCCTGCGGGATCTACGCCGGGAACTTGCCGCAGGCGGCGTCTCCATCGCTGATGCCGCCGATGCCCTCGGTGCCAGAGGTAAAGAGCTTGCCGCTCTGGAAAAATTATACCTTGATGAATTGGACTTTTACGGCTTTACCGACCATCTGCAAAATGACCGGGAAGCCGCCATGGATACCGCCGCTTTTGCCGGAGTGCAAAAAATCATCCTCGCCGGTCTCCCGGATCTGCCCAAAGTCCTGCTGGATAAATTGAATGCCATCGACCGTGACTTCCCCGGCAAAATCCAGATCTGGATCGGTGACGATGAGGGAAAAGCTGATTTTTACGATCTTCATGGTATGCCCATTGCCGAAAAGTGGAAGGAACTTCACTTTGATCCGGATATCAGCAACATCCATTGTGCCGTTGATCCTGCCGATGCTGCCCGGCGTGCCATGCTGCTTGCTCCGGATGGGGTTTTCGACCCGTCAGAATGTGCAATTGTGCTTGCGGATCAGGCACTTTATCCGGAATTCGCCAGAGAATTTTCCCGGCTGTGCGATGAAAAAAATTGTCCGGTGACGGTAATGGATCCGGGTGGTGTGCCGCTGAGTTCTCTGCGGCTCTGGAAGCTTGGTTCGGCATTGCTGGATGTCTTGAAAAATCCGGATGACTTCTTTGCGGCGGAAAATCTGCTCCGGGAGGAGGATTTCCTCAACTTCTGCTCCGGCACGGCGGAAAAAAGCAACAAACTGCTCATCCAGCTGGATGAATTCAAAAGATTCTGTATGCCGGACAACTTTACCGATGCGTTGTCTCTGCTCCGGAACAAGCGGCACTGGCATCTGCTCTGCCGGGCATTGCAGAAGATCGCCGTCTGGCAGAAGCACTTCACCCGGATGCTTCCGGCGGAATTTCTGCGTAAATTTTTCACCGCTGTACTGTATCACGCTCCGGCAAGCCCGGAAGATACCGTTTCACTGGAGCAGGAGAGTGCCTTTTGGCGGGAAAAGATCAACGACTTTGCTCTGCTGCCGGAAAAACTTTTCGCCCGGACGGAGAAAACCGCCGCCATCGAAGCTCTTTTCAACAGTTTCAAAGAGCAGAAAATTCCCCGGTTCCTCCCTCCCGGTACCATTGTTTTCGAGGGCAGACTGGAGATGCCTTTTCTGCGGCAGAAGCGGATCATTTTCTGCGGCATGAATGAGGAATACTTCCCTGACCGCATCGATCTGACCACTTTCCTTTCCGATACCGTCCGGTTGAAAATCGGTATAAGAAGCAACAAAGACACTCTGACCCGTTCCATCTGCCATCTCTTGTCCGCCTGTGCCGGAAGAAATAAAAATGATTTGCAGATCATCTCTTTAAGAAAAGATGCCGGAGGCAATGCCTTGAAGCCATCGACCATCCTCTTTGCCGGTACTTCTCTGCCGCAGGATCTGCTCATTGCCCGGTGCCGGAAACTTTTCACCGACCCGGAAGCTCTGGAACTGCCGCCTTTATCCGCCGGAGAAAAGGAGTTCACATTCCATCCGCAGCCGGAATTCCCGGTGCAGGAGGAGAACGGCTTGATAAAGCTCAATGTTACCGCCCTTGACAGTTATCTGCGTGATCCTTTCCGCTTTTTCTGGGAGTATCTGCATGGTATGGAGGAGATCGATTACACTGTTTCCGACCCCGGACGTCAGGAGAGCGGCACGATCTGCCACAAAGCTTTTGAAATGCTGGAAAGAGGAGTTAAATTCGCCTCGGCGGAAAAACTGGAAGCTCAACTGCAGGAAAATTTTTCCATTGCCCTCGCCGGACGATTCGGCTCACCTCTGCCGGTACTTGTCAACCTTTACGCCGAAAATATGAAACAACGCCTCTCCTACGGAGCAAAATATCTCTTTGATATGCAGCAGGAGGGGTTTGAATTGCTGGCAACCGAATATAAATTGGGCGGTGAAAACAACTTCGTCCCCTTTGCCGGAGCCTCATTCCACGGGAAAATCGACCGCATCGACATCGACCCGATCCGCAAGATCCTGCGGATAACCGATATCAAAACCGGTTCAGTGGACAGTGCCGAAAAAAGTCACTGCGAGGTTGACAGAAAAACCAAAGAGGTGAAATTCAAACGTCTCCAGCTGCCGGCTTATGCGATTTTACTGCAGCACGACCCGGCTTTCCGTGAACTTTGTCCGGATATGGAGCAATACCGTCTGGAGTGTGCCTATCTGGCTTTGCCTGTTGATGTTACTGACAGCATTCTGAGCGTGTGGGAGTGGGAGAATTTTGAGAAGATCCTTCCTCTCGCCGAAGAAGCCCTTTACCGGACTGTCGGAGAGATTATCAGCACCGCCAAAGGTACGATCAAACTTGATCCGCAGAAAATAACTCTGCCGATCCTGATGCCCGATGCCAAAAGTGCTTTGCCGGATCTCAACTGGGATGTCGGAAAAGAGGATGAAGAAAAAGTAAATTCCGGCATAATGGCAGAAAAATTCCCATTCACCCCGGTGAAAATCACGGAAAGAAAAAAATTCCCCGCCCTGCCGGAGGATAGCGGTGCCGGAGAGACCCGCTGCTGCTTCTGCACCCGGAAAAAGAGTTGCCCCTGTCTCAACGGGGATTGTGTGGATTGCAAAGCTTTCAACGGATTCAAGGATTTCAATATCATCACCGCTTCGGCGGGAACCGGCAAGACCCATACGCTGGCATCCCGATTTATCCAGCTGCTTGAATTCGGGGTCGAACCGGATTCGATCCTGGCGATCACCTTTACCAAGAAAGCCGCCGGAGAGATCTTTGACAAACTTATCGACCGTTTTATCGAATTGATCTGCGAAGCGGATAAACCGCAGAATTCATGCCGCAGGGTCGATCCGGAAAGATTCATCGCCTTGCTCCGCAAACTACTTGCACCCAATGAGAAAAGTTTGCAGATCAGCACCATTGACAGCTTCTTTATGAAACTGCTCAATTCTTTCGCCCCGGAATTGGGCATCTGGGGGCAGATCAATATCATCGATCAGGATGATGACCGCTTTTTAAGGCAGACTTTGCACAACTGGATCCATTACGCCGCCGACAGCAATGAACTTGCCGATCTGCGGGAACTGCTCAAAGAGGCAAATCCGCAGAATAATGACAGCATACACAACGCTCTTTACAAGCTCATCGGCGAAATCTACCCCTTTTATCAGCTCAATGCCGCCAGAGATGAGCAGGGCAATGTCTATTTCAACTGGGATCCGCCGGAGGAGATCAGCTCGATTACCATGCCCGGGGAAAATACCGTGCTTCAAACCGCAGAATTGCTCCGCAATGAGACGGAAAATCTTGCCGATCACGTTTTGATAAGAAGACTCACCGCCCTTGCCGGTCTGCTGGAAAAATCTGCCAAAGGCGTCATCAAAGGTGCCGTGGAAAAAGATGTTATTGATCTGCTCAAAATGCTCAACAGCAAAAATTCCAATCGGTGGCTCGACGGCAAAGCACCGGGAAAACTGATATATTCCAACGATGCGGAATTGGACAGCAAGCTTTCCCAAGCTCTGCATACTGCATTCCGGCATGTCCGGGGTGCTGCTTTAAGCGGCAGTGTCCGCAAAAACCATGCCGTTTTCCGGTTGATCGCCAATTACGACCGCATTTACAATGACTTCGTACGCAAAGCGGGCAATATCTCCTTTGCCGATCTGCCGTTTCTGCTCTGCTCCATGGACAAGGAGACCAGAGAAGTTACTCTCGGTTCGCCGGATCACTCACTGGAATTCCGCATGGACAGCCGGATCGACCACTACATGTTCGATGAATTTCAGGACACCAGCGACATCCAGTACCGGGCATTTGAACCGCTGCTCAAAGAGTTGTTTACCGGATTTACCAAAGAGCGTTTCCGCAGTTTCTTCTGCGTGGGGGACATCAAGCAGTCGATCTACCAGTGGCGTTTCGGCAATCCGGAACTTTTCAACTGCGTCGCCAACTCCTTACGCCCGGTGGAGAATGCCCGCAATTATCCGGTATGCAGCACTCTTGTCCGCTCCTACCGCACCTCGCAGGCGGTACTTGATGCGGTAAATGCGGTATTTTCCGGCTACGACGGAGAATTTGATATTTTCCGGTATATCCTTGAAAAGATGCACTTTGAACCGCACATCTCCAATTTCACCGGCCGCCCCGGACACACCGCCTTGATCGAAGTCGATCCCGGACAGAATAAAATCGCCGCCAAAAGTGCCGTTATCGCCGGAATACTCCGGCACATAATGCCTTTCAAACGCAAACTCTCCGTCGGCGTGCTGGTCAATACCAATGACAATGTTAAAGATTTCGCCGCCTATTTGCGGCAGGCAACCGGGATGCCGGTCACCTGCGAGGGGATCATAACCCCGGCTGACACTATGGCATTCAACGTTTTCCGCCAGCTTCTGATCTTTGCTCTGCACCCGGGGGATCCGCAGTCAGAAAACTTTTTTGATATGCTTGCCTTTGGCAGAAGCGGAGAAAAAGCACAGAAATTCTCTTTGGAAATGATCGTTGACAAGCTGGGTCTTTCCCCGGATATGCCTCCGGCATCAGCACTGCGGCAGGAGATATATTTCCACGGGATAGAGGGATTGGCAAAGAGATTTTCCGATGCATTCGGCAAAGATTGTTCCTCCAAAGAGCAGGAGAGATTGCAGCTGCTCTGCCGGATCGCTGCCAATTTCAAAGGTTCATACGATGAATTTCTCCGGCGGATCTCTTCGCTCGGTGAAGCAGACAGCTGTCTTGACGGTACGATACAGGTGATGACCACCCACAAATCCAAAGGCCTCCAATTTGATATCGTTTTTCTCCCCGACCTTGCTGTCGTCAACCGGGGGGCGAATTCCGTACTTCCCAAAGCGGCAAAAGTACATTATCAGACAGGTCAGGATTATACACAAATACTTATGCCGGAGTGGATAAGCTATACCCCGGCAAAGGATATCTGTGCCAATGTCGCCGTACTTGATGAATATCAGGAAAATGCCGCCAAAGACCGGGCTTTTGAAAGAGCATGCAATCTTTATGTTGCCATGACCAGAGCAAAATATGCGTTGTATATGCTCACGGATCCGCCGCCTAAAAGTTCCAAAACTTATGCCCTTGACCGGGTGATGAGTTCCCGGCTGATCCCTTACGGCGTACAAAATTCCGATCAGGAGCTTTACGACCTGCTCAACGATGGAGATTTGCGGTATGTGAAGAAAAAACTCCTTTTCTCCCACGGAGAGTGGCACTGGTACAGCATGGTCAAACCCGAATTGATCTCTCCGGAAAACACCCCGGATAAGGTGATCCATCTCCCGGTTGTCCGGAGTGAAAACGAAATCATTGAGACCGCTTCAGGTACGGAAAAGGGGGCATTTACCGTCATCCCGGCGATCCGTTTCGCCCCGGTCAGCGGTGCTGATCTGGGGACGGAACTGCATCAGATGTTTGAAAAGATCGACTTTATTGAGAGTGATTTCGATCCGGAAGAATTCTGTGCGGCTTGCAATACCGGAAACGAAGCGGCAAAGATTTTCTGTGCCGCAATAGAAAAAGATTCTCCGGTAAGGGAACTTTTCAAGCATCCGGGCAAAGAGTGCGAAGTGTGGAGAGAAAAGCGTTTCATCCGGAAAAAAGCGGGCAATAAAATCGTCCCCGGTGCCTTTGACCGGGTGGTGATATTCCGGGAGAATGGCGAAATTTCCGCCGCACAGATAATTGACTTCAAAAGTGACCGGATGGATAACAGAGAAGATTTCCTCATCTACGCTCCGCAGCTGGCAAGTTACCGGGAATCGCTTTCCAGTCTGCTGGATCTGCCGGAAGAAAAAATCTCCTGCAGAATTTGTGCCTTGCGATCAAAGCAGATAATCGATCTTTTTTCATAAAAATTTTTGTAAAAAATCTTTCCTTCAGTCTCCGTTGCACTACGCCGCGACAAGCCGGTTGGATCAAACCCGTGTTTGCCGGGTTGAAGCCGGTTGGATCGAATCCGTGCTTGCCGGGTTGAAGCCGGTTGGATCGAATCCGTGTTTGCCGGTTTGACAAATCACAACTTATCTGATATGTTTTACACGTTAACAAAAATGTTTGTTTATAAGCTCCTGTTACGGGTTTCACAAAATTCGGGACATTATCCATAAAAAAACACGTTTTTTTTGCATTTTTGTTCTATTATGACTTGCGTTTTCTGCTTTTTATGCGTATAATATGCGGCAGACAGGCTAGCGAGGTTCTTTTATGCCGGAAAATACTCTGCCGAGAGGCAATGAAACTATTTTGATCGTCGATGATCACGAGTCGATCTGGGACTTCCTGATCGACGCTTTGAGCGAATTGGGATATTCTGTCCTGCTCGCCGAAAACGGCTTGGATGCCGTCGAAATATATGAAGCCAATCCCAACGAGATCGATCTGGTACTGCTGGATATGATCATGCCCAAATCCGGCGGTCACCAAACCTTTCTCCGGCTGAAAGCGATCGACCCCAATGCCAAAATTCTCCTTTCCAGCGGTTTTGTGTCCGAGGAGGAGGTAGCCGATCTTCTTGAGCAGGGGGCGTGCGGATTTCTCCCCAAGCCGCACCGCCTGCCGGTCGTGCTTGCGGAGATCCGCAAAGTCCTCGATGCACCGGGAGTTGCAGTCAATGGATGACTGGATAGAGATCAACAAAGACGATGCCCACGTCAAAAGGGAGAGAGCCAAGGCGAGGGAATTGCGTAAAACTGCTTATTTTCAGGAACTTTTCCGCAAGGGTATTTGTTATTACTGCCATGAGAAATTCCCGGCTTCCGAATTGACACTCGACCACATCGTACCTCTTGCCAGAGGCGGCAGAAGCACCCGGGGAAATATGGTCGTATGCTGCCGCAGCTGCAATCAGGAGAAAAAATATCTCACCCCGGCAGAAATGATCCTCCGGCAACTTGAATCCGAAGAAGAATAAAAAACAAAAAAAATTTCGCACCGGGTCGTACCCGGACGTGGTCAAGCGGCGGAACGCTTGTCGCCGCCATAAGCGGCGAAACATCCGCCGCAGGCGGTCAGGTCGCCGCAAGGCGACACCACCTGCCGAAAGCGATGTCATGCAACTTGTTTGCATGACGAGTGAGCGAGAGGCAGCAAAAACAAGAGCCTTGCAGACTGCTTTTCAGCATGGATCAGAGCCGCTCACCGCTGATCGCCGGGTGGGGGGAAAATTCACCAGCTTTGCAGTTCACTGCAGAGAGCAGCAAAGAAATCTTCCGGAGCAGTTTTTCCCGAATAATCCTTCGTCTCCAAATTCACCGGTAATTCACGCTCCTTCTCCGTGACCGTATCCCAGAAGCTCCGGATATCCAGATCCCCCGTCCCGATCGCCGCATCAGCAAAATATTTACCGCAGCGTTTAAGGTCGCCTCCGGGAGCAGGTTCATCATAAATGTGCCAATCTTTGAGGTGAAAATGCACCACATATTCCCGGAGCTTGGCAAATGCCGCCAACGGATCATCCGCCGTTGCGGTATTGCCGTGATCGAAAGTGATTTTCAATCCCGGCACCTGATGCAGTATCTCCAGACATTCATCGGCAGTCGTTATCGGACTGTTGCCGAATCCGGTACTTTCCAGTGTGAGAGTGACCCCGGCTTTGGCGGATAATTCATACGCTTCGGCGAAGTATCCGGCATAGCGTTTGCGGTCATCGGCAAGCGAACTTTGATTCTGCCGGGCAAACGGCGGAAGCATAAGCACTTTTGCCCCCAGGATACAGGCATCTTCCAGTGAAGATTTGAATTCATCCAGATAATCCGGTCTGCCCTGGATGAATCCCCATTTGAGCATGGTGTGGGCGGCAACCGGCAATCCGGCATCAACGCAAAGTTTTTTCAATTCAGCGGCACTTTTGCCGTGGAGACCGATCCAGTCGATCGCTTTCATACCGCAGGAAACGGCGGTATCGACGATTCTTTTGACCGGGTATTCATCCATCATCAGGGACATCATGCAGATATTCACAGTTTCACCTCGTTTTTGCAATGGTTTTTCAGCTTTTTCACCCGAAAAATATACTTCAAAAAACCTCTTTTGACAATGGACAAAACAGTATATTGGTGGACAAATCGGCAAAAGTTGATTTTTTATCCACTTGCGTCTTGAAAAACAAGTTGATTTATCTTTGTTTTTCTTGGCTTCTCACCGGGAAAAAAGCTTGAATTTTGTGCGTTTGCGGTGTATTGTAAGGACGTGTAATAGTTATTTAAACAAAGAAAAGGAAAGAGACCTGTTCATGAGCGAAAATAATCTGCCCAACAATAGCAATGCCGCCGAGTACAGTGCCAGTAAAATCACTGTTCTTGAGGGCCTTGAAGCCGTCCGGGTTCGCCCCTCAATGTACATCGGCGACACCGGTGAACGCGGCTTGCATCACCTGGTTTACGAGGTGGTGGACAACTCCATCGACGAAGCTCTCGCCGGTTACGCCGGCGATATCAAAGTCACCATCCACGGGGACAACTCCATTTCCGTTGAGGATGACGGCCGCGGTATTCCCGTGGATATGCACGAGGGTGAGGGAAAACCCGCCGTCGAAGTCGTTCTGACCGTGCTTCATGCCGGTGGTAAATTCGACCACAACAGCTACAAAGTTTCCGGCGGTCTCCACGGCGTCGGTGTCTCCTGCGTGAATGCTTTGAGCGACTGGCTCAATGTCGAAGTCTGCCGGGACGGTAAAAAACATGTCATCGGTTTCCAGCGGGGCGTAACGACTTCTCCACTTGCCGAGATCGGTCCTACCACCCATCGGGGTACCAAAGTCAGTTTCAAGCCCGACGGCACCATTTTCCAGACGACGATCTACAAAAGAGAAATTCTCCGCAACCGCCTCCGGGAACTCGCTTTCCTCAACCGCGGCATCCACATCACCCTCTGCGATGAAAGAGAAGAAAATGATGCTCTGCGTTGTGAAGAATTCTGCTTTGAGGGCGGTATTTCGGAATTCGTCTCCCTTGAACTCAATGCCAACTGCACCGTACTCAATCCCGATGTCCTCTATTTCCACCGGGAAAAGAACGGTATCGATGTCGAAGTCGCCATGCAGTACACCGACGGCATCAGTCAGAGAATTTTCTCCTACACCAACAACATCAACACGATCGAGGGCGGTAAACACCTTGACGGCTTCCTCTCCTCTCTGACCCGTACCCTCAATAACTACGGTCACGAATTCATGTCCAAAGAGCTGGGCAAAGAGAATATCCTCCAGTCGGACATCAAAGAGGGTCTCTCCGCTGTGGTCAGCGTCAAGGTCCCCGATCCGCAATTCGAGGGACAGACCAAAACCAAACTCGGCAACCCCGAAGTACACGGTATCGTCGGTGCCGTCATCAACGAAGAACTCAGTGCATACCTTGAGGAACATCCCGAAATCGCCAAACGCATCGTCGGTAACGCCATTCTTGCTTCGCAGGCCCGTGAAGCCGCCCGCAAAGCCAGAGAGACCGTCCGTAAAAAAGGTGCAACTCTCATCAAAGGCAAACTTACGGACTGTTCCAGCAAAGATCCCGAAAAATGCGAACTCTACATCGTGGAGGGAGATTCAGCCGGCGGTTCCGCCAAAAAGGGCAGAGACAGCCGCTTCCAGGCGATCCTCCCCATCCGCGGTAAACTGCTCAACGTGGAAAAAGTCCGGCTTGACCGCATCTTTGACAACAAGGAGATCCAGTCGCTTTTCTACGCCATCGGCTGCGGTACCGGTGAAGAATTTGACGTTTCCAAAGCCCGTTATCAGCGGGTGGTGATCATGACAGATGCTGACGTCGATGGATCGCACATCCGTACACTGCTGCTCACATTCTTTTTCCGTCAGATGAAACCCCTGCTTGAAGCCGGTTATGTTTACATCGCCAAACCGCCCTTGTACCGGGTCAGCAAAGGTAAGAAATTCAGCTACATCGACACCGATGACCAGCTCAACCGCTATCTGGTGGAACTCGGCCTGGAGGATATGCAGATCTCCTTCCGCGGTAAAGAACTGGAAACCGAAGAAGTCCGGAAAATCATCGACCTTTACAACCGTGCCGCCCAGGCAGGAAACGGTCTTTCCCGCTGCGGACTGGAAGCTTCGGAATACTTTTCAGTCATCCGTGAGGACGGCAGATGCCCGGTCGCTCACATCACTGTCCGGGAACCCAGCGGTACGACTTCATCGGTATTCTCCTATACCGGAGATGAAACCAATGAGATCATCGCCGCCGCCGAAGCCAGATTGCGTGCCGCCGGTATCGACGAATCTCTCATCGCCGGCAGGATCGATTCCGTAAATATCTTTGAAGCCGAAAACTGCGTGGGCATCGTCGCCGATCTTGCCCAATACGGTATCGCTCCGGCACAGGTTTTCGACAACGCCGAAGGGGCCCTTTTCACCGTGGTCAACCGCAACGGCAAAGGCGAAAAGAGTGCTTTCTCGCTCAAAGACCTTTTCCTCACCATCCGCAACAGCGGACAGTCCGGCAGCGGCCTGCGGATCAACCGCTACAAAGGTCTCGGTGAAATGAATGCCGAACAGCTCTGGGAAACCACCATGGACCCCAATACCCGTACCATGATCCGGGTCACTATGGAAGATGCCATCAATGCCGACCGCATTTTCAATCTGCTCATGGGCGATGTGGTCGAGCCGCGGCGTGAATACATCGAAAAACACGCCGCCAAAGTCAAAGATTTGGATATTTAATTGCAGGAAAGGAATTGAAATACTATGGCTGACAAAGAAATTCCCGCCGTTGATAAAGAGAAAAGTCTGCTTCTGGCGATCAGTCAGATCGAAAAAGAATTCGGTAAAGGCACCATCATGCGTCTGGGTTCCAGTGCCGCAGTTGCCGATGTACCGGTCATCAGCACCGGCAGTATGGCTCTGGATATCGCTCTGGGTGTGTACGGTCTGCCGCAGGGCAGGATCGTGGAAGTTTACGGCCCGGAATCAAGCGGTAAAACCACCTTGTGTCTCCACGTTATCGCCAATGCTCAAGCTAATGGCGGCAATGCCGCTATCATCGATGTCGAACACGCCCTTGATCCGGCTTACGCCGCCAAAATCGGCGTGGATGTCGATAAACTGGTCGTCTCCCAGCCCGACTGCGGCGAAGATGCCCTGAATATTGCTGACGCCCTCATCCGCAGCAATTCTCTGGATGTGCTGGTCGTTGACTCCGTTGCCGCTCTGGTTCCCCGGGCGGAGATCGAGGGTCAGATGGGCGATTCGCACGTCGGTTTGCAGGCGAGACTTATGTCGCAGGCATTACGCAAGATCACCGGTGCGGCAAGCAAAAGCAAAACCTGCGTTATTTTCACCAACCAGATCCGGGAAAAGATCGGCGTAATGTACGGAAATCCCGAAACCACTCCCGGCGGAAATGCTTTGAAATTCTACGCTTCCGTGCGTATGGACATCCGTAAATCCACCGCCATCAAGGTCGGAGATACCGTCATCGGCAACCGGGCGAGAGTCAAAGTCATCAAAAATAAAATGGCACCCCCTTTCAAAGTCGCTGAATTCGATATCATGTACAATGAGGGTATCAGCCGTACCGGTTCTATCCTTGACGTGGCTACCGATATGGGGATCATCGAAAAACGCGGTTCATGGTTCAGCTTTGAGGGTGAACAGCTCGGTCAGGGCAGAGACCAGACCAAAGTCGTTCTCTCCGAAAATCCGGAATTGCAGAACAAAATAAACGAGCGTATCAAAGAGAAAATCGCAGCAGATAAAGCGGCAAATGCCCCTAAAAAAGGTGATGCCGCCGAAGAAGAAAGTGCGGAATAATATTTTCAGAGGATGTTGCCGGTGAAAGGATTACAGCGGATCATTCTGGGGGCGTTGCTGATTTCCGCTCCGCTTCTTACTGCCGATGAGGAGGCTCAACGCCGCCTCGGTGATGTGGCATTTTATGCCGGGGATTACCGCAATGCGGTCTCCTGCTACACCAGTGCCATGAAACTGGCGGATGAAGAAAAAAATGCCGATGCGTGGGCGGCAAGTGCCCTCAATCTGGCAACAGCTTCACTGCATCTCGGTGAAAAGGAGCGGGCAAGAGAGATTTATGAGGAGTTCCGCAAACGCAACCCCTTGCGCAGTGCCGGTACTCTGGAGGGTGATCTCCTGGCGGCAGAGGGGAAATATGCCGAAGCGGAAAAATTTCTCAAAGAATTGCAGACCGGTAATCCGGCACAGGAGGATGCCCGGCTTTTCAGTCTGGCAAATCTCTGTATCAAAACCAACCGTCTGGAAGAAGCTTATACCCTCTTTCTGATAATTTCCGGCAAAGCTCCGGATGTCTGGTCCCCGGCAGAAACTTCCGCCGCCGTGGAAGCCCTTTTTTCCGGCAGAAGCGGTGACGCCCAGTTCCTTTTGGGCAAACTTGCCGCCCGTCCCGATTCGCCGTGGCGGGAATTTGCCCTTTCCGAAGCGGTTTACACCCTTATCCGGCTCCGGCGTACTTCCGAAGCATCGGCTCTGCTCAATGATTCTCCGGCAGTCCGCAAAAGTGCTGAATTTGAATTGCTCTCCTATCTGGCTGAAGCATATTCCGGTACGATCGGCAATCTGAAAAAGAATTTCTCCTCATTTCAGGAAAAGATCTCTCCCCGCCCCCATCCCCGGATGCTGGAATTGCTCTCACAAGCGGCAAAAATCGCCATCCGGGACAAAGACCACAGCTTTGCCGCCATGCTTCTGGAGCGGGCGCTGCTCTTTACAACTGATCCGCAAACAAGGGAAGTTCTGCGGCAGCAGCTGGTCGGAGTATATACGGTTTATGATGCGGCAAAAGCGGTCGGTGCCGCCAAACTTTTTGCCGGGGAATTCCCCAAGTCAGAGAAAAAATTCGACATTCTTTTTTCCGCTGCTTCCGGACTTTACAACCGCAAAGAGGGCAAAGCCGCTCTGGAATTATACGCCTGCATCACCGAAACAGCTTCCGGAGCCAAACGCCTTGAGGCCGCCGCAAATGCCGTTATCTGTGCCGAAACTCTGCCGGATGAGGCGGCTCTGGAGAAATTCAACCGGATCTTGATCATGGAATCCGACTTCACAGAGCGGCTCAACTGGCAGTGCCGTTATTCAGCTTATCTGGAACGGCACGGCAAAAATGCCGAAGCGGAAAAAGAGCTGCTCTCCGCTCTGGAAGCGGCAGATTTCTCCAAACAGCGTGAGGTGCAGGACAAGATCAACTTCCTGCTGCTTGAATTTTACATCCGTACCGGCAACCGCGACGGGATCAACCGCATCGCTAAAACTCTGCAAAAAGCTGCCGACCCGATTTATAAAGCGGTTTCCAACCGGGAACTCGGTATGCAGGAGGAGGCACAAAACCGTTTTGCCGAAGCCAGAAAATTTTTCCTTGATGCCGCAAAAGTCGATGATCCGCATTTAGCTCCTCCGGCGGTATTCAAAGCGGCTCTGATGGCATTCCGCAGCAATGATTTCTCCGTTGCCGCCAATGAATTTTTCAATTGTGCGGTCAAATATCCGGAATATGAAAAAGCTCCGGAAGCTCTCTATATGGCAATCGATCTTTTTGATCCGGCTGCCGATGCGGAAAAAGTCAAACAGGCATCCACTTTGCTCCGGGAAAAATATTCCTCAAGCAAGGCATTTGCAGTACTGGTTCTCCGTCAGGCAAATGACGGTGCGAATTCCGGAGATTTGGAAAACATCCTCCGGGATCTGCGTACTGTGGAACGGAATTTCCCCAATACTTCTTACGCCGGTGAAGCTTTGCTTTTGCGGGCATATTTCACGGATAAACAGGGCAGGGAGCAGGAAGCTCTTTCTCTGCTGGATCTTCTGCACAACAACCCCTCGCCCCAGCTTGCCGCCGAGAGTTTGATGCGTACCGGAGAAATTCTTTTCCGTTCCGGCAAATATGCTCAAGCGGGCAAAGTTTTTGTTTCCGCGTCAGACAAAGTCCCCGGTACTCTTGCCGGAGATATCGCTCTGCTGCGGAAAGTTGACTGTATTCTTTCCGGCAAAGTGCCGCTTGAGCAGCAATCTCTGCAGGAAGCTTCGGCGATACTGGAGAAACTCTCCGGAGAGAGCAAATTTCCGCAGGTGCGGCTGGAAGCATTTTACAAAACCGCCGTGGTCATGGAGCATAACGGCAATATTTCTGCGGCAATAAGTTTTTATGAAAAGGCGATCTATACCGCCGTGGTCATGAGCAAACAGGGAATTTTCCCGGAAAACTCCTGGTGTGTGAAAAGCTGCAGTTCAGCACTGCATCTGCTGGCATCTTCCGGTGCGGCAGGGGCATTGCAGAGAGGTATGCGGCTGATAGATAATTGTGAATATTTGATGCTGGGCGATGAATTCATTGACCAGATGCGGGATAATTTCCGCAAGCAACTGAAAAAATAACGGAGAAAAACAGAATGTTCTTTTTCAAACTGATGAATGACGGCGGCCCGGTAATGTGGGTGATTTTGGTGTGTGCAGTGCTGGCACTTTTCCTTTTTCTGATCAAAGTTTTTCAGTTTCACCGGGACGAAATCAGCGTCCGGGAGCTGATGCGGGGACTTTTCAACGTGCTGCGCCGCAACGGTGTGGTCGAAGCTCTGACTCTGTGTGACAATACCCCCGGCCCGGTGGCACGGCTTTTGAGTGCCGGTATTCTCGCTCACCAGCGGGGAGACAGTGACATCCGCAGTGCCATTGACGCCGCCGCCATGGATGAATTGCCCAAAATCGAAAGGTACATCGCCCTTTTCGGTACGTTGAGTTATGTGATGATGCTCCTGGGACTTCTGGGAACGGTGCTGGGTATGCTGGAAGCTTTTGAAGCTATCCAGGCAAGTGAATACTTCTCTGCCGGTGATATCGGTGTGCCGCTTGCCAAAGCTCTTATCAGCACCGCCGCCGGTCTGACCGTGGCGATCCCCTGCCATCTGGGATACACCTATCTGACTGTTCGGGTGGATGCTCTTACGCTGGATATGGAGAAAGCCGCTCTGGAACTGGCAGGCTTCTTTGAACGCCAGGAGCATGACGAGGAGGAGCGGGGTTGATGAATCATAATTCCATCAAGCTTGGCAGCAGACGTTACAAGAGCCGGTTGCGGCCGTTGTGGCGTATCGGTCAATACATTGTGCTGACCGATCTGTTTTTCCTGCTGCTTTTCTTTCTGCTTCTTTCCTCGTCGCTGGTGAGGATCTCCGGTGTACGGGTGAATCTCCCTCACGCCGGGATTGTGCCGCAGGCAGTGGGATTGGGCAAAGCGATCGTCACCATTGCACCGCCGGAAGTACCGGGCAAAGCGTGCCGGATCTACTTCCGTGACCGCCAGATCGACGGAGACCAGCTCCGCCGGGAATTGCTGACCGACAACCGCCGGGAAAAGGTTCTGGTCATCCGGGCAGATAAAGATGTGCCGACCGGAGTGCTGTACGAGATAATGAATATCGCTGAATCAGCTCAAATGGAGAGCTTTATCGCAGTTCAGCCGCTCAAGGAAAAAACGGAGACCCGCTTTGTTGAATAATCCTGTCCGCCGCCGCAAATGGTCCTTTGAAAAAGGCAGAAATTCAAGCAGTGTGATCTATGCTGTAATTGCTACGGCATTGGTCTGTGCGGCTGTATTGTGGCTTTTCCGGTACGACTACCGTCCGGTGCATGATACGAGACAGAATGCGGCAATTTCACTTATCGGAGAAGAGCGGGTTGACTTCCTGCAGGTGCTTGACCTGCATGATCCGGCACTTTCCTACCGGATAAATGATGGAGGATTCCCCTTTTGTCTGACTTGCCGCCGCAGTCATCATCCGCAATCCTGTCCGGGAGTCAGCGAAGAATTTAAAATCAGCAGCAAGGTGGATTTTGCAGCAGATATCCCGCAGTATCCGGTACTTATCGCTCCGCAGATCCTGCCGGAAACGATTCTGCCGCCATCGGTGAAATATGCCGGTATCCTGCCGGAACCTGCCGAAGTGATCCGCCATTCAGTGCCGGTGCTGGTCGATCAGAGAGGCAGAGAAATTCCGCTTAAGCAGCTTGAAACTCTGCCGGGAGCAGGGAAAAAAGCTCTGACAATAAATCTTGCCGGAGATAATTTGCTGATGGTCAGCCGGATAATTTCATCCAGCGGAGATGCTGTTCTTGACCGCAAAGCGGCGAATATTCTCAAAGCGGCTGCCTTGCCGGCGGGAAGTTACACGATTTACTGGCAGAATCCGGGAGGCGGCAAATGATAGGTATCGGTTTCGCAGAATTTTTCTCATTTCTTTTGATGCTGACAATGCTCTACATAGCTCTGCTCTGGTTCCGGGAAAACCGCCGCCAGCGGAAAAACGAGTGGCAGTTGAGCAACCGCAAACTCTTTCACTGCAACACTTGTCACCTTTCTTTTATTCCGAAACATCCGGTATCATTGTGCCGCTGCCCCCGGTGCAATACAGTTTGCATCCCCCGGCGTGACGGCAATGAACCGGTAGTGAAAAACGGGAGAACCAAATGAAAAAATTTGTTATTTTCGCTCTTTTGCCGGTAATTCTCGGCGGCTGTTCACTATTTCTGCCCAGCGGCGATCCGCCGGAGGGAAACATTTTGAATAATACTCCGCAAAACAATACCGCTTCATTACGCAAACCATCTGAAGCGATCGACTATCTGATTTCCGCTCTGACCATGGCTCTGCTGGAAAAGTGTCCGGGGACCAAAGTCAAACTGGGAACCGATCACGCTTCAGCCAATATGGCATTCAAGATCCTCCATGAAAGCGGCAAAATCACCGGCAATACCATGACTTACGCCGATACCGACTGGGTATTCAAATCTGCTCTTTCCGGTAACGATTTAAGTGTCTCTCTTGAACACAAAGGCGTTTCCGTCTGGGGTGAATCGGTCAAGCTGGCAATGCCGTAATTTCTCAACAAAATGTTTTTGTCTCATTTTTTGTGAAAAATCTTTCCTTCCGTCTTCGTTGCTCTACGCCGCGACGAGCCGGTTAGATCGAACCCGTGTTTGCCGGGGTGACAAATCACAACTTATGTGATATGTTTTATACGTTAACAGAAAAGTTTGTTTACAAATTCCTGCTTGGGTTTCACAAAATTGGGGACATTACCCATTTGTCAACAAATCCAACATTTGTCAGCAAATTCAACATTTGTTGATTTTGTTGAAACAGTTTCAACAAATCCAACCCATAACCATAACCATAACCATAACCATAACCATAACCATAACCAATATACTCTCTCTTTATACTCTCTCTTACTCTCTCATTGAGGATGGGAGAGGGTGGGAAGCTGTCGGTTTTCAGGGAATGGGTACAAAAAAATGCTCCGGTAAATACTCCGGAGCATTGCAGTTTCAGTGCGGAAACTTATTTGCTCTGACGCACATCCTCAAACTTCTGCAGGATCTCCTCATCCTTTTGCGGCAGGAAAGCATTGATGATCATGATTACCGCAAAGTTGGCGATGAATCCGGGCAGAATTTCGTACATGTACTTGTTCCAGCCGAGGAAGTACCACACCAGCATCACCGCCGTACCGGTCAGCATACCGGCAAGTGCCGACTGCCAGGTGGTCTTTCCGGAGTAGAGTGCCATGATGACCACCGGACCGAATGCCGCTCCGAAGCCGCCCCAGGCAAACTTGACGATGTTGAAGATCGTATCGCTGGGGAAAAGTGCGATCAATGTGGCAATGATCGTGATCAGAAGCACAAAACCGCGGCTGACCCAAACCGATTCAGTGATCGTAGCATTGCGGCGTACCACCCGGCGGTAGAAGTCTTCAGTTAAAGCACTGGTGGTCACCAGCAGCTGACTGTCGATCGTGGACATGATCGCCGCCATGATCGCCGCCAGCAGAATACCGCCGATCCACGGATTGAAGAAGTCCTGAATGAGGTAAATGAAAATATTTTCCGCTTCAGCTTTGGGCAGACCGGTGTAGATCGGCATCGCCGTCAGTGCCACTGCCACAGCTCCCAGCAGGGAAATGACCACCCAGACCATAGCGATCGTCGTGGTACGCGGCAGAAGTTTCACCGACTTGATGCTCATGAAACGGCTCAAAATGTGCGGCTGACCGAAGTAACCCAAACCCCACACCGCACAGGAAATGATCGCCATCCAGGTGAGTGTGCTTCCTTCACCGGGGAAAAGATGCAGACCTTTGCCGGAACATGCTTCGACCACATTGCCCATGCCGCCGCCGGCTTTGAGAGCAACAAACGGTACTGCAATGATCGCAATGAACATCAAAGTACCCTGAATAAGGTCAGTCCAGCAGACCGCCAGATAACCGCCCAGCAGCGTGTAGGCTACCACCACTGCAGCCCCGAGCAGTACGGCAACTTTGTAATCGATTTTGAGCATGGAGTTGAAAAGTTTTCCCGCTGCCACCATGCCGGATGCCGCATAGATCGTGAAAAACAGCAGGATGATCAATGCCGAAACGATCCGGAGCATACCGCTGGGATCTTTGAAGCGGGAGGCGAAAAAGCTGGAGAGAGTAAGAGATTCCAGATTGCCGGTGTAGATCCGGAGCCGGGGAGCGACCAGGATCCAGTTGAAAAATGTTCCCAGAGCCAGACCGATAGCGACCCACGCATCGCCCATGCCGCCCAGATAAATCGCTCCGGGCAGCCCCATAAGCAGCCAGCCGGACATGTCGCTTGCCTGGGCGGAAAGTGCCGTCACCCAGCTGCCCATGCCTCTGCCGCCGAGCAGATAGTCATCCAGAGTATTGCTCTTTTTGCAGAAAAACGCTCCCACAATGATCATCAGGATCAGATAGCCGATAAAGGCCGTGAGTGTGCCGGTCTCCACTCCGGCAAAAAAAGTTTTGATTGCTTCCATTTGGATTATTCCCCGTTTTTATTTTGGTTATTTGACAGAAAAACAACCGTTAAATATAGCACAGAAAAGCACTTTTGTCAATAAAGAGTGCTGAAATAGCCCTCTTTTATCACATTTCGCTGATCTTTTTCACCACGATTCCGACCCAGGCGACCTCATCCGGCGAAAAGGGAATGATCTTTCCCTCCGGATTGTCGCTGGTCAGAAGCAGCTGTTGATTGTTCTGGCGGCGGAATCTTTTGCAGACCACCTTTTCCGCATTTTCACTCCGGTCAGTGAAACGGACGACCACGATCTTGTTGTCCGGAATGGCATCGAAATTCTCCGCAGGCTCGACCAGCACGATGTCATCATCAAGAATTCTCGGCTCCATGGATATCCCATGCACCCGGAAAGCATGGGTATCACGCCGGGAATTTGCCGGCACCGGCACGGTCGGAGTATTTTCCGGATCCCACTGCTGCATGACCACGGTATCGGATTCCAGAGATTCCAGATGGCTGGCGGCATTCGCCCACTCCACTACCGGCAAGGGCCGTACCAGCATCGCTCCATCCCGGAAAATACCTCCCGGCGGCAGTAAAGCCGCTTCCCCCGGAGCAAGCGGAGCATCGGCGGCATCGCAATCAAGGGCATCCAGAACCGCTGCAAGCATATCCGGGAACCAATTCAGCTCCCCGGCAAAGAGCCGCTGGAGTGAACGGGATGAATCGTATCCAATCATCCGGCGCAAGGCATCCGGAGAAGTGACGCCGTTTTTTTCCATGCGGTCAAGGATGAATCTCCTCAACTCCGGAGTGTTGGTGATCGTCCCGGCGGCTTTCGGGGGAGAATCCAGTTTCAGCTCCGGAAGCAGTTTTTCCCAGCACTCATCGGTGATGGAACGCACCTTGCCGCTCAAATAGCGGGAGATATTTGATGCACTTACTCCACAGCGGGCGGCAAATTCTTTGGCGTCACCGGCCTCATCGACCGCCAGACGCAATGCCCGTAAAACCCGGTCATCGATCCTCATAGACTGCTTCCTTTCATTCTCCTTTGGCAGAAAAACAGCGTAACTCTTTCTGCAATGCTGATAAAACACTTTCCGAAAAGTTAATATACACCTGAAACTCTTGCATGCAAGCAATTTTTTTGAAAAATTTCTCTTTTTTGCTCTTGAAAAATTGCATTCGTGCAATTATATTGGGTTTTGTGAGCTTTCCTGAACACCTCACAATTTTTTTGCCGCTTGGATTGCAAGCGTGCAATTAAAAAACAGAAAAAATTAAATCTGGGAAAATAAACATGGACAATGAGGGTAAATCAATCAAAGATCCCCTGATTTCAACATCGGGGAGGATCTATTCCGCTGCCGGATTACTCCGGATTTTGCAGGAAATATGCAAAAATGATGTTGACAATAGCAGGCTATTATGCAGGGGTGCAATTTTCAGGAAAGGCGATCATGGATGGAAACAACAACAATCTCACACCACAGGAAAACAACGATGATGAATTACTGAAACTGGTCGAGGAAGCTCTGCTCAAAAGAGCCACCGGTTACGAGGATGCTTCGGGTAAAGCGGTCCCGCCGGATGTCAGAGCGGCAATGTACTGGCTGGAAAACCGCTGCCCGGAGAGATGGAAAAAGAGCCGTTCCCCGGAAAAAGAGGATGCCGCAGAGAAAAGTTTGAGCGATGAGGAAACCGCCTTGTGAAACTGCAAACAAAGGAAAAAAACCGTGAACAATAACAACTACATCTTTCAGCGGCGTAACGCCGAATACACCGCTAATGAAAAACGCTGGAAACGCTCCGGCGAAGCCTATTCCGGAGGCCGGGAGTATATCGAACAGGCGTTGATCCGGCACGTTTCGGAGATCAATCTGGAATTCTCCGAACGCCGCAGCCGGGCGTATTACTTCAACTACCCCCGGGCGATCGCCAGAAGAATCACCCAGTACGCCTTGAGCATTGACCCGATCCGCCGCAATGCCGATCCGGAATTGGTCGAGGATTGGAGCCGCACCGGTTTGCGTACCAATGATGTCATGCGGCAGTTGTCCACGCTGCTCAACGTTTACGGCAGAGCGTGGCTCCAGGTGGAAATGCCGCTTTTCGACGGCAATCCCTCCCGGCAGGAGGCAAAAGAGAGATGTCTGCGTCCTTATGCCAGGACCCTTTCGCCATTGCAGGTGGTCGATTGGTCAACCGGAGCTGACGGCAAACTGCTCTGGGCATTGGTCGCCGAGGAGGAGATCGACAGCAGTGATCCGTTTGCTCCACCGGTAAGACACCGCCGCAGAAGACTTTATGACCGCAACAGCTGGCGGCTTTTTGAAGCGGCATCTTCCGGGGCAAAAGAGATCGCTTCCGGGGTGAATCCGACCGGGACGGTGCCGTTGATACCGGTGGTCGAACCTGACGGATTCGGTCTGGCGGCGAATCACTGGTTCGAGGATGTCGTCCGGATCAGCGAGGCGATCATGAACAACGAATCCGAAGCCCAGATGAATACGGTCAAACAGATGTTCGGTATGCTGGTGGTTGCAGATTCATTTGCCCGCAGTGCCAGAAAAATTTCTGCCGATGAGAGCAAAGATGAGAATTTCTCCGCCATCGTCGCCCGCAGTGCCGCCATTGTTGAATCGGTCGAAGAAAAGGGGATCAGCCGTTTCATCAGTCCTTCCGGCATTGCCACGGATACGATCCGGGAGGAGAACCGCTACTTGAAACAGGAGTTGTACGATGTCGTCGGTCTGGCGGTACAGGGCAACAGCCGTGAGGGACAGAGTTCCGAATCAAAAGCGTGGGATTTCCAGAATGTCAGTCAATTTCTTGCTGCCAGAGCCGATCTGCTGGAACAGGCGGAATTGGATGCGTGGAAACTTATGCGGCGTTACGATCTTGACCTGGCGGTGCCGGATGTGCGTTACAACCGCCGTTTTGCGGTCAACGATCTTGCCGGAGGCATTGCCGGATTGCTCCAGTTGTCGGAGATATCTGCCGGTAAATCCTACCGCAAGGCAGTCGGCAGGACAGCGGTGGAACTTCTGGACAACATCGGGTATGTCGGGATCAGGGAAAAAGAGAAGATCATCAACGAAATCAATCAGGAGAGTGAATTATGAGTGAAGAAGCCGAAAATATCGTTCCCGGACAGGAAAGCGTGACAGAAAACCTTTCCCCGGAGGAGAAACTGGCTGAATTGGAAAAAGCCTATGCCGGTTTGCAGCAGCAGTATGAGGAGCTGAAAAGCCGGAATATTCTGGAAAAAATCAGCATTGAAACGGGCTGTACCGATCCGGAATACCTCCGTTTCTGTGCGGCAAGGAAGAATATCGACCTGAATGATCCGGAGGCTTTACGGGAATTCGCAGGTCAGCTTGCTGCAGTTTCTCCGGGCTGTTTCAAAGCGAGGATCACTCCCGGCAGCAGTGCCGGAACAGCTCTCCAACCGGCTTCTGCGGCGGGATCGGCGGCAGAAGATATTCACGGAGACCGGATCAACCGGATAGCATTGTCCATCGACCATGCTCCGGAGGCGGTCTGACCGATAAAAGATATGACAAAATTCCATAAAAAAATGGAGCCGTAAAAAAAACGATCAAGCCCCAGCGAAGCGAAGGGCGCGACTTCCCGTTTTTCTTGTCTTACTTCTTTTTCCGTAAAAAGAAGTAAGGGAAAATATAATAAAATAAAGGAAAAAAATTATGCTTTACAACTACTCTTTCGCCAACCGCAAACGTGATCTTTCTGATGTGATGTCCACTGTTATCAAAGATGAACCGCGTTTCATTTCCAACTTCCGGATGGCTTCTGATGCCGCTTCAGCCAAGCATGAGTATCTGGAAGACCAGCTCACCGGCAGGGGCATTACTGCCAGTGCCGCTGATAATGGAGTATTGACTCTGACTTCCGGAGATGCCGCCAAGCTGAAAAGCGGTACTTTGGTTGCTCTCAAGGATAATCCGGCACTTTTCCGGGTCAATACGGTAACGGCAAATTCTGCCGCACTGGAATTGGTTGCCGCCAATGGTTCGGAGTATTCCGGTGCCGGTGATCTTCCGGAAAACGGTGGAACATTCATCATTGTCTCCACTCCGATGAATGAAGGAACTTCCAACGGGGACGGCGAAGAAAACTATCATCTTGCCTCTGCCCAGTGGAATGCGACCCAGATTTTCCGCAAGGAGATCGTCCTTTCCGGTACGGCTCTGGCGGTAAATCTTTACGGCAATGCCGACAATCAGCTCAACCGTCAGACGGCATTCGCTCTTGCCGATCTTGCCCGTGACCTCAACCGGGTGGCACTTTTCGGCCGCCGGGTGGAAGCAACGCTTAATACCCGCGGCGAAGCAGGCGGATTGTACTTTTTCGGCACGCAGTCCGGAGTTCCGGTGATCGATGCGGGCAAAAGCACTCTGGACAGCTTCCTGATCAATGATGCTGCCCAGGCGATCCTCGGAGAGGGTGGTGATCCGATGCAGATCCTCTGTTCACCGGGACAGGCGAGAGTGATCTCCAATGAGTACCGTGACCGCATCCAGATTTTGCGTTCCGATGACCGCCGCGGAGCTTATGTGGCGGTGATCGTCAATGAGATCAACGGCAGAGGCATGACGATCATGGCAGATCCGGACATGCCGGACAATGATGCCTGGGTGCTGGACACCGGCTGTTTTGCCATTGCCAATCTTGCCGGCAGGGGAATCACTGATATGGATGCCACTCCCAATGGTTTTGACGGTATCCGCCGGGTGGCCATCGGTGAATTGACCTTTGAATTCCGCAATGTCCGTCAGCGTTGCTGCCGGATCAAAAATCTGCTGGGCAGTGCTGAAGCGATTTCAGCTCTCCGCAATGCCTGATCAGCTTTTGCAAGTTCCCCCCTTTGAATGAGGGGGGAACTTCCCTCCGGCCCGCTGAAAATTCTGTAATCAAGGAGACTGAAATTATATGCAATTAACGGAAATCGATCAATTTTTCAACGATCACCCACTGAAAAAAGAGTATTTCAGTGCCGGTGACAGTGAACGCTCCGGTTGTGCCGCCGTCGCTGAAAGAGATGTGCTTGCCGCTCTCGGAGGATATGAACCGGAAAAGGCAATCGAAAAGGAACTTTTCCGGGCGGCAATTGCAGAACAGACGATCTTTCTGCTGCTCAATCCGGAATACCTGACCGGAGCTTATACCCGGATAAATACCCTCACATCAGCAGGGAATACCTGCCGTTTCAACGGACAGGATTCACCGCTGGGTCAGCGGGCGGCGGCATTGATCGCACCATTGACGGATAAAAAGGGGGATTCTGTTTCCGCAGAAAGTACAACTCAACAGCCGATCGGCAGTATTTCTCTGTTTCGGGGCTGAAGCAAAAAAGTTAAGGAGTTAATCATGAATAAAAATCCAATTTGTTTCGGACGCTTTCCCAAAGGGGATAATCCGTGTGCCAAGTGTGAATTTTTTGATTCCTGCCGCTATTATGCCGCCACGGCAAGGGAGGTGGTCAGCCGCAGTAAGCTCTGCAGTTTTGAAAAAAACAGCTTCCGCATTTCTGAAGTTGCTGATTATGAACATATCCCCGGAGAATGCCGGAAAAAGAACAAAGATATTTTCATAAGTATGCTCGCCAGATTTTTCCGTTACCTGCTGGAATTGGACGATTATACTGCCGGTTTGATCTCCCGGATCATCACGGATTCGACCGGGGATGGGAGGTGCGATATAAAAAAATTGAGCGAATTGCGAAATTGTTCAAGACAGGCGATGCACCGCAAAATACTTTCTGTGATCGCTCTGCATCCGGAATTGTCCTCACTGTTTCAGGGGGTCATGAGCAAATTGAGTGCCGGAAGAAAAAGTTTTTTACGCCGCCGTGCCGCCGCAGTCAGCGTTGATTGAAAATTCCTGCCGAGGTGAAAGATGTTCAAATACACCCCGATACAGAAAGAAGCTCTGACACTGCTCTCATCTCCGGCACAGCATACGATGCTTTTCGGCGGTTCCCGTTCCGGGAAAAGTTTCGTTTTGTGCTGTGCTTTGGCGGCGAGAGCGGTGAGGACACCTGGCAGCCGCCATGCGGTCATCCGCCGTTACTGTGCCAGTGCGAGAACTTCGATCGGCATGGATACCATGCCCAAAGTTCTGCGGAGCCGTTTCGGGAAAAAATTGCACTGGCACTTCAACAAGGCGGAAAACTGCTTTCACTTCAGCAACTCCTCGGAAATATGGCTGGTAGGTCTTGATGACGGAGAGAGAGCAGATAAGATCCTGGGCAAGGAGTTTGCCACGATCTACTTCAATGAGTGTTCCGAATTGGACTATTCCAGCGTGCAGACGGCACTTACCCGGCTTGCCCAGAAGGTTCCGCTTCTGGTCAACCGGGCGTATTATGACTGCAATCCGCCGGGGAAAAGCCACTGGTGTTACCGGGTATTCATCGAAAAGTGTGACCCGGTGACCAGAGAGAAATTCCCATGCCCGGAGAATTATGCGGCAATGCAGATGAATCCGGAGGGCAACCGGGAAAATCTCCCTCCGGATTATATCGAAAATACCCTCGCCAATCTCCCGGAGAGACAGAGGAAACGTTTTCTTTCCGGTCAGTGGCTCGATGAAAATGAGGGAGCATTGTGGAATTACGCCATGATCGATCCGCTGCGGTGCCGGGAAGTGCCGGAATTGGAAAGAGTGGTCATCGGCGTCGATCCGGCAGTGACTTCCGGCAAAAATAATGACTTCACCGGAATCGTTGCCGCCGGGATCGACCGCAATGGGCAATGCTATATTCTGGCAGACAGCAGTATGCAGTCAACCCCTTTGCTCTGGGTGAGAGAGGCGATAAAACTTTACCGCCGATTCAATGCCGACACTTTGGTGGTGGAGGTGAATAACGGCGGCGAATTGCTTACGACTCTTTTTGCGAGGGAGGATGATACGGTGAAAGTAAAAGCGGTAAGGGCATTCAAAGACAAATTTGCCCGGGCGGAACCGGTGGCGGCATTCTACGAAAAAAAGATCGTTCATCATGCCGGGGTATTTCCGGAATTGGAGGGGCAGATGTGTTCATTCAAACCCGGTTCGCCGGGAACGTCTTCGCCGGACAGAATGGATGCTCTGGTGTGGGCATTGACCGAATTGACCGGGAAAGAGTGCGGCAGTACCCGCTTTATTTTGGCATAAAAATAAATAAATTTCGCCCTCCGTCGTACGGAGACGTGATCAAGCGGCGGAACGCCCGCTCGGCGGGTTGCGAGGTTATCGCACTGCTCCCGGCTTCTTTGCAATACGCCGTGGCAAGCCGTTGGTCGCAGTTTGATCGGTAAATAGCGTGGATATGCGACAGGCGACACCACCTGCCGTAAGCGATGTCATGCAAAAATTTGCATGACGGGTGAGCGTGAGGCAGCATAAACAAGAGCCTTGCAGACCGCTGACTGTCCCCGGAACTGTCCGTTAGTGTCTGTACATGTCCGTAAAAGTCCGTAATGTTACAAAATTACCCTGAAGTATGACATTTTTACTCTTGCAAAAAACGGTTTTGATGAGTATAATATAACAAAGTGCACAAAATATTGTCACAATTCAAACCTCAAGCAAAGAAAGGGTATGAAAATGAAAACCGTCAAAATCCAGAAACTCACCCGGGAAAACTTTCATAAATACGGTACTTATGCCGCTTTGATCGACCCCATGGATCAGGAAGCCACCGGCCCGAAAGATGCACCATTGGCATTTTTCCGTGATATGCTTCAGGAAGACTTCGGCGGAGCAGTTCCCTCCTTTTCCACCTGCCGCATCCAGCCGCGTCCGTTGATCGTTACCGATGCTGAATTCCACAATTTCACCGGCGAAGTCGCCATGCCGCTGGATCAGGATGCCATCGTCTGGCTCGCTCCGGCAACGGCAAGTGATGAATTTCCGGCTGATACCGTGGAAGCATTTCTGGTTCCCAAAGGCACGATGATCGCCATCCGTCCCGGAGTCTGGCATCACGGAGCTTACGCCACGGAAAACAAGCCGCTCAACGTTATGATCGTCCTGCCCGAAAGAGCTTATCTCAATGATAATTGCTGCATGACTCTCCCGGCAGATAAACAAGTCGCTCTGGAGTTCTGAAATATCATGAAAAAACATGCTGTAAATATGCTTTTTGCCGGTATGATGCTGGCTCTTACTGCGTGTGTCAGTACCGTAGAAAACCAAAAAGAGAAAGAGATGATTATGGATAAAACACAATTCACCTTTTACAATATTTTGCCCATGTCGATCGGCGAAGAAGCTGCCGCCGCCAGAGATATGATAGAATATCACCAGCGTACCGGCAATGAAATCGTGCTTTACAGTATGACTTTGCACCCGGAGGGATTCCCCGCCCGGAAAAAGGCTGACACTATGATCGCCAGTTACCGCAAACTGAAAGCGGAATTAGCCGGTTCCGGAGTGAAACTCGGCGTCCTCCTCCAGAGTGTGCTGGGGCACTGGCCCAGAACTGACAAAAATGAAGAAGCCTGGACCCGGGCGGTCGATATCAATGGTAAAGCCGCCCGCTTCTGCCCGCTTGACCCGGATTTTCAGCAGTATATTGTCTATTTCGTTACCGAATTGGCAAAGGAAGATCCGGTTTTCATGCTCGGAGACGACGATATAAGATCCTATTCCCCGGAAGCAGAGTGCTTCTGTCACCGGCATGTGGCTCTTTTCAATGAGCGTACCGGAAAGAATTTCACCTCCGGTGAGTTGCGGCAGGCGGTGAAAGATTCCAAGCCCGGAGATGAAGTTTTTGAAACTTTCCTCCAGCTGCAGATAGAGATGGTCAATGGAGTTGCAGCTCTTATCCGGAAGACGATCGATTCAGTAAATCCGGCGATCCCGGCAGGCAGCTGTATGTTCTCCGGAGGGAGAAGATTCAACAATCAGGTTGCCAAAGCTTTCGCCGGGAAAAATCATCCGGCTGTCATGCGGGTGTGCAACGCCAATTACATGGAAGTCGGAGCAAAAATTTTCCCGATCGTCCTGGTGCGTTCTCTGGCTCTGCGTGCCGCACATGCCGATGTGCCGGTGGTGCTGGATGAAGCTGACACTTTCCCCCAGACTCCGTACAGCCGCTCGGCAACCAGTATGCACGCCAAACTCTGCACCAGCATCATGGCCGGGATGCAGGGAGCTAAAATCTGGTATGTCAACGCTCATACCTACGGATTGCCGGTCAACCGGTGCTATACTGATATTCTTGCCAAAAACCGCAATTATTACCAGACCCTTACCAGAGAAGCAAACAATGCCTCTTTTACCGGTCTGATCGTGCCGGGACACAAGAACTTCCCCAACTGGCACATTACTGCTCCGAATGAAAAATTTGTGGAGGAGAGCAACTGGGCGGAAGTAATGTGTGCAGTATATGGAATTCCCTTTTACTGCTCCTTTGAGCTGGATAGAGACGGTATCTATCTGCTTGCCGGTGAAAAGATGATCTCCCGTTTCTCCGATGCGGAACTCAAACAGCTGCTTTCCGGCAAAGTTCTGATCGACGGTCAGGCGGCGAAAGCCATTACCAAAAGAGGTTTTGCGGAATATCTCGGAGTTACGGCAGAGGATAAGGAATTCCTCGCCAACCGGGAATATTATACCCCGGAAAAATTGCTCCGTTCTACCAAAACCGGAGCAACTCCTCTTTTCACCGATCCGGCAAAAGATGCTGAAATTCTGACATGGTACGCCTATGCTCCGTCGTCGGGATCAAAAGAATTGGAAAAAGTTGCTCCGGCAACAGTGCTTTACCGCAACAAATTGGGCGGCACTGTCTGCACGACCGGTTTCTGTACGGGAATTTTCACCAACTATACCTACACTCTGGAGAGAAAATTGTGGATGCTCCATGTATTGGAGAAAATCAACGGCAGACCGGTGGATTTCAGCGTGGAGCATGAGCAGAATTTCGCCGCTCTCACCCGGAAAAATCCTGCCGGTGAAACCATTATGGTTCTGGTCAATCTCAACTTTGACCCGGTGGAAAATCTTGCCATCCGTTGTGCAGTTGAGCCGGAGAGTATCTGCAAACTTACTCCGGAGGGGAACTGGGAAAAGGTCAGTTTCCGGTATGAAAACGGGGTTGCGATTACGGATATCCCGGTGGCATGTTACGAGCTGATTTCGCTCAAGATAAAATAAAAAATTATTATTGTCACATTTTTTGTGAAAAATCTTTCCTGCGGTGGTGCATTGCGGGCAATCTCTTGGCAAATCAGCGGACGTTTTCGCAGTCATGTACGTCAGTACACTCCTGCTCATCCGCCTTGATTTGTCTGCGACCTTGCCTCACACTGCATCCACCGGTTAGATCGAACCCGTGCTTGCCGGTTTGACAAATCACAACTTATGTGATATGTTTTATACGCTAACAAAAATGTTTGTTTATAAGCTTCTGTTACGGGTTTCACAAAATTCGGGACATTATCAAAAAATTTGATTTTGTCACATTTTTTGTGAAAAATCTTTACTTCCGGCTTCGCCGCGACGAGGCGGTGGTGCATTGCGGGCAATCTCTTGATAAATCTGCGACCTTGCCTCGCACTGCATCCGCCGGATGGATCAGAGCCGCCGGGGCTTTTCTCTGCCTACTGGTGTGAGTGGAATTTTTCCCGGTATTCTCCGGGAGAAACCCCGGTTGCTTCCCGGATCAGACGGCAGAAGTAACTCTGATTGATTATCCCGGATCTCTCCGACACCTCCTTCAAAGAAAGCGGCGTATCCCGCAAGAGCCGCATTGCATGCTGCAGACGGATGCTGTCCAGATATTTCCCCGGAGTCATCTCCATCTCCTCTTTGAAGTGCTTATTCAACGTCATCCGGTGTACTCCCAGTTTCTTTGCCAGATCATTGACTGTAACTGACGGATCACGCATATTTTCTCTGACCAGAGCCATGAAGCGGCGGATCAGAGATTCGACCGGGGTGCTGTCATCCATACCGCCTATTCTGGCGAGGATCTCGGCGGCGATCGCCAGTGCGTGTCTCCGGGCGTAATTGGTCTGTTTCTGTACGAGGATCTCCAATTCGGAAAACAATTCCGTCGGACACTCCACACCGGAAATATTCTTCCGGGGATAGCCGTAAGAGAGCATGAATTTTTCCGCATAATCACCATCGAAAGTAAACCAGTAATATCTCCATGATGCCCGGGGATCGGTTGAACGGTGATGATGCACTTCCATCGGCAGATGGATGAATACTTCTCCGGGGCGTATCTCCCATGAACCATCCGGCAGAATAAATTCAGCAGTCCCCTGTATGCACCAGAATATCTGCACCAGAGGACGGGGATCCTCATACTCCTCCCAGCCGTACGGTGCTTCATTGTACCCTGCTGAACGGATATGCACCGGCATGGGAAAAGCCGGTACGACAGTCGGATTCGGACGTGCTACTACCTTACGCATTTTTTATCAAACTTGCTACTGTTTTATCAAAATTGTTATTTACATTGATAAAATATACACTAAATTAAGAACAAAGCAAGGTTTTTCTCCCCCAAAAAAGTAAAAAAGGTTAAAAAAAATGAACCGTAAAGAAGAAGTCCGTCATCTGCTCTCACTCTCCATTGAAGATCTTGTCAAAGAGTCCAAGGGGCAGTTGAAACTTACCGAAACCCTCGATGAACTCTATGAATACCTCGCCGAAGAGATGGTAAATGAATTCCGCAAAGCCGCTGCCGGAGACAAAATTCTGAATTTCATCATGCCGGTCGGCCCCACCCAGCCTTACCGGATCATGGCGGAGAAGATCAATTTTGAAAACCTCTCTCTGAAAAATGTCCGTTTCTTCTTTATGGACGAATACGTTGACGATGAAAAAGATGAATTGATCCCTGCCACTCATCCTTTGAGTTTCCGCGGACAGGTCGGCAAACTTTTCTTTGACCGGGTGCGTCCGGATCTGCTCATGCCGGCGGATCAGGTTATTTTCCCCCGTCCGGAAATTCTGGCTGACCTGCCGGAGATGATCGAAAAATCCGGCGGTATCGAAGTTTGTTTCGGCGGTATCGGCATCCACGGACATGTGGCATTCAACGAGCCTGCTCCCGGTGTGGCGGATAGCAACCCCCGGATCCTGGAGATCAACGAATTCACCCGCACGATCGATGCCACCAGACACCGCGGCGTCGGCGGTAATCTGGAGAACTTCCCGAAACGTGCCGTCACTCTCGGCATGAAACAGTGCCTCGGTGCCCGCCGGATGCTCCTGATGACCCGCAATGAATCCACTGAATTTCTCTGGGCAAATACCATTATCCGGATCGCCGCTGCCGGAAAAGAGGGTGATGATTACCCTGTAACCTACTGCCGCCGTCATCCGAATTGCACGATCGCCAGTGATATTGCCACAGCCAAAGCACCCAAATTCAATATCTGAATATTATGAAATGTATTGATTCACACGCCCATTTGGTCCACAATCACAAAGGATTCCATGAAATTGCCGATTCCGGTGAATTTGAGGAGATCTGGCTGATGGATCTTTCCGGCTATACGCTGGGCGGCATCGAACTTGCCACGCAGGAGGAAGTTCTGCAGGCGGTCAAGGATCATCCGCAGGTGGTTTATGCTTACGGGCATCTGGATTTCTCCAAAGGTGTGGAGGAGATCGACCGGCTGAAAGATGCCGGATTCTGCGGCTTGAAGCCTTATAAGCCGCAGACCAACTGGAACGATCAGCGTTACTATCCCTTTTATGCCAGAGCTGAAGAATTGGATATGCCGATACTTTTCCATACCGGCATGGCAGTTTCCGCCGGGAGCTGGAAGGAGCGGTCAGCCGGAGGATTCGGCCCGGACGGGATGCGTCCGGGGTATCTGGGGGGCATTGCCGAAGCATTTCCGTTACTGCGGATAATCGGCGGTCATCTGGGTTATCCGTGGTTCGACGAAACAGTGCAGAATATCTATTATTACAAAAACATCGTCCATGACATTTCCGGTTACCGTCATCCGGAACAACTGATGGAATTCATCAAAAATCTTGATCGGCTCTCCCATGACGGTACAGACAGGATGTTCAACGACAAATTTTTCTTTGCCACCGACCAGTTTTACGGTCTGGAACAGGAGAATGAAAGGGCGTTGAAACTGAAAAACTTCTGGACTCTCTTTTTTGAAGTGTCTCTTTCGGTTTACTGCCGCTGGGGAAAACCGGAGGAAGCGGAGAAGTTTTTCTATACCAATGCTTACGATTTCCGTAATAAAAAAGGTGTTTGGGAGAATAATAAAAAATGAAAATCACCCTTATCGGAGCAGGCGGAGTGATCTTCGCCCAGAAATTCTTGAAAGATATCATGCTCGATCCGTCTTTGCGTGAAGCGGATGTGTGCATGATGGATATTTCAGAAGAAAGATTGTCCAATTCTTTCAAGTACGCTCAAATGACCGCTGAAAAACTGGGTGTGAAACCCAATTTTACCATGACCACCGATCTGGTCGAAGCGGTCAGAAATGCCGATTATGTCATTACGGTTTTCCGCTGCGGCACGCTGGATTGTCAGAAACTTGAGTATGAAATCCCGGCAAAATACGGCGTTGATCAGGTGGTTGCCGATACCGCCGGTCCCGGAGGTATATTCCGGGGGTTGCGGGTAATCAAGGCTTTGCTGCCCATCGTCGATGCCATGGAGAAATACTGCCCCGGAGCATACTTGCTCAACTATGTCAATCCGATGCCGATAAATACGATCGCAGCTTCCATGCGGGCAAAAACCGTGAACGTGATCGGTTTGTGCCACAGCGTACAGGGTACTTTGCGGAGCATTGCCGACAAAGTCGGGGTGCCTTTCAAAGATTTACGGACACTGACCGCCGGGATCAATCATCAGGCGTTTTTCCTCAAAGCTGAATATCAGGGCAAAGATATCTATCCTGCTCTTTTCAAGGCGATGGAAGATCCGGAAATTTACAACAAAGACAAAGTACGCTTTGAGATCATGCGGCACTTCGGCTACTTCCCCACTGAATCAAGTGGACACGGCAGCGAATATATTCCCTACTTCCGCAAACGCAAAGAGCTGATCGAAAAATTCTGCAATGTCGAAAAAGGTGTAAGTTTCTGCGACGGTGACGGTATTGAATATGCTCCGATGTTTTGCGGAGTAAGCGGAGCGGCTTACCATCTGGGTAAACAGATGCAAAAGGTCAACGATGAAAAGATCGTCAAAATGCTCAATGGTGAAATCGCCATCGACACTGAACCCAGTGCTGAATACGCCATACAGATCATCTCCGCTATCGTAAACAACCGCCCCTTTGAGGCAAATTTGAATGTGATGAATCACGGACTGATCCCCTCACTTCCGCCGGAGTGCTGCGTGGAAGTGCCGTGTCTGGTTTCCGGCGGCGGCATCCAACCGACCCGCATTGAAAATTATCCGGAACAGCTTGCCGGATTGAATCGCCCTCTGACCGGGATGCACATCATGGCGGCAAAAGGTGCGGTCAACGCCAGTAAAAGGGATATTTTCCATGCAGTTGCACTCGATCCGCTGACTGCGGCAGTGTGTTCGCTTGATGAGATACAGGCGATGACTGATGAACTTTTTGAAGCTTTGAAAGATGAGATAGATGACAGATTTTTTCAATAAACCCCAAACAAAAAGGAGAAAATGGGTATGAAAAAGATGTTCCGTTTTGTTTCCCGTGAGGCTTTGAGCCTCCAGCCGGCTGGAGTAAAGCATGTATGCTTTACTCTTATTGAGCTTCTCGTAGTCATCGCGATCATTGCCATTTTGGCGGCAATACTGCTGCCGGCGTTGAATAACGCCCGTACCCGCGGCAGGATCGCCAGCTGCATCAACAACAACAAACAGTTTTCCAATGCTTTTGCTATGTACACCGGGGATAATGACGGCAATTATATGCCCAGCAGCAACACCTTTTACACTTCGGCTCCGGCTGGGAACTTCTCTCAAAACGGTACCTGGGGGTGGACTTTGCACAATAACAACTACCTCGCTGCCGGTGAGAGCTATGTTTGTCCGGTAACTTATCCCATGATGAAACATGCCAGTTCTTTCGGCGGCAATGACGTGGTATCTCTCGGTTCACAAACTGCGTTTGCCTATATCGCTTACGGATACAACGGTGCTATCGGCGGCGGTCCGGATGGCGGATATGTCACACCCTGCAAAGACGGAAAAATCAAAAATCCTTCCAGTAAAGTGCTGATTTCCGAAACACGGGACAATAATGATTCGCCCTACGGCAAACCCCACATCCGGGCGGTAAATTCCGGCTCGACCGGAGTACCGCTCTATCTGGTAGCTTCCCACAACAACCCGCTTTACAGCGGCGGCTGGGTCAATGCGGCAAAATATGAGGGTGGCTCTTCCACTGTCCTCTGGGTTGACGGACATGTCACAGAGCTGAATAAGCCGACATTCATCCTCAAAGATCTTGAAAAATATATGTACCCTGATAAATAATTGACTTACAGGAATATCCACGATGAAACAACTGCTCTTTGCCGTTCTGATGAGTGCCGGGATCATTGTCAATGCCGGAGAGATGATCTTTCATGTCAGTTTTGATAATGACAGCATCAATCCGGATATTGCCGCCGGTACGAAAGTTGCCCGCAACAATTCAACGATCGGCTTTGCCGGTAAAAAAATTGCCGGTGCCAACGGCAGAGGCAGTGCCATTGTTCTGGATAAGAGCATGGCTGCCCAGTGGTATGTCAATAAAAACTTCAATCAGAAACAGGGTACGGTTTCATTGTGGATAAATCCGGTGAATTGGCAGGTCGCAGCCAAATCCCGTCATCTCTTTTTTCAGGCTAATATGCGGGATTTCGATCTGCGGCTGATGCGGGACAACAACAGCGACGAGAGAATTATTTTCCGCATTACCGCCGCCGGATTCCCCGGTAAAAACAAAACTTTTTTCGCTACGGCAAAAATCGCAGACTGGACTCCCGGAGCATGGCACAAAGTAGATCTGGTCTGGGATGAGAGTTTCATGCGTATTTTCATTGACGGCACTCTGCAGAATTTCTCCCCCGCCGCCAATGGCAGAGGTGCGGTTTACAGCACCACCAAATTCCCGGAAGGAACCAATTTCCCCGCAAAAACCCTTTACGGCGGTATTGCCGTAAATGTCCCGGATAAATCCAATCCGGCAGAAAAGACCGCCTTTGATGAGCTGAAAATTTATAATTATCCCTTAACTCCCGAAGAAGTCCGGGAAAATTATCTGAAAGATACCAATCAATGAAAAAATTCCTTTCCTCTCTTGCCCTGCTCTCTTTGCTGTTGGCAAATGCCGCAGAAAAACGTGACCCCTCACTGCTGTTTCAGGCAACTTTTGACGGATATACCGTAAATGCCGATTATGCCGCCGGAAACGGCAGAGCCAAAAATGAAAATAAATTTGAACTCAATCTCCGGATGTTCCCCGGTGTCAAGGGCAAAGGCAATGCCGTCGCCATGGATAAAACCGAGGAGATCCAATGGGATATCCGGAAAAACTTCAACCCATCCGCCGGCACGTTGTCTTTCTGGCTCTCCCCGGTCAACTGGAGCGTGCCGACCAAATCACAGCACCGTTTCATCCAGTTGTACGCCAATGACTTCAATATGATGGTCATGAGGGAGAAAACCAGCGACGAAAGAATCATCCTCTATCTCAACAGCAAATTCCCCGGATCGGCAAAAGCATTTTACGCCACCGCCCATATCGACCCGGTAAAGTGGTCAAAAGGTTCGTGGCACAGGATCGACGTCACCTGGGACAATACCGGTATGAAACTCTATGTTGACGGTATTCTCCAGCAGCCCAAATCCCGTACGCTGACCGTCAATGACAACCTCAAAGTAGGTAATGTTTATCCGCATACAAAATTCCCGGAAAATACCAGATTGCCGGAAAAAGTTACTTTCGGCGTGATCCGTGCCGGTGCCGTTATCAAAGTCAACCCCGAAGAACGCACCGCCTACGACAATATCGAGATCCGCAACCGGGTTTTGAGTGCCGCTGAAATTCTCAAAGAGTATCAGAAAATCATGCCTCCGCCGCCCAAAGGTGATGTTGTGCAGAAACTCAATGTACCTGTTTCCGGCAATGAAAATATTGTTTCGCAGGTGCCGATGCTCAATTCAGCCGGAGATTCCATGACCGTCCGGGAAGCGTCTCTTTCGGGCAATGCTTATGCCGCGATCCGCCATTATGACGGCAAACTGATCGTCCGATTCACCTCTCCGGATGCTCCGACCCGTGCCAATCATACGCTCCGGGATGCCAATATCTGGGAAGATGACAGTTTTGAACTGCATTTGAAAAACCCCTCCGGCAATACCGTTTATCAATTTATTGTCAATCCCAACGGAGCTGTTTACGACTCACGCAATGCGGCAAAATCATGGAATTCTGCCGCAACGGCAAAGATCATCCCGGTAAAAAACGGCTGGAGTGCCGAATTGATTGTACCTTTTGCCGATCTGGGGATGAAAACTTCCGAAATCTGGGAAGGAAACTTCGGCATCACCGTCCATCAGGGGCAGGCGGCTTCTTTTGTCTGGAGCGGTAAAGGCTTCAAGGCACACGGAAAACTGCTGATAAGCGAAAGTGACCGGGCGGTGAAGATCGTTTCCACCGGAACTCTTGTTTCCGGAGCATTGGATTTCGGCATTGACGGCACTCTGCCGGTCAAAGTGACGCTCACCGGAGAGAATGGATTGAATACCGGATTTGATGAATTCCGTACCGCCGGGACTCTTTCCCGTAAACTGGATACCGGCACTTACACCGTCAAAGTGTCGGATAAAGAAGAAACTTTCTTCTTTGAAAACACCTTCTTTGTCAGCAATCCTTTTGAGGCAAATATCAAATGTCTGCCCAATCACGGCAAACTCAATGTCGAATTGGAATTCACCAATACCGGCAATCAGCTCAATCGCGGCAAATGCCAACTGCTCTCTCCGGCAGGAAAAGTCGTCGCTGAAACCGCCTTTTCCTCTGCCGATCCCCGGAAAACCGTCTCTTTCCCGTGGAATAAAAACTGGACTTCCGGCACTTACACCGTCAAAACCACCGTCGAAAATGTCGCACTTCCGGTGGAAAAAAGTTTCATCATCCCCGATATGACGGCGATCAATTCCAATGCCGGAATAGATCATAAAGTACCTGCTCCGTGGATCCCGGTCAAGGTGGAGGGGAAAAACTTCTCCGTCTGGAACCGCACTTACAGCTTTGACCAGTCGCCTTTCACGGTGAATATCCTCGCCGGAGACAAAAAAGTTTTCCGTTCCGCTCCTTTACTCAAACTCAATGGTGAAGTTGTCCACTGGAGCAGTTTCAAAGTCGATTCAATTCTGGAAGATGAGGTGCATTTCAGCGGCAGAGGTTCTGCCGGAGGAGCGAAATTCATCTGGAAAGCGATTCTGGCATTTGACGGTCTGCTCCAAGTGGATCTCACGATGGAACCTGCCGGGAAAGAGCTGAAAATCAACTCTTTTGTCATGGATTGCCAAGTTGATGACAATTTCGCCAAACTGGTGCGTTCTTACAGCTATACTGCCGGTATTTTTGACTGGAAAAACGATCAGGTCGAGTTGAAATTCTCCGATCAGGATTGTCCTTTTGTCTGGCTTTCGGGAGTGCCTGACGGATTTTATTTCGGTTTCAACTCTCTTGCCAACTGGTATCCCGGCCTCCGGAAAAATGCTCCGCATCTGACATTCAAACGCCAAAAGGGTTTTGTGGACTTCCGGGCACAGATCATCACTGAACCGGTCATCCTTAAAAAGAGAGCCGATTATACCTGGACGCTCCTTGCCACTCCCACCCGGCCCATGCCGGAAAAACGCCGCTTTATCAACTGGGGTTCGTGGCGGATGCCCAAAGGTATCAACCAGCGGGGCATGGGAGGAACCACCATCCACAATTACCTTTCATGGGAAGACCTTACCAGTTTGAGCAGCCTTATCCCCCGTGATCCCAAGGCAATGAAAGAAAATCTGCTCAAAGCCGATCCGGGATTGAGGCGTCCGCTCTATACCATGCCCATCCACCTTTCCAGCAACGATCCGGAATATGATTACCTCGCCACGGAAACCGCCCAGCTGCCCTCGACCAGCAGCCACAAGTGGACAAAAAACAATGTCGTCTGCACCAATATGCCCAACTGCGGCAATACGGCAGTAAGCAATGTTTTCGCTTACCGCATGGAAAAACTCTTTCAGGAAATGCCCATTTGCGGATTGTATTTCGATATCGCCAATGCCAAAACCTGCCGCAATACCCTCCACGGTCACGGCGGGATCGACGCATTCGGTCAATCCTTCCACACCTCTACTGAATTGCCCTTGCGGAGCTTTTTCCTGCGGACATGGAAACTGGCACAGAAATACGACAAGGAGATCCTGCTCCACGTTTCCGCAGGTAAATACACTCCCGTAACTCACAACTTCCTCCACGGTTTCGCTCCGGGCGAAGAGTTGTATGGACCTTTCGCCGGAAATCCGGACTACTTCTACTGCGAGATCCCGGCGGAAAGATGGCAGACTCTCTACAATCCGCAGGTTTACGGTACGGAATTATTCTTCCTGCTCCAGAGCCGCCGTTCCGCTCTCGGTCATGCCCACTTGAAGCACCGGCAGAAAGATTTCCTCGAAAATCCCGAATGGACTCTCCGGGTCCTTACCCCCATCATCCTCCACGATACCAACGTCTGGAATGACTGGGTAAATGACAACACCATCGCCAAATGGTGGGAGATCCGGGAAAAGGTCAAGCTGCCCGATGCTGTTTTCACCGGATATTGGGAAAATTGCCCCTACAGATCCTCCACTTCCGGAGTGCGGGTCAGTCTTTACAGCTGGAAAAATCCCTCCCCGTACCGGGAATTGATCGCCGTGGGCAACTTCACCCGCAAGGCTCTGCCTGCCGGATTGACGCTTGAAAAAGGTGATTATACCGACTTGTGGAGCGGAAAAAAACTTGATGCCGGAGAGCTGAAAAATCTCTCCATCCCTGCCAATCATTTCCTTATCATCGGAGTAAAATAAAGGACTTTCAATAATGAAAAAGAAGGATTTACAATAATGGAAAAAGTACGTTTCGGTATTATCGGTGCTGATTTGAAACTCCGGGCTAATTTGGTCTTTAACAACTATCCCAAAGACCGTGGCGAATTGGTCGCCGTTTGCGACCATAATCCGGCAATGCTGGAAAAACTCTGTCAGGAACGCCCGGAATACAGCAAGCTCAAACTCTACTCTTCCGCCACTGACCTCATCGCCGATAAAGAACTGGATGTCGTCTTTATCATGGTCAGAGATCAGTATCATGAAGAGTTGGCATGCGCCGCTCTGGAAGCCGGAAAAGCCGTCTATCTGGAAAAGCCCATGGCATTGACCATCGAAGGGTGTGACCATATTCTGGAAACCGCCTACCGCACCAAAGGAAAACTTTTCCTCGGCCACAATATGCGTTATGCGGAAAGTATCCTCAAAATGAAAGAGGTTATCGATTCAGGCATCATCGGCAATATCCAGAGCGTCTGGGTGCGGCACTTTGTCAGCTACGGCAGCTGTTACTTCCGCCACTGGTGCAGCAAGCAGGAAACCTGTACCGGTCTGCTTCTCCAGAAAGGCAGTCACGATATCGATATTATCCACTGGCTCGCCGGATCTTACACCACCCGGGTCGTGGGAATGGGAAGATCTTCGGTCTATATCAACAATACCGGAAGGCTCGCTCCGGGAGAAGCTCCTGACCGGCAGATCTCCTTTACCGCCCAATCCTGGCCGCCAAGAGAATTGAAAGGGCTGGCCACGGAAATCGATGTGGAAGATCACAATATGATCCTCATGCAGCTTGCCAACGGCGTGCAGGCCAGTTATGAACACTGTATGTACACCCCCGACAGCGAAAGAAATTACACCTTCATCGGTGATAAGGGCCGGGTGGAAAATATCGGGGATTTCGGCGATTGCGAAATCCACGTATTTACCAGCCGCACCCGCCGCACCCGCCCGGATATCGTCTATAAACTGCGGGAAAAACCCGGGGCACACGGCGGCTCGGATCCGGAGATCATCAAAGCCTTTTTCGACTATGTCCAGCTGGGTAAAAAACCGTCAGTTTCTCCGGTAGCGGCCCGCTATGCCGTGGCCACCGGCTATATGGGACACCAATCCATGCGTAACGGCAATATGCCTATGGATATTCCGGAATTATCCCCGGAATTGATCCGGTATTTTGAAGGAGAATAAGCCGTATGAACCGCCTGAAAGCACTCCTTTACACCCCGTTGATGCTGACGGCCCTTTCGCTTGCCGGTGCGGTGAAACTGCCGGCAATATTTTCCGATCACGCAGTACTGGCGAAACGTAACGGTGTTCCGGTTTTCGGTACTGCCGCTCCCGGAGAAAAGGTCACGGTGAAATTCAACGGGCAGGAAGTTTCAACTGTTGCAGACAGTCAGGGGAATTTTCTGGTCAAACTTGACCTTGCGGATTTCCCGGAAGGACCTTTTGAATTGCACGTCAATGACCGGGTGATAAAAGATGTGCTGGTCGGTGAAGTTTTTCTTGCTTCCGGACAGAGTAATATGGAATTTACTTTCAGCGGAGCCATCGGACTTGCTGAGGCACAGAAACTGCCTGCCAACCGTAAAATCAGACACTTCAAAGTCGGCAACCGCTACAGTTTGACCCCCGTCAGAACCATGAGCGGTCAATGGGTGACCGCCGACAGCACGACCCTGCCCAAATTTTCTGCGATCGGTTACTTTTTCGCCCGGAAACTCAATGCCGGACTCAATACGCCGGTGGGTATCGTCAACTCCACATGGGGCGGTACTCCCATTGAATGCTGGATGAGCGAAGAGAGTTTGAAGCCTTTCCCCGTAACCGTCAAAGTCGGCAATGAACTGCTGAAAAAAGAACAGAATTATCCGCAGGTTTTCCGGAAATTTCTGGAAGATATCTCCGCTTGGCAGAGCAAATACGGCAGAGATGATATCCCGGTAAAATTCCCCGGCAGCGAGGCGGAATGGAGACCGCATACCAGTCACGGCGGCACGACCGGCAACGGCGTTTTGTGGATGCGTAACCGGATCAGTATTTCTCCGCAGGAGGCGGAAAAAGGTTTCCAGCTGCGGCTTAACCGCTTCTACTCCCCTGCCCAGATTTTCATCGGCAAAATAAAAGTCGCTGAAGTCTCCCCGGAAATGGCATGGCGTAATGATTTCCTGGTCACCACCGTACCCGGCGGCAAGATCCCTGCCGGTGAGCATGAGGTGCTTCTGCGGTATTTCAGCAATGTTGACTTCATGTATTTCCCCCAGCCGCACCGCTACGGCAGTTACGTCATCAACGATAAAGGATGGGAAATATACCGGGAAAAGGATTTCGGCAAACCCGCAGGACAGGCACTTAAAGAGCGTCCCGTACACCCCGGCGGTATGCCGTCTCCGGTAACCAAGTGGTCAAGATTGTACAATGCCATGATTTATCCCCTGATCCCTTACCGTTTCAGCGGAGTGATCTGGTATCAGGGCGAAGCAAATGCCGGACGTCCGGCTGAATATGCCAAAATTTTCCCGGCAATGATTTCTGACTGGAGAGAGAAATTCGCCGATCCGGCAATGCCTTTCCTTTTCTGTCAGCTTGCCTCCTACCGGCTGCCGGTTTCCGATCCCGGCAATACCGGCACCTGGCCCAAATTGCGGGATGCCCAGAAAGCGGCTCTCAATTTGGAAAATACCGGCATGGTCGTTTTGACCGACGCCGGAGAAGCTCTGGATATCCACCCCCGAAACAAACTCATCCCCGGCGAAAGACTCGCCGATCTGGCAATGAAAATCATTTACGGCAAAGAAGATATCCCGGCTTACCCGGAAGCTGTCAAAGCCGTCGCCAAAGGAGATAAAGTGGAAATATCTTTCGTCAACGGTAAACTGTTGAGCCGCACGCTGCCGGATAAAGTGATCCATAAGAGCATCAATGGTTCTTCAGCAAAACTTGTCCGCCGTTCCCCCCGGAGCAGCTTGGAAAGTTTTGCCCTCTGCGGTGCGGACGGCAAGTGGTTCTGGGCGGATCGTGCGGAAATTGCCGGGGATAAGGTCGTGGTGTATTCTTCCAAAGTGCCCCGACCGGTCAAAGTGCGTTTCGCTTACACCGATTATCCCCTTGCCAATTTATTCAATGAAGCAGGTTTGCCTGCAGTACCTTTTGAAATGAGTATCACCCGTTAGGAGAAAAATGAAAAAAATTTGCCCCGAATGGCTCAAAAGTGCCGTTTTTTACGAAATTTATCCATCCAGTTTTTTTGACAGCAACGGCGACGGCATCGGCGATCTGCCCGGGATCATCGCCAAACTGGATTACCTTACCGATCTGGGAGTGAATGCCCTCTGGCTCAATCCCTGTTTTGCTTCAACCTTTGCCGATGGCGGTTATGATATTTCCGATTACCGTCAGGTCGCCCCCAGATACGGCAGCAACGATGATCTTGTCCGGCTTTTCCGGGAGGCGGAAAAAAGAAATATCAAAATCTGTCTGGATCTGGTCGCCGGTCACACCTCTACTGAACATCAGTGGTTCAAAGAGTCTGCCAAGGCAGAAAAAAATGCCTATTCAAACTACTATATCTGGAACAACAGCTGGCTGGAATCCACCGGCGGATTGTCGATGGTTTCCGGGATGGCGGAGCGTGACGGCAGCTTCATGAATAACTATTTCACCGTACAGCCGGCACTTAATTACGGCTTTGCCAATCCCGATCCGGCATTCTCCTGGCAGCTGCCGGTGGATCATCCGGATGTGCTTAAAGTGCGGGAGGAGATCAAAAATATCATCCGGTTCTACTTGGATCTGGGAGCGGCAGGATTCCGCTGTGATCTGGCTCCGTCGCTGGTCAAAAAGGACCCCGGTAAAATCCAGACGATGGCGATATGGAGAGAATTCCGGGAGATGATCGACGCCGAATACCCTGAAGCGGTGCTGATTTCCGAATGGGCATACGCTCCGCAGGCATTGAAAGCCGGATTTCATTGTGATTTCCTGCTCCATTGCGGCACTCCCGGTTACACCACGCTTTTCCGCAATGAACCCAAACGTGACCTCTGGCGGGGGATCGACAAAAGTGCCTTTTACGAGAAAGACGGCAATGATTATACGGTGAAAAATACCAACAGCTACTTCGATGCCGCCGGTCTCGGAGATGCTGAATTCTTTTTCCGGACTTATCTTGACCACTATGAACGCACTAAAAATGACGGATTCATCTCCATTCCCACCGGCGATCATGATATGACCAGGATCAGTGATTTCCGGGATGAGAGAGATCTGGCGTGCATATTTGCTTTTATTCTGACCATGCCCGGAGTGCCATTCATCTATTACGGTGACGAGATCGGTATGCGGAATATCCCCGGTCTGGTTTCCAAAGAGGGCGGCTATACCCGGACACAGGCGAGAACTCCGATGCAGTGGGATGAGAGCAGAAATGCCGGATTCTCCACTGCGGCAAAAGAGAAACTCTATCTGCCGGTTGATTCCGCACCGGATGCCCCAAATGTTGCAGAACAGCAGAAACGCCCCGGCTCATTGTGGCACAAAGTTAAAGAGCTTTTGAAACTGCGTTCTGATCATAAAGCACTGCAGGCAGACGGAGAATTTGAATTGCTTCTGGCGGATTATCCGCTGATCTACATCAGAAGCAAGGGGGATGAAAGAATATTGACCGTCATCCAGCCTGCCCGGCGTGATTGGCAGTGCAGTATAGCTTTGCCGCAGGGAATGGAAAAACTTTCCGCACTTCTGGAAACCGGTATTGCCGCAGAAATAAGTGATGGCAAATTGACTTTTTCCGGCAATGGCGGAACTCACTTCGGCATCTGGAAGATCAACGGATAAAAAACGTGGGGTGCCGCTCATGCCGGCTATCCCCGGAGCTGTCCGTTAGTGTCTGTACATGTCTGTAAAAGTCCGTTTGCGTCCGTACCGCCCTTTGTCGAGCGTAGCTGGCCGCTGACTCCGCATTGAGCAAAATCCACACAGAGTGCTTTTTACCGGGCTTACTCACGATTTTTGAAAAAAGGCAAAAAAATGGCAGACCTGTAAGGATTCGACGGAGGGCGAAGTCCGACGAGCCTGAGCGACAGCGAAGGTAACCTCCGAAAAGTGAGCAATCCCATTTTTGCAGCGGCAAAAATGAACAAAGCAAAAATAAAAAGGAACTGCAGAAAAAACTTGTTTTTTAACGCAGTTCCTTGCTTTTTGCAGGGCTTACTCACGAATATGGGCAAAAAAATGGCAGACCTGTAAGGATTCGAACCTCAACAAAGTGAACCAGAATCACTTGTGCTACCGTTACACCACAGGTCTGCGTTGTGTACATAATATATACTGCTTTTTTTCTTTTTTCAACCGCTGAATCAAAAAAGTTTGTAAAATTTCGCTTGAACCCGGTGGGTTTGGCTGATATATTATGAAAAAGGAGAAAAGATATGGAAAAAATTTTGCTTATTTTGGCTGACGGCTTTGAAGAAATCGAGGCACTTGGTACGGTTGATATCCTCCGGAGACTTGGTTTGGAGGTGATCACCGCTTCTTTGAAACCGGGTTTGGTTACCGGGGCACACAATATGAAAATCGTACCGGATGCGGAATTGTCAACTCTGGTTGAGGAAAAATTTGCGGCAGTGATCCTGCCCGGAGGTATGCCCGGTGCGGCAAATCTGGATGCCGATGCCGATGTGGACAAAATTCTGCGTAAAGCTGCGGCGGAAAATGCCGTGATAGCAGCGATTTGTGCGGCACCTTTTGTGCTTGCCAAACGCGGTTTGCTCGCCGGAAAAGTTTTCACGATGTATCCGGGGTTTGATTCAAAACTCGGCGGTTTGAAATACACCGCAAATCCGGCGGAGATCAGCGGCAATATCGTTACCGGCAAAGGTCCCGGTGCGGTATTTGCCTTTGCCCGGGCGATCGCTGAAAAGCTCGGTCTTGCCGGAAAGTGTGAAAAACTTTATCAGGGGATGTTTATAGACTGATTATGAGTTGTTTTGAAGTATTGAAAAGCTGCGGTGCGGCACGCCGTGGTGTTTTGCATACCCGCAGGGGTGATATTCAGACGCCGATATTCATGCCGGTTGGCACCCGCGGCAGTGTCAAAGCGGTTTCGCCTGCTGAATTGGATGATCTCGGAGCCCAGATAATTCTCGGCAATACCTACCATCTCTTTCTGCGTCCGGGGCTGGAGACGATCAATCTTGCCGGCGGTCTGCACAAATTCATAGCCTATGACAAGCCGATTCTGACGGATTCCGGCGGATTTCAGGTATTCAGTCTTGCCAATTTACGCAAGATCACTCCGGACGGGGTGAAGTTTGCTTCGCACATTGACGGTTCCCGCTTCTTTCTCGGTCCGGTGGAGTCAATGCTTATCCAGAGGACGCTTGATTCGGATATCGTCATGGCATTTGACGAGTGTACCCCCTATCCGGCAACCTGTGAGCAGGCTCTTAAATCGCTGGAAATCACCGCCCGCTGGGAGAGAATGTCCAGAGAACAGCCCCTGAATGAGGGACAATTGCGTTTCGGGATCGTCCAGGGATCGACCTTTGAGGAATTGCGTAAGCGTTCAGCGAAAAGCATTGTGGATATCGGCTTTGACGGTTACGCCGTGGGCGGAGTTTCCGTCGGCGAGAGCGAGGAGGAGATGATGCTGGCGGTTGATGCTGCCGTCCCCTGTCTGCCGGAGAATGCCCCCCGTTATTTGATGGGCGTGGGAACTCCCCGGCAGATCGTGGAAAGTGTTGCCCGGGGTATCGACATGTTTGACTGTGTACTGCCTACCCGTCTGGGGCGTCACGGCGGAGCTTATGTGGGAGCCGGTCAGACGATCTCTCTGAAAGCCGCCAAATTCGCCCATGATTTCACTCCGATCGAGGAAAATTGCCAGTGTTACGCCTGCAAACACTTTACCAAGGCGTACATCCGTCATCTGCTCAATGTCGGGGAAATTCTGGGTATGCGGCTTTTGACGCTGCACAATCTGCACTATTACCTCAATCTGGCATCCCGGATCCGTCAGTCGCTTGAAAACGGCACTTTCGAATCTCTGCGTGCTGAATTTGCATAAAAAACAACCTTGTTAAAATAAAATATGGTGAAAAAATGATCAAACAAGCTTTGTGGATCGCTCCTGCCGGAGCGGAAAAATTCCAGCCCTGTCACTTCCTTGCCCGCAAGGAATTCTCTCTTGACGAAATTCCGCTGTCATTGACCTTGCAGATCGCCAGCGACAGCAACTATTTCCTGGAGGTCAACAATCAGATCGTCGGCAGAGGCTTTGCCCGCGGCACGAGAAGCATCGTTTTCTATGATGAATATGAGATCGCTTCCTTCCTCCGCAAAGGCGTCAACGTGGTAAATGCCCTCGTGGTCAATATGAATAAACCCGTCCAATCGACCCAGCCGACAGCTCCGGCTGTGCGGATCGCCGCCGGAAACGTGCTGAAAACCGGTCTGGATTGGGAAACTTATCTGTGCATGGATGAATTCCCTGCCGGGGGCCCGTCTTTCACCTCTATGAGCGGTTTTGCCGAATTCCGTAATTTGAATTTTGACTATCATCTCTCTCTGCCGGAAAGAGCGGAAACAATTGCAGTTGCCGCCGAAAAACTTCTGGTCAAGGAGCTGCGTAAACGTGATATTCCGCCGGTACTGGAAACTCCGGTGCTGCCGGTGGATATCCCGGCGGCAGCCATGGTGCCGGAAGTTGATTTGAGCAGTATGGAATTTGCCAGACTCAACACCTCCGGGGAGCGTCTGCCGCTTCCTGCCGGCGGCGAAGCGGTTTTGAGCAAACTGGTCAACGGCGGAGATATTTCCGTTACCCTGCCGATGCCGGAAAATAATGGCGGTGTGAGCTTTGTGGTGGACTTCGCCAAAGAGGTCAGCGGCAGAGTGGAGATCACCCTTGACGCTCCTGCCGGAGCTGTTGCCGACATCGTCTATGAAGAAGAACTTTATCAGGGCGACCGTCTGCGTGCCGACCACACCCACACCAATCCGTCCTATCAATTCTGTGATCGCATGATCCTGCGTGCAGGCCGGCAGACTATCGGCAATCTGCTGTTGGAAAGAGGCTTCCGCATGATTCAGCTGACCTTGCGTAATTTGTCCGCTCCGGTGACGATCCACAAGATCCGGGCGGTGGATGTGCGTTATCCCTTTACCATGAAAGGTCAGTTTTTCTGCAGTGACTACCAGATGAACCGGTTGTGGCAAGTCTCTGCAGAAACGGTTTCCGCCTGTACTACGGATATATTCACCGACTGCCCGTGGCGGGAAAGACTTTTCTACTGCAACGACATGGTCGTGGAAAATCAGACGGCACTGAAACTTTTCGGTGATCCGGCGATCCACAAACGGGCGATCCGGATGATCTTCTCCCAGAACCGCCCGGATGGACTTTTCACCAGCAACTGCCCCTCCATTGCCGATGACATCCCGGAGGGAAGAACCGATTTCCGGGTGATCCTCTCCGGCAATCTGACTTTGCCGCTGATCCTGCTTGATTACTACATGCACACCGGAGATGCGGAGATGGTGAAAGAGTGCTTCGGTCAGCTGCAGAATATGCTTGCCCGTTTCCGATCCTGGAAAGATGCCGACGGGATCATCACGCCGCCGGTCAAATACTGGAACTTCATCGACTGGTCATTTGAGCTTAACGGTATGGAATTCAACGGCAAACCCACTTCGCTGATGAATTTCCTCTACATCATTGCCGCCAAAGCCCAGTTGAAACTTGCCGAAGCCATCGGTGAAAAAGCTCTGGAAAGCAAAGAGGAACTTGACCGGATACTTAAGAATACCGTCGCCAAATTCTACTCCGTAAAAGACGGATTTTTCCTCAATTCCACCGAAGACAGCAGATCTTCAGAGGAGATGCTCGTGCGGTTGGGGGTCACTCCATACTGGCAGGTCGAGCCGAGCTGCCGCCTGACCCATGCCATGGCACTGCTCGCCGGGGTCGATCCGGCACTTTGCAAGGGCATTGACGATGAATCTCTGCTCGCTCCGGAACTCTATTACGGAATATTCCTCATCCACGGTTTTGCCGCACTTAAAGACACTAATGCCGCCCTGCGTTACATCCGCAAATACTGGGGCGAAATGCTGGACAGCGGTACTCCGACCCTCTGGGAAAACGGTGTTCACAAGATCGGCAAATCCGGTTTTGGCGGTTCGGCAAGTCTCTGTCACGGCTTCAGTTCCTCGCCGGTGGTATTTTTGCAGAACAGTATTCTGGGTGTTTCTCCGCTGGCACCGGGATTCAGCAAATTCGCCTTTGATCCGCAGCCCGGAGAAATAACTTTTGCCAGAGGCACAGTGCCGACACCCTATGGTACGATCAGAGCAAGCTGGCAGATCGAAAACGGCAGGATCAAAGCATCTTTGCATGTGCCGGAAAATTGTACCGCTGAAACTCCTGCCGGGGTATTCGGTGCCGGAAATCACGAATTGACTTTCTGAATATAAAGGAAATTAAGATCATGGGAAAAGAGCAGACAGCCGGAGCATTCAAAGGCAAACAGATCATTCTGTGGACCTCGGCACTGATTATCGGCGGATTTTTGGGGACATTGGGTATTCCGTACCTGAATAACTTTTTCAACTTCATTGCCAGTGTCTATACCCGGCTTTTCAAATTTGTGGCAGTACCGACCATTGCACTGGCGGTGCTGACCACTCTGGCGACTCTGGGAGCGAAAAAAAGTACCGGCAAAATCTTTCTGCGGACGATCATTTATACGTTTGCCACGACGCTGGTCGCGGCACTGGTCGGAGTATTGCTCTATAAAATCATCCAGCCGGGCAATCTGCCTGCTGAATTGGTTCAGCAGGGGCAACAGACCGCCGCCGGAGAATTGGGCGGTACGACCTTTTACAATCATATTCTGTCGGTTGTGCCGGACAATATGATCACTCCCTTTTCTTCGGGTAATGTTTTGAGTGTTATTCTGGTGGCAGTTGCGTGCGGATTGGCTATCTCTGCGGCGAAAGGATCGGAGAATGTCCAGATCCTGCTCAAAGGGATCCTGGGATTGCAGGAAGTGCTTTTCACTCTGATCCGGGCATTGGTATGGGCATTGCCGCTGGGAGTGGTGGCATTTTCCGCCCAGCTTTCCAAAGACATTTCAGCCGGAGTGGCGGCAGAGTCACTGGGTAAATATGTGGCAGTGGTACTGGGAGGCAATGTGTTGCAGTTCTTCGTGGTCATGCCGCTTTTTATGCTCTTGAGCAGGGTCAATCCGTTGAAAGTTTTCCGGGGTATGCTTCCGGCGGTGCTGATGGCACTTTTCACCAAGAGTTCAGCGGCGACGCTGCCGGTGACGATCGCTTCGGCGGAGAACAACCTCAAAGCGAAAAAAGAGGTTTCCCGTTTCATCCTGCCGATCTGCTGTACAATCAATATGAATGGCTGTGCGGCATTTATTCTGATAACTTCGCTCTTTGTGCTGCAGAATGGCGGTGTGCCTTTGACTTTCGGTACGGTTGCTCTCTGGGTGCTGATTTCGGTTTTTTCAGCGGTTGGCAATGCCGGAGTGCCGATGGGGTGCTACTTCCTTACCTTGTCTCTGATGTCCGGAGTGGGCGGCCCGATCGGTATCATGGGAGTCATCCTGCCGATCTATGCAGTGATCGACATGATCGAAACATCGGTGAATGTCTGGTCGGATTCCTGCATCTGTGCCATTGTGGATAAACAGCTTACTGCTGAAGACGTTGCTGAATAAGCTTCAGGAAACAAGAAGGACCGTTGCCCACCTTTGCGGGGGTTGGGCAACGGTCCTTTTTTCGATTTTCAAAAAAACGGATTATTTTGCAGAGCAGGGATTTTCGCCGAATTCATTGGCTTCGGCTTTTCCGGGATAGAGGAAGATCAGGAAAAGTACGGCACTTGCTCCGACGGCCCAGGCAAGGATCGTGAGGATCCAGCCCAGCCAGCAGGAACCGATCTTATTGTTCTTCTCGATCAGCTTGTCACAGGTGGAATCCAGACCGAGCAGATAGGCGACATAGACCACCGGCAGACCGTAGGGAGAAAGATAAAGCAGCCAGAAACCGGAAAGTCCCACATCATGCAGACGGCGTACAGAGAGCGAAATTCCGACAACGAGCATGGCGATCATGATCACCACACAGGGAGCGGCCAGAATCATGCCGAGTACTTCTGCGATCGCTGAAAAAATCGCAATAACGATCAGCATTGCCAGATTCACCACCCAGGCGGCAATGGCGTAAGTCCAGAATTCACAGCGGGAGGCACGGCCTTTGTAATCAAAAGCTTTTTTGACCGTTGCGGTCAGAGATTGGATGATTTGATTGAACATATTATTTCTGTCCTTATAATAATAAGTTTCTGCCGCAATAATTTTTACATTGTGCATGCGGCATAACTGCACAACGTAAGAAATATAACACCGGTTATATACTTTTGCAATCACAATTTGATCAATAATGACGAATAATTATCTTTCCGGGCCATTTTTCAGGATCACCAATGCCGGAAAGCCCGGGATGTCATACTCTTTGAGTAATTTGGCAATTCCGGGTTCTTCCGGATTTTCTGCCGGAAAAGTGGTCATTATAAAGTTTTCCTTTATGAAGTCGGACACTTCCGGATCACGCAGGGTGGTTTTTTCCATGGCATGACAATTTTTGCACCACGATGCAGTGAATTTGACCAGAACCGGTTTGCCGGTACGCAAAGATTCAGCTTTGGCAGCTTCCAGGGCGGCAAAACCGTCGATTTGAGCTGCCGCATCCCCGGCGGGGAGCAGTTTCACGCCCAAAACAGTATAGTATATCGCCGCCGCAAAGATGATCAGAGCAAAAATATACTTCATGACCACCATGAACTTTCCCGGTTTGGGCAGAATGGACAACCCCGCTCCGGCAAGCGGCCACGGCAACCCCATGCCGATCCCCAGTGCCAGCGGTACAAATGCCCCGTACCAGTTGGCTTTGGCGGCGAAAAGCAGTACGCTTATTACCACCGGGGCGACACATGCTCCGGCAAGCAGTGCTGAAATGCCGCCCATGAATAGAGCAGTCATATCACGGGAGAAATTCATCCCCGCCGGATTGAAACGGTATTTCGCCAGATCGATGTTGAATACCCCTGCCATTGCCAGAGACATTATTACAAATAGCAACGCTATGGCAAAGTTGAAAAGCGGAGAACTGTTCAGCGTGCCGAAACTCAATCCGGCAAATGCCGCCAGAATACCGAGGATCCCGTAAACAACTGCCATACCGATGCCGTAAAGCAGCCCCCGGCGGAAACCGGAAGATCCGCCATTGGCTCCGATGATCGCCAGATTTATGGGGAGCATCGGCAGTACACACGGAGTGAGATTCAATGCCAGACCGCCGAGCAGGGCCAGAAGCAGCATTCCCCAGAAAGTTGCCCGGTCAGCAGGAGCTGCCGTCTCATCGCCCCGGAGAAAGGCGAGCAGTTTTTCTTTGCCCGGATCTCCGAGCTGACGGCGGACGACGCTCCATTGACCGTCTGTATCGTCCTGAAATTTTTCTGTTTCCGGCTGTTCAGCAACCTCAACAATCTGACAGATGCCGGTTTTTTCATCGCACACGACCCGCATTTCGGCGGCGGCGGTGAATGAGATCAGCAAAACTGCGATGGTGATCAAATATCTGATCATTTTTTCTTTCCGTTTTTACTGCCGGTAAATTTTTTCAACTCATTGATATATGCTTTTGCAGGGCGGTAGCCGCCGATTTCTCCGATCTTATTGCCGTTGGCATCGAGGATAACTGCGGTCGGATAACCGCGGACACCGAATTTTTTAGCCCACTGAAGCTGTATTTTCATCTGTGCGGGAGAGATTTCCTTTTTATGGGGGAAGTCAAAATAGACCGGAACCAGACTCTTTTGGGCAATTTTCTTGAAATCTTTCTTGCTGAATACATCATTTTTCAACCGGATGCAATATCCGCACCAATCGGAACCGGTGAAAAGCAGATAGACTTTTTTATTCTCCGCTTTGGCTTTTTTCAAGGCGGCATCGATGTCCAAAGTCCACCCTTTGGGACATTCATCAGCGGCGAAAGAAGTTACCGCACAGCACAAGGCGGCAAACATGACGAGCAGAAATTTTTTCATTTTTTTATCCCTTTCTATTTTTCTGTAATTTTCCGGTATCACCGGATACCGGATAAAGCACTTTATCAAAACACTCCCCACGGGAATATCTGCCAAAGGTCAGTTTTTCTGACCCAGCCATTTACATTATCGCTCTCCACCCGGATGAAACCGTTGTTCTCCTCTTTGAGTTGGAGGATCGTTCCTTCCGGCAGGGCGGCGGATTTGCCGCTCTTTGCCATTGGTACGGCACAAAGTGCCGCATCCGGGGCAATCACCATTGCCCGTGATGGGTCATACGCCTTTGCCCTTTGCAAGGCGGCAAACAGCAGGAAAGAAGCGAGCAACAGCGAAAATATTGCCGCTCCCACAACTGGTACCAAAGGCATTTTTTTGCGTAAAGCTATAAACACTAAAGCAATGGCAAGAAAAACCGCCGCTGTCATAATATAATCATCCGGACGGAAATAATCCAGTACGGAAACATTTTTTTCTGCAATATTGATTTTATCGGCGGCAAGTTTTACGGCGTTGGCATACTCTTTTTCTCTTGGAGCAAGCAGCGATGCCCGGGAAAAACAGACCCACGCCGCAGAATAATTGCCCAGCATGTATTCGGCACACCCCTGATCGAACCAGAGAGCCGGATCAGGATCATTGCCGTTAAGCTGATTCAACTGCCGCAATTCAACTGCCGCCGCCTGATAATCGCCCCGGAGAAAAGCGGCTTTTGCCGAATCAAAATCCGCACCATTGACTGCCGTTATCAAAAAGAGCGTTGTCAAAAGGAGCAGTTTTTTGATGAATTTTGCCGTTTTTGCCAAAATCCGGGGATCCGACGGGGCAACACCGGCAATTCCGGGGGCATAACTGCTCTCCTCCAATTCCCGGAAAAATCCGGCTACTTCCGGATCGGGGATATGCCGGGCTATTTCCGTAAATCCGCTTCCCTCCGGGAGATCCATGGCGGCGGCGATCCCGGCGGCACCTGCCTGACGCAGAGCCTCTTTGCCGGAAACCGGCAGATCTTTTGCCAATTTGGAAAGCTCTTTTTCAAGCTGTTGTCTTTTCCGGTCTTTTTTCCGGTGCGGCATAAAAGTTGTCAGCATGAGAACGAAAGCGGCAACCGGCAGTAAAATTACCGGCAGAAGTACATTTTTTATCAGCGGAGTGGAGACTTTTCCATCAGCCGGGAGCAAAGAAAAGGGGGCCAATTCCGCTTTGACAGGCTCCTGACCGGAAGTTTCCGGCGGCGGTGGAGCATGGACAAGATCAGGATTGACGGTTACGGAAAAGTTGAAATTCAATTCTTTCACCTTGAATTTTTTCTCTGCCGGGTCAAAAAATGCCAGTTTGAAAGAGGGTTCAAAATCTCCTGCTTTCATTGCCACAAAGGGGTATTTCACGGTAAAATTCTGCCGGTCATCCGATGTTTTTACTTCCGGGGGATAAAGACGGACATCTTTCAAAGATAATTGCGGAGCGTGGAAAAGATAAGATGGTTCTTCTCCTCTAAAAGTCAGGATTATTTCTGAAATATCTCCTGCCCGCAGGGAATTTTTACTGATTTTTCCTGTGATCTGCCAACTGCCGGTAAGCCCGGTGTCAATGGTGTCTGCCGGGGCAGCCGGACGGGGCAGAATCTGCAGCTCTTTTTTCGCCCGGATGGTGAATTGCTCATACTGGACGGTGCCGAAAAAGAAGAAGCCACCGGAATTATCTTTCTGCACCGGGAGGATCACTTCACACGCCGGACGGAAACTGCCGCTTTTCTGCACCTGAAATTTTGCACCGTATTGCAGGAAAATCATATTGCCCTGCCGCCGGGGATTGGTGAGCTGTACAAATTTTTCATTCTGTCTGCCAAGCGGATAAAAGACTGCTCCGGGAAAACTTTCCGGTTTGATCTGCGGTACAGTGGCAAGAGCTGTTTTTTCCGGGATCGACAGATCGATGACAAGTTCCACATTTTCTCCGGTATAGACCGGGCGATCCGGGGAAAATTCAAATTCCGCATGTAATTTTTCACTCTCCGGAACTGCCTTTTTCTCTCCGATGACAACTGTCAAAGGTTTGGTACGGATTTTTTCTTTGCCGGAATCCAATTCAAATGGCGGGATCGTGTATTTGCCCGGTTTATCTGCTGAAGCGGCAAAGTAGTAAAAAGCCTTGAAAGTTCTTTTGCCGTTGATATCGTACCTTTGTTGTCCGCTGGAAAAATAATTGCTGTTTATCTGCATATTTTCCGGCACCTTTCCGGCGATGGAAAAGGTGAAGTCATCCGGGGAATCCACCGTCAGAACAATCACAAATCTCTCTCCGGCGACCGGACGGGATGGATTTGTTGAGAGCGAAGCACTTACCGCAAAAAGCGGCAGCAGATAAAAGATAAAGAGCGATGTCAGAAGTTTTTTCATTTACCAATCCTTTTGCACCTGCCGTCTCCGGCGGCGATTGTTGTATTCCCGCAAAGCATCACGCAAATCCCCGGTCTCATCATCCAGCAATTCCAGTTGTCTTGCGGCATCTTTTTTTGCCGTATTTTCCTCATTATTCTCTTTTTCAGGGATATTTTGCGGCGTACCGTTATTTTCTTCCTCTGTTTTTTCTCCCTTACCGGCGGAATCGGCATCATCTTTTTCTTTGCCGTTTTGAGAATCATCCTCTTTGCCTGCCTGCAGTTTTTCTGCGGCATCATCCAATTTTTTCTGTGCCTCCTGATTTTTTCCTTCCTTCTGCAATTTGGAAGCCTCTTTCAGATCTTCAGCCGCGGAAGCAGCATCATTTGCAAGTTTTTCCTGTCCCAGTTCCTTTGCCTGACCGGATAATTTTTCAGCCTCCGAAGCAGCATTATCCGCCTGCTGTCCCTGCTGATTCTGCTGGTTCTGCTGCTGTCCCTGCTGATTCTGCTGATTTTGCTGATTTTGTTGTCCCTGCTGATTCTGCTGTTGATTTTCGTTCTGTGCCTGTTGGGTCTGTTGTTGAGTTTGTTTCTGCTGTTCAAGCAGTTCCCGGATCTTCTTTTCCAGAGTTTCAACGTCTTTCTTTTCCAGAAGCATCTGCTGATAATTATTCACTGCCCCGTTGAAACCGGGAATATCCAGCGTACCGGAATAAAGTTCCCGGCTTCTGTCGAAATTCTCTTTGGCGGCGGCAAGTTTTTCCAATGCACCGTTGGGATTTTGCTGATTGAGCAGCTCCTGACCGTTTTCAGCTTCTTTCCGGGCGTTGCTGTGAAAAAGTACCGCCAGATTGTGCAAGGCACGCTGACGCAATTCTGCCGGGGTTTCCGGAGCGGAGATCAGATTTTCATATAATTCTGCGGCTTTGGGGTCTCCGGAATCCTGCAATTCAAGAGCCTGTTGAAAGAGTTGGGCAGAATCGGCATAAACCCCGGCTCCGATGGTGAGCAGGACGAGCAGGAGAATTGCTTTTTTATTCTTACACTCGCCAAGCAGTCCGGCAAGAGCGAGCAGGATGAAAGCAGTAACCGTCAGATAGGGGAAAAGATCCTGCGGCACTTCGCTCTCCACAGCTTCCTGCTGTTTATTCAGGCGGTTGATGAATTCTCTGACCTGATTTATTCCGGTATCTCCGACGGTACTGCGGATATAGGTGCCGCCGGTCTCTGAAGCGATCTGCCGGAGCAGAGTTTCATTGAGCTTGCTCCCGGCAAGTTCGCCGTCCCGGGAACGCATTATGCCGCCATTGTCATCCGGCACCGGAGCTGCGACATCAGGAGAGCCGAATCCGGCAATGAATAATGGGATATTATCTTTTTTCAATTCGGAAAGCACTTTTGAAGCATCTCCGCTCAATTCGTCACCATCGGTGAAAAGCAGTATCGCCCGGTGATCTTTTCCACCATTTTCAAAAGCGGTCATAGCACATGAAAGAGCTTTTTCCAGATTGGTTCCGCCCAGAGGGACACTGTCGGTATTCAATTCATTGACAGCGATTTGCAGAGTGTGCCGGTCAAAGGTCAATGGACAACTTAAAAAAGCGTTTCCGGCAAATGGGATCAAGCCGAAACGGTCCTCCGGAAAGGCATTGAGTGTCTCATTGAGCAGGAATTTGGCCTGATCCAGCCGGGACGGGGGCAAATCAGTTGCCCTCATACTTTTGGAGACGTCAAAAAGTACCAGAATATCTCTTGTACTTTTGTTTCCGGGCAAAAGTGTCGTCCTCACATAAGGACGGGCGGCGGCAATTATCATCAGGATGATCGCCAGCATCAGCAGAATAAATCTGACCAGCCTTTTACCCGGAGAGAGCGTAGAGGCACGGGGATTGCCGGCATCTTTGCCCAGAAGTTTTTCAAGGAGCTGTTTTCTGCGTTTTGCGGCGGCGATAAAACATCCGGTCCCGATCAGCAATACCGGGATGACCGCCATTAAAAACCATGGATTGACGAACTTCATATATTCCTTACCTTTCTGAAGCTAAAGAATATAATCATTTTTCCGGAAAAATCAAGTTCCGCAAATGCAATCAGTCAAGATATTCCACTTTATACGGCAAAGAATTGATAAATTCCCTGCCGTAACGCTTGCTGACGATCCTCGAATCCAGCACCGCCACGATCCCGTGATCATGCCGGGTGCGGATAAGTCTGCCTGCCCCCTGACGGAATTTCAGAACCGCTTCCGGCAGAGAGTAGTGGGCAAAGGAACTTTTACCTCCGGCTTCCAGCTTTTCCATGCGGGCAGAGGTCAGGGGAGAACCGATCGAAGCAAACGGCAGTTTGGCAATTATCACCAGTGTCAGATTATCTCCGGGAACATCGACCCCCGTCCAGAAACTGTCGGTGCCGAAAAGTACCGCATTGTCCGTTATCTGGAAATTTCTCAACATCTCCGATCTGGTCATCCCGTCTCCCTGCACCAAAAGCGGCAGACCACGCAGGGCAAAACGGCTCTGCAGCTGCTGCTGGCAGAACTTCATACTCTGATAACTGGTGAAAAGCACGAAAGCATTGCCGCAATTAGCTTCTACGAGGGCGGCGATCTTTTCCGCCAGCACCTCCGGATATTGAGGCGAAGAGGGATCGGGTATTTTGCCGGAAACCAGCAATTTCGCCTGATCCGGAGAAAAGGGGGAGTCCAGCCGGAGCAATTCGCCGCCGGTAAAACCGCTTCTTTCCAGAAAATAATCAAATTTACCGGCAACCGTCATCGTCGCACTGCACAGCATCACCGGAATATCTCCGTCAAAAAGCAGCTCCTGCAATAATTGTGCCACATTCAAAGGGGCGGCACAGCAGTTTATTGATGCATCCTGCTCCTCCTCAACGAAATAGACCGAATCCTCCTGCAGACGCGAGGTGAATACCGACAGCATCTCCGCATAAACAGAGGATTTATCTGCGGCACTCAACAACTCCGTCCGGAAACTCTCATCTTCCTGCTCCCGGGCATAATTATTGAGTTTTTCCGCAAGTTTCTGCAGTATTTCTATCAGCACTTCCGGTACTTCATCGGGAGTTTTTTCATCGAGCCGCACCGAGGAATTTTCCGCTTTTTCCAGTTTTTTGAGATAGGGGGCAAAAAAGCCGTACACTTCATCCCTGCCGCGTTGGGCAAGTGCCCGCATATCCAGCATCTCACTGCCCGGACGCATCAGCAAGCCTTTGGCTTTTTCCGGATGGTAGAGGCGGTTGAGCATCCCGGTCATCGCCGCTCTGGACAAATGCAGTCCCAGATGGATCGCCGCACTGTTTTCCAGAGTGTGTGCCTCATCGATCATCACCGCCCCGTAATCCGGAAGCAGGGTACTGCCATTGCCGTTCTCTCTGCGGATCGCCAGATCAGTGAGGAAAAGAGCGTGATTGGCAACCACGATATCTGCTTCATCCCACTTGCGGCGTGCCTTGAAATAGTAGCAATTACGGTAAAATTCGCACTTGGGTCCGGCACAATTTCCCGATTCGGAGCAGACCATGTGCCAGATGCTGCTGCTGCCTCTTACTCCGTCAACGTAACTGTCATCTTTGCCGCTTTCCAGATCCCGGATGATCTTTTCGGCATCCAGAGCCAGCCGGGCGGCAGGCAGAAGCATATCCCGCTGTTCACCGGAAAGCATCGCCAGACGGCGGCGGCAGAGGTAGTTGCTTCTGCCTTTGGCGAGAGCGACATTGAATTCAACTCCGGTCAATTCTTTCAGAAAGGGGAGGTCTTTTTCGATCAGCTGGTGCTGGAGATTGATCGTTTCCGTGGAAATAAGTGCCGGTCGGCGGCTGTTGACCGCATGATAGATAAGCGGCACAAGGTAAGCGAAACTTTTTCCGACTCCGGTGGGAGCTTCGATACAGACATTCCGGTTTTCCTGCAATGCCCGGGCAATAGCAAGAGCCATGGCAAGCTGTTGGGGACGCTCCTCGCAAATTTGTCCATTCACCGCCTGTGCCTGTGCCAGAGTGCCGCCGGGGGCAAAGAATTGCTGACAGCAATTTTCCAGATCAATGGTGCAACTGCCGGACAACTCATAATCCACTGAAAACTCATCAAAGTCAACGGGGAAATCATCATTCACATCTATGACCATCAACGCCGCTCCAGAAATGCTTTGATCGGTTCCTTGAATGAATCAAGCTGTTTGTCCGGTACCTGGAATTGTTCTCCCAGCCTCCGCAGCAGCCGGGCGGCGTGATTTTCCCTGCCGCTGTTTATATCTGCCACACTGCGGCGGATCTCCGCAGAAATCTCCTTTTCCCGGCTGACATATTTGCCGTCAATGACCGCCGTTGAGACCGGGGCAAGGGTAAGACGCAGAGAGAACAACTCCTCGCTCCGGTTGAGTGCTTCACCGAGTTTTCCGGCGAAATAAACCGTTTCGGCACAGAATTTCGCCAATTCCTCCAGTGAAATATCCTTGTCCGGTGTATAGCGGAAATATCCGAATCCGCCCCGGTCAAATATCTGCCACATCAGATCGCGGGAGAGAAAACGCAAAGAGCCCGGAGTTTCCTGGGCTGATTCAAGATCTTTGCCGCCAAGAAATTGCGGTTCCGGACACGGCAGGATGCAGTGCCGCATCATCTCCAATTGTCCGGCGGCATCTGTCCTTGCCGGCTGAAACTCCTCCGGCACAAGGGAGAATTTCAACAGTATCCCGGTTCGATTGTTTCCCCGGCGGCGGCGGAAATAATTCTCCGCATCAACAAGCAGATCATCCATGCCGCTTTCACCGGCTCCGCTGCCTTTGATATTGCTCTCATAGAGGATGCCACGCAGAATCCTGCCCAGCTGCTCTCTTTCATTACGCATACAGCGGCGGAGCAGATCCTGCATCTCATGGGCACGGCGGGCAGGACGGCTGGAAGCTTCGGCAGTGCGGATGTAAAACATCCCCTCCTGCAGCTCCCCCTCAACTCCGCGGGAACAGACATGCGGCAGATTCTTGAAAGGCCGCACCACGAAAACCACATACTGTTTCCCGTCGACCACCGGACGCTCGATGGTGTAATCCAGAGGCGGTTCGATATGGGCATTGATGAAATCCCCGACCGGAGTGGGGTCAAAACCGGAGAGCTGTTCTTCGGTAAGTCCGGTATATACCGCCGGTACTCCGGCGGCATCTTCTCCTACTCCGATAACCAGAAAACCGCCCCTGGTATTGGCAAAGGCGGTGAGATGACGGACGATCTTGCCCTTTTCCTGCCGGGTCATGGTACGCCATGACATGGCGGATTTGTAATCCAATTCATCGGATTCGACCTTGCGGGTCACCAATTCGGCAAGGTCATAGGAACGCATTGCACACATCTCTTACTCCGGATCGGCATAAAGCAGATGCTGGCAGTTGTCGCAATGTTCGATCTTACCTTTGGATAACTCATTGGCAGTCTGCATGGTAACTCTCATGTGGCAGTTGCCGCAGCAGCCGTTATCCAGTTTGGTCAGAGGAGGGGTATTGTCTTTGCCTTTGAGAAGTCTCTCATAGACAGAAAGCATATCTTCACCGACTTTGGCGGCGAGGACGGGGCGGTCTTTGACGGCCTTTTCGATCTCGGCTTTGACATTTTTGGAAAAAGCGAGCAACTCCTCAAATTCAGCCCGGGCGTTCCGCAGTTCCAGGGCGTTGGCACGACGGACTTTTTCGGCATTTTCCTTCAATTCAGCAACTTTATCGAATTTTTCGATCAGGATCTCTTCGATTTCGCCGATCTTCTGTTTGTTATCGGCGATCTGCATAAGCATTGCCTGATATTCGTTGTTTTTCTTTACCAGAGCGGATTGCTGCTGGAGTTTCTGACTGTCGGCGGTAAGGCGGGCGATCTCCGCCTCGCAATTTTTGATGGCAAGTTCCTCTTTTTTCAGGATTTCAGCGGCTTTGGCGGTATCGGCATTGAGTTTGTCCCGCCGGGCGATGATGGCATCCATCTCTTTGGGCAGAAGTTTCAGCCGGGTTTCCATGCCTTTACGCCGCATATCGGCTTCCTGCAGGATCAGCAACGGTTCAAGATTCGGATCGATCATAAAATTTTCTCCCATGAAAAGGTTCAATAATCATACACAGAGGAAATATAAAACACTTTTTGCCGGATGTCAAGTTTTGCTTGAGATAAACTCCTGCTTTTTTGTGTTTTTGCGGGGTTGCTTTTTTGTCGGATAGGTGTATATTATCTCCAATATTTCTATAAATCAGCAAAATCAGGATAAACAGGTACTATGAAGAATGATTTGTTGAAAGAGATCAAAGAACACTTTGATTTTTACCGGGTGCAGCTTCTGACCAAAAAAGTTACCGACTTTGAGAAAACTTCCTCCTATGACGATTTTGAGAGGTCGAGCAGATTCTGCTTTGAGGAGCTGAAAAGATGCGGTTTTTCCGACGTACAGTATTACGCTCATGAGGCTGACGGTAAGAGTGAAGCTTTTGACTGTGTGATGCCGCAGGCGTGGTCTCTGGATCATGACCGCCGGTCGGTTTTGCAGGTCGTGGGCGATGATCTGCCGGATTGCGGCAGAATACTGGCAGATTCCAATGACAATCCTCTGCATGCCAATTTGTGGAGTGAACCTACTCCCGATGGCGGTATCACCGCAGAATTGATCGACTTCGACACTCTTGACGAGGATAATTTAGCTGCCGCCAAAGGCAAATGGGTGCTTTATGCTCCGGAACCGGAGAAGAAAAAACGCGGTTTGATGTTTGGACTTTACCATGATTTTGCTGAAGCCGGTATTGCCGGTCTGGTGGTTGCCGATATGCGGCACAAAGATACCATGCCTTATGATTTCAACTGGTGCAATGGACTTGGTTACTGCGGCTGGTACATGATCAAAGGGGAAAAACATCTGCCTTTATTCTCCATCTCCGCTCTGGTTGCCCAGTCATTGAAACGGAAACTTGCCGCCGGTAAAGTAACTGTCTGCGGTGAATTGTACTGCCGTATTTACGATGGCAAAATCCATACCGTCACAGCGACAGTTCCCGGTGAAAGCAAAGAGGAACTGGCTCTTTTTGCTCACCTTTACGAACCGTTTTACAATGATGACGGTTCCGGATTCGGTTTTCTCTGCGAATTGGGCAGACAGCTTATTGAACGCAAAGTCAAGCTGAAAAAGACTCTGCGTCTGGTCTTTTCCATGGAACTTTTCGGCTTTGCCCACTTCCTGAAAAATTGTCCGCACAATATCGTGCTTGCCGCTAATTCCGACGGCATTGCATTTTTGGGGTGTGAACGTATTCTTCTGCGGCGGACGCCGTTTTTCCGCTCCTCATTCTGCGATCTGGTCATGTATGACACCTTTGCCAAACGTCTGCCGGAAGCCAACAGGGTGCATGAATTGGCATCTCTTTCCGATGATACTTTCTGCAACAACAAATATTTCGGCAACGGAGGGATCCCCACATTCTGGGTGCATAACGGTTTCCAGCCTGCCCACCACAGTACCGGATATCTTTTTGCTCCGGATTGGCAGCAGGCGAAAGAACAGCTGCCGGTCATCTGCGAAGTTATGGAAAGACTTCTCTGCAATGACGGCGTGGAAAAATATCCGGTTCAGATCGGAAAGAATTTTGCCGCTCAAGTCAAAACCATCCTCAAAAACAAAGATTTGACCCCGTTTGAGCAGAAAATGTATATCGAAGCAGAGTTCCTCCGGGCCTCCGGTCAACTTGATTCACTCAAAAATTACTGCGGGATGAAGGTCGATCACAGCAAGATCAATGCTGTCAAAGCCGACGCCGTTGCCGCAGCTGACAAACTTTATCAGAGAGAATTCTCTGCAACAGAGTACAAAGCTCTCAATATGATCGTTTCCGATTGCGGGCACGGCTGGCCGTTTTCACTGGCAAGAGTGCCGCTTGCCGACCGCCGCCCGGTCAAAAAACTGGATTTGACCATCTGGTCGCTTTTTGACGGCAAACGCAATCTCCTTGAGTGTATCCGTATGGCGGAAGTGGAAAAACCCACCCGTTTTTCAGATGCGGATATCAAAGGTATTATCGCTGATGTCCGCTATTCCGTCAAATACGGCTATGCGGAAGTCGCTCCGGCGGTTACGCTTACAGCGGCAGAATTCGGCAAGGCTCTGAAAAAACTCGGTGTCAAACCCGGTATGCAGCTTATTGCTCACTCGACATTCTCCTCTCTGGGAGCGATCAGTGGCAAAGTGGAGGATTTCTGTGCCGAACTGCAAAAGGCGGTAGGTGAAAACGGTACTTTGCTCATGCCGGCATTCACCTTTCAGGTTTTCAGCGGCAGGGAAAAAGTTTTTGATGTTGCCAATACTCCCAGTGCCACGGGGATTCTGACGGAAACTTTCCGCAAGATGCCGGGAGTCCACCGTTCATTCGACCCCTGCCACAGCTATTCTGCCTGGGGCAAAGATGCGGAGGAATTTGTTGCCGGTCACCATCTGGTGCCGACCATTGATCCGGAAGATTCTCCTTTGGGAGTTCTTGCCCGTTGCGGAGGATATGTTCTGACAATTTCCAGTGCTTCGGCGGTGACTTACATGCACCTTGTCGAAGATATGTATGGAGCAAAATGCTGTACCCGGCGGGGCGAAGAGTATGAAACGATCCTGCCGAATGGTGAAAAAGTTCTCACCCGTACCTGGGGCTGGCGGGAAAGTACCTGCGACTGGTGTCCTGCCAAACGGACGGATGAAATTTTTGATATCATCCGCAAAAATGGTGAATTGCAGGAGTTGATGCTCAACAATGCCCATTTGATGCTTTTCTCTGTTGAATCTTACCGCAAAGCTTTCGGCAAACTGATGAAAAAGCATTGCCGCAACAGTGTCAAGCCCCGGAAAAATAACCGGACGGTGAAAAGCGACTGGGATGAGAAAAAGCGTCAGCTTAAAAAGAGTACCACTGCCTATACCGGAGCATGGATGCCGGTAAAAAAATAAAAAATAAAAAAATCTCGCCCTCCGTCGTACGGAGACGTGGTCAAGCGGCGGAACGCTTGTCGCCGCCATAAGCGGCGAAACATCCGCCGCAGGCGGTTAAGTCGCCGCAAGGCGACACCACCTGCCGTAAGCGATGTCATGCAAATAAAGTTTGCATGACGAGTGAGCGAGAGGCAGCAAAACAAGAGCCGGTGCAGACTGCAGACCACACAGAGCTGACCGCTGGGGGCGGCACTGTCGGACAAGTCGGACATGTCCGACAAAAAAGACGGGGGTGCCGCTTATGGAGCAAGAACCTTGCAGACTGCCAACTATCCACGGAGCTGTCCGTTAGTGTCCGTAAAAGTCCGTTTACGTCCGTACCGCCGGCAGTCAGCACAGCGAGCTGCAGACTGCCGCATGGATGGGGTCAAATCACCACTGACGGGTGATGTTTTTGACCCATTTGTACTTCAGGTGCCGGCAGATCACCCACGGTACTTTACCGACTTCATCCAGACAGGTACAGCCGTAAATGATCAGTACCGGCCAGTGAAAATAAAATGCTCCGGCAAAGGCACAGGGCAAAGCGATACCCCACATGCACACCAAAAGACTGATAATGTCAAAAATCGCATCGCCGCCGGAATAAAATACCCCGTTGATCATCACTGTACAGACACAGCGGCCGATCATATAGACCGACAGGATAAGAAACATCCCCACCATATATTCGTGGGCCTGCGGAGTAAGTTTTATGACCCCGGAAACCAGAGGGATGAGAGCCCAGATCAGCGGCATGGTCAGAAAACCCGCGATAAAAGAGTAAATCGTTACCCGGTTGCCGTATTTTTTTCCCAGTTCCAGATTGCCTGCTCCCAATTCATTGCCGATAAGTATGGCACTGCCTCCGGCAATACCGTTGCAGACACAGCAGAGCAGATCCCGCACCACCGCTGCAATGGAATTCGCCGCCGCCGCATCTTTGCCCATGTGCCCCATCAAAGCGGTGTAACTGGTAAAGCCCACTCCCCAGAGCATGAAACTGCCCAATACCGGAGAGGTATAACGCCAGAAATCCCGGATAAGAACCCAGTTGTAATGAAAAACAGTTCGCAGTTTCAGCTGGATATAGCTCTCTTTGCCGGATATTGCCACACACCAGAATAATTCGATCACTCTGGCAATGACCGTTGCCAGAGCCGCCCCTCTTACCCCCATTGCCGGGATGGGACCGGGACCGAAAATGAAGACCGCATTGAAAATGATATTCAAAATCACCGCTCCGGAACTGATGACCGCCGAGCAGGAAGCGTGTTCACTGACACGCATGATCGCCAGATAACACTGGGAAATACCGGCGATCAGATATGACCAGCTGGCAACTTTCAAATATTGGGCACCCAGAGAAATCAGCAGCGGATCACTGGCAAAGAGCCGCATAAGTTTCTCCGGAAACCAGAAACAGCCGGCAAAAAATATCAGCGATATCAGCATGGATTCCCGGATGCTGATACCGAAGATCTCCCCCAATACTTTCCGGTCATTTTTGCCCCAGTACTGGGCTCCGAGGATACCGACACCTGAAGCGATGGCACAGATGAGCATATTCTGGACAAACTGTATTTGAGTGGCAAGCGAAACCGATGCCATAGCGTCCTGATTGAGCTTGCCAAGCATGAAAGCATCGGCGGCGGCAACCATGGCGAGCATCAGATTCTGCAAGGTTATGGGCAGAGTCAAAGAGAGCAGTTTGCCGTTGAATTTACGGTCTCCAAAGAGATCGGAGAGAAAGTTTTTCATTTCACAATAAAAATATTGCCGGAACAACTCTGTATTCCGGCAACGGGAAAGAAATTATTCTTCAATAACGTCGAGGATGACCACGTTTTCTTCGGGGACATCCTGATGCATACCGCGGGAAGCGGTTTTCACTTCAGCAATGGCATCGACCACATCCATACCCTCGGTAACTTTGCCGAAAACACAATATCCGTAAAGCTGGGGCATGGGGGCCCGGTAGTTGAGGAAGTCATTATCTTTGAGGTTTATGAAAAACTGGCAGGTGGCAGAATCCACCACCATCGTCCGTGCCATAGCGATCGTACCGCGTTTGTTGGGCAGCTGATTGGCAGCTTCGTTTTTAATGGGGGCGTGAGCAGGTTTCTGCTGGAAGTCGGTATCAAAACCGCCGCCCTGGATCATGAAATCCGGAATGACCCGGTGAAAAATGGTATTTTTGTAAAAACCCTCTTTGACATAAGAGAGAAAATTCTCCACAGTGATCGGTGCGGCGGCGGCATCCAATTCCAGTTTGATATCGCCTTTATTGGTTTTGATTGTAATCATAACTCTTTTCTCCATAATAAATTGTTATTGTCTCATTTTTTGTGAAAAATCTTTCCTGCGGTGGTGCATTGCGGGCAATCTCTTTCTTCTCCAAAAAATCTCCCTGCGGCCGCGGGAGAGCGGCCTCGCCGCTCGGGCTTCGCCC
>SUWD01000044.1 GCA_015061685.1 Lentisphaerota bacterium | reverse complement strand
CTTGGCTTGGCTTGGCTTGGCTTGGCTTGGCTTGGCTTGGCTTGGCTTGGCTTGGCTTGGCTTGGCTTGGCTTGGCTTGGCTTGGCTTGGCTTGGCTTGCGCCCGCTTGCTGTCTCAAGCGGGCGGCAGTTGCAAAGGCAACTGCCGTTTTTCCGGTTTCACCGGAAAAGAAAGAATAAGAACCGGAAAGCATTGATTCCCCGGCAAATCCCGGGAAAGTATTGCGACAGAAAACCATTTTCTTATTCTCCAAAAAACACCATTATTTGCAGGGACTTACACAAAGTTATGCCCTGCTGACAGACAAACGTATGAGGATTAATATACATCCATAAATTAAAAATACAAATAGTTTATTCCCACTTTTGCAGAAAAACCTCCGTTTTTCCGGCAGTCTGCAAAGCTCTTGCTTCATAAGCTGTACCCCAATATTGTCGGATCTGTACGACACATCAGGCTTGTACGACAGTGCCGTCCCGGCGGTCCGCTGTCTGCGTTGCTTTTGTGTCATGCAAAAATTTGCATGACATCGCTTCCGGCATGTGGTGTCTCCGTACGACGGAGGGCGAAATTTTTTATTTTTTGATAATGTCCCAAATTTTGTGAAACCCAAGCAGGAACTTATAAACAAACATTTCTGTTAACGTGTAAAACATATCACATAAGTTGTGATTTGTCAAACCGGCAAGCACGGGTTCGATCCGACCGGTGGATGCAGTGTGAGGCAAGGTCGCAGACAAATCAAGGCGGATGAGCAGGATCCGTCTTCGTTCCACTACGCCGGGACAAGGTGTACTATCCGTACATGACTGAACATAAAATCAAAGACTGCCTTACTCGCAGTCATGAGTACGGCATAAGCCGCACGGAATGGCGGAGAGCGAGGAGTGGCAACGGTAACGTTGCCACGGACAGCGTAAGCGAGGCCTCCGGAAAATCGACTGCAACCGCCGAGGGCGAAGCCCGAGCGGCGAGGCCGCTCTCCCGCGGCCGCAGGGAGATTTTTTGGAGAAGAAAGAGATTGCCCGCAATGCACCGCCGCAGGAAAGATTTTTCACAAAAAATGAGATAATAACTATTTTTTCAGCAGGGCAAAATTGAGCGTAAAGGTATAGGACTTCTCCTTTACCTCGTAACGTTCATGGATCTGCGGTCCGCAGGAACTGGTTCCCACTCCACGCTGTTTCAGGTCGATGGAAAGCACCGTTTCCTGACGTTTGACCAATTCGTTGGGGTGGCGTGCCTTGTAAAGTTCGGCAGGGGTGAACCGGGTCACTCCGAATTCAAAATTGGCAGGTGAGCGGAAGATCAGAATATCTCCGTTTTCCGAAAGAAGCAGTTCCCTTACCTCTGTCCGGTTGCCGTGTTCCTGCGGCTGGCAGTAGTTGAAATCCGCCTCCGTATCGGCATCAGAAGTATATCTGCCGACCATGGCGGCACGGTTGCGGTCGCAATAGTTCTCAAAGGGCCCTCTGCCGAACCATTCAAATTTACTGAAGCCCTTGAGCAGGGAAATAACTCCCACCCTTGGCAGCGTGGGGAAGTTCTCCGGGATGGAGACCGACATGACCATGGTGAATGAGCCGTTTTCTTCGGCGGTGAAAGTCATTCCGGCAGTGATGGATTCTGTCTTGCCGGAATAAGTGCGGCAGATTTTGAGCTGATTGCCGTCCACTTCAGCTGATACAGTATTGCGTTTAAGTTCATGCAGACCGGCTTCGATCCAGTTGAAAAGGATGTGCCAGAAAATATCTTCTCTGCCCTTGATGCCGTCATTGTCGATAAAACCCCGGACAAAGTTGGAATCCATGAAGCTTGCCGAAATGAGTTTTTCCCCGTTATAAAAGGAGATATCTCCGCTTGCTTTATCATACTTCAATGAGAGTTCTCCATTGGACAATTCCAGAATATTCCCGGAAACTGCCGTCGAAATTTTTGCCGGAACAAAAGAAGCATCCTGCGGGGGCATCACCGGGAAAAGAGAGGTGATCTCAAATTGATCGTGAGCAAGCAGCGTGCCTGCCGGAATCAGAGGACGGTCACTTTTCTGTGTGAAAAGGAAGTTGATAAAGACCTCCTGATCTTCACTTCTTTTACAAACCGGCAGTTCCAGAGTGAATTCCATACTCTTTTCCGGAGCAAGCGTGGAAAAGTCCGGCAAAGTACCGCCGGCAATTTCTCTGCCGTCAACCTCCACGACCCAGCTGCCGCAAAGATCATCCGGCACCGTGAAGTTGCGGCGGTTGGTCATGATAAAACGATTTCCGCCAAGATGCCCGATCTTGATATCCTGCACCAGATGACGGAATTCATACATCGCCGGGTGCGGAGTGCGGTCGGAAGCGATCATGCCGTTGCAGCAGAAGTCATAGTCGTGGATCTTCTCCCCGAAGTCTCCGCCGTAGGCAAAAAACGGCTTGCCGTCAGCATCATATCGGAGGATACCCTGATCCACCCAGTCCCAGATGAAACCGCCCTGTATTTTGGGCGAGGAATAAAAGAGATCCCAATAATCGCACAGACCGCCGGAACTGTTACCCATGGCATGAGCGTATTCGATCATGATGGCAGGCCGTTTTGATTCCGGGGCATCGGCATATTTTTTCATATCGTCCGGACTCATATACATCGGGCAGAAAATGTGATTGCGTCTGTCATCTCCGCCGTCATAATCATGTCCTGAATATTGCGACCAGAGCGGATGCAATTCCCCGTTGTGGAAAATAATGCGGCTCTCATCAAGTTCCCGGAGGCGTTTGAATGCCGCTGAGTGGTTCTCGCCGTCGCCGGATTCATTGCCGGGTGACCAGGCGATGATCGAAACGTGGGAACGGTCACGGAGGACCATCCTCTCCATTCTGGAAACGATCGCATTGCACCAGCGGCGGTCACGGCAGAGCGAGGGGTAGTTGGCGTGGCTCTCAAAATTTGCCTCATCCATAAGGTAAATGCCGTACTCATCGCAGAGGTCGTACCATCTTTCATCATTGGGGTAGTGGCTGGTACGGACGGCGTTGAAGTTGAATTGTTTCATCAGCCGGATATCTTCGATCATGGATTCAAGGGAGAGGGTTTTGCCGTTCCGGCAGTCGTGTTCGTGGCGGTTTACTCCCTTGATCATCACCCGTTTGCCGTTTATCAGCAGGGCACTGTTTTCGATGCGGATATTGCGGAATCCGCAGCGTAAAGAGCGTTTCGCCATGAGATTGTTCTCGTGGTCCGAAAGTTCCAGAATACATTCGTAGAGAACCGGTGTTTCACTGCTCCACGGTTTTATTCCCTCCAAAGTAAGAGAATTTTTATATTCATACTGACTTATCCGGAAGCGGTGGTCGATGATCCCGGAACTTTCCGTGATCTTTCTGCCGTCCCGGTCAAAAAGCTTCATTTTTACGGTGAAATCATACTCCGGGCCATGCGGCAGAAAGGTTTTGAGGTCAAAGGCGATCTTGCACTGATAATCCAGTACGGCAAGATTTTTCTCATAATCCCAGTCCCCGGAAATGGCGGCATCTTCAAAATAGACCGCTTCAGTGGCGTATAAATAACAGGAGCGGTAAATACCCGCCATCCACCACTGATCCTGATCCTCGATATAACTTGAATCAGAAAAGCGGACGACCCGGCAGAGCAGAGTATTTTTCCCCTCTTTGAGGTAAGGTGTGATATCAAATTCCGAGGGCAGACGGGTATCTTTGCCCATACCGGCGAATGTGCCGTTGACGAAAACTTCCAGATAGCTCTCTGCTCCTCCGATGTGAAGGACGATCCGTTTGTTTTTGAAATTCTCCGGCAATTCAAAAATTTTGCGGTAGATGCCGGTGGGATTCTCCTCCGGAACAAAGGGCGGATCATTGTCAAAGGGCATATTTACATTGGTGTAGATCGGCAGATCACCGGAATTTCCGAGAGTCCAGTTGGAGGGGACTTGGATCTTGTCAGTGAAATCCTTTTCCGGATCAAATTCGGTCCGGGGAGAGGCAAGGAGTTTGAAATCCCATTGCCCGTCGAGAGAGAAACGCTCATTTTCAGCCGGGGGGATGCCATTCATCGGCAGTCGGTTTATTCCGGTTATTTCAGGATTTTCAAAAAGATTGATATTGAAATCAAACATGACAGGTCAAACTCCTTTTTTATACTTCAGACAATCCGGGGAATAATATAGCTCCGCAAAGAAAGATGTCAATACAAAGTGATACACAACCGGTGAAAAATTATCGGTATGGTGTGATATTCAAGTAATACGGTAATTTGCCTGCTTGATATGCTGCAACGGGTGCCGACCCTTGACATGAATGGTTCTGTTTGATATATTTATAAGGAAATTCGATCAAGAAAGTCTGTCGTAAAGACTCCGGAGAAAACAATGCCGCAGAAAATTTTAAGACGCACCGAACTTGCGGAAAAAATCAAACAGGACATTTATTTGAAAGAACTCCGTCAGGGAGACCGCATCGGTTCCATCCGCCGTTTGGCAATGCGTTACCATACCACCCCTCTGACCGTCAACCGCACCCTCAATGATCTGGTGGAGGAGCAGATCCTCTACCGGGATGAAAACGGCTGCTGCCGGATAATGAATTCTCCCCCGGCAAAACCGCATCTGGGATATGCCGGAGAACCGATACTGCCCTCCGGTACGCTGGATTATCTGATGCAGGATGCCGTAAGGAAACTTTTCAGCGAACTTGACAAACTTGACGCTCTGCCGCAAATCATCGGCTATCATGAATTGCGTAATCCGGAGGCAGCCATGGAGAGATTGAAAGACATAAACGGTCTGATCGTGCATGATTCGTTTATGGATGACAACACCAGTGAGGTGCTGAACAAGTTGAAAATCCCTATTGTCCGTATCGGTCAGACATTGCCGAAATATTCGGTTTTCAGCTCCAGCGAAGTGGTACAGTTTTTCGACCCTGCCCTGAAAGAGTTTGCCGGTTACTGCGATTTGAAAAGTTACCGCAGAATAATGATCGTCCACACTATACACTGGAACAGTGCCAAACTTGCCAAAGAGATCCGGCACTTTCTGCATAACTGCCGGCTGGATAACTGTGTCGAAATGGTCGCTCTGGATAACGGGTCGTGGAACAATGCTGAATTTCAGGCATTCTGTCACTTCCAAAAGCCGGAAAATGCTGTGCCGGATGATACGCTGATAATATCATTGTCCGGGTACTTTTCCCGGGGTATCTGCCGGGCATTGGCAGGAAAGGGGGAATTGCCGGATATTTTGAGTATCGACAATCTGGACAGTTACGAAAAATGCACCTTTTTCGGAGAACCATACCTCACTGCGATCGACCGCAATATGGGCAGGATCTTCCGGGAGGCGGCAAGATTGATCTACGAGCAGGTCAAGTCCGGCGATGAACGCAAAGTGATCGTGAAAATACCTGCCAGACTGGTCATAAGGAAAAGTATCCGTCATATAAATCCCAATTGGAGTGAAAAATAATGAGAGCAATGAAAAAAATTCAACTTTGCTGTGCCGCTTTCGGTATGGCTGCAACTTGTGCAGGAGAGATCGACTGGCAGAATTGGCAGGCGTATTCCCATGATGCCCTTACCCCGGAAGTCGCTTTGAAACTCACCGTTTCAGAACCCGTCCCGGTGATCGGTAAAGAAAAATTGTCCGGCAAAAATTTGAATATTCCTTCCGGCGGCGGCGATTTGAATGAATTGCTCAATGTTACTCCCAAAAAGGTGAATAAAGCTCTGCTGGTCAAAGTTGTGGAAGTACCTGCCGATATGACCGTGAAACTCGGTCTGGGAGCCGACTGGTGGTTAGAGGTCTATTGCAACGGCAAAATAAGCAGCGGTACATTGCGGGCAGGCGGAAATATCGATTATCCTCCGGCGGCAAAGGATCACTATGTCGCTCTGGATTTGAAAAAAGGTTTGAATGTGGTTGCGGTATTCGCTCAAAGCGGCTCTATCGGTAAATTCACCTTTGCCGTGGAAAAAGTTTCTGCGGAAATGCCGGTTTCAAGGATCTCAAGGCGTAATGAGTGTGAGGCTCTCCTCCCCTCACAGCAGCAGTTGCGGCATGGTCCGTGGCTCATTGCTCCTGATCGCGGCACCGTTACGGTCGGGATGCTTACCGACGGTTACGTCTATGGTGCCGGGGTCGAATACCGCATCGCCGGTGAAAAGGATTGGCAGTGCAAATGGGATACGCTCGGCGGCGTTTTACGCAGTGATTCCGATCTGCACCGGATAACTCTTGATAATTTGAAACCCGGTGCGGAATATGAGTACCGCATATTGCTGGCGTCGGAAAACAAAAAATTCAAAGCTCTGGAAACACACACATTCACTGCTGCTCCTGATGATGACCGGGATTTCAGCTTCTTTGTTACGGGTGATACGCAATTTGGCAGTGCCAAACGGGGCAGATTGCTGAAAAAGTGGCAGAAACTGACTGAAAGTTGCGATTTTCAGGTCTCTCTGGGGGATATGGCAAATATTTACGATGACTTCGATGTGATGTTCTTCGGCGGATATCTCAACTGGCAGGGCAAAAAAATATACCATGGCAAGCCCTTTGTTTCCGTCCGCGGCAATCACGAAATGCGTGGAACAGAACGCAGCCGCTGGTTCGGCGTGTTGAGTGCCGGCAGAGAAAAGGGATATCACTCTTTTACCTGGGGAAAAACCTTCTTCATCGTGCTTGATACCGGCGGGGATGGAACTGATATCGGCAAAAACTCAATGACTGCCGAAGCGACAAAAGAGTATATGAGTGCCCAGCGGCAGTGGCTGGAAAAAATTGTGGATTCTGCGGAATACAAAAATGCGAAATTCCGTATCGTACTTTCACATGAAGCTCCTCACAGCCACCGGGTTTCACCGATGAATGATGTGGCTAAATTCATTTCAGAACCGCTGCTTGAGGCGGCGAAAGATGAAAAATATCCGGTTCACCTCTGGCTCTCCGGACACATTCACCGTTACCGGCGTACGATCCCCCGTACTACCGCAGCTTACGGCAATGCTCCGTGTGATCCATCGGATATGAGTACAGGCTCAGAGTATAACTTCCCCATTCTAACCGTTGAAGGACCGGGGAAAAACAGTCCGCTTGCCGCTTCGGCGACTGTGGTCAAAGTTTCCGGAGAGGAGATCGAAGTAAAGAGTTTTGATGAAGCAGAATCCTGCTTTGATCACTTTATTATCCACTCTGACGGCAAAATAACGGAAAAAGACAACGAATATAAGAACGGGATGTTGAAAATATACCGTTGAAAACAATAGAAAGGAAAAACGGAAAATGGAAAAATTTTTTACCCTCCTTGCCGCATTGACCGCGGTACAACTCATGGCAGTTGATTTTGACTTTACTGCCGAATTTCCGGCTGCCAAAGGCAAAGTGCCGATGGTGCAGCTTGATTCCCGGTACAAAATCGGCGGCAGTGCGGAACGCAGTGCATTGCATTTCAGCGGCAATGACAAGCCGCTGGTGATCCCCGGCAGCGGGCATTTCACCCTTGACAAAGGAATTACTGTCGCTTTTGATGTCGCTCTGGAGAAAAAATCCGACAAAAAGAATCTTCAGATGCTGGTGATGAAAAATCGTGAATGGCTTATCGGCAAAGATGACAAAGACCGTTTGTATATCAATTTTTCCGATGGCAAAAAGTGGCTTCCGGGTTACTACTGCAATGCTGATTTTTCCAAGCCGCACCGCTATGTTATCACGATTTCTCCTGATTTGAAAATCAATATCTGGCGTGACGGCAAACTTTACCACAATGGTTCCATGCAGAGTTGGAATGCAAAACCTGCGGTCGGCAAATCGGATGTCTCCATCGGCTGTTCCTGGGGACAGTGGGGTTTGCAGGGGGATATTTACCGCCTGAAGATCGCTGAAGGCGTCCTCGATAAAGCAACGATAGAGAGTTTCTGATGATGAAAAGAATTTTTGCTTTGTTTTTTGGATTTCTGGCGGTATTCTGCTGTGCCGGAAAAGTATTGGAGGTCAACTTCAATGATCCGGCCTCATTCCGCTTGAAAAACGGAGCTGTTCTGGAGAATGGAGTTCTCGTTTTCAATGGCGGTCAGAGCTATGCTGAAGTCGTCGGCAGTGAAAACTTCACCGTCGGCAAAAAAGGTTTGACCATCAGCTGTATCGCCGCTTTTGACAAACTGGAAAAAGCCGGACAGGATCTCTTTTACAAACCGGACAGCTGGATGCTTACCCGTTTCAACGACGGCATGATGAATGCTTATGTCTTTAACGGTACTGACTTTACCGGCAGAACTGACGGCGGCAAAATGGCACAGCCAGGAGTGTGGACGCACTATGCTGTTGCCATTGAACCGGTCGTACAGGAGGAGGAGGGCAAATACGGTTACGCCGTTTCGCTTTTCGTCAATGGCGTGCTGGAAGCCAAAACTGAAAATTTTGACTTCAAACTCAATGAAAATACTCTCCCGGTCATCCTCGGCAGAGGCAAGGCCGGAGATGTCTGGAATATGCGGGGCAAAATCGCCTCTTTCCGCATGGAGGAAAGGGCTCTCGGTGAAGAAGAACTTTTCAAAGAGGCTTCGAAAAGCAAACTTCTCAAACTCAACCGGGACAATGTGTTTGAGATAACTGCCCCCCTGAAAGCCGCATTCGGGAATATCCCGGAGAAGTTTCCCTGCCGCCAATGGCTTATCAATGCTTTGACCAAAGCCGCCAGCGGCGGAGCAGAGCAGAAAAGCCTGTGTGATGCCGTTGAAAAATTAAAGACACTTGATGCCGCCACACTGGAGGAGGCCGCTGAAAAGTGGAATAAACTGCAAAACGGCGTGAAACTTATCGTTTCCGGACGTATGGCACTGATCTATATCGCCAAACCGGGAAAAACTTTCCCGCTTGCCGGTATGCTCGACCGCAAAAGCAACAGGGAGATTTTCGGCAGAAATACGATGAGTTTCCGGCTGAAAACCCTGAAAAACGGCAAAAGTGCCGATATCACTGCCAATGATCCTGTGTGGCAGAAAGAGCTTGTTACCGACGGGAAAAAGGCAATACTCACTTTCCGCAGTAAAATCGCTGAAGTCATCATCACCCAGAATCTGGTGGATTCCGCCCGGTTGGAGAGCCATATCAAAGTCAATATGCTCGATCAGGAAAGATTGTTGAGTGCAGTTGTATTCCCCGATCTCTCTTTTGCCCGGCTGACTTCCGGCACTGACAAAATGGTCTATCCCTGCAAAGAGGGCGTGATCGTAGATAATCCGACGGTGAAAAAATCGCCCCGGGTACGGCAGAATATGTTCTACCCCAGAAGTTATCTTACCATGCAGTTCGGAGCCTATTACGACAGCAAAAGCGGTATCTACTTCGCCTTTGAAGATCCCAGAGGCGGTATCAAACAGTATTACGCTCAAGGTCAGAAAGGCGATTTGAGGTCTTTCTGGACCGGTTTTGCCCCGTGGCAAGCTGGAAGCAAGGGCGGCAACAGTTACGATATGAGCGGTGTTTCCGCTATCGAACTTTATGACGGTGAATGGTATGAAGCGGCACGGATCTACCGTAAATTTGTTTCCGAAAAAGCCAATTGGTGGGTGAAAGATCTGCCGCGTAAAGATTCTCCCAAGTGGTTCAGAGATTGCCCTGGCTGGCTGCTTGTCCGTCCCATCACCGACCGTACCGGCGTGGACAATGCCCGTGAACAGCTGCTCTATCTGCGGCAATATTTTGAGTTGGAATTCGGCATCCATCTGGAAGACTGGGATGACATGAGTCTGCACCACTATCCGCACTTTGACAAAATATTCCCGTGGACGGAAAAATTTGTCCGGGATCTGCGGGCCAAAGGCATCTATATCAAGCCCTACACCAATGCCCGGCTGTGGGCGGTGAAAGACGGCGGTCTGTGTGAATATGATTATATGTTCTCCAGCCACGGCAAAAAATATGCGGTGAAAAATCCCGACGGCTCCATGAATTACGAATATTACGGCCCGGTGTTTTACCGGAATGGTGCGCCGAAAGAGCAATATCCTTTCGCCATCATGTGCCCCGGTGCTGAAGGCTGGCAGAAATTCATGGTCAAACGCTCCAAAGACCTTTTCAACATCGGCTTCATGGCGCTCTATCACGATGAGATCGCCGCCGCCAATCCCTATATCTGCTTTGATCCGGATCACGGACACCTGATCAACGATCCTGATGTGTGGATGACCGGACACCGTAAATTCATGCACGAGATCCGCCGTCAGAATCCCGACACCGGACACGACTGCGAAGATGGTGCCGAAGCATTCCTGGATATGCTCGATGCTTTCATGGTGTGGCGCTGGTACGGTATCGATCCGGTATTCATGGCGGTTTACAGCGGCCGGGCGCAATTCACCGGCAAGCGTTTCGGCTATGCGGCGACCTTCCCCCGGCTGGAAGAGTCTTTCTACATCAAAACGGCGCTGCAGATGGTCAATGCGGAACAGATCGGCTGGTTCCCGCTGATCGACATGACCTGGGACAACCGCAGACTTTTCACGAAAAAAATGTTCCACATGCGTAACATGCTTTTGAAGTACTTCAATGAGGGTGAAATGCTCCGGCCTGTCAAATTCATCCGTTCAGCCGGCACGATCAGTTGCGACTGGGGCAAATATCTCAATGATGAGGGTTTGACCACGACAAACAAAGTTATTTCCGGAGTTTACGGCAGAGCAGACGGTACGGCAGTGATGATATTGGTCAACAGCGTCAATGAAAAGGTGACTTTTGAGCCTGATGTAAAGTGTTACGGCAAAAAAGTTGCGGCAATCTGTACGGAAAAGGGCAAAGTTGACGGTGCTGTTCTTACCCTTGAACCCCGCACTTCAGCGGTCATCCTGCTTGCGGACAAAATCACTCCGGATGTGGAACGTGAAGCGGAAAGAGTGGAAAAATATATGCTCCGTATCGGAGGATTTACCGCCGGACTTGCACCGCAGGATGTTTCAAAATTGAGTTCAGCCGGTGATATACCTGAAATCGATCCGGCTTCTCCGGTCGGTTTCGGCAGGGCACTTATCGTTAAGAATGCCAATGTTTCAGCGGATGGTTCTTTTGCCGGATGGCTGAAAAAGGATGCAAAACTGATCTTTCATCCGGTAAAAACTGTACCGGGCAAATCAGTATTGCAGATAAACCTCCTGCCGGTTTCCGGTAAAGGCAGTATCGTTGTCGCAGTTGATGGTAAAGAGATCGCTGAAATTGCTCTGGATGAAAAGAGCAAAAGCGTTTCAGCGGAAAATATGACCCTGCTTCCCGGTGCCCCGGTAACATTCAGCATCAAAGGAAACTGGCAGGGCAAATTATTGAATTGGCAGATCAGATAAAAAAACTGTTTCCAAACACCCCTAAAGAGAAAGGAAAAAATCATGAAACAGAAAAAAGTCTCCGGTTTTACTCTTATCGAATTGCTCGTAGTTATCGCGATAATCGCCATTCTGGCGGCGATATTGCTCCCGGCTCTCAATTCTGCCCGTGAGAGGGGGCGTCAGACGGCGTGTGCCAACAATCTCAAACAGATCGGTACCGCTCATGTGATTTACAGTCAGAACAGCGATGAATGGATACTGCCTTCATCATACGATGATGGAACTACCTCCGGAACAGTCTGGATGCGTCTTCTGGGCAATGGTCAGTACGGTGTCACCTACATTGATTACCGTGACGGCAATTACTCCGGCAGTACCTTTGTCTGTCCTTCCGAAGAGGCTCCTTTCGGTGAAAATATAACCAATTCCACCGGCGGATTCAAATACTCCACCCATTACGGGGCAAACGCTTTTCTTTGCGGCAGCAAGGCAGTTACAAGCAAACCTCATTGCCGTTTCCGTAAATTTTCTGAAATCAAGTCTCCCACACTGGCAATGTATGCTTCCGACTTCAACTACCGCGCCAATCACTCCAGCGACTATGTGTCAACCGGCCGTTTCGGTAACCGTCACTCACAGGATTATCTGATCCAAATGGTGATGCTCGACGGACACTTTGAAAGACATACTGTTCAGGAAATGAGGGATTGTCCGCCTGAAACTTTCAATGAAAACGTTTCCGGTGTGGCATCAACTGACCACTTCCTCGCCCGTGGTTTTAAATTGCTTTAATTAATGTAAATGTAAAGAGATGCTTGAAATGAAAAAATTTGCTGCTTTACTGTTTGCCGGAACTTTTCTGCCGCTTATGGCATTGGATTTTGACTTTACTGCCAATCCACCAACAGCCAAAGGCAAAGTTCCCATGCTGAAACTTGATGATTCTCTGAAAATCGGCGGGACCAACGGGCGTACGGCCTTGAATTTTGACGGGAAAAGCAAAATCCAGGTCCCCGGCAGTGATTTTCTCAGTCTGGATAACGGTTTGACTGTTGCCATTGAAATCGATTCCAAAGATAAAGGTGACGGCAAAAACTTGCAGATGATCATTCTTAAACGCAATGAGTGGTGTCTTTACCGCAGCGGCAGCCAGCTTTCTTTTCTCTGGAAAAGCGGCAAAAAGTGGCTTGCTGTATATCGCAAAAATATGAACTTTGATACTCCGCACAAATTTGTTCTGACCCTGACCGAAGATCGGAAATTAAACTTCCATCTTGACGGTAAACATGTACGGGTCGTCAAACTGGATAATTTTGATGCTCCCAACAAGCAGAGCAAGGAGGTCATCACCCTCGGCGGCGGCTGGAATAACTGGGATTTCAAAGGTGATATCTATCAGCTGAAAATATTGAACAA
>SUWD01000043.1 GCA_015061685.1 Lentisphaerota bacterium | reverse complement strand
ACTGCTTTAGCAGTAGCCAGTGAGCTTAATGCGAATGAAAATTCCATTCAGAGCCCGGATCGGGCTGCCAGTAAAAATGCCTTCTAGGCACAGTGCATACCACCAGCTCAGCTGGTGGTTTTGATTGTCTGTCCATACTGATCGAATACGGCTTGTTCATCCGGGCAGAGCAAGGAGCCGTCCGGATTGAAAACATCGTGGAAAGGTATGGGAGGAACTCCTTTTTCTTTGCTCCATTTCCACGGATAAGTGGTATTGCTTTTGCCCTTGACCAATCCCCAGCAGATTGCCGGACAGCCGAAGTATTCAAAGAGCGGAAAACTTCCGGCAAAGGTCGATCCTGCTGTGCGTGCCATGAATTCCGTACAAATTACCGGACGGCCGCCGGCAAGGAAACGCATGGTTTGGATCCTTTCACTTAAAACTTCCGGTTTGCCGTAGCAGTGGAAACTTACCACATCCGATTCCGCGAGCTGTACTTTGATCAATTCATCCATGATATCGCCCCAGCACCAGATGCCGGAACTCAACGGCTGAATCGGGTGTTCCGCTCTTGCCCAGGAAAAAGCGGCTTTGAGCAGCTGCAGAGATGCCGCTTTGGGGTAGTCATCTTTGAGGATGTTGTCGCCGGATTCACCGTTTCCGGGTTCATTGTAGAGATCCCACATCAGGATCCGGCGGTCATCGGCAAAATGTCTGACTACGGTGCGGATGTAGCGTTCCAGCCTCGGGTACTGCTGCAAATCGGCAGTTGCTTTGGCCCCGGGGGATTGGATCCAGCCGGAATTGTGGGTGAAAGGCTGCGGATCGGGTTGTTTACCCAATTTGAATTCGCTTTTCCAGCAGTCGTCGAAAAATACGAATATGATCTTCATTCCGTGGGCAGAAGAGATTTCCAGAAACTTTTCCATCCGTTTCAGGAAGCCGTCTGCATCGGCATCAAAGAGCAAATCGTGCAGATATACCCGCATAATATTCATCCCGATACCGGCGGCGAAGCTCAATTCCCGGTCGATCAATTCCGGAGAAAAGGTTTCCTCCTGCCACATCTCAAGCTGATTTATTGCATTGGAGGGGTAGAAATTTGCTCCGTATTCCCATTTATCCAAGCCGAATTTTTTCCATTCGCTGATCATCGGTACATCTTTCAATATGAATTTTTCAGTTTTCCGGTACGATCGCACCGTGTTGTTTCAGAATATTTTTTACCATTGTCACCGGGACGGTTCCCACCGCTGTTTTTTCCTGCAATGCACATACCGCATTTGCAGCTGCCGCCTGACCGGTTGCCATACAGCTTGCCTGGATACGCAAACAGCTGTTTGCCGGGCGGTCGCTGGAGACGATCCTGCCTGCCGCCATAAAATTGACTGCACCTTTGGGGATCATTATCTGCCGGGAGACCTGCGGCCGGATACCGGGGGAGATCTGTTCGAGGATCAAGCCCTTTTCCATATCGTGGATATCCACATAGTAGAAACTGTAACAGAGAGCATCATCAAAACTTCTGCCGCTTAAATAATCATCTTTGGTCATGGTGTATTCTCCGGCGATCCGTCTTGATTCGCGTACACCGCACTCTGGAGCGAAAGCGGAAATGGTAAGATTTTCCATGCCTTTGATTTTTTTCAAAAAGCGGTATGCCCGGAGGATCGAAGCATGGGCGGCACACTCTATTGCACTTTTGTTTTCACTGTCGCAGGCATTGATAAAGCCGATATGATTGCCGTTTACGCCGCCGCGGTCAAGAAAGAGGAAGTTTCCCTGTTCGGCAGAAGTGCGGAACCAGCCGAGATCTTTGTAATGGATCTCTCCATTTTTTTCAGCTTCGATAAAAGCTTTTGCCAAAGCTTCCTTATCCAATTTACTGTGATCTATGCCGCTTAATACCACATTGGCACTGCCGGGTTGACAGACCTCATCTTTCACGACTTCAAAACCGGCGATGGCGGTCAGATTGGCATCGCCGGTGCAGTCGATCAGCATATCTCCTGAAACCGTATAAAGACCGTCTTTGCCGCAAAGAGATACATTCCAGGAGTTGTTGTTCTGTTCTGCTCCGGCGATCATGGTGTGGTAAGCGATCCTGACATTGGCCTCCAGCAGAGCTTTTTCGGCGATACATGCAAAGAGGAAAGGATTTATTTTTACCTGATACTTCCACAAAGCCTCAACCATCGGGCGGGAGAAGTCCGGCAGTTCTCTTCCTTCGGTTTCCAATGTGGAAGCGACCAATTCCCAGCCGATACCTCCGATGAGCTGTTCTCCGAAGGCATCGAATAATCCAGGTTCAGCGATACCGGCGGCGGTGATTGCACCGCCGGGGATACCGTTTTTTTCAACGAGTAGGGTTTTTGCTCCGAGTCTGCCGGATTGGATGGCGGCACAAATCCCCGCCGGGCCGGCTCCGGCAATAATAAGGTCATAATGTTCCATAAAATTCAGCTCTTACTTTACATCCAATTCAAATGGTACTGCCGGAAATCCGGTACTGCTGTACAAATTCCCGGATGGATTGCTGCACCAGTTGTAACGCACTTTTACCGGATCGGGAACGGCTTTGGATTTTACGATCACGGTATTGCCGTTTACCGTTGCCTGATCTGCCCAGAACCATTGCCCTTTGGCATTGCAGAGGGAAAAATTTTCCACCTGTGCCGCAGGTGAATTGCGGAGCAGTTTCCCGGTGCGGTTCTGACTTCTTCTGATAATATACTCTTTGGGAAGATCTTTTGCAACCAGATCGGCACCGTGGCACTCAAAAAATACGGTAACGCTGCCGTCAGCGGCACTTGCAGAACGGGCTTCCGGGCCTTGGTAAGGATCGTTTTTCCCGTACACCAGAACCATTGCTGCTGCCGCCAGACGTCCGGCAGGGGTGCTTTTATCCTGCGGATGGATATCTTCACTTTCTCCGGCATCGGTCAAAACCGCCATGCCGGTATTTTTCAACTGCAAAGCAGCCGTTTGCACTGACCGCAACCGGGCCCAGCCGGCATTGTTGGGATCGGCAGTTTTGGGGTGATGGGAGGCAAGCTGACAGAATAAGAATGGCAATTCCGGATTTTCAAAGCGTTTACGCCAATCACCGATAAGATTGCGGAATGCTTTGCCGTAAAATCCCGGATTGTTCACACCGCTTTCGCCGTGATACCAGATTATAGCGGTCAGAGCCAGAGGGTGCAGAGGGTGGATCATCCCGTTGTAGAGTTGGGTGGGAAATCTGTCCATCTGCATGAATTTTTCAGTAAAGACCGGACGTTTGGCGATCTCCTCCGGGGACAACGGGGGGAACTCTTTTTCCACATGGATCTCCCACTCACCTTTTCCGGCTTCAAATTTTTTGCTGCCCATGGTAAACGGCATGGGGATGGAAACGGAGCTGCCGGAGTTGAAAAGCCGGATGGCGATCTCGTTATCACCCTCAAAAGATCCTTTGCGGGGCAGGACGAAAAAGACATCTTTTCTGGCGACATTCAGCGGATTATTGCCGGAGACTCTTTTGCCGTTGAGATAGATATCCATGATGCAGTCAGGTCTGCCGATAACGGTATTGATACCGGTTTTATTCACCTGCAAAGCCGTGACCGGCAGTTTGAATTTGATCCACACAACTCCGCCGTTTTTAAGAAGGAGGCTCTGCATTTTGGTTTTCTGCCAATTATTCTGCGGCACGGGAGGAAAGCGTTTATCGCTGCGGTTGAGTTGTTTTTCCCATTGGAGCAGATCCTGCAAATAAGCTTTTTCTTTCTGCGGATAAGCGGCATTACGGCTTTCGACCCGCTGTTTCAAAGCCAGCATATCGGGGAAATCAGCCAGACTTTCCACGCTCATCCACGCTTCTATGGGGGTGCCGCCGAGTGAACTGTGGACGATCCCCACGGGAGAAGCGGTTTTCTGCCGGATCGCTGCGGCGAAGTGATATGCAAGGGCGGAAAAACGCCAGACGTTATCCGGAGAAACGATCTCCCATTTGCCTTTCAGTTCACTTTGCGGGGTGTTTTTCCAGCTTCTTACCACGTCGAAGTAACGCAGTTTGTCATCTTTGGCATTGCGGATGACATTGGCACTGTCAGCACTGCTCTGCACCTGCAAAGTCATATTGCTCTGTCCGGAAGCAAGATAGACCGAGCCGATGAGGATATCTTTTGAAACGGTATCATTGGCATGCAATTCAAATGGACCATTGCCGCACTTTGACAAATTCAGTCTGACCATCCATCTGCCATTTTTTCCGGCGGTGGTTTCTGCGGATATTCCGGCGATGGAGACTTTTACTTTTTCTCCGGGTTCTGCACTGCCCCATACCGGGACGATCTCCCGTTTGGCAAGGACGGCATGATCTCCGAAAAGCGGTGAAAAAACGGCCTTGCCGCAAAGTTCAAAACTTGCGGCAAAGCACAAAACTGAAAAGATAATTCGTTTCATTGCGGTTCCCCGTATTATGGCAGTTTTACTGTGACTGAAGTGCCGGGGGCAACTTCGATTTCCCGGGCGAATTCACCCAGCAGAGTGAATCCTTTAGCCGGACGCACTACGGTACGGATGACCTTGTCCGTCGGGTTGTGAGCTTCAAAAGCCCTTTCATCGGGGAGGGTATTTACGACGGACAGACAGAGGTTTTTATCTTCGCAGATCAGCAGATTGCCGATAAAAAGATCTCTGGGGCTTGAAGTCTCGATCTGCAAATATCCGTCTCCGTTGTCAAGCACCGGAATATGCTGGAGCAGATCGTCATGCTCGACATCCCGGATGAATACGCTCCGCTGGAGGTATTCATTGGAAGCGTACATCTGGGTTTTGATCCGGTTTTTGCCGTAATAAACGATACCGGTATCCCAATTCGGATTCAAACCGGAAATGATCACCGGCAGATCAATGGGCAATTCAGCACCGGAAGTTTTTCCCCGGAAACTGCCGTTGTCGGGAGTGATCCGCAAAATACCGTCAATTGGCACAGCTTGACCGATGACAGATTCCACGGTGTAAGCGGGTTTTCTGCCGATACCCAGACCGTCACGCAGATCAGTCATGAATTTGGCACCGGGATTGGGGTTGAATGCTCCGATGACGGCGATATAACGGTATTGGATCTTGTCTCCTTTGCGGAAAGAGGTGATTCCTTTGTCACCGATGAAAGCATTGAGCGAAAAGTGCCGGGGACCTGCCGGGGTACGGATGATGGCGGTCAGATTGTTGGATAGAGCAAAGATACCCGGAGCACCGTTGTAACCGTGAGGATGCAGAGCGGCAAAGCCGGTACGGGGCATTTTTATGTTGAAAGGTTTGGGGGTTTTGCTCATATCCAGATCGGCGAGCTGACCGTTGAGCTGGGTATAGGTGAGATTTTTTGCATCTTTGCGGAGGAAGATAGTCGCCACTTTCGGACGGTCAACGAAAGAACGCAGTACATCCAGATCGCCCTCAACGAAAACCACCATGGATGAATCCTGACGGCTGGTAAAAAGGATATGCCGTACCACACCGGAATAGAAGCGGTTTTTTCTCAATTCCAGCGGTGCATCATTGGTATCGTGGTTGTTGCTCTCCTTATCCGGGAAGTGTTTGGAAATATGGCAATCCACGATCAGACAGTGACGGCTGGAGAGGACTTTGCGGTATTCCACCCGGGGATGGGAACCTTCACCGCCGATGGTATGGAAAATGGGGATTCCGAAGTAGCGGAAATCTCTGCCGACCATATAATCTTCCAGACCACGCATATTGTGTTTGCCGTCGGGAGTTCCCCACCACTTGCCGCGTGGCATGGTGTTGATATTATCGGTGCAGCGGGCGAATTCACTTTCGGCGATGCTTGTCCATGCTTCCTGTGAAACGCATTTGCCGCCATTCATATCGGTGATTTCGAGGATCAATGCCCGGCGGTCCATGTGGAAACTGTCGAAACTGACTTCGAAATCAGTTTTTCCTCCGGGCAGGAATCTGCGGAACGGAGCTTTTTTATCTCCGTCATGAACGATGATCTCTTTGATTCCGGCGGGGGCATGGACATTGAAATAGATTCTGATGCGGTCATTGCCTTTGATGGCCAGGTCACTGGTTCCAAAGTTGGCAATGGTAAAGTTGCGGATCTCCGGGCCGGAGGAAACGAAGGTCGGGCGGAACCAGCGATAACCGCCTTTGTAGTCACAATATCTGCCGGTATAAGCTTTGACCACATCGTCATCCGGCCAGCGGACCATGGACTGCATTCCGTTTTTACGGGCGGAAGCGACCTCTTCGGGGGAAGTTATCAGATGGACGGCCACGGGGGAGAGCAGGAAACGGTCATTATTCAGGCGAAGATAATTAGCTGTTGAATCATCCGCCAGTTTACCGTTTTCGTAGGTGTGAGTGGCGATGATTTTATAATTGCCTTTGAACCACGGTTCCTGCGGATTGAGATTGCTTTTCAGGATAATTACCGGAGCCCAGTTCCAGCCGCGGGAGACCGGATTGTTATTGACGATCCTGCCGGGGAATCTGGTACTGTGCCATGCTTTGGGCGGATAGGTGATCCTGTCGGAGAAAACCAGCCATTGACATCCGGTTTCATCGGTGTAACGGATACCGGGGTATGCCCGGAAACCGGGGGCGGCGGCTTTGGCACAGACACTTTTAAGTTCATTGAATTTCGCTTCATCCAGTTTGGCGAAGTCTTCGGCAAAGGCGATGAAGTTGTATCCGGCGGCTTTGGCGGCGTCGATAAATTCCTGCGGAGAACCTTTGCCGCAGGTGAGATTGCTCTGGGCGCCGATCAAGCCGATGTAGAGTTTATCGACCGATTTCCGGAATTCCACTTTGCTCCAATCTCTGCCGACGGCACCAAGTACCGGAGGGGGAGCGGCTTTGAAGTTGTAAGGTTTGTTGAAACCTCCGAAAGTATCTTTGGAAGGTTCCGCAAGATAACTCATGATATTGCCGACCAGACGGATCCCGTCGGCAGGTTTGCCGGTTGAATTGCCCTCCATGAATTTGCCGTCTCCGAAAAACGGATGGTGGGTCTCCTGCCAGTACATGGGGGCGGAAACGGGGAAAAGGACAACTCGGCCTTTACCGAAATTTCTTACAGCGAGGAAAGGAGCTTCTGAATCGAAACTGCCCGGCTGCTGCGGATTGCCTATCTTTCCGTTTTTGAGCCGGTGGTAACTTTTGCCGGTAACTTCCATTTTGGCAAGGACAGTCCAATTGCTGTCAACCTTTACGGGGCTGGCAAAATCGGTGTAAGTTTTGTAAGTGCCGTGTACTTCCGGAATGAAAAGACCTTTGACACCTTCAGTTACCGGGTGGCCGGGGACGATATTTCCGGTCCAGTAACAGCTGGTTGACGGAGCATTGAAACTGTTTTTTTCATCGATCAACTGTTCATCCGGCACAGTTGCACCGAAAGGTTCAAGGATATGATTCAGAGCGACGATATCCTGTCCGAATTGATAACCGCCGTTACGGGTGAGGTACAATCCTCCTCCCTGCCGGACATATTCTGCGAGCAGTTTACCCAAGCCGGTGGCTTCCTCTTTGGTCAGACTCAGTTTGAAGTCGCTCTGGTCGATGCCGACAACGACGAAATTGTATTTTTTCAGTTCTTCCAGAGTGATGCGTTTATCCAGCGGCAGCATGCCGCCGATGATTCCTCGTTTGGCGATTTCGGCACGCAATTCTCTGGACGGGGCAAGAGCGGCGTGATCACGATATGCCATTTCCGGTCGCTGCAGGATGACCAGATAACTCAAAGGAGCTTTCTTCCCGGCGGCAAAGAGCAGCACCGGGAGTATGGAAAAAAGACACAATAATACTCTATTCATATATTTTACCTGATGTTATCAAACGATGAATAAATTATTCTTCGGAGTCCCAGTTTTTGCTGATCCCGAATATTTTATCAACTGTTGCTGCTTTGGGATTACTGGGGCCTTCTTCGGTGGTGACGTGTCCGTCCGACCACAAAACATTGGCCATTTTATTGTGCCTGGCACTGATATAGGCATCGCGGTGGTGGGAAGATTTGCCGACCAGACATCCGCCGCCGTATTCTCCTTTGCCGGCGAGGGTCAGGTCTTCAGAATCAACCGCCAGAAAGATGTTGCGTTTGAAATTGCCGAGTTTCACCAGTTTGCGGTCGGGAGCAGCCATGCCGGGCGTGGTGTACCAGTGATTGTATCCGTAAAAAGGATGATTGAATCCGCTGTCAAAGGTATTCAGTGAAGCTGTTTTGAAAGTATTGAGATATTTGATTCCGTCTCCGGTACACATCCCCTCGGCGGAAGTACAGATCAGAGAAGCTCTTTCCACGAAGCCTTTCTGCATCATTTCGAAGGCCCAGCCGACATAGCTGCTTCCTGCCGGACGCTGTTTTCCGGCGGGCAGAATGCCGTCAGCGGCATCGGCATAGGAGATCATACCGGTACCGAGCTGTTTGAGGTTGTTGATACAGCTGGCACTTCTGCCTCTTTCTCTTGCAGAATTAAGTGCCGGGAGCAGAATTGCCGCCAGAATGGCGATGATAGCGATGACCACGAGCAATTCGATCAAAGTGAAGCCCATGGGCTTCATCCCGTTGCGGGATGAAAAACTCTTTCCATTGTCAAACATTTTTTCTTCTCCTTTTTTTATTGCTGATTTGAAGTTGTTCACTTCACACTTTTCCAGTTGCTTTTAACGGCGAAAACACCATGTTCCCATGCCTCGTGCGGGAAATCTCCGCCAACTTCATCACTGACGCTGCCGTCGCTCCACAAAACGGTGGCTTTACCGTCATGCAGAGGATAGACCATGCCGCGTCCGGCAGTCGGTTTGTCGGCGATGACCGATGAACCGATATAGCGGGCGATTTTGTAATTGTTCCCGTCCCATGAATCGGCGGTCAGGATGATCTTGCTGATATTGGCAAGTTTGACCGGTTTGCTGCCGAAGTATCCGCCGCCGGCACCGATGGCGTTGTATCCGTAAAAGCTGTAAGAGAAAACGTCACTGTTCTTTTTAGCACTGCGCAGAGAACGGATTTTTCCCTTTGCCCAGCTGTCGCCGAGCAATTCAAAGCCGTCGGGGCAGATGAGGTTTTCATTTGAGATGAAACCTTTATTGATCATATTGTAGGTCCACAAAACGATCTGACCGTTGATTTTTTCTTCAGCACCGAGCTGGGTTCTGGGTAAATAGCCGTCATTATTTTCTGCGAAAGCGGCAAAAGCGGCACCCAGCTTGCGGCTCTGATCGGCACAGGAAGCCTTTTCCTGTGCCTGCTGTGCTGCTTGCAGGACGGGGATCAATACTCCGGCGAAAATTGCTGTGACGGCGAAAATCAGCAGCAGCTCAAAAAACGAAAACTTGAATTTTTTCATGATTTTTCCTCCTTTGAAAAAATGTTTATAAGTTTATTTTACAATTCCACCGAGTGGGTTCCCGGTGTCAATTCTTTACCCTTGCAGACAGCGGAAGTATCTTCCGGGACGGTGATACTGGCTTTACCGTTTGAATACTCCACATGGATCGATCTGCCCTGAACAATGGGGAAAGTTGCGGAAAATTCTTTCACACCAGCCGGATGGGGATCAAAAGCAAATTTTTTGAATCCCGCTTCTATCGGACGGATCCCGGCGACCTGCCGGGGGATGATATTACATGGGGCGGCACCCCAGGCGTGGTTCCAGTCCTGATTGGGTTTGTCCTCATTGCTCCATGCTTCCATGGTGATCGTACTGCCTTGAGAGATCATATTGAGCCATGAACGCTCTTTGTCGCTGCAGAGCATTTTCATCGCCTCAAATTCCATGCCGTTGCCAAACATCACATCGAGCAGGAATTGTGCACCGTAAACCGAGCAGCACATCCCGGCATTTTCGATCCCGGCACACTCATTTTTACTGCCGACTCCGAAAAAGAGCGGGAAAATTTTGGAGTGAAGAGCCGAGTGTTCCGATCCGGGGGAATCCACGAAGCGGTTGCCGATCAGCATCGATTTGCGTATGGCCTGCCGCAGAGTGTCGGCTTTTTCCCGGTAAGAACTTTTGCCGGTAAGTTTTTCCATGGCGAGCAATGCACCGTAACGGTAGCAATTGGGAACGAGATTGGTTTCGCCGAATTCATACCCGTCTCTTTCTTTGATCGGCCAGTCAACGATATCTTTGGGGTCGGTCTCATCGGTGTAAAGCAGATGATCTTTGCCGACATATTTTTCCAGAAGTCTTTCTTCCAGAATATCCATCCACGAGTCCACACTTGCTATGTCTCCGGTGTAGAGCAGATAATCGTAAGCGACCACCGGCATCAGAAGCTGCCATTCCGTCGGCCAAGTCGGATATTTCAGGAGATAATCAATGGTATTCCGGGGGATGGTTTTATCGGCACAACAGCAGAACCAGCCGAGCTGATTGATGTAGGCATCACCCTCATAGGGGCGTCTTTCTCTTTCGCCGTCGATGAAAAGCCCGAATGCGGCAGTAGCTTTAATGGAGTATTTGCAAAATTCCCACACCTGATTAAGTTTCTCATCGGAAGATATGAAAGAAGAATCTTCATCGTGAAACTCTGCCGGGAAAATTTCATTGCGTTGTATTGATTTTACCCGGCACTCTCCATTGATCTCCACATAGCGGAAAGGGGCGATCTCATCATCGGGCAGGGGGGAAATCAAACCGCCTTTGCACCACGGTGGACGCTTGGCGAGGGGGAAACGGTATTTGCCGATCCCCGGCTGCAGTTGGATCTGTTGGATATTGATATAACGGAAACCGCCGGGTTTGCGGTCGACCAGATCTCCGGAACGGCACTCTCCGATAAGAGCTTCGACAGTTACAGGTTTATCGGCTTCCAGCACCATATCCAGAGTACCGAATGCCGCTTTGCCCAAATCGTAAAAGAAAGAGTTTTTCATTTTATTATCCAAAAAAGTTTTATGTTTGCTTTATTTGAAGTTGCGATATCGTTCACAATAATAAATATACTATAAAAAAAACAGAAAAACCTTGAAAACAGTGCCAATGAGTTGTATATTAGTGCCAAAATTACAAATGGGGGATTTTTTATGGAATATATGCAGGAAAGCAACTTGCCGCGTTGGGAAAATTTTTCGATCGGCATCCGCTATATCAGGGCAGGCAAACATAATGAATTGAATCTGCATGACCACCATTTTTCTGAAATCGTTCTTATCCTCAATTCCGGAGGGGCAGTTCACTGGGCGGAGGGCAGATCGCATGAACTTAAGCGGGGGGATGTACTTTTGCTCCACCCCGGACGGGTGCATGGCTATCAGAATTGCAAATCTCTGGAGCTGGTCAATATCCTCTACAAGGCTGACCGTCTGCCGCTTCCTTTGCTGGACGGGGCGGATATGGAACTTTTCCACTTTTTTGTTTCTGCCAGATGTGCCGGGGAATTAATTCCGGAAGCACCGGTATTGTCTTTGAATGATGATGAAATAGATTTGATCGAAAAACAGATAAAAGAGCTTGACGGGGAGTTGAATGATGATCTGCCCGGCAGAAATCTGCGGGTTTTCATTCTCTTTATGGGTATTCTCACTTCGCTTGGCAGAATGGGGAAATGCCTGCAGAAAAGGGAGATGGTCAATGAAACATCGACCGGGTTGAGCTATTTGAATATGCACTTCCGTGAGCCGGTATCCATCGATCATCTGGCAAAAATATCCAATCAGAGCAAACGCTCTTTTTTCCGTCATTTCCGTGAACTTACCGGGATGACGCCGGTTGAATATTGCCGGAGGAAGCAATTGGAATATGCTTCTGATCTTTTGCGGAGCAGTAATCTGACTTTGGCAGAGATCGCAGTTGAGTGCGGATTCTGTGACTCCAATTACATGATAAAACTTTTTTCGCAGGTTTTCGGCAAGACTCCCGGCAAATACCGGAAAGATGAGAGGAATTCTTCCGGCAGGATCGATGACTTCATTTTGAAAAAATCCTGATTGCAAACCGTAAATATTTGGATAGTTTCCTTATATCCGGTATTCTATGTGTGCCGGGAAAAACATTGCTTTCAATATAGGGTAATTCTTGACCAATTGCTGTATCTTATTTTCAAAAGTAGAATTTCAGCAGTTCCGCCATTGAGCCGTTGAATTCAGCACGCTGCATATCGCAGCAGCCGTGCTGATCGCCGCCGAGCCAGAAAATAATGGTCTTGCCTTTATCTTCAATAAGTTCCAGATCGCTGGCATTGAGTTCCATCCGTCCGGGACAGCGGGGATTGATCTCTCTGGTAAAATCGGGAATCATTACAGGAATATCAGAATCCTGCCAATTTTTCAAATCTTTTGAACGGGAAATCACTGTATTGTAACAACCGTTACCGCACTCACTGAGATAAAGCAGATAATAAAATCCGTCAACAAAATAAATGGTATTGGCACCGACATATTTATCCAGACCGTAATAAGCTCCATCAACAGTTTTCAAGTTTTTCAAATCAGAACTTTCCCAGAATTTGAAAATATATTTATAAAGATTTTCAGGAGTATCAGTTTCATACACCCCGACAAATTTTTCTCCGTCCCAGGCAAAAGATGTGTTGAAAACTCTACATCCTGGAGCAGCTTCATAAACTTCGATCGGTTCACTCCAGTTGATCAGATCTTCCGTTTCAAAACGGACAATGCGGTGTAAAGTCTTTTCACTGTCTTCTTCAACCACAGAACCGAAAGCATAAACCCGATTCGGCATGGCATAAGCACTGGCAAAATAAACTCCGCAAACCCGTGAAATCACCTTGTCATCACTGAGGCGGCGGATAAGGAAACCATCTTCTTTGGTATGCGGCGGATACTCCTCAAAAGTGTAATCTGCCACATCATAATCGCAGAAATTTTCCAATAAATAAAGTTCGCCGTTAAAGTGAAACGGAGTCATTTCAAAGCGGTGAGTTCCAAGAATACGGTGATTCTGAAACGGTTCAGGTAATGCACGCATATAAAAAATCTTCCTGTTTTATTTTTCAAAACCGCCGGCAAGATAGTGCTGATAACAGCGGTTCAAACCGTGTGCCTGAAAATATGAAGAATTGGGACTCATGAAGTGAGAAAATTCAAACATCGTTGCCCCCGCAACACCAGCTTTTTCAGCGGCACGCAGTTTCAAAAGCATTTTATCCCACTTTATCGGCAAAAAACGTATCGGCATATCACGGTCAAATGCTTCAACATTGGTATTGATCAAGATTCCATGTTTTTTTCCTGCATAGCAGGCGACAGACAGAAAATCTTCCAGTTCGCTGTAGTCACAGCCGCCATCCTGAAAAGAGATGGAATCCACACAGCCGGTGATCCCTGCCATGATTTCATTCCATTCTCTTTCAAAATCAGGCAGTGTCACGCTTTTACCCGCATTCACGCCAGTACGGAACGGGTCGTACAGCTGGATACCTTCGATATAGGGGGATATGGCTGTCGGCAATCCGCCTGAAAGTTCCTTGCAGAATTTGCCCAGTTCATGGAATACCTCAATAATATTCCACTGCAGCCGTCCGACTTCCTGCGTAAGATACCAGCCCGCAAAAGCGGGGTGGGAACCGTAACGCTCCCAGGCTTCTTCGC
>SUWD01000042.1 GCA_015061685.1 Lentisphaerota bacterium | reverse complement strand
AACGTTGCCACGGACAGCGTAAGCGAGGCCTCCGGAAAATCGACTGCAACCGCCGAGGGCGAAGCCCGAGCGGCGAGGCCGCTCTCCCGCGGCCGCAGGGAGATTTTTTGGAGAAGAAAGAGATTGCCCGCAATGCACCACTGCAGGAAAGATTTTTCACAAAAAATGAGACAATAACAAAATATCAGAAATGATTAAAAATAAAGGAACAAAACATGAGCGTATTCAACTACAATGGTGTCCAGCTTGATCTGGCAAGACAGAAAGAGAGCATCCCGTACATCAAGGAATTCATCACCTTTGCTGCGGATGCCGGTTATAACTCCATTCTGCTGTATCTGGAAGACAGGATCCGTACTGCGAGTTATCCTTATATTTCAGAGAGCGAGAGTTATTCGGTAGAGGAGATGAAAGAGATCGTCCGTTTTGCAGAGGAGAAAAAGATCGATCTGGTTCCCTGCGTTGCGACTTTGGGTCATGCGGAGCGTTTTCTTGCCCACAAGGAATTGCAGCATCTTTCGGAAGTTTCGGACGATACGATCGACCGTTTCGGCAGAAGCAATCCGCGAAAGGATGTATTCTGCGTGTCTCATCCGGGATTTTATACCTTTATTGAGAATTATATTTCGGAAGTTGCCGAAATATTTCCCTCGCAGTTTTTCCATGCCGGACTGGATGAATTTTTCAACTTCAATCTCTGTCCTCTCTGCCGGGAATTGATGCCGACCCGGCAGGATGAGGAGGAAGTTTTTCTCCGTCACATCATCCGGATGGAACGACTTCTTTCCAAGCTGGGCAAACGCATGATGATCTGGTCGGACATGTTTGAATTTTACACTACTGTACTGCCCCGTATTCCCCGGAATATTGTAGTGATGGATTGGCAGTATCAGGATGATGTGCGTAAATATCTCGGTCATCTTTTTGAGATCGGCGTGGAAAACCGTATTGCTCAAAATGATTCACTTGGACTTGATACGGTCATGGCGTGTGCCGAATGCGGCTTGAATAATGCTGTATCCACCCTCAAATATGCAGACCGCAAAAATGCGTGGGGATTTCTTTATACCAGTTGGGAAAAGAGTCATTCATATTTCTACCGTTCATATCCGATGATTTTCTTTTCCGGTCAGCTTTCGCAGGGGATCTCTGCACATGATGCGTGGAAAAACACGATGAATTATATTTTCGGCAGTGATGATCCCATGCTTTCCTACGCTGTCCATCTGGCGGTTTCCGACGGCAATATCCGCAATCACCGTCCTGCATCGGAGAGCAATGCACTGACCCGTCCTTTTATGGGCTTGCCGGTGGACAGATACACCCAGAGTGCGGATATCCTGGGGATGCTTCAGGAATCCGGGGACAAGGTGGTTTCAGTGCTTGGCAAAAAGGTGTGGAAAGATATCTGCAACAATATGGAGGAGAAATTCCTCGCCAACGAGTTGAAAAGTTCTTTCTGGGATATTCTTGATTACGGTTACCGTGATGATTATTATAACCGGGCGCTTATGGCGGCGGCTGATCTGGAAAAACTCATTGACAGTGAAATTGCCGACTGGGATGTGTTCCGTGCCGGGATCGAACCCAATAATATTGCCGGGGGGAAAGATCAGTTATTGGCTGGTCTGCAGAAACTTTTCAACGGACTTACCGGAGACAATTTCATGAAGATCCGTTTCTGTATGCCCGATCAGTATGTGGTGAATTCTTTTGATGTGGAATTTCTGGTCGATGGTAAATGGATAACGGCGGCATCGAAAAATCCGGCGAAATCGGATGGTTTGAGCGATACGCTTTTTGAAAGAGCGGTATTTGTTGATTTTGCCGGAGTTCCGGAGGCGGTACGGCTTTCGGTTTCCGGCATGGGCGGCAGGGGCATAAGCTACTTTGAACTTTACAAAGACGGCAAGCATTTTGTTCCGGAGGCGATACAGGAAGTTTCCGGTATCGTGGAACATCCGGAATACCTTTTGAGCGACGATGTGAAATTCACCTGGTTCAATACCCAGTGTACCCGTTACAACTACAACAATCCGGTTACATCCCGGGCGACGCACAGCGTGACGCTCAAACTGAAAGAAGCGGAGTTTTAAGTTTCCTGTTATTTTATGGCGGATCAGCATTTTTACTGATCCGCTGTTTTTATGAGTCAAGTTGTCCGGGTATAAAAAAGCTGCTGCAAGATAAATTTTGCAACAGCTTTGGACTTTTGAGGTGGATTTTATTACAGTCCCATGATCCACGGGCAATCTTTTTCAGCAGTTTCACCAGCGTTACTTAAAACAGCTCCTTTCGCGTACCAGGCATTGCGGATGGCTTCCGGAGTTGCACCGCTTCCACTGATTTTTTCCACATGGCCGTCACCCCATGCAACGTTGGCTGAAGTTCCATGGCGGGGCCAGACAGTACCTCCGGGACTGGTTACAACACTTGTCGCACTGGAAGCAAGATAAGCAGTTCCGCAAAGAGGTATCCCTTCAACTTTTGTGGGAATACCACTGCCGTTTGTATTGACTGAATCGGCAAACAGAATCAGTTTACTGATATTTTTGCATTGGTTACGTTTCGGAGGTTTGCCGGTTCCGAATGCACCACCAGCAATCCGGGACTGGCCACCGCCGGGAAACCACCAGTTGTAACCGTAGGGGGTGTACATCCAAGCCCAGGCTGCTTTGTAGTTTTGTGCTACAGAGCGAACTTTTTCAACGCTGTTCATATATGGCGGAGTACTCGGACAGAGAATTGTATCCACCGGGATATAGTTTAGTGAGAGAGTACAGCAGAATAATGATGCCCATGTTTCTTGTGGATTTGTTCCTCCCACGGCGTGAGGAACGAAATAGTCATCAAAATCGTTGGCATACATATCATTTGCCGTGCCGATCTGTTTGAGATTGTTGGTACAGCTGGCGGCTCTGCCAGATTCCCGGGCAGAGTTGAGAGCCGGGAGCAATATCGCCGCTAAAATGGCGATTATCGCAATAACGACCAGAAGTTCGATCAGGGTGAAGCCCCGGGGCTTCACCTCAACGCGTTGAGGTGAATGATGTTTCATTGTTTTTCCTTTCCTTGATTTAGGGTTTATCGACAACTTTCCTGTCGAAATTATTTTTCGCTCCAGATCTCCATTTCAGCAATGCAGAGGAATTCTTTATTGCCGTCGATGGTAATGGTCAAATCCCTGCAGTTGACCGCTTCGGGCAGAGTCATTGTCACGACCCGCATGGAGAGCAGATCACTGTTGAAGTTTTCCGGGCAGGGGAATGTGTACTCTTTGCCGTTTACGGTGATTTTTGCGTCCCGCCAGAATCCGTCAATGAAAAGTTTGACACAATTCACCGGTTTTTCTTTGTTCCATTTACAGGAGATCGTTATCGGTTCTGCGGTTTTCCATCCGATGGCCCAATCGGTCCAACTGCTCTTGTTTTCGGCGGCACTCAAGCCGACAACCGCTTTGGGACGGTCGGTCAGTTTGCCGGTGCCGAAAGCATTTTCCCCGGTGGAAACATCTTTACCGACATTGGGTGCCGGAGAGAGCGTGTAGGAGCCGGTGCAGTCGGAATTATTCGGCCGGAGCGGCTTGTAGCTCTGCCAGTAAACGAAGTTGTTGGTTATACAGCTTCCGGGGAAATTCTGCACTTTGGGGATGATCGTGCGGGGCAATTCAAAATTCCACATATCACACCTGGTTTCAGCCTTGCACTCATTGGCGAAGTCGGTGAAAAATTTCGCCCATCCCTGATTACCGGCAGTTTTTACTCCGCACGGATTGGTGGCAAGAGTAACTACTTTACCTTTGCCGAAACGGTGTTCCACGATACCGGGCATACCGTTATCCAGTTTGGCGGTGACTTTGGCATTGGCAGAGACGGAGAGGATAAAGCTTCTGCCGACCGGCAGCTGCCAATTCTGATAAGCTATCGCCCGGAGATTTGCGGTGTTTTCACTTACTTTGTTGATGCCGGTGAATTTTGCCCTCTCTCCGGTCAGGTCTCTGCCCTCCGGGGTGGAGCGGAAAGCATTGGCGTTGACCAGCAGCAGGACTCCGCCGTCAGCGACATAATCCTGCAGAGCTTTGAATGTTTCCTCCGATACATATTCACTCTCCACTGTGGCGATGAATTTGAATTTTTTCAGATCTTTCATGGTATGTTCATTGATGAATTTATACCATACTCCGGCTCCGTATCCCAGAAATCCGTGCAGATACATGTCGTTGAGCGGCGGCTGCCGCAACATCAAGCCGCTTTGACCACGCAGAGAATCTATGGAGGTGAATACGGCACAATCCGCTTCCGGGAAGTTGAGTTCCGGCATTTTGGCAATAAGTTTCATCGCTTCAATGCAGGTTGTGTAACGGTCTGGGGCTCCGTAGATCTCATGGATCATATATCTTTTCTTTGAACGTCTCCCCGGGGAGTCATCAAAGTAAAAATTGAATCCGGTCGCACCGTTACGGATGGCGGCAGAGAGTTTGCACAGCACTTCCAGCGGCGTGAATGAGGCTCCGTACTCCTCAACATGCGGCACCGGCCAGACATTTTCCACTCCGGAGAGATCCCGCAGATAACGGGTAAGGAATCCGAAACTGTCGATATTCTGATTATTCCTCGGATAGAGCTGATGGGTGACGATGTCGCAGAATTCTTTCCACTCATGGAAAGAGTAGAGTTTTGACTGATTGCCGACCGGATCATCGGAAACCACGATGATATCCGGATTGACCTCTTTGGCAATTTTTGCAGCTTCACGGTATAGATTGACCAATTCATCATTGATGAAACGGCGGTAAGCGATCCATGCCAGAGGATCTTTTTCTTCGATGCTTGACGGGATACCGTATTTACCGTTGCCGTACTCTTTTTTGATTCTTTCGTCAAGAGCTTTCAACTCCGGATGATCCGGCAGTTTTTTGTAGTAGGTTATCAGACTTTCCTCGCAGTATTCAGCCATTTCGTCTCCGAATATCAGCATTTTGACATTGGGTTGACCGGCGAGGAAACGGGTTTTTTCCAGATAAACTTTTTTGACCGACGGGACAATGTAAAGATTGTAGAATAATCCGGCGGGATATTCCACTCTTTCGCCCCGGGGCATGACGACCAGCGGCGTGCCGAATTGGAGACAGCGGGCATTTTTGTTGGCAAAACCGATCATGGTGGAGTTGACCAGCATGGCGGTACCGGCAAGTTTGTACTGCCGGGCGGCTTCGACACCGGAATAGGGCATGGCTACCTGCCGGGTGAATATATTCATGTAGCCGTCAACGCCGGTACCGAATGTCCATTGCAGACCGCTGACCCCGAAATCCCGTTTTTTCTCCGTCCCGAAAAGGCTGTTGAATTGCGGTTTTTCCACCATCATTGCCAGTGATTTACCGGCGGAGGAGGCAGGGAATGTGAATACATTACTGTAAATCGCTTCGCCTTTGCCGGATTCCGGCAGGATCGTATAACGGAGGGCGACAGCATTTTTGCTTCCCTGCATACGGTATTCAAATTTTACCGTTTTGCCGGGGCGGGATTTGAGGTTGAAACTTCTGACGGTTTTGTGTTGTGCATCAAGCGTTTCCACCTTTACCCGGTAGGAGTTTTTGTCTCTGGGATCGGTGTTTGAGAAAACCAGCAGCGGTTCAGCCAGCGAGCCGAATGAGTAAAATGTTACCGGCGGCAGAGCCTTGCGGGTGCGTTGCGGCACCGGACGAAAGTCGGTAAATCTCGTAAGCGAATGAAATCCGCCTTCTCCGGCTTTCATAGTGGAGAATTCTTTGTTGCCGATCTGTCTTTCCCTGCCCAGATTGAGTTTGAAAATTTCCGCTCCGCCGGGAATCACTCCCAGATCGGCAAAGGGAATGGCGATCTCCGTACTCCATCCGGGATGAGCAACTTTGCTGGCAACTTTTATGCCGCTGTCAAAGGAGACATCCCCCTTGACGGCATCGTAGATCAATCCGCAGGAGTTTACCGCAAAATGGAAATTCCCGCTCCCCTGAACACAGAAGGGATTGAAAAATATCTCCACGCAGTCATCATTGTAGATATCTGTATCCCGTTCTTCGCTGTGGGTGTGGATACGCCGCATCTTTTCCGGAGCTGTTTCATCGCAGATAAAAGCGATATAGAGATTCTTTTCATCACAGCCGAGGAAATACTTCGTTGCATGTCCCGGTTTTTTGCCGCTTCTCAACTCAACCAGATTACCGGAATATGCTCCCTGGTATTCTGCCGCACTCACCTCTCCGTCAAGTACCGGAGGGGTGATCCGGGGTATGGTGATATCGGCTGTCAGGATCAGGGAAAAGAAAGAACAGCCGAGGAAAATGTTAAAAATTTTATTCATAAATTATTCCCCCCTGTTTTTTTCAATCCAGTCCCATACGCCATTTGCAGGTCATTCTTTTGCCGGTTGCCGAGGATTCCAATTCAGCACCTTTGGCGTAGAGTGCGGCAGAAGATTCCTCATTGGCACTGCTCATGCCGCTGGCAGTTGCCGCCACATGACCGTCGGCGTAAAGCACATTGACCGCTCCTTCATGCCGGGGCCAGAGGACGGTGTTTTTTTTCATATATACCGGCCAGAGGAAAGCTCCGCCGGTTTTCCGGTCGGTATCGGCACTGTCGGCAATAACGATCAGATTGGCAGGATCATCGACCGCCGCAATATTGTACGGCTGGGCACCGGGATAACCGTTTTTGCCCCGGCGTACGCCGCCGACCCAGACGGCATTGTAACCGTAACCGGGCTTGTTCCACATCCATGTGTAGGGGCTGGCCTGATATGCGGGATTGGCCCACCGGTCGGGGAGGTAAGCGGGCATCTCCGGGCAATTCAATTTGACAGCGGAGACGTAATTGCCCATTTTGGTGCAGGCGAGCAGTGTCGCCCAGTTGGGCGGGCAGTAACCTTTATTTTTTACGGTGAGTTGAGGGATCATGAAGTACTCATCGTTATCGGCACGGTAAGATTCGACAGCTTTGCCGAGATCCATCATATTGGCGGTACAAAGTACTCCTTTGGGCGTGGTGAGGTCAAAGGCGGCATTGAGCAGCAGCCCTCCGGTGATAAAGCAGGCGATGACCAGAATTAATTCGATCATGGTAAAACCCCGGGGTTTTACCTCAACGCGTTGAGGTAAAAAATGTTTCATCGTCAAAAGTTTCCTTTCTTTTTTTTTGTTTTTTTTGCTTCGACGGATATTATACTATATTTTTTTGTCAATGTCAAGAGCTGTTTGATAAAAAATGTCATTTTTTGTATTTTTTAATCATTGGCGGTGTGCAATTTTCTCTCTCTGTAACTCTTCTTATAGAGAATTTGCCGTGGATAAGCGGCTCTTTTTGTCTCCTTGAACACGCATAATGCCTCTGCGTTTGGGTAAAAAAATCACTTTTTTACAGGCAGAAATGATTGTTTTAATCATTTCTGCCTCTCCAACACTTCAGATCTCTGTAAATTCCCACTTCATAAGAGCGGCAAAATCCCGGAGCATGGCGGTATCGCCGTCATAAACCGCCACCGCATGGTGTGTACCTCCGTTGCGGGTGTACTCCTCCAGAAAAGCACCGATACTGCTCTTTTTCGGGCGGAAATATCCGGCATTGCGGGCACTGCCACGCAGATTCTCCGGCTGGGGCAGAAATTCGATCTCCGAAACGATCAGCTTGAATTTGTCTCCCGCCTGCGGAGCAAGATCCACCCAGAGGGCATTCCCCGGACGGAAACAGCCGAATGCCACCGCCGGATCTCCGGCACTGCCGAAAATAAAGGGCATACGGGTAAGAAGCGGCTTGTCCAGAGTCAATGCCGTATTGATCTCCCCCATGTGGCTGGTGAAAATGAGGTCGTTTTCCCAGTCCGGGCAGAACATTTCCGCAAAACCGCAGTCATCAAAACCTTTGAAAAGAGCCGCATGGAGCCCGGCAGTAAGTACATCTCCCTCTCCGGCGTAACCGGTTTTCCGTGCCATCGCTTTTGAACACTCGGCAAACGGCACCGTCTCCCAGCCGCTTTCCCGGGAAATGCCGGTAAAACAGAGCGTGAAACCGTCCAGTTGATTATCTTGTATGAATTTACGGACTTTCAATCCGGCTTTCACACTGGTTTCGTGGATCTCATCGCTCAAATCCCGGAGCTGGAAGTTTTCCCGGTCGGCAATGATCTCTTTTTGAATATCCTCCGCACTGATTTCGCCGGGGTCGGTGTAACATACTTCGGTAATGCTGATGCTTTCCGGTGAAAAGAGGAAGTCGCCCATACCGGCAAATTCTCCGCCGATGCGTCCGATACGCAAATTCTGCATTTTATTCGCCATTGCCGCACTTTTGAGCAGTTTCGTTGTGCGGCAGACCAGAAGATCATCAAATTCTCCTGCGGCAATGAGAAAAGGTTTGCCGTTACGCAACAGCAAATTACCCAGATCCTGTACGCCGTGGATGCCATGATTTGCCATCAACTGCTTTTCCGGGTCGGCAAATACCGCATCGGGCGTGGTGTCGATGATCACCAGCGGCAGAGGGGTGCTTTTCAAGGCTCCGATCGCTTCCAGTGACGGGGAGTAGGCGAGGTGCAAAGAAAGGATCGCTTCGCACTTTTCTGTTTCAAAAAGCTGTACGGCGGCATGGAAGTCGGCATCCAGACAGCAGGCGTCTGCCTCGATGACTTCCATTCCGGCAGCACGGAATTTTGCGGCAGCTGTGCGGGCGAATTCCCGGGCGGCAGCGGCATCTGCCGGACAGATCCGGTCATACAGCTCAACGTAGAGGGGGAGAAAACCGATTTTCATTTTGCTTTTATACTCCTGAAAAGTTTATTGGCATTGTTATAGAAAACATTTTCCAGCTGTCCGGCAGGGACGGTGTTGATCACTGCCCGCAGCTGTTCGTAGAAAAAGGTGGTGAATTTTACCATATTGCAGGTGTCTTTGATCACCGTACCTATCTCGTAATCTTCCGCCATTAAATAGGCGTACTGGTTGTTGATCTCCACGGATTTTCCCCGCAGCAGGGCAATGGGGGAATCACTGCCGAAAAGGATCCTTTCCGCCGGGAAGTGATCAAAGGTGTAATTGAGGATCCCCTCATGATTGAGCATTGCCGTATCGAAATAGACATTGGGGAAACGGACAAAATCGTCAATATTGGATTCCCGGATATTCCGCATATAGTATGCTCTGCCGATATGGGCGAAAATGATTCTGATATCCGGATAAGTTTCGCACAATTCGATCATCTGTTTCTGATTGACCGGATCGGCGAATCTGGCGGAACGGGGAATGTGGAGGGTGACCGCCATTTTTTTGCGGTTGAGCATGGCGAGCTGTTCTTTGCTGAGCATGTCAAAAATTTCCACATCGTTATCTTTTTTGCCGAAAACCTGTGCCGCATAATTGAGATACGGTTTTACTCCGACTGCTCCTCCTGCATCCAGAAGTTCTTCGACTTTTTCCGCCGGATCATCCGGGGAGATCAGCAGATTTACAAAATCGTTTTCCCCGGCACCGGCAGGCAGCTGCGTGCGATCGGCAGCTGCGTGCGGAGTACCGAAACAATTCAGGAAAACCTGTTGCTCCGGGAGCAATTCCGCCATTATTTCCCGCCATTGGGGTATGGTGAATTCTCCCCCGAAACGGTTGCAGCAATCTTTTGCCGGGAAGGAAAAACCGGCGGGAAAATCTTTTTTGCTCCAGATGTGGACGTGTGAATCAAGAATTTTTTCCGGCAGACGCGGAGAAAGTTCTTCGGCGTAGATTTTACGGTCAATTTCAGTAGCAAACATTGGTATCACCTCATTTTTCCGGCGGTCAATGCCGCCCCCGCCGCCCCGGTATAACCCCGGTAGGGCGAAATTTCAATATCCATATCCAGTTGTTCGTGCAGATGTTTTCTCCATGCGGCACCTTCGGAGGGGCCTCCGGTCATTACTGCCCGGCTGAATTTCCTGCCCCGGAAAAATTCCCGGAATCTGCTGATCACCTGCAAAACCATTTTTTCTTCCGGCGTTCCCGGTTTCAGGGCTTCTTCATTGAATTTCTCATACCGCATGGAGTCGCTGCCGAAACGTGAAACAATGAAGTTCTCGATTTCCACACCGATCCCGGCAAGAGAAAACATGCCGCCCCAGCAGCCGTTTCTGCCGGAAAGAAACGGATCGCACAAATCCGTCTGCGGAATATCATCCCGTTTTTCCGCCGGATAGAAACCGACCCAGCTTGTCCCGCAGCTTATCAGTAATTCGCCGGGATGTGTTATCCCCGCTGCCAGTGCTGCCGAGGGATGGTCGAAACTTCCGGCTGTGATCCTGGTTTCTGCGGTCAGTGAACCGGTGATGAATTCCTCTTTGAGTGTGCCGATGGTTTCTCCGGGATCGACCAATACAGGCAGTTGTTTTTCGCTGATGCCGAAGTATTCCAGAAATGGCTTATGATACTTTCTCTCTGTCTGATCCACCAGATAAAAAGGCGTGGCACTGGAGAAATCCAACGCACTTTTTCCGCAAAGTTTACAAGTGACAAATTCGTTGCTCATAGTAACTTTGGCTGTTTTGAGCAAATCCGGATTTGTCCGGCGGAGATATTCAAGGTGCATGAGGGGAAATTGCGGTATTGCCGGCCATCCGGTGATCTGCCGCACCTGCCATGATTCAGGCGGCGTCCAATCCAGCCGGGTATCCAGCCAGTTGATGACCGGTGTCAGCGGACGGTTTTCCCGGTCGCACAGCAAAGTATTTCCGGAGGCGGCGGCAAAGGCTGCTGCCGCAATTTTTTCTCCGGATTCAGCCGCAAGGGAGGTTATCATCTCCCGGACAACAGCGAAGTACTCATCGGCATCGTTTTCCACCATGCCCGGACTTGGGCGGTTGAATGGCACCCGGCGGGAAAGTGAAGCGGTAATCTTCCCGGCAGAATCCATCCTTACCGCTTTGATTGCACCGGTACCGAGGTCAAAACCGAATGTGTCCATGGATCAATTCCCCTTTCCGTCCAAAACCTGATCCATGATGCTGATCACTTTGCCGATGAGTTTCTCTGAAGAAATCAACGGCAGTTTGAGCAGAGCTGCCGGCGGACAGTACGCTTTGTAGGTCTGGGCACTGATATCCACTCCGGCGGCGTTGACTGCCTTGCAGAATTCAACGGTGCGTTCCGCATCGGCAAAGAAAAGGGCGGTCAACAATCCGTCACCCTCGACGTTGGTGATATCCTGCGGATATTTTTCTGCCAGAGCGTGGATTTTTTCCTGCCACAATTTATTGATTTGAGCGGTGTGTTCCGCATTGGCTTCTGCGAAACGCAGGGTTATCAGATTGGCGAGACTTGCCAATTCCTCCTGACCGTTGGTAACGAGGGCGCCGAAAAGATTGAGGTTGTCCATCTGCGGCGTGGTGAGGATCTTGCTGGCGGGATACATGCCGCCGGGAAATCCTTTGCCCACGGAGACGAAATCCGGTTTCAGTCCGTAATCTTTGAAAAGGAATATTTGCGGTGACCACATGCAGCTCTGGATCTCATCGACAAAAACCGGAATATCCCTTTGGGCGCAGAGCTGATGACAGCGGTGCAGATATTCGTTCTGCAGCCGGATACCGCCGTAATTCATCAGCACAAGCTCATGGATGAATCCGGCAACTTTGGTATCAGCCTGATCGTATTTTTCCACGGTTTCCCGGAAGTTGTCCCAGTCGTTGATTTTGACGCCGACCGCTTTGATCAATCCGGCTTTTTCCATGGCTTCGTACAATTCTCCCCACATTCCCCGGAGCATCTGGGTGAATATGGTCGTGCCGTGGTAATTGGCTTCTCTGCCGCCCTGATAATCCGCCATGACGAGGAAAACCGGGATTTTCCCGGAATAGACCGGCGGATCAAAGTGATTCTGGAGCTTGTAAAAACGGCTCAGCATCATTTTGAATGCGGCTTCGCAGGCGAGGGAACCGGTTTCCAGATTTATCACCCGGTTAAGTGTGTGCGGTTCAGTGGAGGCGATCACCCGGTCAACCGCACTTTCATCCCCCGGAGCGATGCCGTTGGCACAACGGACGAGTTCTCTTTCCAGCAGTCTGGTCAGGTGACCGCGGGTGTTGTTGTGAGTGAGATTGGTTATACCCAGCAACGAGGCGTGATGCAGAAGTTTATATCCGGGGAAGTTATGTCCCAGACTTGCCTGATAGTGTTCGCTTTTTCCGGCGACAGCCAGTTTGCCGTTTTCTCCGGCCCGGAAGCATCCGAGAGCGGCAAGCGGGGCCATTTCCTTATGCAGAGCCTGATCAAAAGCGGCACTTCCGGCTCCGGAAGCACTGTTGTGGAATGTTCCGGAAAAAGGTTTTCCGGTGTATTCCAGCAGGTCATCGAGTTTCCGGGCGAAACTTTCCGGGAAGAAGTCAACTTTTTCTTCGGCGGTCTTCTGCAGATCAGCGGTATCGCCGAAGCCGAATTTGGCAGCTGCGTCAATTACTTGAGTGATGTACTCTTTGCCTGCAATATCCTGCAAAGATAACCGGATGTTTTTGATCATGTGGAGTGCCTCCGTTTGATATTTGAGTGATATTTTGTGGTTCTTTATTAAGATATCATTTAAAATGATTTTTTCAAGCATTTTTGAGAAAATTTTGTTTTATTGGCTTAATGACTTTATTATCAACGACATGTGTTCTTGATGCCTCCGGTGTTGCGGGGCGTTTTGCAGTGTTTTTGATGATTTTTTGTTGAAAAATATGATTGAGATGAAAAAAATGATAAAAAAACGTTTTCCTGTTTGACAAAATCCGGTGTCGGTGGTATAGTAGCTGTGATCAGATGCAATATTATTCCGTTGGTGGTGAAATATGGGAAAATGCGAGAAAAATCAGGAGCGTATTTTGACGATGCTCCGTCAGTATGGACGTTTGAGTGTGGGGGATGTGGTTTCCGCACTGAAAACTTCTGAAGCTACGGTACGCCGTTACTTTACCGAGATGGAAAACCGCGGTGTTTTGATGCGGATTTTCGGAGGGGTCTGTCTTCCGGTGCAGGCACGCGGAGAGTATCACTTCGGTCAGCAGGCGGCGGTACGGATAAGTGAGAAGCAGTATATCGGCAGGGAAGCGGCCAATTTGCTGGTCAGCGGCGACCGGATCTTTTTTGATTCCGGGACCACTGTGCGTGAATGTGGCAATTTTCTGGCGGAATTACTGGTGCAGGATCGGCTGCATGATATCCATATCGTAACCAATTCTCTGGTTTACAATGAGGCTTTGCCGCAGTACTGCTGTATCAATCTTCTTGGCGGTACGATCCGCCAGCCCCGCATGGATCTGTGCGGCATGACCACGTTGAATAATATTTCCCGTTATAATTTTACCAAAGTTTTTCTTGGTGCTGACGGAGTGGCGGCTGATGGGACTTTGTCCACCACGGATGAAGATACTTCTCTGCTGGCAGAAGCGGCACTGGAGCATTGTGACGAAGCGTTTATCCTGGCGGATTCCAGTAAGCTGGGATTTTCCTCTTTTGCTCCTTACGGCAAGCTGCGTGGGGGTAAATACACCTTGATCACTGACTTGCAGGCAAATCTGGAATTGCTGGAAATATTCCGGGAAAGAGGGGTACGGGTGATTCAGGCAGCTCCGCCGGTCAAACGGAATATCCGTAACAGCAAATGAAACTGTTACGGATTTTTTACAACGATTGAGATAAAAACTTATTAAAAGATAACGTCCCAAATTTTGTGAAACCCGTAACAGGAGCTTATAAACAAACATTTTTGTTAACGAGTGAAACATATCACATAAGTTGTGATTTGTCAAACCGGCAAGCACGGGTTCGATCCAACCGGTGGATGCAGTGTGAGGCAAGGTCGCAGGCATTTCAAGGCGGATGAGCAGGATCCGTCTTCGTTCCACTACGCCGGGACAAGGTGTACTATCCGTACATGACTGAACATAAAATCAAAGACTGCCTTACTCGCAGTCATGAGTACGGCATAAGCCGCACG
>SUWD01000041.1 GCA_015061685.1 Lentisphaerota bacterium | reverse complement strand
CTCCAAACCTTTTACAATCTGAAAAAACCGGAAGCCTGGGAACCGTGTGCCAAAGATGAAACTTGGCTCGGCATCCGGAATATTTTCTGCTGTGAATCGCATAATGAACTTCTCCGCCACACCGTACAACTGATCGAAAAAGGTCTGCTTGCGGAGGCAAAACAACGTTTTGATGAAATTTCAGCTCTGCAGAAGCCGGATTGGGTTTCCAAGAACTGATCTGTACAGTAACAATCAAAAGACTGCCCGGCATTATACTTAATACAAGATGAGGCAATTTCAAAATTGCCTCAAGATATGTCTCAAATTTTGCAAACCCCGGAACAGGAGCTTACAAACATTTCTGTATAACTTATTTACGATTATTTTTCCACCCGGATCGTACCGGCTCTCCCGTGAGCATCAAGCTGTTCCATCGCTCCGAAACGGGCAATGACATCCGCATCACGCTTGAGAGCCGCCTGTGAATACTTCACCAGACTTGTCCTCCGGTAGAAACTGACCGTTTCCAAGCCATTGAATTTTTTCGCACTCCCGGCAGTGGGCAGCACATGCGACGGACCGGCACAGAAGTCTCCGCAGGATTCCGGAGTCCACTGCCCCAGAAAAATCGCTCCGGCGGCGGTGATATTTTTGGCAATTCTCTCCGGATTGACCGTCTGTATTTCCAGATGTTCCGGAGCATAGCTGCTGGCAACCAGAGCCGCAGTCTCCTCATCGGGTACTTCAATCAGAAACACGCCGTTTTTCAACACCCGGTCGATCGTTTCCTGACGCTTCAACGTATCCCGCTGACGCTTTACGGCCGCTTCAACCTTGCCGATCATGGCATGATCGGTGGAAACCAGAACCGCCTGTTCCAGACCGCTGCCGTGTTCTGCCTGACTGAGCAGATCAGCGGCAACAAATTCCGGATTGGCACTTTTATCGGCGATCACCAATATTTCCGAAGGACCGGCGACCAGATCGATACCGACCTCACCATAAAGCAGTTTCTTTGCCGCCGTGACATAAGCATTGCCCGGGCCGCAAATTTTTTCAACCTTTTTCACCGTTTCCGTACCGACTGCCAGAGCGGCAATACCATAAACACCGCCCAGACGCCAGATCTCGGTAACCCCTGCCTGGAGCATCGCATACATCACAGCCGGATGGGTATTGCCCGGAGGAGTGATCGCCACGATCTCTTTGACTCCTGCGGCACTGGCAATGCCGGCTGTATGCAAAACAGTTGAGACCAAAGGTGCCGTGCCGCCGGGAATATAAACACCGACCCGCTCCATCGGAGTGAATTTCTCTCCGACTTTAACTCCGCTTCTTACTCCCATCATCCAATTCCGGGGACGGGTGAGTTTAGCGAATTGCCGGATCTGTTTCAAAGCCCGCCGGATGGCAAGTTTATCAGCCGATGGCAGTTTGGCGGCGATCTTGCGTGCCTGACCCAACGGCATTTGAAATTCTCCGGGAGAAAGTTTCACCCGGTCAAATTTTTCGGCAAATTCCGCCACTGCCGCATCGCCCCGCTCTCTGACGGCGGCAATGATATCTCTGGCGGCGGCTTCCGCTTCCGGTGGAAATGCCGGACGCTCGTAAAGGGATTTTACCGCCTTTTCAAATTCAGCAGTTCCGTAGGTCAGTTTATACATAAATCCACCTGTTAAAATTCAAATATCTCGTTGTCAATCAAACGGGTCGTCCCGAAAAATGCAGCGGCGGCGACAATGACCCGCTTCGTCTTTTCTCCGGGGTAAGCCATCGTGTCGCAATCAAGGATATCCACATAATCGACTTTCCCGCCGGCAGATTCGATCCCGGCTTTTGCCCGGAGCAGTGCCGCATCCATAACGCTGTGATCAGCAATTATTTCCGCTTTTGCCCCCAGCAATGCCCGGTGGATCGACAAAGCACGGCTTCTCTCATCCGCTGAAAGATAACGGTTGCGGGAACTCAATGCCAGACCGTCGGCATCCCGCACCAGCGGTGCCGGAATGATCTCGATCGGGAAATCCAAATCTTTGACCATCTTTTCAATAACGAAACACTGCTGGGCATCTTTCAATCCGAAAACCGCATAGTCCGGCTGGGCAAGGTGGAACAACTTCGTCACCACCGTAGTCACCCCCCGGTAAAAGGTCGGACGGCTTCTCCCGCACAAAGGTTTGGACAAAGAGACCTCCTCCACCCAGCAGGATGAATTTTCATCGTACATCTCCCCGGTTTCCGGAGCGAAAATCACATCGGCTCCATGGTCGATGCACTTTGCCACATCCCCGTCAAAATCACGGGGATAGCGGTCAAAATCCTCATTGGGAGCAAACTGGGTGGGATTGACGAAAATCGACACCATCACCACATCCGCCTTTTTACGGGCAATGTCGATCAATGACATGTGTCCGTCATGCAGAAAACCCATGGTCGGCACCAGAGCGATACTCTTGCCGCTTTTCTTCAATTCCAGAGAGTGTGCCTGAAACTCACGTCTCGTTTTGAAAATTTTCATTTTCTTTTCAGCACTCCACCAGCCAGTTGTGGGTATCCGGATATTCAGCATACTGGATACCGGTCATGCGGTCGTAAAGTTTCTTGAGCCGGGGACCGATTTCAGTCCAGCCGTAATCAATGGTCTTTTCGCCATAGACGATCTTGCCGACCGGAGTGACCACCACGGCGGTACCGCAGGCGGCGACTTCAGCGAAGTCAGCCAATTCATCGACATGCACCTTGCGGCGTTCGACAGGCATTCCGAGATCGGCGGCGACAGTCAGCAGTGAATCATTGGTAACTGACGGCAGAATCGAATCGGAAAGCGTGGTGACATATTTGCCGTCTTTGGTGATGGCAAGGAAGTTGCTGGTACTGAATTCGTCAACGTAAGTGTGGCTGGCAGGATCGAGGAAAAGCACGATCGGGAAGTGCTGTTCTTTAGCCTTTTTGCTGGAAAGCAGACTGGCAGCGTAGTTACCGGCGGCTTTGATGTGACCGGTTCCTTTGGGAGCGGCACGGTCAAAATCCACGGAGATCATCGCATCGACCGGTTTGATGCCGTCTTTGTAGTAGGGACCTACCGGCATGACCATGATGACCAATTCGTACTCCATGGAAGCATTCACACCGATCTGCGGAGAAGTTCCGAACATCACCGGACGGATGTAGAGTGATCCGCCGGTACCGTAGGGCGGCACGAAATCGATATTGTCCCGGACAACCTTCTGCACCGCTTCAACGAAACGGTCTTCCGGAAATTCCGGCATGACCAGCTGGCGGGCGGAAGAATTGAGACGTTTGGCGTTGGCATAGGGGCGGAAAACCCGGACTTTGCCGTCTTTGCCGCAAAAAGCTTTCATCCCCTCAAAGATCGCCTGACCGTAGTGCAGCACGTTGGCAGCCACTGATATGGAGATGTTGTAATCTCCGGTAAGACGTCCCTCATCCCACTGTCCGTCGGCATAATGGAAACGGATATTGCTGCGGGTCGGCATAAACTCAAATTTCAATTTGTCCCACTGAATGTTCTGCATTTTTATCCTCCTGACAAAACAACCGGTTAAAAAAAAATTGTGGTATTGTGTTAAATATAACTCCAAAGCCCGATTAAATCAAGTCCGTGTAACAGATAAATTATGTGTAAAAAAACCCCTTTTTTTTATCTGAAACGTATGGATTTTTAAGTATTCAGGTGTTATATTGTATAACATAAGTGAATTTATCGGTTGAATTACCATTTTTTCAATAAAAACATGTAGTAAAGAAAGGGAGAAAAAAAAATGATCAGACAATTCACCATCCTTGCCGCAATCACTGCATTTTTCGCAGTTAGCGGATGCCACTCTATCGCTTTGGACGAAGACACCTCTTTGCCCGCTGCCGAAGCCAATCCCGGTGCAGGCGGTTTCAACGCCATGGGCGGTGACGGATACAACAATCCCGGCGGACTTAATACCATCGGCGATCCCGATGCCCCCGGAGGCAACTGGAGCAATCCTGCGGATCTGGAAAATTCCAATTCCGGAGCCGATGCCGACGGCTGGATCCCGGTCGATCCCCAGAACCGTCTGGGTATGCCCGTGATCTACTTCGCCTATGACTCCGATGTCCTCGTTGACAGCGAAAGAGCCAATCTGGACAAAATCGCCGAATACCTCAAACAGAATCCCTCTCTGGGACTGGTCATTGAGGGACATTGCGACAGCCGCGGCACCGATGAATACAACCGGGCCCTCGGTGAACGCCGTGCCAATGCCATCCGGGCTTATCTGGCTTCCAGAGGAGTGCCGGACAGCAGTCTCAAAACTATGAGCTTCGGCAAAGACAAACCGGCTGTGAGCGGTTCCGGCGAAAGCATCTGGCGGCAGAACCGCCGCGGTGTCCCGGTACCCATGCAGATCCCGGGTCGGTAAGATAAAAAAACTGTAACATTTGGATTTCCTATCATGAGCAAGATCAAAAATAATCATGTTTTCACCTCTGAATCAGTTTCAGAGGGGCATCCGGACAAAGTTTGTGACCGGATCAGCGATGCAATACTGGACGCCTGTCTGATGCAGGATCCGGAGAGCCGGGTCGCCTGTGAATCACTGACCACCACCAATCTGATCGTCATTTCCGGTGAAATCACCACCAATGCCCAGGTAAACTGGCAGCAGATCGCCATTGATGCGGTCAAAGATATCGGCTACAATCAGCCGGGAGTGGGATTCTCCGCCGAAGATGCCAAAGTCATGGTCGCCATCCATAAGCAGTCTGCGGATATCAGCATGGGCGTCAGCCGTGCCGATCAGGGTGCAGGCGATCAGGGTATGATGTTCGGTTACGCCAGTGACGAAACTCCGGAATTGATGCCTGCCACGCTGATCTACGCCCATAAGATCGTGGCAGAATTCGCCCGGTTGCGTAAAACCGATCCGGAAGTGGCAAAGTTCCTCCGCCCGGATGCCAAAAGTCAGGTCTCCATCCGTTATATCGACGGCAAGCCTGCTGCCGTGGAATCCATCGTGGTATCCCATCAGCACGCCCCGGAAATGGAGACCGCCTATCTCGAAAATCTCGTCCGTCAGGTGGTCAAAAAGGTCATCCCTGCTGAATTGCTCAACGATGATATCACCTATTTCATCAACCCCACCGGCAGATTTGAGATCGGCGGTCCTCACGGTGATACCGGTTTGACCGGCAGAAAGATCATCGTGGACACCTACGGCGGCGTCGGTTCTCACGGCGGCGGAGCATTCTCCGGCAAAGACCCCTCCAAAGTTGACCGTTCTGCGGCCTATTTCTGCCGTTACATTGCCAAAAACCTCGTCGCCGCCAAGCTGGCGAAAAAGTGCGAGATCCAGGTTGCCTACGCCATCGGCGTTGCCCAGCCTTTGAGCATCAACGTGGACACCTACGGCACCGGCAAACTTGCTTCGGATACCGATTTGGAAAAGGTCATCCGCGAAGTTTTTGACCTGCGTCCGGCAAAGATCGTGGAAACATTGGATCTGAAGCATCCCGGCAAAACATGGTGTTATGCGGATACTGCGGCTTACGGACACTTCGGCAGAGACATTTTCCCCTGGGAAAAATGCAATAAGACTGCCGAATTGCTCAAAGCAGCGGAAAAATATCCCGCCTGTTGAGAATGAATTTCAAACTTTTAGGAGTCGGTTCACCGCTGGTTGATTATTTTCTGCCGGTTTCCGACGATTTTCTGAATGAAACCGTTCCTGCCGGAAAAGGCTGTACCCGCAGCATTTCCCGGCAGGAACGTTCCCTTATTCTGGAAAAATGCCCCTCCATCCACCGTTCACCCGGCGGCAGTGCTGCCAATACCGTGCGTGCCTTTGCCGAATTGGGCGGCAAAGCTGCTCTTTTCGGCAAGTTGAGCTGCGATGAGGATGGATCGTACTTCCGGGATGAATTGAAAAAATCCGGTGCCGATGATTCTCTGCTTTTGGAAACCGACCTCTACGGTACCGGTTACTGCTTGAGCCTTATTACTCCCGATGCCGAAAGAACCATGCTTTCCGATTTGGCAGCATCCAGAAAAATCACATTGGATGAATTGGATCTTGTCCCTTTTGGCAATTTCAATATCATGCTCCTTGAGGGATATCTCGCTTTGGAAGAGTGGAGTATTCCTCTTTTGGAAAAAGCCCGGAAAAGCAATGTCAGAATCGCCCTTGATCTCAATAATTATGAGCTGGTCAGCCGGGAGAAAAGCCGTTTTCAACATATTATCGGAAAGTATGTGGATATTCTCTTTGCCAATGAGGAGGAGATCTGTTCCCTGACCGGTGCCGGAGATCCGCAGGATATTCGCAAAGAAATCCGGCATCCGGATTTGATAATCGTAAAACAGGGCGACAGAGGTTCGCTGTGGATAACCGGTGGCAATTGTACCAAAATCGCCCCGGTAAAGATCGGCAACGTGAAAGACACCACCGGTGCCGGAGATTTCTATGCTGCCGGTGCCATTTACGGCATTGCAAAAAATCTGCCGGTCAGCGTTTGCGGATATGCCGCTTCACTGTGTGCCGCTGAAGTTATCAAACAAAATGGCACTCTCCTCAACGGAAAACAATGGGATTTTTTGAGAAAAACAATCAATGATTTGAAAACAAAATCAATATAAAGGATAAGCTGATGAATTACAAAGTCAAAGATATCTCCCTTGCCGATTTCGGCAGAAAAGAGATCGCCATCGCCGAACACGAAATGCCCGGCCTCGTCGCCACCAGAAAAAAATACGGTCCGGATAAACCGCTTGCCGGGGTGAAAATTTCCGGAAGTCTCCACATGACCATCCAGACCGCCGTCCTGATCGAAACCCTCGTCGAACTCGGTGCCGATGTCCGTTGGGCAAGCTGCAATATTTTCTCCACTCAGGATCATGCCGCCGCCGCTATCGCCGCCGCCGGAGTCCCCGTTTTCGCATGGAAAGGCGAAACCCTCGAAGAATACTGGGAATGTACCCTCGCCGCCCTAACCTGGGATGACGGTTCCGGTCCGGATCAGATCGTGGATGACGGCGGAGATGCCACTTTGCTCATCCACCGGGGCGTCGCCGCTGAAAAAGATCCCTCAATCCTCGATGTCCCCACCGATGTCGAAGAACTCAAAATCATCAACGCTCTGCTCAAACGGGAGTTGAAAGAGCATCCCGGCAGATGGACCGCCACCGCCGCCAAAATCAAAGGCGTTTCCGAAGAAACCACTACCGGAGTACACCGCCTCGAACAGATGACCAAAAAAGGTGAATTGCTCTTTGCCGCCGTCAATGTCAATGATTCAGTGACCAAAAGCAAATTCGACAATATTTACGGCTGCCGCCACAGTCTTACCGACGGTATCAAACGGGCTTTGGACGTGATGCTCTCCGGAAAAACCGTCATGGTCTGCGGTTACGGCGATGTCGGCAAAGGTTGTGCCGAAGCCATGCGTAATGAAAGAGCCAGAGTGCTGGTCAGCGAAGTCGATCCCATTTGTGCCTTGCAGGCGTGTATGGCAGGCTTCCAGGTCTGCACCGTGGAAGATGCCCTTGAATGTGCCGATGTCTATGTCACCTGTACCGGCAACTGCCACATCATCACCATCGACCAGATGGCAAAGATGAAAGATCAGGCGATCGTCTGCAATATCGGACACTTTGACAACGAAATCGAAGTCGCCGAATTGGAGAAATTCCCCGGTATCAGAAAGACCGTCATCAAAGACAGTTCCTGCCCGGTTTCCGCTTACACTTTCCCCGATGGACACACCATCTATCTCCTCGCGGAAGGACGCTTGGTCAATCTCGGATGTGCCACCGGACACCCCTCTTTTGTCATGTCCAACAGCTTCACCAATCAGGTGCTTGCCCAGATCGACATCGCCCGCAACCCCGACCGGGCCCCCGGCGTATATCTCATAAGCAAAAAACTTGATGAGGAAGTCGCCCGGCTCCATCTGGACAAACTCGGAGCCAAACTGACCACGCTCACGCAGGAACAGGCAGATTACATCGGAGTAAGTGTTGACGGACCGTTTAAAAACGAGACCTACCGTTACTGACACCGGAAAAAGCATCTTGAAAAAAGAGAGAAAAACAGGATATTTCCCACTTTCTTAACTTGCTTTACAAACATTTGATGCTATATTAACTCCGGACAACAAAAAGTCAACAACTGTTTCAGGGAGACATGAAATTATGAGTAAGAAGATCCAGATCGCCATCATCGGTACCGGCTGCCGTGGTACATTCTGCTTTGCCGATATCATTTGCAAAAGAGATGATATCGAGATCGCCGCTCTGTGCGACATCAACCCTCTGCGGGCGAAAAAAGCTGCCGAAGTCATGGGAATCAATCCCCCCGTCTTTGAATCAGTTGACGAAATGGTAAAAAATGTCAAACTTGACGGAGTTATCATCACTACTCCGGATGCCACCCACCATGACATTGCCATGAAAGCCATGTCTTACAATTTGAATGTCCTGGTGGATAAACCCCTTGCTACCAATGTCAAAGACTGCAAAGAGCTTATTGCGGAAGCCGAAAAACGCAAACTGACATTGATGATCGGATTCAATCTGCGGCACCATGAAGTGCTTAAACGGCTGAAAAAAATCATCGATGACGGAGTGCTGGGCAAAATTTTCCTCATCGAAAACCGGGAATTCTATGACGGCGGCAAAACCTACATGTCCCGCTGGAACCGCCTTTTCGCCAATACCGGAGGTCTGTGGATCCACAAGGGCAGTCACGACTTCGACGTTTACAACTGGCTGCTGGATTTCCCCAAAATCCTGCGGGTATCCTCTTTCGCAGCTGTCAACTCCTTAAATCCGCAGGGTATTCCCTTTGAATTGGAGGACGGCATCGAGCCGGGACCCTCCTGCGAAGATTGCCATTATCAGGACAAGTGCAAAGATTGTTTCCTCATGGATCCGGAATGTCGGAAACTTTTCAACAAAGAGACCAGTGCCGTTGACGGATATTTGAGAAACCGCTGTATGTATCTCTCGGATAAAGATGTCCACGACAACGGTATCGCCATTGTCGAATATGAAAACGGTATCAAAGCCAGCCACATGGAGTGTTTCGTAAGCAGCAAAGCCGACCGTCTCTACACCGTTGCCGGTGACCGCGGTACGGCCGAAGTAAGTCTCGAAGGACGCAATATCACCATCACTCCCCGCTGGGGCGGAGAGATCGTCTCCTATCATATTCCCGGCGGTCTGCATGGTCACGGCGGAGCTGACCCCAATCTGGTCGATGCTTTCTGCAAGGTCATGCGTGGCGAAACTCTCCCCAATTCAACGGCTTATCACGGGATGCTTGCCAGTGCCATCGGTCAGGCCGCTGAAATTTCCGCCCGTGAACACCGCATGGTGGAAATCAGCGAATTGCTCGACTGACTTACTTTTCTTTTTACGGGAAAAGAGAGATTTATACTACCGGTACACCCGACGGTCAGCGGCTCTGCTCCATGCTGCCTCCCGCTCACTCGTCATGCAAAATTTGCATGACATCGCTTCCGGCAGGTGGTGTCGCCTGACGGCGACCTGACCGCCTGTCGGCGGATGTTTCGCCGCTTATGGCGACGACCAACGTTCCGCCGTTGGATCACGTCTCCGTACGACGGAGAGCGAAATTTTTTTATTTTTCAGCCGGGATGCTCCATGCTGCCTCCCGCTCACTCGTCATGCAAAATTTGCATGACATCGCTTCCGGCAGGTGGTGTCGCCTGACGGCGACCTGACCGCCTGTCGGCGGATATTTCGCCGCTTATGGCGACGACCAACGTTCCGCCGTTGGATCACGTCTCCGTACGACGGAGGGCGAAATTTTTTTATTTTTATTTTTCCGCTTGCCACGCAAAAAAACCGGACTGTTTGCATCTTGAGACTTGCATTTTGAACAAAAAGGTGTTATATTTTCCACAATATATATATTGTTTAGCAAGTTTTTATCGTTTTTTTGTAAAATTATGCCAGAGACGCCGGAAATCGCACAAAATTCTTACAATGAGGATTCCATCCTCACCCTCAGTGCCCTTGAGCATATCCGGCGGCGGCCGGGTATGTACATCGGACGCCTCGGCAATGGTGCCCACCCCGATGATGGTATTTACGTCCTTCTGAAAGAGATCATCGACAACTCCATAGATGAATTCATCATGGGATGCGGCAGAAAGATCGAAGTCACCGTCGATGTCGATTCCGGCAGAGTTTCCGTCAGAGACTACGGCAGAGGTATCCCGCTGGAAAAACTGGTCGATTGCGTTTCCCTCATGAATACCGGAGGAAAATACAACAGCGACGTTTTCCAGTATTCTATCGGCATGAATGGCGTTGGTACTAAAGCTGCCAATGCCCTTTCCAGTTACTTCAAGGCCCGTTCCGTCAGAGACGGCAAATTCCGCGAAGCTGAATTCGCCAGAGGTATCCTCACCTCGGACAACTCCGGAACTTGCGAAGAACGCAACGGCACTTATATCGAATTCATCCCGGACGGAGAGAAATTCCCCGATTATAAATTCAAAATGGACTACGTCGAAAAGAGAATTTGGATGTATGCCTACCTCAATGTCGGACTTTCTCTGCACCTAAACGGCGAAAGATACTGCTCCGCTAAAGGCCTCGCCGATCTCCTGGAGACCGAAACCGGCGATGAGAGATTGTACGATATCATCTATTTCCGCAGTAAACAACTGGAATTCGCCCTCACCCACAACGATAATTATGAAACCAGTTACTCCTTTGTCAACGGTCAGTACACCAGCGACGGAGGAACTCATTTATCGGCATTCAAAGAGGGCGTTCTCAAAGGTATCAATGAGTATTCCGGCAAAAGCTTCAAGGCCGACGCCATCCGGGACGGCATGATCGGTGCCATCGCCGTGAAAGTCAAAGAACCCGTCTTTGAATCACAAACCAAAAACAAACTCGGCAATACCGATGTCAGAGGTCCGATCGTCTCCGCCGTCAGTGCCGCCGTCGCCGATTATCTGCATAAACACAAGGAAATCGCCGATACAGTCATCGACAAAGTCCTCCGCAATGAGCAGTTTCACAAGCAGACTCAGGATGCCAAAAAGAAATTCCGGGAAACCGCCCAGAAAACCCGGCTGCGGATCCCCAAACTCAAGGACTGCAAATATCACGTCGGAGACAAGTGGCCCCGTAAAGTCGAACCCAAAGAGACAATGATCTTTCTCACAGAGGGTGATTCTGCCGCCGGTTCTCTGGAAAAGAAGCGGGATGTGGACAATCAGGCCATTTTCGCTCTCCGGGGGAAACCCAAAAATGCTTTCGGTGAAACCATTGAAATGATCTACAAAAATGAGGAACTCACCTTTCTCATGCAGGCTCTGGGGGTGGAGGATTCCACGGAAAATCTCCGCTATGACAAGATCATTCTTGCCACCGATGCCGACGTTGACGGTCTGCACATCCGCAACCTGCTTCTGACCTTTTTCCTCTCCTTTTTCAGCGATCTGGTGCTTTCCGGCCATCTTTATGTGCTTGAAACGCCGCTTTTCCGGGTAAAAAAGGGCAAAGATATCATCTATTGCTACAATGAAGCGGAAAGAGACAAAGCCGCAGGTGAACTTGGCAAATGCGAAATCACCCGTTTCAAAGGTCTGGGTGAAATTTCTCCGGATGACTTCGGTGAATTCATCGGGGAAAACATGCGTCTGTCCCCGGTCACGCTGGACAATATGCACGGCGTGCATGACGTGCTTAAATTCTATATGGGCGACAACACCCCGGAGAGAAAAGAGTATATTATGAACAATTTGGAGGTCGTTGATTATGAGTGATGAAACTGATCCCCGGATTGTTGCCGATCAGGCGAACAATGAGGAGGAAAACGATTCCGCAGTCCTCGCCAAACAGAAACAGGGAACCAATGATTATTTCCGGCAGATGATCGACCGGAACTTCCTTGATTACGCCAGTTACGTTATCGGTTCACGGGCGATCCCCGATGTGGATGACGGACTCAAACCGGTGCAGAGACGTATTCTCTGGGCATTGTATCAGGTCTATGACGGACGTACCCAGAAAGTCGCCAATATCGTCGGTAATACAATGCACTATCACCCCCACGGTGATGCTTCCATCGGAGACGCTCTGGTGGTGCTTGCCAACAAGGGCGGCGTGATCGAAAATACTTACCGTGACCGCAAAAGCGGGCAGGAAAAAACCGAATTTCTCAACATTCCCTACTTCATTATGAAGCAGGGAAACTTCGGCAACATCCTCACCGGCAGTCCGGCAGCCGCGGGCCGTTACACCGAATGCGGTCTGACCAAGCTCGCCTATGAAACGATGTTCAATAACGACATCACTCCTTTTGTCCCCAATTACGACGGCCGCAAAGAAGAACCGGTCGTCCTCCCTGCCAAACTGCCGAGTCTGCTGATGCTGGGCAGTGACGGTATCGCCGTAGGTATGTCAACCTGTGTACTTCCGCACAATTTCAACGAGCTTATTGATGCGGAGATCGCCGTCCTGCAGGGCAGAAGTTTCCAGCTTTATCCGGACTTCCAGCAGGGAGCATTGATGGATGTCCGGGAGTATGATGACGGCAACGGCAGAATCATCCTCCGGGCAAAAATCGATATCGAGGGCAGAGACCTTATCATCCGGGAGATCCCGGCAACATGCACCTCCGAATCTCTGGTCGCTTCCATCGAAAAAGCCGCCGAAAAAAATAAGATCCGCATTTCCAGCGTGGATGATTTCACCACCGATCATGTTGAGATCAAAGTCACCCCGACCAGAGGTTACACCCCGGAACAGACTTTGCAGGGGTTGTATATGTACACGGATTGTTCCGTTTCCGTCTCCTCCCGTATCGTGGTCATCTGCGACCGCAAGCCGGTGCAGATGAGCGTAAGTCAGGTTTTAAGACGCAATGTGGAAAAACTTGTCGGTTATCTCAAACAGGAATTGGAGATCGACCTTGAGCGGCAGAATGAGCTGCGGCACGCCAAAACTCTCGCCCAGCTTTTCTTTGAAAACCGTATCTACAAAAAGATCGAGGAGTGCCGCAGTCAGGAGGAGGAATATTCCGAAGTACATGCCGGCTTGAAGCCTTTCCGTCATCTGCTCCTGCGGGATGTCACCAACGAAGATATCGACAAACTGCTCGCCCTGCCCGTCCGCCGGATCGCCCGGTTTGATATCGAGAAAAACCAGCAGGAGTTGCGGGATATCGCCGACAAAATCAAAAAGATCCGCCACAAATTGCTCCATCTCATCGACTACACGGTGGATGTCCTTACCGAAATAAAGAAAAAGTACGGAGCAAATTTCCCCCGTCGTACCGAAATCGAAAATATTGAACAGATCGACCGCAAAGCCGCCGCTTTGAACAACATCAAAGTCGGCTGGGAAAGACGCACCGGTTATGTCGGCACCGGGATCAAAAGCGATGATATCATCGTCTGCAACGAGTATGACCGGCTGCTTTGCGTAGAAAAAAGCGGTAAATACAAAGTTATTCCCATGGTGCCGGATAAACTTTTCGTCGGCAAACTCTATGATTTCCGCAAGTATGATGCCCAGACGCAATTCGGCGTGATCTACAAAGAGACCAAAAGCGGAAAATATTACGGCAAACGCACCTCCATCGGCGGATTTATTCTGGAAAAAGAGTATATGCTCTGTCCCCCTGGATGCAAACTGGAACTTTTTACCCCCAGAGCCGATGCCGTTTACCTCTGGACCGAAGAAGATGCCAGAGGCAAAGCGGTAACCAGAGAGATCAATCTGATGGAATTCCCGGTGCGGGCACCGAAAGCCAGAGGCTTCCTTATCAGCAGCAAGAATATGACCAAAGTGGTACATTCCAGATATCTGACCGAGGAGGAGATCGCCGCACTGGTCATCCCCGATGACCCGGAAGATAACGGTGAAGATAACGATATCTCAGCCGATGAAACTGCGGATATTGCCAATGAAGCGGAAAATACCCCGGCTGTGGAAGAAAAAATCCCTGTTCCGCGAGAGATCATGCAGATCGTTGCCGCAGCAAAAGAGGTCGCCAAACACGCTTTTATTGAAGTAAAAGAAGAACCCCCTGCCGCTCCGGTCGTGGAAGATAATCCGGTCGTGGAAGATAATCCGGTCGAGGAAGATAATCCGGTCGAGGAAGATAATCCGGTCGAGGAAGATACCCCGGTCGAGGAAGATACCCCGGTCGTGGAAGATACCCCGGTCGTGGAAGAACCCCCGGTCGTGGAAGAACCCCCGGTCGTGGAAGAAACCCCGGTCGTGGAAGAAACCCCGGTCGTGGAAGAAACCCCGGTCGTGGAAGAAACCCCG
>SUWD01000002.1 GCA_015061685.1 Lentisphaerota bacterium | reverse complement strand
GTCTGCTTACGCTTCGGCAACGGAAAGCTGGGAGGAAAAGAGATTTATCACCGATGCCGTAAAGTTCTTCAGCGAAAGGCATTACAACTTTGACCCGGCAGTCTGGGTGAAAAAGAAAATACCCTCTCCCAAGCCGAAAACAAAATTCGACCCGCTCGATCCGGCAACATGGAAAAATGTATCATGATCCGGTTTTGCAGTTTGAATTTGAAATGTTTTTTTGCGAAAAATGAAACTTTCCGTTTGACAAAAGGACGTTGCGGTGCTATAATTTTACCGCAGCATTTGAGTGCTGCCCGGCTGAAATAATAACATCAGGAGGTCAATTTATGGTTTGCTTGAAACATCCGGACCGGAATACGACAACAGTTTGTGCCGCTTGCGGCAAGCCCTTGTGTGATGAGTGTGCAATGGATTTCAACGGGAGAATATACTGTTCCGATGAGTGCCGCCAAAAGGGAGAGGCTTCCCGGATCCGGGCGGTCGATGTTATTGAGACTTCCGGAAAAGTTGACCGCAGATCCGCACTGCGTAAATTTGTCTGGTTCGTCATCGTTCTGCTCCTGATGGCAGGAATATGGTATTTCTACACCCAAAACCGCAAGACGGTGGATGCCAAATTCAAAAAGGGTATGTCTTCGCTCAAGGAGACAAAGGATGAGGTGATCAATGCCGGGAAAGGGGCAATGCCTCAGGATACGAAATACAAACGGGAAAGAGAAGCTCTGGTCGAGTGAAAATCCGACTCCGCAACGCACATTTGTTTGGTTCGACAGGCGTGTGTCTCCCTTTTTTGCCGGGGCAGTGATGGAATATTTTGGGTAAAAATACGCTCTCTGACCTGCTTGTGACTTGACAAAAAAACAAATGTGGTGTATAGTTAACAAGTTGCATGTATTGCATGAAAAAACCGGGATAAAAAGGTTAACAGTTTGCGGCGTTTGACAGTTTCCGGGGAATTAAAACGTATGTTTGTGCCGCCGCTCAAAACAGGTGTTTCGTAATGAATAAAATTTTGGTTACAGGTATTACCGGCTTGGTTGGCAGTGCGTTTGTCGTGGCATTGCTGCGTGAACGCAAAGATTATGAGATCGTCTGTCTGGTCCGCTCCGGCGGCGGCAGAACTGCTGCTCAGCGGGTGGATTCCATTATCCGGGACGAGTGTGCTTTTGACGGCTGCCCGGAGATTGCCGAAGATGTGCTGAAAAAGATTCAGGTCGTTGAGGGCGATGTTGCCACTATCGTTCCTGAAGAACTGGCGAAAAATGAAACCCTTGCCGGTGTGAATATCGTTTTCCACTGTGCGGCGGATGTCAACCTCGGTAAAGACCCCACCGGAAAAGTTTTCCGGATCAATTACGAGGGTACCAAAAATATGGTCGCTCTCGCTAAATTGCTGAATGTTAAAGAATTCCACTATGTCGGCACCGCTTATGTCGCCGGTAAGCTCCGGGGTACCGCTCTGGAGCAGGCTCCGATCGACAACGGATTCAACAATCCTTATGAGGAGAGTAAATTCAAAGGCGAATATCTGGTTCGTGAATCCGGAATTCCTTTCTCGGTTTACCGTCCGGCGATCATCACCGGACGCCGTTCCGACGGCAGGATCCGCAAGCCGCTTGCTTTCTACCGTATTCTTGAATTCCTCGGCAAAGTCAAGAGCCACCGCTGCTCCAAACTCGGTCTCAATCCGGTCGAGTATGTCGATATGGAGATCAACTTCTCCGCTGAACCTTCCCAGCACGTCTATTTCGTACCGATCGACTATGTGCAGGAAGCGATCACCGCTCTTTTCCAGCTGCCGGTGACCAATACCGGTTATCACATTACCGGTGACAGTCCGGTGACGACCCGTCAGATTGAGGATTCTGTATGCAAGATCCTCCGTCTGGATGGTGTTTCCGTCAGTGCGGAGAATAAAGTTGACAGTCAGGCAACTTCTCTTATCACCCGCTTTGTGGGAGATCTTTTCCCGTATTTCAGCAGCGATATCGTTTTCGATCAGAGCAATGTCCGTGCCGCTCTCGGTGACAAGGTGCTTGATTGGGAATACGGAACCAAAGGTCTTGAGACTTTGATTAAATCTTTCTATCTGGACTACTTCCCCAATGTGGAGTGGCTGCAGAAGGTCGTTACAGAAGAACCGGAAAGACTTCCCCGGCGTTGATTAGGAAGTCAGAGTATTTCAGAGGTGTCAGTAATGAGTAAGCAAATTTCAATTATGCCGTGTTTGGATATGCAGGCCGGACGGGTAGTCAAAGGTGTGCATTTCGTGGATATCGCCGATGCCGGTGATCCCGTTGCGTGTGCATTGGCATACTGTCGTGCCGGTGCTGATGAATTGGCTTTGCTGGATATTACTGCCACTGTTGAAAAACGCGATACACTTACTGAAGTTGTCCGTAAGGTGGCAGATGTCTGTACCGTGCCTTTCACTGTCGGCGGCGGTATCCGGGATGTAGAATCAGCCCGCAGTGTTTTGGCTGCCGGAGCGAATAAAGTATCCACCAGCAGTGCGGCATTCCGCCGTCCGGAGTTGATCCGGGAGCTGATTGCCGAATTCGGTGTCGATGCAATCACCGTGGCTATCGACCTGGATGTGAATCCGGCAATGCCCTCCGGATATGAGGTTTACATTGACGGCGGCAGAACTGCCACCGGTGCTGATGCGGTCGATTTCGCTAAAAAGGTCGATGACTTCGGGGTGAAAGTTATTCTGCCGACCAGCAAAGCCGGCGACGGAGCTAAAACCGGTTATGATCTGCCGGTGATCCGGGCAATGGCACAGAGCTGCTCTGCAAAGATCGTTGCTTCAGGCGGAGCAGGGAAGATGGAACATTTTATCGAAGCTGCTCAAGCCGGAGCTGAAATCCTGTTGGCAGCATCGGTGTTTCACTTCCACATGATCGATATCCCGGAATTGAAAGCTGAACTCAAACGCTGCGGCTTTGCGGTCAGATAAGATGGATATCTTTTGATTTTTGGAAAGTGGCGTTTTGATTGATATCGAAGCGTCGCTTTTTGTTTTAGACAACCTGTAAGGAGCAGGTAATTATGGCAATAAAGAAAAATACAGCCCGTACAGCGGTGAAAAAAGGTGGAGCCGGAAAAACTCCAGTTTCTTCTGCCGGAAACGGCGGTCGCCGTTTGGTGGTGGCGTTTTTTCTTCTGCTTGCCGTTATACTGCTCGGCGGAATCATTTTTCTCGTATGTTTTATTCCCGGACAGATGATGTGGAATAATGACCGTTTCAAATTGAAACAGGTCGAAATCATCGGTTCGGGGTATTGGAACAACAGCAAAAAGATTGAACTTATCGGTAAACTCGGATTCAATATCGGAGAAAATATATTCAAGCTCAACGCCGGAAAAATCCGGCAGAAAGCCCGGAATACTATCAACAATATCGAAGATGCCGACGTTTCATTTATTTTGCCGGATATGGTCGTATTCAGAATAAAGGAGCGTATCCCTGTCGCTCAAGTGGAGTTGTCTGACAGAGAAAGCAATGACTCATGGGTAGCCGATGACAAAGGTAAACTTTTCAAAAAATCAGAGTCATCGGCAAATAAAAGAAATCTGCCGCTGATTACCGGAGATACCGGCAATCAAAAGATGCTGACAGCTGCATTGAAATTGATTTCAACAGCAAACCGGGAATACAAAGATATCCGTATCGCCGAAGTTATTATTGAAAAATCCCATCTCACTGCCCTGATTATTTACGGCACTGATATGACCAGATATGAGATTTTGCTTCCGGAGGACGGGGATTTTAAAGATCTTTTGCATAAGTTCCAGAATATCATCGTTCAGTCCTATCTCCGCAATATGAATATCAATAAACCCATTGATCTGCGTTTCCGCAATCAGGCGACGATGAAAATGTGAAAAATTTCAGATGGTCTCTTTTTTTTAAGCTTGCAAAATGTTCGGAAAGCATGTATATTAGGATAGGTATTTTATCAAGTTGTCGGAATGTAGTTCATCCGGTAATGATTTGAAACAGTTTTTTTCAAAATAAAAACTTTAAATAAGGAGTTCAAAAAGTGAAAAACAGTTGGAAAAAATTGATCGTATGCGGTGTTATACTGCTTGGAGCTGAAGTTTTTTCTGCGGAGCGTCCCCCGGAAAATGTTTTGGTCGGTACCGTTCGCAGTGTGCCGGTGCAAAGTTCCCGCCGTTACATCGGAAAAATTTCAGCTGTCAATGATGTTTCTCTGATCGCCCGGGTCAACGGTGTGATTTTTGAGCAGAAGTTTGCCAACGGTGATCTCGTGGAAAAAGATCAGCTCCTTTTCGTTTTGGAGGATACCACTTACCGTGCGGCATTGAAAACTGCCGAAGCAAATCTCGCCCGCAGTCAGGCTGAATATAAATTCGCCGTAAGCAACCTCAAACGTTATGAGGATATGCGTAAGACCAAGGCTGTTTCAGAATCCGCTTACGATGAAGCTATTTTGAGAGAAGCCACCTGCAAAGCTGCCGTAATGGCCGCCGAAGCAGCTCTGCTGGATGCCCAAAATAACTTGAGTTATACCCGGATCAAATCTCCGATCAAAGGTAAAGCCGGTAAAGCTGCCGTTTCTCCGGGAAACTATATCACTCCGTCCGCAGGGGAGTTGGTCAATGTGGTCTCTCTGGATGATATGTATGTGAATTTCTGGATCAGTATGAGTGATTATATGCGTCTTTTCGGTTCTTTTGAGGAGTTGAAAAAAGAGGCTCATCTCAAAATCATGCTGGCAGACGGTTCTGAATTCACCGGCGAAAAAGAGATCGTCTTTATCGATAACCGGGTCGATGATGATACCGACACCATCCGTGTCCGTGCCAAAATCAAAAACGACGGTATGAAATTGATTCCCGATGCATTGGTAAGTGTCTTCCTCTCCCGCAAAGACGGCAACAAAACCGTGGTTCCGGTCTCCGCTGTGCTGAATAACGGACAAATCAGTTTCGTTTATGTGCTGGATGATAAAAATTGTGCTCAGGTGCGTCCGGTTGAACTCGGAGGAGTCCAGGGCAATGATCAGATCATCCTCAAAGGTCTCAATGAGGGTGAGAAAATTGTTGTTGATGGTACCCACAAAGTATTCCCCACCCGTCCGGTGAATCCGGTCCCGGTGGCAAACGGGGGTAAATAATCATGTTTTCGCAGATATTTATTGACCGCCCGAAACTGGCAATGGTCATTTCCATTGTGACTGTTATTGCCGGTACGCTCTGTCTCTTTCAGGCTCCGATCGCCGAATATCCGGAGATCGCTCCTCCGACGATCATGGTCATGGCAAATTATACCGGTGCCAGCAGTCAGGAGCTTTCCGATACCGTGGCAACGGTTATTGAGGAACAGTGCAACGGTTTGGAGAATCTTCTCTATTTCAGCAGCTCCTGCAGCAATACCGGTATGTATCTGCTGGAAATCACCTTTGAATCAGGATCCGATACCGATATCAACCTGGTTAACGTCCAGAATGCCGTCAAGCGGGCAGAGCCGCTGCTGCCGGATGTGGTAAAAAGAAACGGTGTGCGTCAATTCAAGCGTTCCGGAGATATTCTCGCTCTTTACAACTTTACTACTGACGGAAGCAAGCTGTCCCTTACGCAGTTGTCCAACTTTATCCGTACCAACGTGCGTGATCCCCTGTCACGTATTCCCGGTATCAGTGAAGTTTCGATCATGGGAGAAAGAAACTACTCCATGCGTATCTGGCTGGATACCAAAAAGATGTCCGGCATGGGGATCTCCACAAATGATGTTGCCAATGCAGTGCGGGCTCAAAACGTGCAGGCGGCGGCAGGTTCGATCGGTACCGAGGGCAGCAGCGATTATCTGCAGCTTAAAATTACCACGCTCGGACGTCTGAATACCGAAGATCAATTCGGAAACATCGTTATCCGTTCCAAAGAAAATGGTGAACAAGTCAAACTCAAAGATATCGCCCGGATCGAACTGGGTGCAGAAAGTTATTCCAACGGCAGCCGTTTCAATGGTACCGATGCTATCAGTTTGATGATCTACCGTAACAGTGACGCCAACGCTCTGGAAGTGGTGGAAAAAGCCAATGCTCTGCTTGAGGAACTTAAAGCGACCCAGTTCCCGGAGGGTGTGAATTATGATATCGGTTATGATCCAACGGAATATATCCGTATCACCATGGCGGAAATTTTTGAAACATTGATACTTACTCTGGTGCTGGTGGTTGCGATCACCTATTTGTTCCTGCAGGATTGGCGGGCGACGCTTGTTCCGACGCTGACGATCCCGGTAAGTTTGATCGGTACATTTATCTTCCTGATTCCATTGGGATTTTCCATCAATCTGCTCACTATGTTCGGACTGATTCTGGTTATCGGTTCTCTGGTGGACGATGCTATCGTGGTGACGGAAAACTGTATGCGTCTTATTGAGGAAGAAGGATTATCCCCCAAAGAGGCTGCCAGTAAAAGCATGAAGCAGATCACCGGTGCGGTCATTGCAACGACTCTGGTTATTCTGGCGATCTATATCCCGGTGGGTTTTTACGGCGGTATGGTGGGTACGATTTATCTGCAGTTCTCCGTGACGATGTGTATTGCCTTGTGTCTTTCCACGGTAAATGCTTTGACCTTGAGTCCGGCACTTTGTGCGTTGCTTCTGCGTAAACCCAAAGCGAATAAGGTATTCTGGGCATTCAATAAATTCCTTTCCGGTTCGTGTGCCGGTTACATGAAAATTTCCCGTTTCATGGTTCGTTACACCATAATTGCCATCGTGATTTTTGCGGCAGTTATCTATATGAACTACCATTACCTTAAAACGATCCCCAACTCCTTTATTCCTGCTGAAGATAAGGGTGCGGTCATGGGTATGGTCGAATTGCGTCCCGGTGCAACTCTGGCAGAAACCAATGCGGTTCTGCGTCAGGTCGAATCAAAAATCAAAGATGTTCCCGGTGTGAAAAACAGTATCAGTATTTACGGATACAGCTTCACCAGCGGTGCCGGCGAAAATGCCGGTACATTCATCGTTACTTTGGATGACTGGGCGGATCGTACCACTCCGGAAACCCAGATCAATGCGATCCAGGGAGCCTTGCAGAAAATTGCTGCCGGTATTCCGGAAGCAAGGATCAACTTCTTCCAGCCTCCGGCAATTATGGGACTCGGTGTTACCGGCGGTGTGACCTTTATGCTTCAGGCCAATGCCGGACAGACCCCGACGGAACTTTACAATGCTATGAATAAGATGCTTATGCGTCTTAACTCCATGCCGGATAAAGTTTTGATGGCATTCGGCAACTTTGAGACCGGTACTCCGGAGATGTATCTGGATATCGACTTTGAAAAAGCTGAAGTCCTCGGTATCACCAAAAGCCAGATATTTGCGGTGCTGGGAGGCAATGTTGCTTCGGAATACATTAATGACTTCAACTTGCACGGTTACTCATTCAAAGTAAAAATGCAGTCGGAGGATGAGGAGCGTAAAAATGTTGATGAGCTGCTCCAATTGGAAGTGAAAAACAACAAGGGCAAAATGGTTCCCTTTACCTCCTTTGCCACGTTGCGGCGTACTTCCGGATCGCGTTCACTTACCCGCTTCAATCAGCTGCTTTCTGCGAAAATCACGGTGCAGGGGCAGCCCGGTGTGAGCAGTCAGACGATCATGAAAGATATTGAAAAGATCATGCAGGAAGATTTCCCCCGCGGTTATCAGATCAGTTGGACGGATATGAGTTATCAGGAACGCGGCAACGAGGGACGTATCGTTCAATTGCTGATTCTGGCACTGGTATTCGGATATCTTTTCCTTGTCGGTCAGTATGAGAGCTGGACGATTCCGATTTCGGTGGTGTTGAGCTTCTTTTTTGCCATGCTTGGCGGTTTCATCGGAATGAAATACAGCGGTTTGGATTTCAGTATCTACGCCCAGCTGGGTATCGTGATGCTGATCGGTCTTGCCTGTAAGAATGCGATTCTGATGGTGGAATTCTCCAAACAGGAGCGGGAAGCCGGCAAATCGGTCGAAGAAGCCGCCCAGAATGGTTTCAGTCACCGTTACCGTGCTGTGCTGATGACTGCGTGGTCATTCGTTATCGGTGTGTTCCCGATGGTGATCGCCACCGGTGCAGGTGCCGGAAGCCGTCAGGCGATCGGTATTACCACTTTCTACGGTATGCTGCTGTCAACGGTTATCGGTATTGTCTTTATTCCGCCGTTGTATGCCTTTTTCCAGCGTGGACGGGAAACGGTTTACGGCTGGTTCGGCAGGAACAAAAAAAGTCCGGAAACGGAAGATAAAAAGTAATATGATGAAGTTTTTCCTGATTTTTATCAGTGTTCTGATTCCGGCAGGGGTGCTTTTCGCCGCTCCTGCCGAATCTGAAAATGCCCGTTTGAAACGGGAAAATCAGGAATTACGGGAAAAACTTCTCCTTGCAGAAAGAGAACTTGCCGGGTACCGTATGTATCTCGGCAATGTTTCTTTTGACCATAAAGAATTGACTCCGGTGGAGCGGGAACGCCGTTTGCTGCTGCTGCTTGAGGAGCTGGCAAAGCGGGGCAATAATTTATCCATGGCGGCACTGACAGTCAGTGATGAGTGCCGCAAACTTATTTCCGAATTACCGCTCGGACCTGCCCGTAAAGCTCAAATCGAGCTGCGGCTGGATGAATTGGAAAAATCCGCATGGGTCTTTGCCGGTCTGGCGATCCCCGGCAGTTCAGATGCCGGAAACTGCCGGGTGCTGGCGGTCGATCGGGAGTTGAATGCGGTTGTTATCTCCGCCGGAGCCGGGGCAGGGGTCTTCCCGGGAATGATTTTCCGGGCAAAGCAGAATCCCAATTTGAAATTGCGGGTACTCGGAACCCGCATGGAAGGGGCGGTTGCGGAAATTGTTTCCGGATTGCCGCATGAGTTCCGCCCCGGTCTGGAAATGAGTGCATTGCATCAATCCACTGCACAGTAAGAGCGAAAACAATTATTTCAGAATTGCGGAATAACTCCCAAGTCCTGCAAGAGAATTTTTATTCCGATCAAAACGATCACGCATCCTCCTGCCAAGGTCAATTTCCCTGCCGGTAAGGTGTCTGATAACTTTTTCCCCAATACCACACAACAGGCTGAAACAATGGCGGTGATTATTCCCATTGCCGCCGCCGGAAGCCAGATGCTGAGGCCGGAAAATGCCAATCCGGCACCGATAGCAAGAGCATCAAGACTGGTCGCAACCGCCGGGATAAGCAGATTTGCCGGCGAAAAGAATTCTCCCAATGGACAATCTTTCTTTTCCTTATCCATCCCGAATGATTCTTTGATCATTTTTCCTCCCACAAAGGAGAGCAGAAAAAAGGCGATGAAGTGATCAAATGCCGCAACTTTGTCTGCAAACAGCCACGCCGCATAAAATCCTGCCAGCGGCATGAAAAATTGAAAGCCGCCAAAAAAGCAAGCGGCATTGAATGCACAACGCCGCTTTGAATATTTTCCGGGGCAGAGCGAACCGCTGACTGAAACGGCTGCGGCATCGACCGACACGCCGAAAGCAATCAGCAGAATTTCAGCAATGCTCATTTTATTATTTGCCCATAAGCATTGACATTACCGCCTTTTGCACATGGAGACGATTTTCCGCCTCATCAAAAACGATGGAACGGGGAGAATCCATCACCTCTGCGGCAACTTCTTCGCCGCGGTGTGCAGGCAGACAATGCAGGAATTTCGCCTGAGGTTTTGCCTTTTCAAAGAGCCGGGCGGTAACCTGATAGGGACGGAAAATTTCCATCCGTCTGGCACGCTCCTCCTCAAAGCCCATGCTCACCCAGACGTCAGTGTAGAAGTAATCGACACCCTCGGCAGCTTTGAGCGGATCTTTTTCCCAAACGATATTTTTGGCATCGCCGATCAAATCAGTGCTGGGGGCTTCCTCCTCCGGGGCGGCAATGACCAATTCCATGCCGGTGAGTTTGGCTGCGAGGATCAGGGAATTTGCCATGTTGCTGCGGCCGTCGCCGTAAAAAGCGATCCGGATGGAGTTGTCAACCTTGCCGGAATACTCTTTGATGGTCAGCATGTCAGCAAGCAGCTGGCAGGGGTGAAATTCATCGGTAAGAGCATTGATCACCGGGATATCCGCTTCACGGGCAAGCTCGGCAACATCGGCATGAGCAAAGGTACGGATAACGATACCATGCAGGTAGCGGCTCAAAACATGAGCGGTATCGGAGATGGTTTCACCTCTGCCGACCTGCATTTTGGACTGGTCAAGATAGAGCGGATAGCCGCCCAATTCACTGACACCGACCTCAAAAGAGATACGGGTACGGGTGGACGATTTGGCAAAGATCAAACCGACACTTTTCCCGGTGAGCGGTTTGAAATCCTGATTGCCGCGTTCTTTTTTGAGTTTGGTGGACAATTCAAAAATCTGTTCCAGATCGTCTCTGGTAATGTCCTGCAGGGTAAGCAGATCCTTTTTCATTATTGCAAGCCCTCCTGTTTTGCAAATTCGGCAAGTGCTTTGCCGATCTTTTCAATAGCCAATTTTGAATCATTTCTGGTAATAGTTAAAGGCGGCACCAGACGCAGCACAGTTTCTCCGGCGGTCAGGGCGACCATTTTATCTTTGAGCAGGATCGATGCCAAGCCGCCGGCAGGACGATCCAACACCACACCGATCATCAATCCCATACCGCGGACGGTTTTGACAAAAGAGTATTTTTCGCCGATTTTCGCCAATTCGGAGCGGAGAAATTCACCCTCTTTTTCGCAATTTTCCAGAACACCATCCTGATCAAAAGCATCCTGTACGGCAAGTGCGGCAGCACAGGCAAGGGGAGTTCCGCCAAAGGTGCTGGCGTGATTGCCGACCTCGAAAACATCAGCACACTTTTTCCCGGCGATGATCGCTCCCATCGGGAAGCCGTTGGCGATAGCTTTCGCCATGGTGATGATATCCGGCTCAACCCCGAATTTCTGGTAGGCAAATCTGGTTCCAAGACGACCCATGCCGCACTGGACTTCGTCACAGAGCAGAAGAATATCTTTCTCATCGCAGAGAGCTCTCACCGCTTTGAGGTAATCTTTATCAGCCGGGAAAACGCCTCCTTCGCCCTGAAGCATCTCCAACATGACGGCACAGGTGTCAGGAGTGATAGCGGCTTTGAGAGCCTCAATATCGTTGAAAGGCACTTGGGAGAATCCGGGCATATCCGGCTCAAAACCTTTTCTGTATTTGGCTCTGCCGGTAGCGGCGAGAGTGGCAAGAGTTCTGCCGTGGAAGCTGTTTTCCATGGAGATGATGTGGTTGCGTCCGGTTTTGTTGCCGTATTTACGGGCGAGTTTGATCATGCCTTCATTGGCCTCGGCACCGGAATTGCAGAAAAATGCTTTGCCGCCGGGGAGAGATTCTTTGACCAGTTTCTCTGCCAGACGGGGCATCAATTCATTCATGTAGAGGTTGGATATGTGAACCAGCTTGCTGCACTGCTCCTGAATCGCACGGGTGACCCGGTCATTGCAGTGACCGAGGGAACAGACGGCGATCCCGGAAGCGAAGTCCAGATATTCATTACCCTCATCGTCCCAGAGCCGGGCATCTTTGCCGCGGACGAACATGATCGACGGAGCGTAAGTCGGCATCACATAAGATTTGAATTTGTCAGCAGTTTCTTCAAAAAGTTTTCCCATGGTTCATTCCCTCTGAAATAATATCAAGTAAACAGATAATATAGACCGGATTTCTGAAAAAGCAAGCCGAAAAATGTTTTTTTATGCTTGACAATCAGCATTTTTTCAATTATATTAAGCCATATTCTGAAATAATTGGAGCGAATATGAAAATAGCACACTTTTCCGACCCCCACGGCGGCGGGCCTGCGGAAGATTTTATGGCATACTTTGACAAACGCTGGGTGGGGGTATTCAACTACCGTTTCCGGCGGAAATTCCGGCATGATTTATCCAAACTTGCCAGAGCGGTGGAATTCATTCTGGACACCAAACCGGATGTGGCGGTCTGCACCGGAGATTTGACCAGTGCCGGTCAGCCGGGGGAATTTTCCAGAGTATTGGAGATAATAAAACCTTTGCAGCAGTCGGATATCCCTCTGATCTACACTCCGGGCAATCACGATTGCTATGTGAAACGCCCCAAGTGCGTGGCGGCGGTGAAAAATGCGGTCGAAGTCATGTCGCAGGGAAAATATACCTTTGACACCATGCCGCAGAAACTTTCTTATAACGGAGTGGATTTTTTGATCGTCAATACCAGTGCCCCATCCAATTTGCTCTGTTCGTGGGGATTTCTCACAAAGAAAAACCGGGAATTCATTGAGAATGCCTGTATGAAGGAAAACCAAACTCCTAAAATACTGATCTCTCATTATCCGATGACCGACGACCATCCGTGGCTGCGGATACGGCACCGGCTTTTCGGTCAGAAAAAGATACTGCAGCTGATGGATGAGAAAAAGCTTGACCTTGTATTGTGCGGTCATGTGCATAAACCTTACCTGAAAACAGATGATCAGGGCAGGGGGGAGTGCTGTGCCGGATCGGTGAGCAGCAATGCTTCAATGGTGGAGATAAGTTGCGATCCGGATAAACACGTTTTCAATTACCGGACGATCGGGCTTTGAGAGCCGGTTATTTGGATTTCGTGGCGTTGCGGTAACGCAGAGGCGATATGCCGAGGCGACGGCGGAAGTGCCTTATCATGTACGAGGTGTCGCAAAAGCCGTACTTTTCAGCTAATTCAGATACAGAGAGATCGGTTTGCAGCAGATCCAGACGGATATTTTCCAGTTTGATACCGATAAAATATTCACATGGAGAGTCTCCGGTCATATCCCGGAATTTTTTGGTGTATGATGAGACGCTCATGTTTGCCATTTTAGCCAGATATTTCAACTTAAAAGGCTGTGATTTGATCTTTTCCATATAGTTGATGGTTTTGAGGATCCCGCTGTACGGTCCGCTGGCGTATGGCTGCCACGGAACGACATTGGCACGGTCGATTATGCAGAGGACTTCCAATAGAGCCAGTTTGATCCGGAATTCAAATCCCGGCTCCCGGCAGGAGAACTCCTGCATGATTTTTTTCAGGAAGTTTTCGGCGATCACCTTTTCGTATGGGAGCAGATGTCTTTTTTGCCGGTCTTGAGATGGAGCGGATTCAAAGAAATTTTTCCACAGCGGGAGCTGTTTAAGCTCCGGCAGGAGATTGCAGAAAACATTCTCCTTGAAAGAGACATTGTAAATGACAAAATTTTCGCTCTCTTTGTAGGTGTGGATCTCTCCGGGAAGAACTACGAAACAATCCCCTTGAAGCAGGCCGTAAGCAGCTTGGTTTTCACCGGTGAAAAACTGGTGGATGGAGTGTCCCTCGGCAACAATGACCAATTCGATGAAGTCATGAGTGTGCGGCGGCATCGACGGACGCTGCCGCAATCTGGTTACAGCCACCGGGAAATCCGGAGAGGAAAAAGTATTTTCTGACAGGTATTGTTTCATGGGGATAATATACCTCCGCCGCCGTTTTTATCAAGCGGCGGCGGTGAATAATCCGGAATTTTTATTTACGGACGATAGCTGCCGACCAATCCTCCGGCAGCCGCAGATCGGTCCAGGTTTTACCATTCACGGTCAGAGTTTTCATCCCGTGGGGAATAACTTCTCTGCCGGTGGCGTCGAAAACATGGATTTCATGCTTTGAGTTGTCATCCCATCCGTAACGGCCGCTGTTTTTGGTGATGATACGTTCTTTGCCGATGATACATCCTTTGCGGAATTCGATCGGGGTGATCGGGTACATCTGACCTACCAGCGTGGGATAGGTGTCGATATTGTATTTATTGGGGATCGCAAGATTGCTCCAGCAGAAAAGCACACCGTAATCCAAACCGTCACGCATGGCATTGTAATAATCCTGCCATGTGGTCGTTGGCCAACGCGTGTAATCGCTCATCTGGATCGGAGACCGCATCATCTGACTGGCGGCATTGCTCAACTGTGCGGTTTCGCAGTGACCATGTGGCACAAGGTGGAGGAATTCACGGGGAACACCGGAGAAAATGAATTTACCTTTGGCAAGGATTTTTTTGACGATTTTCATTTTCCACTCATACTGCAAAATATAGATGCTGGATTTTTTTGCAGTAAGTTTGTGGGTCACAGGGTCGATATCTCCGGAACAGTTGTCCCACGGTTCACCGTAATGGTAAGCGACCCCGGATGAGGAAAATTCATCCCAGTAAATGCCGTCAAGCCCCCAGTTATCCAACAGATCATCAAGTTCTTTTTCTTCCCATTTACCGTATTCATTGTCCAAGGTGGTGAAAAATATTCCACTTTCGGTGTTGTAATAAAAAGCTTCTTTCCCGTTGCGGAGCAGAACCCGGTCGTTTTTCAGCTTTGCCAGCTCATTTTCGCTTACCGGAGAATTTTTTCCGACATTGGTCAACTGCGAGTGATAATAACGCATGATTTTTACTCCGGGGAAAAGTTTTCGCAGATAAGCAAGGGTATCTTCCAGTTTTGCAAAATCTTTTTCCGTATAACCGTAAGTACTGACACTCATCGCATTGATATTGTAATCTTTGACCCGTTTTTTCAATACCTTCTCGGTCATAATCGGGAAATGTTTAGGACCGGCAATGGTGAATGCTCCTTCCAAAGTATAGTTAAGTTTCAGATTATTACGGACAACGTTGATAAACTCCCAGTAGTCGCCCTTTTCCACTGTGAATATCCGAAATTGCTGGGTAATGCTGCCTTTGGGCGGCAAAACGAATTGATCATCCTGAAAGATCATGGCATTGTTTTTGGTAACCAGAGCTGTGGAATGAACCGTCAAGATCCGGCTTTCCGGGATGATACCGATACCGCCTCTGCCGGGTTCAGCGGTGAAGGTGCTGCCGGACATAAGTTTTTTTGCGGAATCTCCATAAAAAGCTTTCAAGCCGGAGAGCTGATGTTCTGCTTTATCCGAAGCCGGGATCTCATGTTTCTGGATGATCGGCAGAGCTTCGTCAGTAAGATTGGTAAAGGTGTCACTGACGAGAATACCGCCGTCAACTTTTTCCACTTTTCTGGAGTGTTTGAAAAAATTGCTGCCTGATGTGACCCACTTGCCGTCCGGAGTGGAGAATGAGCTGTTGATGGTCCAGTTGTTTATACCGTTACGCAGTTTGATCGGATTGCCGTTTGAAACAATGGTACACTCATTTTTGAAATCATTTGCCGGTTTGATCACCGGGAGTTTTCCGGTGGGGGCAGGGCGTTTGGGTTTACGCAATTCACCTGCTGCAAATTCAATATTTGCTTTGCGCAGCTGCAAAACACTTTTTTGGTGAATATTTTTGATGACTATCGTATTGGTGCCGTTTTTTACTGCTCCGGTAAGATCAAGAGCAAAATCGTGCATATTGAAGTGTTCAGCGAAATAGATCCTGGTAGTTTTCGGGTCATTACCTTCAACGAAAGCTCCGGTGATCGGTACAATGAATCCGGATCTTGAGTAAAGAGTATAATCCAGACCGTCACGTGTTCTCCAGGCCAAAGGACGGAACAGGATATTTTCTCCGGTCAGTTCTTTCCCATTGACAAAAACTCTCATCAACCCACGCCATCCCCACAGTCCGGCTTTCCTGCTGGAAGGAATATTTGCCTGAAATTTGAATATCGGATGGATACTGTCCGGCAGGTCAGCTGTATTGAAAGTAACAGTTGTTTCAGTTGCCGGCTGTACGGTCGGGGCAATATCGAGCTTGACTGGTTTGAAACCTTCCATTTTGATATTACGCACAATGCCATCAGTAGTGGTCAGAGAGTAATGAGTATATCCGCGTTTATTTGATTTGCGGGTTGCAACACCATTGGTAAGCAGCGTTTTCTGCACACCATAGGATTGTTGATGATCGAATTCATCGGTATCGGAGATCCAGATGTCCAGACCGATGATTTTATCTTGAACCCCTTTGATTTTGAAATTGCTCCACGGTATTTCTGCTTCGATTATATAGCCGTCGGAAGTTTTGACCGCTTCGATTTTGGTGTCTTGCAGTTTCAGATTTGCCGGGAAAAAACCAACTATTTCCGGTTTGATTTCTTTAAAGTTTCCGGGGGAAAGCATAAAGTGATATTGACCGGATGACTGGGTGTCTTCCGGAGTTTTTACTGCCGGAATCGTATCGAGAAAAAGTTCCACATGATCGCCACGCCAGACATTTTTGCCGTTGAATTGCTGATTGTGAAAATTATCGGTGACTTTTATCATGATAAAGAAACCATAATCCCTCCATGCGGTTTTGACAATGGCACTCAAATCTTGGGGTCCATTGTAGTTTTTAGGATCAATGGAATCAGTTTTATATTGGTGTTTTTCATTCAGGATAAGCGGACAGACAACCACATCCCAATCCGATAAATCACCATCGACCATGATCGGTGGATCTTCTTTGAATGGCATTGCCAGCGGTACCTGTGTGCCGCATAAAGTCAGAAATATACCGCAAAAAGCGGCAAGCATCATTTTTTTTGTCATTTTTTTTACTCCTTCGTTGAAAATTACTGAAGATATCCCCACTCGGTACGTTCCATTTTGTAGTACATGACCTCCTTGATTAATGTTTCCACATGACCATCAATAAAGCTCACATTGGCATTTTTATTACCGCTGTGACGGAAAGAGATCCCATTGCTTTTCGCCATCTCATCCGGATTACGGGCATTTTTTGCGTAAAAGAAATAACCGTTTGATCCGCGGCGGGTATCCCCCCAGTAATAGTTGGAAGATGCTCTGGGAACTTTTGCATACTTGAAAAAACATTTGTCCACAAAAGGAGCTTTGTTTGTGAACTTATTTGAAAGTATCGCCCAAGTACCATACTCAATTGCTTGAGTATATGCTGGTTTCGGGGGTTCTGACGGACAGTGGAGCAAACCTTCGACGATGACTTTTCCTCCCACATTCCGTTTGAAGTTTGCCAATTCCGGGGCACCTTTCATCGCATTGAATGCCCGTTCCTGGTTATAGCTGTCATTACCTTCATTACCGAATGCCCAACCGTCAAAATCATCGACATACATGATGTTGAACGAGGTGAAGTTTTTGAGATTGTTGATACATCCGGTCGTTCTTCCTCTTTCTCTTGCAGAATTGAGGGCTGGAAGCAGGATCGCCGCCAGAATGGCGATGATTGCAATCACAACTAAAAGTTCGATCAGGGTAAAGCTTTTTTTCATTTCCTTTTCTCCTTTTTGGGGGGGTTGGTACTTATGTTAAAAAACTGTTATTTGTTGTCGACGCCGTCAAGTCCGGCAAAATTCCCTTTGATATCCACCGATTTGCCCTTTTTCTGTCCGGCAGAATTTAATTCGATAAGAATCACAGAGCGTCCGGGCATGATGAATTCATCGGAAAAATCAACTTTATCAAAAAGATGCTCTTTGCTTATCATATACACTTCTGCTTTGCCGGAAAAAGCCTCTTTATTGAGTTTGATTTTGAATTCTTCCTTTGATGAATTGCTTATCATCAATGCTCTTTGGTCTCCGTCTGCCGCTGCTGCGGCAACGATTTTGTTGTTGGAAACAACAGTTTTGACCTCGTTTTTCAGCTTGTAAAGGGCATTGAATGCTTTGAAAGCATAATAAGTCCGGGTAAGTTTCTGACTGGGAAAGTAATACCAGCCGCCATAGCCGCTGTTGGGCGTTGCGGCGTAATACATCGCTTTATCCACCGGCAGCTGCTGCAAACGCAAAAGCAGATGGGCACACTTGGAAGCACCTTCTTCACTTTTCAGGTCATCCCATTGAAAGTGACTGTACCAGTCCACATAGTTCCACTCGTCAAAGATACTTTCGGTTTCGGTGAAACCGTTTTTATCCAGCAATTCCCTTGCATATTTTGCTTCCGGGATCAGATGATCCGGATCGGCAAAGTAACGGTGCCAGCTGAAAAAATCCAATGGCAGTTTCTCTTTTGCACAAAATTCTATAAATTCCCTTGCATAAGTTACAAATCCGGAGAATCGTTCTCCGCCTCTGCCCGGTTCGGAGATGTCATAAAAGCCGCATGAGCCGAAACCGCCGATGCTTAAATGAGGGAATTTATCTTTAAGATAACGGGAGGAAACTTTGTAAAACTCGAAGAACTGTTCTTTTGTTCCCAGCCACATCGGAAGATTTTCCGGTTCGTTCCAGATTTCCCAATATTGGATATTGTACTTGAATCCATTTGCCCATCCCTCATTATAGTGCCGGATGATGTGTTCACAGATCCTTGCCCACTTGGCGAAATCTTTGGGCGGATAAATATTCAACGCCCGGAATTTGTAATTATTTTCGATCGTAACTCCCAGACGGTAAAATACCTGACTGCCGGAAGCAATGAGCTGTTTGATGTAGGCGTCGGTAAATTCAAAGTGGTAGTTCGCCGGATCATTCTCATCGGCATCAAAATCCGGGAATATATTCGGCACATCCACAAAAACACTTCTGCCGTAAGCTCCGCCGGTATCGTGCAGACGGACAAATGGGATCCCCGCATCACGCAGCTCCGGGATCGGTTTTGTCAGCGAGATCGGGGAGTTATTCACTCCGTGAAGCGGCTTTATTTTATTGCCGGTAAGAGTATTGAAGTCCACAGATATCAGCACATTGTCAATGTTTTTCACAGCTTCTTCCTCCTCAATGGTAGAGCATCCGCAAACAATCAGGGATAATATAACCGGTACGGCAATGTAAGACAGATGAAGTTTTACTTTACGATTCATTTGATTACCCTTTTTATTGTTTTGCCAACTCTTTTTTCAGAGCTTCAAGATAACCAAGCTGATACCGGGTATCCGGTTCAAGATAGCTGCCCTCGGTCCATTCGTTCCACGCATTGATGAAAAATACCGGATCTTCGGGAGAGCATTCCTTTATCAATTCGATCGTTTTGGCAACAGCTTTGCCGAATAATTCCGGCGTTCCCTCCATGACCGGCAGCCACGGATAACCCGGCCCCGGATCGTAAACCTCCGATTGTACGCAACGGGGAGAAGAATCCCAGCCGGATGTCACCACCGGAAAATAAGGTGCCGGAAGCGTTTTTTTCGCTTTGCGGGCAATGGCACAGTAGTGCTCATAGTCTTTTGCGTAATCGACCCGGGGGAAGGTCGTGAACCAGGAATTACTTATACAACAGCTGTTGTAACTGGTGTAACTGGAAAATCCCAGCTTATTCACCCAATCTGCCTGCGGACACTCCGAATATGCCGGATGGGAATCCAGTACATCAAACCAGATGCCGTTGATATGGACCCCCGGCAGTCCGGCTTTGACCGCTTTTTCCCGGAATTGAGCCAGTACTTCCGCAGTCGCTTCCACGCCCCCCATCTGACCGATGAAACGGTTGACCGCATAAATGGAAAAATAGGGCAATCCGCCAATTTTCCAGTAGTTCTCCTGCGTCATGAATTTTTCAATGACATAATCCCAGACATACCCCACGGTATCTTTGCTGGTACTCCAGGGGAAATTTACCGGATAATGTTTGGTTTCCCTGCTGCCGGGATGGAAATTTTTCCAGTCATGGTTTGCCCACATCAGGGCAAATTGCAGTTTGTCTTTGTTGGGAGCTTTGAGAAACCCCTCATTGAGACATCGTTCCAGATAGGGTCCCTCGTACCAGTACCAGTCAAAGATGAAAGAGGTAATTCCATGATCGGCAGCGGCATCGATCTTTTTTGCCATAACTGCCGGATCAGCTTCATCCTCATATCCCCATAACGGGATTTTGGGTTGATTGTGTCCTTCAAAACGGGGTTTGGCACACTTCATCAATTCCCATTCTGTCCACTCTTTTCCGTGAATGGCTTCGTTTCGCGGATCAACGTGATAGTTGGGGAAATAATATACGGCTGTTTCAATCTTTTTCATAATAAAATCCTCATGTTGAAAAAGGTCGTTGGTAACTGTGATATATTATACTTTATTTTCTTTGGAAATGCTATAACAAAAAAACATATAATAGAACTATCTGCCAAATCTATTCGCTTGACGGCTCTGTGAAAAATACTGAACCGGACTGTGTTGCGGTGAAAACATTTCTTCCGGATGAGGCGGTAAATTTGTATATACTGTGAAAAAGGTGTATATTAAGAAAAATATTTTACAAACAGCAGGAAAATAAAAACATGAGCGTAATAACGATTATCGGAGCCGGGATGATGGGATCGGCATTGGCTTTCCCGGCCCGGGAAAACGGACACACCGTCAGATTGACCGGAACTCCTCTTGACCGGGAGATCATTGAGAATTGCCGTAAATTTGATCAACACCCCAAGTTTGACCGTAAATTCCCCTCCGGTGTGGAATATTACCACTTTGAGGAAGTAAATACTGCTCTGCAAAATAGCGACTTGATCATCTGCGGAGTAAGCTCTTTCGGCGTGGAATGGTTCGCTGAAAATGTCCTGCCGCTGCTCCCTGCCGGGATCCCCGTGCTTTCAGTTACCAAAGGGCTGCTCGATCAGGAAGACGGTTCTCTTATCTGTTATCCGCAATTCTGGCAGAAAAAACTGGATCAGCTCGGTAAAGACAATGAATTGTGTGCCATCGGTGGACCATGTACCAGTTATGAATTGGTCGCTCACGATCAGACCCTTGTCGCTTTCTGCGGCAAAAATATGGCAACTTTGCACAAACTCAAAGCAATGATGACTACCGGTTACTACCACATAATCACCACCTGTGATGTCATGGGGGTCGAATCCGCTGTCGCTTTGAAAAACGGTTACGCTCTGGGGATAGCTCTGACCATCGGAGAGAACTTCAAACGCTGCGGCAAAAATGAATTGCATTACAACTCGCAGGCGGCAGTTTTTCTGCAGGCATCAAGAGAGATGCACCGCCTGATAAATATGCTTAACGGCGGAATCGATACTCTTTTTGTCGGCATCGGCGATCTCTATGTAACCGTTTACGGCGGCAGGACCCGGCAGGTCGGGATTTTATTGGGGGAGGGGTACTCCATTGATGAAGCTCTGGCAAAATTGCAGGGCGTCACGCTGGAATCCCTCGTCGTTGCCGGCAGAGTGGCAAAAGCTTTACGCCGCAAAGCTGAACTCGGCTTGGCTGATCCGGCAGATTACCCTCTGCTTATGCACGTTGACAGCATCGTATCGCAGGGAAAACCGGTTGATATCCCGTGGGAGAAGTTTGCTTCTTACGCATAAAAAATCCCGCATCGTGTATGAAATGGATGCGGGATCGACTCTGAAATATTCTTTTACCAGATCCGTTTGGGAATGCCCAGAATTTCCGATATCCGGTTGCGTAACGGGTGATTCGGGTGTTTCGGAGTAAGTTTGTTCTTGGTAAAACCGACTGCATATCCGGTTTCCCGGTCGCAGAATCCCTCTGAACCGCAGGCTCCGCCGTGTCCATAAGTCCGGTTCCACGGTTCTTCCGGTCCGATAAGTGCCAGACCGAGACCGAAACGATCCCACTGTTCCGCTTTAGCCGGATCATTTTCTGACCGGCAGAGCGTGAGAGCATTTTTCAGGGTTTCATCCTTGAGGAAACGTACTCCGTCAACTCCGCTGCCAAAAGTTGAAGCATAGATTTTCGCCAGAGCGTGAGCATTGGACGCTCCATGTGAGGAGGGGTTGAGTCCGCAGATATTGACTTTTTCATTCATTCTGACCCGGTCATCCTGATAGATCGTGCCATCTGCCCGCTCTCCCGGAGTGATCAACGCAAGGTTGTCCAGCTGTTCTTCCGGAATACCGTAGAAAAAGGTGTCGATCTTAAGCGGATCGAGAAGTTTTTTCCGCAGTAATTCCCGGATGGGAGTTCTTGCCGCATTTTCCAGAACTTTGCCGACCAGCAGACCGAATGTGTATCCGTGGTAGCGGTGGATGCCGCCGATCTCCATTGCCGGTGCCGCCTGGGCAAGAGCGTTGCAGGCTTTGTCCCAATCTCCTCCGTCCGGATATACCTGAAAGCCTTCCGGAAAGGTGTATGAGCCGGAACGGTGGGAGAGAAAATGCCAGACTTTGGTATCTTCTTTGCCGTTGCAGGCATATTCCGGCCAATATTTTGCAACCGGATCACTGCTGTTGATGATCCCTTCTTCGGTGCAGAGGTGGTAGAGAATACTCAAAACACCTTTGCCTACAGAAAACACCGGAAAGAGGGTGTTGATATCCACTTTTCGGGTTTTAGTCTGATCTGTCCAGCCGGATACCAGATCACAAAGCAATTCGCCGTGCCGGTATATGGTCAGCTGACAACCGCACTCCTCCCCGGATGTGGTCGCTTCATCAAGAACATTCTGCAATTTTTCGATCATATCGCTCATAATAGAACCTCAAGTTGATTTTCTCACTCTACATAAGATTGTCCGGAGATGAGAAAAAATCAAGAGACAAATGGAATTTTTTCGTAAAAAGGTTGAAAAAATTTCTTGTCCGACCTATATTATTACACACTCATAACATCGAAAGGAGATTTTTTATGGCTGAAAAAGGATTGAATTATGCGGCACTTGCCGGTGCCGGTACAGAGAAGTATCTTTTTTCCGGAGACAGCAAAATCAACTATCCGGAGGGTGAAGTCGTTGACTGGTACGGTTACCGTCGGCATAATTTCGTTTTGGACGGTTGTCCGGCATTTATTGTTGAACCTCCCCATCCGGCACCCGGTCTGCCGTGGAGTTGGTGTTTGCAGTGGGCTGATGCATTTGTTCCCCGGACTCCGGCATTGCAACTGTTGGAGAGAGGATTTCATCACGTCCACATCAATGTTTTTTCAACTTACATGAATGATGAAGGGATCAAAAAAGCAGAGAAATTCTACGAATTGCTGCAAAGCTTGCACTTTGACAAAAAAGCCGCCCTCATCGGAATGAGTTACGGCGGTCTCTTTTCTCTGCGTTGGGCAGCAGAACACCCCGAAACCGTCGGTGCTGTCTGGCTGGATGCTCCGGTGTGCAATTTAGGATTCTGCAGCAGCCGCGATGAGAGCAACTGCAGACCGGAACTTTTGGCAACTCTCCGCGGTGAAGCAGAGAAACATTTTGCCGCTTACCGTGTCGCCAATGGTCAGGAGTTGATCGACCATCCCAAAAATCCGGTCAATAACTATATGCCGATCGCCAAAGCCGGAATCCCGATCCTCGCTATACGCAGCGGTCAGGATCAATCCGTTCTGCCGGAGAGCAATATTGACCTTTTGGAAAAACGTATGCTGGCTGCCGGAGGGAATATTCAGGTGATCCGGCGGGATTATTTCGGACACCATCCGCACGGATTGGATGATCCGACGCCGCTGACCAGCTTTATTTTGAAACACTATCCTGAAGTGAATTATTAATTGGGGAAATAAATATGGAATTCTGGATCGTCAATGGTATTATTCATGATGCCGTAAAACGAGAACCGTATCAGGCGGATATTCTGATCAAAGACGGAAAGATTGCCGAAATAGGTAAATACACGTCCGGGGAAAAATTTGATGCCCGGGGCAAAGAGGTCTATCCCGGTCTGGTCGAGGCTCACTGTCATCTGGGGTTATGGGGAAGCATCCGCTATGACGGAGAGGATTACAACGAGAGAAACAACTGCCTTACTCCGGAGTTGAATGCCATCGATGCCATCAATCCGATGGATCAATCTTTGAAAGATGCCCTTCAGGGCGGTGTAACTTGCGTCGGTACCGGTCCGGGAAGTTCCAATGTCCTCGGCGGAACTTTTGTCGCCATCAAAACCCATGGTATCAGGGTCGATAAAATGGTGGTGAAAGAGAAGGTCGCCATGAAGTGTGCATTCGGCGAAAACCCCAAAAATGCTTACCGGGGAAAAGGTATTGACAGCCGGATGACGACCGCTGCAAAGTTGCGGGATATGCTCTATAAAGCAAAAACTTACATGGAAAAAATCGATGCCGCCGGTGATGACCTTTCCAAGAAACCGGATTTCAATTTCCAACTCCATTCACTTTTGCCGGTTCTGCGTCGGGAAATTCCGCTTAAAGCTCATGCTCATCAGGCAAATGATATTTTTACCGCCATCCGTATCGCCAGAGAATTCAATGTCCTTATCACTTTGGAACATTGTACCGAGGGGCATCTGATCGCTGATGAACTCGCCGCAGAAAATATCCCTCTGGCTGTCGGTCCCTCTCTTTATCATGCCGGCAAACCGGAAACTTCCAAACGCAGTTTCAAAACTCCGGGAATTTTGGATCGTGCCGGTTGTCAGGTTTCGATCATCACCGATTCAGCGGTGATCCCGCAGGAATATCTGTCGATCTGTGCCGGTTATGCGGTCAAAGACGGTATGGATCCCTTTTCGGCTCTCAAGGCGATCACCATCAATCCTGCCCGTCACTTGGGGATCGCCGACCGGGTCGGTTCTCTGGAAAAGGGCAAAGATGCGGATATCCTGATCTGCGACGGCGACATCATGTCCAATATGACCAAAATCAGTACGATTTTCGTCAATGGCGAAAAGGTCGTTGACCGCTGATAAAAACTTTTTTTTCGTTATTGTCTCATTTTTTGTAAAAAATCTTTCCTGCGGTGGTGCATTGCGGGCAATCTCTTGGCAAATCAGCGGACGTTTTCGCAGTCATGTACGTTTAGTACACTCCTGCTCATCCGCCTTGATTTGTCTGCGACCTTGCCTCACACTGCATCCACCGGTTAGATCGAACCCGTGCTTGCCGGTTTGACAAATCACAACTTATGTGATATATTTCATACGTTAACAGAAGTGTTTGTTTATAAGCTCCTGTTACGGGTTTCACAAAATTCGGGACATTATCTTTTTTTCAGGCTGTTATGTTTTTACAGCCATTGGCTGTCAAAGTTGAAAGTTTCTGTATCGCTGTTTTTCCAGTGGGCATTGCGGAGATCATAAAAGTCATAGATCCCCGGCAGGCGTGGAATTGACATCACTTTTACCGGAAATATCCGGGAAAGTCCTGAACTTTTTTCAAAACGCAACTCAAATTTATTTCCTCTCGCATCAGAAAATTCTCCGGCAAAGGGGATTTTTGCTCTGGTCGTAAGCAGAGATGGACGTCCCAGACGGAAAACCTCCAATTCCAGAATTGATTTCCCCTGTAGATCGACAATATCCTGACGGCTCATTTCCACGTGTGCCATCACCCGGCGGCAGCCGAGATCTGCCAATTCCATTACCGCCATGCTGTTGCATACCGGCAAGGGGGCGGAGGCGGTGAGAAAGAGCTGATCTTTATCAAATTCTTCAAAGAGCATAAGAGCATAGAGCGAAGTTATCCGGAAGCGGCGGATGCCGGAATCAATGGCATTGCGGATGGCTTTTTTCAATGCCGGCAGTTTGCTCTCCGGACAGAATTCCGGGAGGATGGCTTCCTGTGACAGTTTATTCAGATCAAAAATATTGTCAGCTCTGACGGCTCTTTTGTCAGCAGGTTCAGCTCCGTTTGGTTTCATCGCCACGGTTTCCCGGAGATATTCGCTGTCGGAAAAATGAGGAGTTATTTTGAGATAATCGGTGCGGAATTTATCCAGAGAATTGATTCTGCTGTCGATTATCTGACCGGGATTGACCGACTCATGGAATTTCTGCCAGAAATCCCGGCGGATCTTTTTTAATTCTGCTGCCGGGAAGAACCAGTTGCCGGTGATTTCAACTTTGCTCTCTTTGGCAAGAGCGAAGTCGGCGGAGTCCGATTCGGAAAATGCCGCCAGGATTTTTGCTTCATCAACCGGGTGTTTTTCTGCCTGATCGAGCGTCAACGGGGCGGAAAACGGGGGGAGGGGGGCGTTGAGACAATTCACCTCTATTTTTGTCCCGGAAAGAGTGATTTTAAGCTCGACACCTTTTTTTCTGGCCGGCAGAGATTCCAGACGCCGGGTATAATCCGGGAAACTTTCGCCGATTTTGAAAATTCCGCCGTTGAAAGGCACTTCCTTATCGCAGCAGATAAAGGCCTTTTGACCGGGGCGGGCATATTTGGTCGATAGATTGTTGACAAACATTTTGGTGACGGTCAGAGCGACTCCGTCATCTCCGCTTTGCGGCTGGATACGCAGGCGGTCTCCGATGTGTACTCTTTTTTGTACCGAAAAGCCGAATCCATTGTCCCGGATGGCTTCGACGGTCCCGATCCGCAATCCGGCGGCACCGACGGCATCGGATTTGATCAGATCTTTAGTCGATTCAACAGAATAAAAACCATGTGACCAGCGGCGTCCGCAGCCTTTTGACAAAAGATTTCTTGCATCGGGCAGAACTTCATCGAATTTATCCGGCGGACAATCCAGCATCATCCGGTAGGCACTTACGGTATTAAGCACATAGTCCGGCTGCCGCAAACGTCCCTCTATTTTCAGTGACTGTACTCCGATCTTACGCAGCTGCGGAATAAGATCCAGTGCCGACAGATCCTGCGGAGAAAAGAAAAATCCATTGCCGTTTTTAGAATAATAACGGCGGCGGCAGGGTTGTTTGCATTTGCCGCGGTTGCCGCTCCAGCCGCCTAAATAACTGGAGAAAAGGCACACTCCGGAGAGCGAACAGCAAAGTGATCCGTGGACAAAAACTTCCAGCTCAAGTTTGGTTTGTTTCCTGATCGCCGCAAGCTCCTCCATAGTTGTCTGCCGTTCAAGAACCACCCTTGACAAGCCGAGAGATTCAGCAAGCTGCAATCCGGCGGAGTTGTGAAATCCCATCTGGGTCGAACCATGCAGCACCAAATCGGGATAATAACTGCGGGCAAGCCGCAAAACTCCGAGATCCTGCACCAGAATACCATCCGGCGATATCTCATCAATAATGTCCAGAGTCTCCATTAATTCCGGCAGTTCCGTTTCCCGGAGGAGGGTGTTGAGCGTCAAATATACTTTTCTGCCGTGATTGTGGGCGTAATCCACGATTTTTTTCATCATATCCGGGGTGAAGTTTTCCCCTCTTTCCCGGGCGTTGAATTTACTCAAACCGGCATATACTGCATCTGCTCCGGCATCAAATGCCGCTAAAGCACAAGCTGGCGAACCGGCAGGAGAAAGTAATTCCATAAAGTTGCTGTTCATAAGATGTTACTCCAGTTTGATCCGCGGATCGGCCCAGGCGTAGGCAATGTCCGTCAGCAGATTCATTACGATAAAAATAATTGCACTCATCAGAACCAGTGCTTTGAGCATCTGGATATCTGAATCGTACAAAGCTTCCATACCGGCAAATCCCAGTCCGGGAATACCGAAAAATGATTCCAGCAGCAGACTGCCGGTAAAAAGAAACGGCAATCCGGTACCGACTTTGGTGATGATCTGCACCATGGCATTTTTCAGCAGATGCTTCCCGAAAACAGTTTTCCCGGATGCACCTTTTGCCCATGCTGTACGCAAATACTCTTTTTGCAGTTCATTGATGAAAACCGTGCGGAAAAAGCGGATGTTATTGCCGATCCCGGAGGCAATGCCGATGATCACCGGGAGGATGAAATAATTTATCCCGCCGTAACCCCAGACCGGGAAAAGATTCAAGTTGTAGCCGAGAAACCATTGACCGAAAATTATTATCACCAGATAGCTCATGCTCATTGAAATCACCGCTGCAATCTGGATCATCCGGTCGATCGCCATTCCGGCAAAGTAAACCGCCAGCAAGGCAAAAATGATCCCGAAAAGAATCTCCCCGGCAAATATCGGCAGCATCAAAGAGAGCGACGGCAGGATCCCCCGTTTTAAAACCTCTATGACCGGTTCTCTGGTCATCAACGTATTGCCGAAGTTGAAAAAAGAAACGTATGGAAAATCCTTTTTGAACGAGATCAATTCCTTTACCGCCCGGAAAAACTGACTGTTCCACGGTGTTTCCTGCCGTCGGTAAAATTTGCAGGAGATCAATGGATTGTCAACGGTCGCATGGATGGTGAAATCCTTTTGACCGTCCGGAATATCAAATTCTTTGCTTTCACCGTTTTTCCACTTGGCACAGGCGGTGATGTTGCCGGTATCAAGCTGACGGACGAAAGTGTGCGGTTCTCCGGAAGAGCCGGAAAATTCAGCGAAAGCGGCACTGCGGCACAATCTGCCGAAAAACAACGGCAGATCACTTCCCAGCTCACGACGCATAGCTTCCACCTCTGCCAATTTTGCATTCTTGCCGAGAACCGCCGCCGCCGGATCACCGGAAGCAACATTAAAAAGGGCAAAGGTCAGCAGGAGCACCCCGAAAATTACCCAGAGGGAATAAAATGTACGACGAATAATATACTTTAACATAATAAAAGATAAAATACCACGCAAGCACTCTTTTTTCAAGGTGTTTTTTGAATTTACCCACCGCTTTGTTGCAGTAGGCTTTTTTATTTTCAGCCCGGGGGAAAGGTTTTGACGGGAATATTCTGAAAAATCTTGAAAAAAACAATTTTCACGTTTATATTATAAGAGTGTTTTTGTACATTGACAAGGTAGAAGTATGATAATAACCAATACAGCATATCCACGGGCAGCTTTGATCGGAAATCCGTCAGACGGATATTTCGGCAAGACGATCGCCTTTGTATTCCGGAATTACCGTGCCTCCGTGCAGCTGTATGAGACTCCGCAGATAAATTTCCTCTCATCCCCCAGAGATTTGAATGAGTATGCCGATCTGACCGATTTGGACAATAAAATCAGCCTGTACGGTTATTATGGCGGCATCCGTCTGTTGAAAGCTGCCGCCCGTAAATTTTTCATTTTCTGCCGGGATAATTCAATCGGATTGGAGAAGAAAAACTTTACCATCCGTTACGACAGCGACATCCCCAACCGGCTCGGACTTGCCGGATCATCGGCAATCATCACTGCGGCAGTCCGGTCAATGGCTGATTTTTACCATGTCGGATTGCAGCCGGAGATCCTTGCCAATCTGGTTCTGGCCGTGGAAAGAGATGAGTTGAGCATACCTGCCGGATTGCAGGACAGAGTGGCACAGGCTTATAATCACCCGGTTTATATGGATTTCAACCGTGAACACATGGAAAAATTCGGCTATGGCATCTACGAAAAACTGGATATCCCGGACGGGATAAACTTTTTTGTTGCCTACCGTACCGATCTTGCCGAAGGATCGGAAATACTCCACTCCCGGTTGCGGGATGATTACAATGCCAAAGTACCGGAAGTTCTGGCGGCGATGGAGGAGTGGGCGGAATTGACCGTCCGTATGAGAGAAGCTTTACAGAAAAAAGATCTGTCACAAATTTCAACTTTGATCGACCGCAATTTTGATTTGCGTTGTGAAGTCTGTCCGGGGGGGATAAGCAGTAAAAACCGCCGGATGGTTGAGATCGCCCGCAATGCCGGAGCTTCGGCAAAGTTTACCGGTTCCGGTGGAGCGATCGTCGGCACTTTTGAAAATGAAGCAATGTTTGAACGATTGCGGAAAGATTTGAAAGTTTTCGGTGTGGAGATCGTCAAACCGGATATCGTTACTTCGGGGGCTGCCGAATGAAAAAAGTTACCAAAGCTGTAATTCCCGCTGCCGGTTTCGGGACAAGAATGCTGCCTTTTACCAAGGCGGTTCCCAAAGAGTTGATCCCTCTGGTGGATACTCCGGTTTTGCAGTATGTCGTTCAGGAGGCAGTGGATTCCGGGGCGGAAGATATTCTGGTCATCATAAGTCCGGGGAAAGAGGCTGTAACCCGGCATTTTTTTCCTGCTGTCGAATTGGAAAAACGCCTCTCTGAATCCGGAAAAGATGCCCTCTATGCACAAATGCAGAAGATCAATAATCTGGCAAATATCAAATATGTTTACCAGTATGAACTTAACGGATTGGGTGATGCCGTGTCGCTGGCAGAAGATTTCGCCGGCAGTGACCCCTGCATGGTATTGCTCGGAGATACGGTGATGGATTCGTTTTCATCGCTGCCGGTTGCCGGTCAGCTGGTGGAAGTGTATGAAAAATATGGCTCATCAGTTGTCGCATTGACTGAAGTTGCCAAAGATAAAGTCAGCTCTTACGGGATCGGTGCCGGACAGGAGATTTCTCCGGCGGTGTTGAAATTGGATACGCTGGTTGAAAAACCCCGTCCTGAAGATGCTCCGGGAAATCTGGCAGTCGCCGCCAGATATCTTTTTACTCCGGGCATTTTCAAGGCTCTGAAACAGATATCCCGTGGAGTGAATGGAGAGATGCAGTTGACCGATGCCGTCGTTGAATTGATGGGAAGTGAGCCGGTTTTCGGCTGCCGTATTGCCGGAAAGCGTTTTGATTTGGGCAGTGCGGCAGGTTTTGTGGCGGCAAATGTGGAATTTGCCTTGCGCCGTCCGGAATTACAGGAGATTCTGGGCAGGCAGATCATTGATATCCTGAAAGAAAAAAATATATTAAAGCAGTAAAAAGTGTTCAGCAAAGTAAAATCATTATTCAAGAGGCTGTTTTCTTCCGGAAGTAAGGAAAACAAGTCCGTCGTCCGTAAAGATAATAAGAAAAATCCGGGAAATAAAAAATCAGCCAACCCCGGCAAAGATCCTGCCCGGCAGAAAAAAAACAACCGCCGGGAAAAGAACAAATTTCCGGCAGAGAAAAGTACAGTACAAAGAACAGTTAAGAAAAAAGTCATTCCTTCTCATCCGGAAAAATTGCAGGAGGTCGCTGTCTGTGAGGGCAAGTTGAGGTTTCTTGATCTTGCGTTGCATGAAACGGTGCAGTTCGGTATTCAGCATGCCGGATTCGAGTATTGCACTCCGATACAGGAGATGACGCTGCCGCCATTGCTGGAAAACCGTGACCTCGCCGGTAAAGCTCAAACCGGTACCGGAAAAACTGCCGCATTTTTGCTGGCATCCTTTACCCGGCTGCTCAATAATCCCCCTCCGGCAGAGCGTCAGCACGCAACCCCGAGAATGGTGGTCATGGCTCCCACCCGTGAGCTTGCCATGCAGATCCATAAAGACGCAAGTGAACTGGGTATTTATACCGGATTGAATATTGCGGTGGTTTTCGGCGGTATGGATCACGAAAAACAGCGTGCCGCTCTGGATTGTCCGTTGGATATTCTCATCGGCACTCCGGGCCGGGTGATCGATTACAGCCGCTCCGGGGCATTGAATTTGAGCAAAGTGGAAGTTCTGGTCATTGATGAGGCCGACCGGATGCTGGATATGGGATTTATCCCGGATGTAAAAAGAATTGTTTCACAGATGCCGCGTAAGGGAGAGAGGCAGACACTGCTTTTCAGTGCCACTTTGGATGAAAGCATCCTGCGTCTTGCCTCCGGCTGGCTGGCTGATCCGGTCGTATTGGAGAGTGAACCTGAAAAGATGGTCAGCGACAATATCAACCAGACATTTTATTCGGTTTTGCGGGAGGAAAAACTTGCATTGGTACTGCATATCCTGAAAAATACCGAATATGAAAGAATGATTATTTTCGGCAACCGCAAAGATGTCAATTTGCGTCTGCAGTACGATCTGGCACGTTACGGATTCAATGTCCCGTTGTTGTCCGGAGATATTTCACAGGATAAACGTATCCGGATCCTTGAGCGTTTCCGCTCCGGAAAGGACAAAGTGGTCATTGCCACAGATGTCGCCGCCAGAGGAATCCATGTCGATGACGTTTCCATAGTGGTGAATTACGATCTTCCTGAACAACCTGAAGACTACATCCACCGTATCGGCAGAACGGGCAGGGCAGGCAATACCGGTACGTCGATAAGTTTCCTTTGCGAATATGGTGCATATTATCTGCCGCCGATCGAGGAGCTTCTCAAAACCCGTTTCAGCAGTATCCTGCCGGATGAGGAGATGCTGAAACTGCCCCCGGAGGTGGAGAATCCTCAACTTCCGGCGAAACTTCCATCTTCTACGGCACGCAAGACAAACAGTTTCAATCGCCGTGGATCTTATTCCCGCCGCAATGGACGCCGCTGAAAGGTTTGATTTGGATTATGGGAAACGGTAAAAAAAGCACCTTTTACTCTTGGGTAGTGCTGTTTTTGATCACTCCGATCTATTTTTTCTCCAATCTGCAAAAGGTCATAATCCCCGGAGCGGCATTCGATGAGCTGCAGCAGGCTTTTGCTCTGGATGCCGCCGGAGTGACCCGTTTGGGAGCTTTATTTCTCGGTGTTTATGCCGCCTCTCAATTGATTACCGGCGTGTTGGCTGACCGTTACGGCGGAGCCAGGATCATTTTTGCCGGAGGCTTGATCTTCTGTGCCGGTTCGATCATGTCGGCATTTGATAATTCATTGCTGCTGCTCTGTTTCAGCCGGATCATCACCGGATTCGGGGCGGCATCGATCTATTTGTGTATGGTCAAAGAGATCGGCAGAGTCGCCGGAAGTGCTTTGCCGATGATCCTGGGGATAGCCACTTTGATCGGTTATACCGGTTCCATTACCGGGGCTACGCCTTTTATTGCCGGAGTTGACCGCTGGGGATATTTCCCGATGGTTATAGGTACCGGAACAATCACCTTTTTATGCTATCTGTTGTATGTTGTTTTTGCCATGCGGGAAAAATTTCCTCCGGTTCAGAAAGAGGTGAAATTCAGTATTGTCTCGTATCTGAAAGTTTTCCACAATCCGCAGAATTGTTCTCTTATGCTGTCGGTCGGGATAAGTTTCGGTATTTACTTTGCTCTGCAATCCACTCTTGGAAAAAAATTTCTGGAGGATTTTTGTAAGTTGTCAAGTGAAAAAGCCGGTCTTGTTCTGACCGCTACGATGATTATTGCTGCGGTAAACGGTTTCATTGTCGCCAATATCAGCCGATGGACAGGCAACCGCCGCCGCCCGGTAATCGTTTTTTCCGGAGTCGGATGTTTTGCCGGGATATTGATGATTTTGTCCGGCGTTTTATTGAATACCGGCAGTTGGCTGCCGATTACAGGGATGCTGCTGATGGCATTTGCCGGTAACGTAGCTCCGATTTTTGTCGCAGTATTGAAAGAGAGCAACGAGGAACACCGTTTCGGCACTTCCGTGTGTGTCTGCAATGCTTTTGCCTACGCTATTTCCTCGCTGGCTTGCTGGGGAGCAGGGAAATTGATGGATATCTACGCTCCGCAAATTTTGAATGGAATAAAAATTTACAGCCGGGAATCCTATTTGCTCGTTTTCGGAGCATTGACTCTTTTGGGAGCAGTCGCGGCGGTATTGTCATGCTTTATCCGGGAGAGTTACGGGAAAAGCATTGCCGGAGAGTTTTTAACAACCAGCAGAGGTGAAAAATGATAAATTCAGAAGAAATCGTTGCCGTTTTGGAAATGATCGGGAAAAAAGCCCGCCGGGCATCTGCCGCTTTGGCGGTTTTGCCCCCGGAGGCAAAAAGCGGCTGTTTGAATAATATGGCAGATGCCCTCATTGCCAACAGCGAAAAAATAGCTTCAGCCAATGCTGTTGATATCGAAAATGCCCGTAAAGCCGGTATGGATGCCGCAAAAATCGACCGTCTTTTACTCACCGGAGCCAGAATTTCTGCAATGGCTGACGGCTTGCGTCAGGTCGCCGGACAGCATGATCCGGTCGGATGTGTCCTCTCTGAAAATATCCGTCCCAACGGATTGAAAATCAGAAAAATTTCGGTTCCTTTCGGCGTTATCGGCATCATTTATGAAGCCAGACCCAATGTTACTGCCGATGCCGCCGGTATTTGCATAAAGGCCGGTAATGCCGTCATCCTGCGTGGTGGAAAAGAGGCTTTTGAATCAAATCGTGCCATTGCCGCCGTGCTGAATGAAAGTGCTGCGGCATCCGGCTTGCCGGACGGTGTGGTGCAGCTTATTCCGTGGACTGACCGGGAGGCGGTAAAACTGATGCTGAAAATGGATCGCTATATCGATCTGGTCATTCCCCGTGGCGGAGAAGGACTTATCCGTACTGTTGTCGCTGAAGCAACGATGCCGGTTTTGAAGCATTACAAAGGGGTGTGTCACCTTTTTGTTGATGCCGAGTGTGATATGGATAAGGCGGTGGATATCATCATCAATGCCAAGTGTTCCCGTCCGGGAGTGTGCAATGCTCTGGAAACTTTGCTGATCGACCGGAGCATTGCCCCGGTATTTGCTCCCCGGATCGCCGCAGCATTGAAAGAAAAAGGCGTTGAATTGCGTGGCGATGCCGGATTCTGTAAATTGGTTCCGGAGGCAAAGAGTGCAAAGGAAGATGATTTTTATGCTGAATACCTCTCCTTGATCCTTGCCGTAAAACTTGTTGACAGTGTGGAAGACGCCGTTGAGCATATCAATACCTACGGCTCACGCCACAGTGATGGTATTTTAAGTAGGATCGATGAAAATATTGAATTTTTTACCCGCAATGTCGATTCGTCAACGGTTTATGTCAATGCTTCGACCAGGTTCACCGATGGCGGTGAATTCGGTATGGGAGCTGAAATCGGGATCAGTACCGACAAGCTCCACGCCAGAGGCCCGATGGGAGCTGATGAGTTGACGACCTACAAATATATCGTACTGGGAGACGGTCAAATAAGATGATTCGGATTTTTTAAATAAAGACACTTGATTTTTTTGAAAAAAAGTGTTATATTCTCTTTTGTACGTCAAATAATTCAATGTGGTGAAGTATGATTGTATCCATGAAAAAGGTGACATTGATCACCTTGCAGCACGACAGTGAAAATGCTCTTTCTGTCCTTCGTGACCTCGGAGTCATGCAGGTAGAGCTGGATAATCATGTTTCAGAAAATTCCACTTCTGCATTTGAAAAAGTGAATTATTTGAAGCGGGTTTATGATTTTCTTGAGCAGTTTGCCGCAGATCATAAACTTGCCGCTGCTGCCGACTTATCCGGCAATGCAGATGATATTGCTGCTGAAGTTATTTCCACTCAAGAGCGTATTGCCGCTTTGGATACAGCATTGACCGATGCCCGGCGGCACTTGGAAGCATTGTCCGTCTGGGGAGACTTTGACCGCAGCTTATTGGATAAACTGCGTGCCGGAGGCGTAAAGGTGCTGCTCTGCACCGGAAGCAATGAAGATTTTTCCGCAGCTTTGAAAGTTGAGAATGTCCAATGCCATGAAATCAGCAGGATGCGTGGAAAAGTTGCTTTTGCAGTCGTGGCTCTGGATGAGGTCGATGAGAAACTTTTTCCGGTCGTAACCCTCTCTGAAAATGATGATCCGCGAAAATTGCGTAAATTCATTGCCAAATCAGAAAAAGAACTGACCGGACTGAATAAAAACTTGACTGATTTGGCTGGTAAACGCAATATCCTTGCTGAAGCGATCCGGGAAGAAAGCAGTATATGGGAGTTTTGCCGGGTGCAGGACTCTTTCTCCGATCATGGTGCAGTGGCGACTCTTTCCGGATTTGTTCCGGAACCGGAGATGGAGAAACTTTTGCAAGCTGCCGGAGAGAATGGATGGGGGATCTTTTCCCGTGATCCGGCAGAGGATGAAGAAGTACCGGTTTTGTTGAAAGATAATAAATTCACCCGGATAATCAAGCCGCTTTTTGATTTTCTGGGTATTGTGCCGGGGTATCGGGAAATTGATATTTCCGGAGCAGTACTGATTTTCTTTGCCATCTTTTATGCGATCATTATCGGTGATGCCGGTTATGGTATCCTTTTCGGGATCATCTCAATTTTCGGCTTGCTGGCATCCCGCAAGGTGCCGAAACTGCTTCCTCCCATGCGTTTATTGCTGGTATTGAGCATAACTGCGACGATTTGGGGAGCTTTATGCGGCAGCTGGTTCGGGATGTCCAATATTCCGTGGACTGATCGCCCGTTCCCCGCATTGGAGTGTTTCCGGGATTTTGCCGCCAACAGTGCGAAACAGGCGAATATTCAGTTTTTCTGTTTTATTCTGGCGGTCATTCAGCTGTCTGCCGGGCGTATCTGGCGGGTGGTGAAAGAGAGAAACTGGCGTGCTGCCGGTCAGCATATCGGCTGGATGCTGATCATTTGGGGAAACTTTTTCCTGACGATCCGCTTGATCGTTTATCCCGGTGAATTTCCACACTTTATGTATATTTTATACGGCATCGGTTTGGCATTGGTCATGTTTTGCGGAGTTAATTGGAAGCAGGCGGCTGATATTTTCCAGTTTCCCTTTGACATAATCGGCAGTTTTACTGATGTTTTAAGTTACATCCGTCTGTTTGCCGTCGGGCTTGCCGGAGCTTGTATTGCCGGCAGTTTCAATGGGATGGCGTTTGATCTTTGTCAGGTGTCGGCATGGCTTCTGCCAGCCGGAATTTTAGTTGTATTGATAGGACATGCTCTTAATATTGCACTGGCATTGCTCAGTGTATTGGTGCATGCGGTCCGGTTGAATACATTGGAATTTTCCAATCATACCGGATTGTCCTGGAGCGGTCAGAGTTTTAATCCATTCAAATCGAATAAAGATAAGGAGTGATCGGTTATGGAAATGAGTTTGATGCAGTCATTGGCTATCGGTGTGGGATATGTGGCAGTCGGTTTGGCTGCGGTCGGATCTGCAATCGGTGCCGGAACTGCCGGTGCAGCTGCCATCGGTGCGTGGAAAAAGTGTTACCAGCAGGGTAAAGCTGCTCCGTTTTTGTTGATCGCTATGGTTGGTGCCCCTCTGTCCCAGACCATTTATGCGATGTTGATGATGGTTCTTTCCAAGCAGGCGATCGTTGAAAAACCGGATTTCGCCATTGCCTATATCTGTTTGGGATTGCTCGGCGGTATCGCCCAGATGGCATCTGCAATCTTTCAGGGACGTTGCGGTGCCAATGGTTGTATTTCTTTTGCTGAGACCGGAAAAGGTTTTGCCAACTACCTGATCGTCCTCGGTGTGGTTGAAACTTGTGCTATTTTTGCTCTGGTATTCTCCTTTATGGCGATGCCGTAATATCAAATTATATTATTGCCGCCGGAAAATGTTTTTTTCGGCGGCTTATTTGTTTAAGCGTATGAAATTATTGATAAATGATTCTACTGATCCGGCATTCAATCTGGCTCTTGAGGAGCTGATCGCTTCGGAATTGTCCGAGGAGATCGTTATGCTCTGGCGTAATGCTCCGGCGGTGATCGTCGGACGAAATCAGAATACCGAAGCTGAAATAGATGCCGAAGCTGTCCGGGAAAGGGGAATAAAAGTTGTCCGCCGGATAACCGGGGGAGGGGCGGTGTATCATGATCTTGGAAATATCAATTATACTATCGCCGCCAATGACCGTCAACTGGACACAGAGGCTTTTTCCCGTAATGCAAAAATAATTATTGACGTACTTCGCGGCATGGGAGTCGATGCCGGATTTCACGGGAGAAACGATATTCTGGTTGACGGCAGGAAAATTTCCGGCAGTGCCAAAAGTGTATTCACCGACCGTACGCTCTTTCACGGGACACTGCTTTTTGATACCGATTTGAGTGTGTTGGGTAAAGTTCTTACTCCGGATGAAGAAAAGATAAAGGCAAAGGGGATAAAATCGGTTCGTTCCCGGGTCGCAAATTTGAAAGAGTTTTTGCCGGAGTGGGATGTCGAATGTTTTTTGCAGGAATTGATCTCCGGTTTGTGCAAAGTCCTTGGACTTGATTCAGCATCCCCGATTCCGGGATATTTGATCGAAAAAGCTGAAGTTCTGGCAAATGAAAAATACCGCTCTTGGCAGTGGAATTTCGGCTCCAATACCGGATATACATACCATTGCCGGAGGCGTTTCCCCAGTGGAAGTGTCGAAGTCAGATTTGAAGTGAAAGACAACCGGATCGCCGGGATGGTCTTTTACGGTGACTTTTTCGGTCTTGCTCCGGCAAGTGAATTGGCTGATAAATTAAACGGTTTGTGTCCCAGTTTTGAAGAAATATCCAAAGTGTTGAAAAATACAGATGTTTCTGAATATATCAGCGGCGTAAGTGCCGATGATCTGCTAACCCTTTTCCGGTTGGGATGAGGTAACAAAAAAGGAGTGCCGTAAAAAGCACTCCCTTTTTTATTTCGACTTATTTCAAGACTAATTCGCCGAAGTAAGCCGGATTGGTGGTTCTGCTGCCGCTTTGCGGAAAGCAAGAACTGCTTCTGTTGCTGTGAAAACGTGAGTCATTAGTACGAATCAGCATAAAAGTCCACTTTTCATCATTGGTGAATTTGAATCCCTTTCCTCGGAAAATACTCAAAGGGATGGTGACTTTGGCGAGCCATCTGCCTGCGGTCAATCTGTTTTCAACACTGAACTCCGGGAATGCAGAACCAGCTTCCGGATAAAACATTCTTCCTGCTCCAATGTGAAAGAAACAGCTTTTTTTGCCGTTGCAGGAAACCATGAATTCCCACAAATAAGTCTCTTTTTCGGATTTGAGAAAGATTTGCAGTGTGTCACCAAAACGGCCGAGATTGTCCTGATCAAGTTTAGCACTGTTGAATGTATCGTCATCCTCCATGTCAAAGGTCAGATACAAGTTATCCTTGTCACAATCAGCGGTAACTGCGGTCGCTTCGATCGGTTTCCGGTTGAAGTCATCCGGATTTTTTGCTTCCTTGCGGAAATATTGTGCTTCTCCGCCGCAAACCAGTTGAGGACGGATAACTTCAAGTGCAGCTGCTGAATTAGCTAATACTGCTGCAAATATTGTTGAAACGATAATTTTTTTCATAATATATCTCCGTTATTCTTCTTGTCTCTTTTGTATGAGCCGGCAGGAATTGCCTCTTTTAGTCAATCACTTCAAGACCAATTCTCCAAAGTAAGCCGGATCACTGGAACTGCCGCCGCTTTGCGGATAACAGGCATTGTCTCTTTCACTGTGAAAACGCGAATCATTGTGGCGAATCAGCATAAAGGTCCACTTTTCATCATTGGTGAATTTGAATCCTTTTTCCCGGAAAATACTTAAGGGAATTGTGACTTCGGCGATCCATCTGCCTTTGCTTAATTTGTTCTCAACTTTGAAGTCGGGGAAAGGTGAATCTGCTTGCGGATAAGACATTCTTCCGGCACCAATGTGAAAGAAACAACTTTTTTTGCCGTTGCATGAGACGAAAAATTCCCACAGGAAAGTCTCTTTTTCGGATTTCAGGAAAATCTGTACTGCATCTCCGAAACCGCCGAGTTTTGTTTGATTTTCAGTTGCTTCAGTAATGATATCGTTATCTTCCATATCAAAAGTCAGGTAGAGATTGTCTTTATCACAATCTGCTTTAACTGCAGCTGCTTCGATCGGTTTGTTGTTGAGAGTCTTTAAATTACTGTAATAGATCTGTGCAAAGAAACTTTTTGCTTCTCCTCCGCATACTAATTGCGGCCGGATGATCTCTGCAGCGTTGGCAAAAAAGCTGCATGTTGCAACGAGTGCGAATATAAAAACGATTTTTTTCATCATGATGATATTTCCTTGTGCTGGTGATTATTTGAGCAACTCAAGTTCGGCAAAGTATTCCAGTGCATGATAACTCATCAGAATCTGCGGGAAACTGGAGTAATCCGTCTCATCCAGATAACGGGAGTAATTGTATCTGGCAATTAGCATCCTCCACTCATGGCCGGGGGCAAAAGGCACTGTGCCTGCCGGATGATCTTTGTCAGTGTGAGGTCGATTCAATTCAGCGATGGGGATTGCCACCAGAATAACCATGCCTTTATCTTTGTCGCCGGGATAATTCAAAGTTCCGTATATTTTGGAAGCAACTTTGATCCCGGTGTCCTGATGAGTGAAACTTGACGGAGTTCCGACGGTTGATCTGGACGTGAAATAAAATCTGGTATTCAGCTTGTTGGGCGTCCCGTAGATCTCCCAGTAATAATTGGCATTGGCAGGCTTCAGGAAAACTTCGACCAGATCACCCTGCAGATAAAAGTGTCCACCATTTTCCGTGGCAGTGGTCATGATATCCGAGTCACAAAAATCCGCCCGGACATAGAAATATTTGTCATCATATAGCAGTTTGGCAGAACCTTTTTCCCGCGGTGCGGTATTTATATCTTTGCACTCTCTTACAATAGCCATCAGATCGTAACTTTTGCATTTGTTCCACGCCGGATGGTCGATTCCGGTGGTGAAGTCAAAGTTTTCCACCTTCTCAACCGATACTTTCGGACGGAATGTTGCCGGTGCTGCCGAAAGAAACGGCATTGTGCAAAGAACGGCAAATAATAAAATATGCTTCATGATTATTTTTCTCCTGATTGTTTTTTGGATAATACTTGCAGAGTAATCACTTCACTTTCCATCGGAAGTGATTTGAGATTGAGCTTGGCTTTAATAAAATATCTTCTTGCTTTCCCCGGAGAAACCCGTAATTTTTCAATAAAAGGAAGATATTTGGTAATCATCACTTTGTTGCCGGGGAAAAGAGTGATCGGGTAGTGCATTACCGGTTGTTTCATATCAAAAGATAATTCAGTCCACCCTTCCGGATGCGGTTCGGTCATGCCGGTCAGCCACGGCTGCACAAACAAACGCAGGTTATCCTGTTCCCAGGTGTACCACTCCGGGATGGAGACACTGCGTTCACCATCGTTGCTTAAGGCGAATATCAATGCGGTTTTATCTCCGGCATAAACAGTTGGTTTTGACAGCATTTTCAACGAAAGATTTTTTGAGGATACCGGCTTGTATTCGATCGTTCCATCCGGCACACCCATGGTCATTTTCATTTTCGGCATTTCCGGAGGCGTTGATGAACAGCCTGCGAAAAGGAGGAGTCCCAACACTCCCGGCAGCAGCATTGTTTTTTTCATAAAACAGGATTCCTTTCTGTATTTAAGGTTGCATTTTGTAATTCTTGAAGAATTTTCATTTTTTCCTCATCACTGGAAGCACTCCGCAATTTCAGCAGTAAATCATCGGTATCTTTTTTCCGTTTGGAATTGAGAAACTCGTTAACAGCATCCATCATGGCTTTTTCCCGTTTTTCCGGGGGGAATGCTGCCGGCTGAAAAATCGCTTTGCTGACTTCGGGGCAGGGGGACTCAATAAGCAGATTTTTCAACTCATCCTGCAAAGAATCCATCTCATCATTAAGAGCCGCATTGATCGCCATATTCAATGCATTCTCCAGCGGCGTATTGCCGTTGAACAATTCAGGGGGAAGCAACTCTGCTAAAGCTCTGCCGGTATTGCCATCGGCAACGGCTAATTCAAGCAGTGTGGTCAAGGCGGTACTATTCCCCGTTTTTTTTACGGTTTTGGCAGTTGGAGTTTTTTCAGCGGCTGTTTTGTCCTGATTGATAAAATTGTTCCTTACTGCTCCGGAAAGCTCACTTTTCATTGCACTTTCGCTGATATCGAGTATTTTTGCCGCTTCTTTTGTATATACTTCCAGCTCGACCTGATTGACGATCAGTTTCAAAAATCCGGCAACGAATGCCGCCGCCTGACTTCTGCCGACCGGTGAAGATAAATCAAATTTCTCCGGCAGAGTTTCCCGCAGAATATCCATCCAAGCCACGGTGTTATTCAAAGCTTCTGCAACCGCATTGCTGCCGCCGTGGGCAAACAGCTCATCCGGATCTTTACCGCCGGGGATCTGCAAAACTTGCAGGTCAACTGACAGCGGCAGTAAAATTTCCGCTGCCCGCAAAACGGCCTTGCGTCCGGCATTATCGGCATCAAATGCCAGAATGAGATTCCTTGAATACCTGCGGATTATCTTTGCCTGATCGGGGGTAAAGGCTGTCCCCAAAGGTGCTACGGCACAATCAAAGCCAGCCCGGTGAAAGGCTATTGCATCAAGCTGACCCTCGCAAAGAATCGCCTTTTTCAATCTGCCGATACCCTGTCTTGCCTGCGGCAGAGCATAAAGTAAATGTCCTTTGTGAAAGACCGGGGTTTCCGGCGTATTGACATATTTTCTGCCGTCAAGCGGTTTTGCTTCCAGAGTTCTGGCACTGAATCCGACCGGTTTTCCCTGTTCATTTTCGATCGTGAATGCAAGGCGTCCTTTGAATTGGTCATATATTCTGCCGGTATCTTCTTTCTGCCGCAGAATCCCCGCAGTTATCATGTCGGCATCGGAAAAACCGAGCGATCTTCCGTAATCACGGCAGGCTGTCCAACTGTCCGGGACGGCTCCGATGCGGAATTTCTCGACCACATCTTTAGGGATAGCTCTTTGAACCAGATAACGTGCCGCCGGAGAATTGGGATTATCTCTTAAATAACGGCAGAAAAAGTTGCTGAATTCACCATTTACCGCATAGAGACGGTCTCTTTCACTGCGTTTGGAGGGATCTTCTTTTTTGCCGTCGGTTTTTTCCGGGATCATCACTCCGCAACGGGAGGCAAGGATCTGGGCGGCATTGGGGAAGTCCACATTCTCCTTATCCATGAAAAAACGGAAAACATCTCCGCCTTTGCCGCAACCGAAACAGTGAAAGCTTTGCCGGGCGGTATCAACATGAAAAGAGGGGGTTTTCTCCTGATGAAAAGGACACAAACCCTTAAAACTGGAAGAACCGGAACGTTTCAGCTGAACTCCGCAACTGCTGATAACATCACTGATATCGCAGCGATGCCGGATCTCTTCGATGATCTCTTTTGTCAGATCAAGACTCATTTCAGCTCACTTACAGTTTTGCCATGCGTGCTTCAGCTTCGGCTATTTTTGCCGGATCACAGTCATTCTGTTTTTTGTAGAACTGGATAAAACTGTTATAAAGCAGTTTCGCATTCCGCCGGTTGACTCCTGAATTATCAATAAAACGGGCTGCCTGCAAAATCAATTCCGGATTTTTTCCGCTGCAGGCGGCTGCCTGGATCATGCTGCTGCACGCATCGCTGATATTGTCATTATTGGCAAGAAAAAGAGCTTTCTGATAGTGGATCTTTCCGGTTTCAATACGGGAAAGTTTTTTCTGGGCAAGCAGTTGATCCAGATATTTGCCGGTAGCCTGTTCATTTCTTTGGACTCCGAGATTGCAAAGCAGAATCAACGTATTGGTGTCTCCGGGGGAAAGTTTTAATGCTTTTTCCAAAATCGAAAACGCTTCCGTATGACGCTTGATGTCCATCGAGTAAAGTCTGCCCAATGTATAATTCGCAGTAAAATCCTGCGGCGAATTCTTTACGCACTGATTGGCAAGGTCAATGGCTTTGGCCATGTCTCCCTCTTTTTCATAAGCGAGGGCGGTCAACAGCATGGGGGCAATGGTTCCGGGATTGCTTTCAGATACTTCGGCTGAAATTTTTTTCACTTCGGTCCAGTTGTTCTGACGGGCATTGGTTACCGCCTGAGTAAGTTTTTCATCCGTTGATGTACTGTCCGAGCAGCCGCTGAAAATCAGTAATGAACTTAAAAATGCTGCTGAAAAATAGAGTAATTTCATGTGGTTCCCCCGCTGTTATTTTGAAAGATGTTTTTTCCTGATGATGCTTAAAACGTAAACCACGCCAGCCAGAACCACGATCGTAGGTCCGGAAGGCAGGGCAAGCAGACTGCTCAAAAGCAAGCCGGCAAATATAAAACAGGCATTGAAAATCGCAGACAGGATCATCGTTGACCGCAGATGATTGGTGTAACATGCCGCCGCCGCTGACGGCAGCGTAAGCAGAGCGATGACCAGCATGATCCCAACCAGATTTATCAGCAGGACGATCGTTAATGCGGTAAGGATCAGCAATCCCAGATAGATGGTCGTTACCTTTATTCCACGCAGACGGGCAAATGTATCATCAAAGGTCAGGGCAAGCAGCATGGGAAAGAGAACTATAGCCGGGATCAGGATAATTGCATCCAGAATCAAGGTCATATAAAGGTCACTCTTATTCAAAAGCAGAATACTGCCGAAAAGATATCCCTGCCAATCCACGTATCCCGGTGTGCGGTCGAGGAAAAGCAATCCGATGGACATTCCGATCGCCCAGACGGCTCCAATAACAGTGTCTTCTCTTTCTTTTGCGTAAATACTCACAATACCGACTGCGACTGCCGCTCCGACAGCTCCGATGACCGCACCGAAAGTCGGAGTGAACCACTCAAGCATACAAACTCTCTGCAAAAAGAGGGCAAGACCGAATCCTCCCAATGCCGCATGAGTACTTGCTCCGGCAAGAGAGGAAATGCGGCGGGTAACCACCATGGTTCCGATCACGCCGAGGGCAGGGGATATGCAGAGACCTACAAGCATCGCAAAACGCAGGAAGCCCCACTCCGGAGCGAGAAAAAATTCAGCAAATTCATTCATGATGATCTTTTTCCTTTTCGCAATGACAGAAGCAGGCGTGTTCGTGCTTGATCATATTTACATGGTGATGATAAACTTCATTGGCTGTTTCAGCAGTAAAACCGGTTGCTTCGTGGATATTCACCGTCCGGTTTACGCAGATGACCAGATCGGTTTCCCGGTTCACAAATCCGAGATCATGAGATACGGTAATAACAGTCATGATTTTGCGTAACTCATCCAGCGTGGCGTAAAATTGCTCTTCCGCACCGGGATCGATATTGGCGGTCGGTTCATCCAAAAGCAGCAGTTTCGGTTCACCGGCAAGAGCCCTGGCAATCAGCACCCGCTGCCGCTGCCCGCCGGAAAGTCCGGCAAAAGAGCGATCCGCCAGATCGGTGATACCCAGAATGTCCAGTGCTGCCATTGCCGCAGCTTTGTCCTTGCGGCTGTAACCGAAAAAAGTGTGCGGAGTTACTCTGCCCATCAAGGCTACTTCCAGTACGCTTGCCGGAAAGGAGGCATCCAACTGGTGATATTGCGGCATGTAACCGATCCATGCTCTTGCTTCAACGGGGGGGTTGCCGAATATGCGGATGGATCCTTTGTCCGGCTGGAGAAGACCCAGCATCAATTTCAGTAAAGTGCTTTTGCCGCCTCCGTTTGGTCCGACAATGCATCCGGATTGTCCGGGGGCAATGGACAGAGAAACGTTTTCCAGCACCGGGGTATTACCGGTGTATCCGAAAACAAGATCTTTTATTTCAACGATTGCTGATTGATCTCTCATAATATTATTTTCTTTCCCGGTTGAATCCGTCTGCGAGACTTGCTGCGATCTTTTCAAGATTGGCGATCAGGTCGTGAGCCAGCGGATCGAGAGCTGCGGCTGTACCGTTGATCTCTTTGGCAATGGACTGGGCACTGCGGGGATTGAATTGTTCCTGCACAAAGATGGTAGATGCTCCGTTTTCTTTGGCTTCTTTGATGATATTAGCCAGTTGAACCGGGGTGGCTTCTCTGCCGTTCAATTCGATTGCCCGCTGATTGAGCTGGTAATCATGGGCGAAATAACCGAATGCCGGATGATAGACAAAAAATGTCCGTTTTTTGAAAGGAGCAAGCTGTTTGGTGATTTTTGCATCAAGATCCTGGAGTCTTTTTTTGAGGACTTCAAAATTCTGCTGATAAATTTTTTCTCCCTCCGGATCGATTTTGGTCAACTCTGCTCTGATATTATCGGCGATAATGATCGCGTTGCGGCAGGAGAGCCAGATGTGCGGATCGTGATCGTCGTGGGAACATCCGTCATGATGCTGGTGCTGATGGTCTCCGCCGTCATGAAAAGCGATCCTTTCAATTCCGCTTGAAACATCACAAATATCAGCTTTGCCGCTCATAAATGAGGCAACTTTGTTTTCAAAGGGCATTTTAGTGGTAAAAAACGCCGAAGCACCGGAAGTTTGTCTGATCGTATCGGTGCGGGGTGCAAAATCGTGCGGTGTTCTTCCCTGCGGGAGGATGGTGATAACTTCTGCCCGGTCGCCGGCTATGATTTCAGCCAATCCGGCAATCGGGGGGAGACCTGCGACAACTTTTGTTTTGCCGCTGCTGTTATTATTTTTGCCGCATCCGCACAGTACCAGAAGAATGGCACTGAATAAGAAGGCGATGATCTGTTTCATTTATATTGTATCCTTGTAAAAATATTGGACTATCCTCTATTCTTATAAATATAACACACTTTCCCGCCCAAGTCAAGAGCTTTTTCTGTGTAAAAAGCATAATCCGCGAAAGATGCTGAAAGTATCGCAAGGAGTTTTCAAAGGATGAATTTTTATAAATTTTTTGTTATTGTCTCATTTTTTGTGAAAAATCTTTCCTGCGGTGGTGCATTGCGGGCAATCTCTTGGCAAATCAGCGGACGTTTTCGCAGTCATGTACGTCAGTACACTCCTGCTCATCCGCCTTGATTTGTCTGCGACCTTGCCTCACACTGCATCCACCGGTTAGATCGAACCCGTGCTTGCCGGTTTGACAAATCACAACTTATGTGATATGTTTTATACGTTAACAAAAATGTTTGTTTATAAGCTCCTGTTACGAGTTTCACAAAATTCGGGACATTATCAATTTTTTTAGAAAAATCATTCGAGCTCTTGTTTTTTACATTTTTTTGCGTATAATTAAGAGTGAGTTTCCGGGATTTTGAAAACAGAACGTGAAAAACATTGCGTTTCTCCGGGGAATGAGGAGGAAAAATGAAGTATATCACTTTGCTGTTTTCAGAAAGGATATCAGCAATGAAATTTTTATTATCATCAGTATTTTGTTTTTTGAGTTTATCCTGCCTCGGAATAGATAATTTGGCATTGGCACTTCGCTTTTACAGTGGCAATCCATATTTGAGTAATTCCGAAAAATCATTATTCAGGCAAATTGATATCGCAGAAAAAAAGTATGCAAGCAACAAAATCAAATTATCGTTGATTTATTATCTTAAGGGATTGGCTTATGAACGCAAAAACGATATTAATAATGCTGAAATCAATTACATGAAATCGTTAAAAAACAATCCATTATATGTTGATGCGATGCTTGCATTGATGAGAATTGAAAAACAATTAAAAAAAACAGATGAATATAACAAAATACGCGAATCTGCAATCAATGTAATTTTACAAGAAATAGAAAACATTGATCATGACAGTTTTTTTAAGAACCATATACTGTCAGACTCTCATTTTAGATATGCAGTCGAGAATGCTTTGATTCCAAGTATATATAATGAAAATAAGATTATTATGAATATCGCAAAAAGCAATCTTAAGCAATGCCTGAAAAATGCATTAAAACAATTAAATAAAAAACAGGAAAGTGTTGAAGTTTACAGCGGTAATGGTGGATTGTAAGTTAATAAAGAAAAGTATCTGGTATAGAATCTTACTGATTATAACAAGGAAACGTATTCATGAAACAACTGCTGATAAAATGTATGCTGATTGCAATTTCTGCTTTGGGATGTATATATGCGGATGCAAAAGCAGATATAAAAAATGAGATAAATGAGGTCGTGTCTGAACTGAAATCCTTACCGCAAGACAAATTAAAATTTGCTGCGAAAGATTTCTCTTCTTTTGTTCAAAATATTCAAAACATTTCTCCGGAAATGACTCCTGAAGAAATTGAAAAACTGCTGGGAAAACCAACTAAAAAATATTCGCATGGACAATTTAAATTTCATAATCCTGATTTATTTACTTTTTTCAGGTATGAACTACTCACTACCATTTCTCCAAAAACTTTTTATTGTGTTACAATAATGTTTTCTAAAAATAAAGGAAAAATATTATCTGTATACAGCGATACAAATCTCCCGCTGATTTCCAAACAAGAGAAATATTGGGGACAATATGTGAATTATAACTCTGTTTCAGGAGAACCACGAAGATGCATCGGCGAAATTATAATGCTTAAAAACGGAACAATAACTTTATATTCCCATCAAAGAGAAAGAACGGCATCGTTTATTTTTAAGGACAATTATATTGAATATCAGTTGGGCAGTAGCAGTGGAAAGGAACGGGTATTTTATGATTTATCTCAAAATATTTTGTATAAGAAAAAGCCCGGGAAATTATTTTTTACTCCTGAAAAAATTAATTTTTTCCCTCTTGACAGCAAGATTGCAAAGAAACGGATACAAGAATGGTTATACGGCAAGACTTCCAGAGGGAAGTGATTCTGCATTAGCTGACAGATACAAGATGCTGAATGACAAATTTTTCGCTGATAATGATATATCTGTTTCCGCTGTTCCTTGCAACCGGGATGATGAACGAAAGCACCGCAGAATAGGAGTGCGGTGTTTTAGTATCGTGTCCCCGAAGATCATGACAAGAAAGAAATGCACCGGGAGATGTATCGGATGCCGGTGATCTGCGGCATATTATCCGGTATGTGGTCGATGCGGCAGAAATCCCGATGAGAAAGCCGATGCTTCCGGTTGTCATTTTTTTTGATTTTTTTTGTTTCAGCTCTTGACAAAAGAGATTTTATGACGTATAATATAAGCATCCAAAGGTTTGGATTGACAAAAAAGAGGGGATTTATGGCACCTGGTTTGAAAGATATTGCAAAATTGGCAAATGTTGACATCGGTACAGTTTCTCACGTGCTGAATAATCATCCCAAAGCTGCCAAGTTGCGTCCGGAAACCAGAAAGAGGATTCTGGCGGCTGTTAAAGAAACCGGCTACCGTCCGAACCGTCTTGCCCAGGCGGTCAAAAGCGGACACAGCCGGATCCTCGGAATCATCTCCAATAATATCGGTGACGATGAATTTATGGGCAGGATCATCTCCGGGGTATTGGAAGTGCTTGCCGGAAAAGGATATGCGTTAAGGGTGTTTTCCCTGACGGAAAATAATCACAACGAAATAATCCGGGAAATCATGGAGCAACGGATCGAAGCGGTCTTTTTTCACTCTCCGGGGCACCGGGATTTCGAGGATGTTCAATATGAATTGCAAAAAATGCACATCCCCTGTGCTACGATGGATATCAGCAACCGGCTTTACGGTATCGGGGTCGTTTCCGGAGACAAGGAGGTCGTTCCGGAATTGATCCGCTACGCATTGGACAAAGGTTACCGCAACTTTTGCGGGCCTCTGAAAAGCAAAGATATCTGGGAATTTCAGCAACGCCGCAGTGCCGGATTCGCTGAAGGTATTGCCAAATATGCCGCAGAGATAGATCAGGTGATAGATTTTGCCGATGCCGATTGGGAGCATCTGCCGGAAAAGTGTGCCATTATCTGTCAATCTGATCAGCAGGCGTTGTGGATATTGCAAAAGCCGCACTGGAAGCGGGATGACTTTTCTTCTTCCCGTTACGGAATATGCGGTTTCGGGGATGCCTTGATGGTACGCTGGGGATTGCTGCCATTGACCAGCGTCAATCAGAATCACCGGGAAATCGGTCAAAACGCTGCAAATATGCTGGTTGACTGGCTGGAAAACGGTAATGAAGAACTTTTTAACAAAGTTGAAAATAAAACAATAACGTCGCGGATAATTCCGCGGGAATCAATGTAAAGGAAAAAAATATGCGTTTTCGTCAAATTCACCTGGATTTTCACAATTCACCGTTGGTGCCGATGGGAGAATCCTTCAACAAGAAACTCTGGCAGGAGCGTTTGAAACAGGCTGAAGCCGATTCAATAACCTGTTTTTCCCTCTGCCACCACGGAATGAGTTACCATCCGACCAAAGTCGGTGTGATGCACCCCAATCTGAAATACGATCTGCTCCGGGCTCAGATCGATGCCAGTCATGAGATCGGCGTGAATGTGCCTATTTACCTCTCCTGCGGCGTCAACGAAGAAGCTTTTGCCAGGAATCCCGGCTGGATGACCCTTGACCACACCGGACACTGGTTCGGCTGGACGAAAAGTCCGTTTGAAGCAGGATTCCACAAACTCTGTCTCAATACTTCCTATATGGATTATTTCTGTGAGTTGCTCGCTGAAGCAGTCACCCGTTATCCGGATGCTGACGGTGTATTTATTGATATCACGGTTCAGAATCCCTGCTGCTGTCCCCGCTGTATTGAGGGAATGCTTGCTGCCGGGTTGAATCCGGAAGTTGATGCCGACCGGCGTAAGTTTGCCCGTCAGGTGCTTATGGAATATTACCGGCGGACAACCAAAACTGTCCACGATATCGACCCCAATATGCGGTTGTTTCACAATGGCGGCAACATCCCGATGGGTGATACGGAAATCCTGCCTTATTTCACCCATCTTGAGGCAGAATCACTGCCTACCGGCGGCTGGGGTTATGACCACTTCCCGATGTCGGCAGCTTATTGCCGCAACCTCGGCTATGATTTTATCGGCATGACCGGCAAATTTCACACCACCTGGGGGGAATTCGGCGGTTTCAAACATCCCAATGCTCTGCGTTATGAGTGTTCGGCGATGCTTGCTTACGGTTCGGGTTGTTCGATTGGCGATCAGCTCCATCCGTCGGGCATTCTGGATGAAAGTACCTGCGAATTGATCGGACAGGCTTACCGGGAGGTCAAGGTAAAAGAGCCGTGGTGCAAAGATATCAGCAGCGTTGCCAAAATCGGGGTGTTGGGCAGTAAGATGTTCCAGAGTGCTCCCGGCACACCTGCCTCTGATACCGGAATTTCCCGGCTTCTTCTGGAGAGCCATCTGCCGTTTGACTTCATCCTGCCGACGGTTGATTTCGGCAAATATTCTCTGATCATCGTCCCTGAATCAGAAAATATGCCGCAGGAATTGATCGGAAAATTGAAAAAATATCTTGCCGACGGCGGTAAGATCGTTGGTTCCGGCAAGGCTCTTAACTCCGGACTTTTCCCGGAAGTAGAAGATTGCGGTGCCGGTATTGCTGATCCCGATTACCTGCATCCGGCTCCGGAATTTGCTCCGCATTGGGTGAAAACGCCCTTTATCAGCTACGGTACTGCCCGCAAGATCAAACTTAACGGCGGAAAATCTCTGGGAGATATCCACAATCCCTACTTCCAGCGCAGTTACAAGCACTTCAGCAGTCACCGGCAAACTCCTTTTGAAACGGAAGCTTCCGGTTTCGCAGCCGGAGTCATCACCGGCAATACCCTGTATTTTGCCCATGATGTTTTCTCGCTCTATGCGGCATGGGGAAAAGCTGCCCTTAAATATTTTGTGGTAAATGCCCTGCAATCACTGCTCGGTGATGATATCCAGCTCCGCAGTTCGCTTCTTTCCACTCAGAGAGTCTCTCTTTTGGAGCAGAAAGCGGAAAACCGCATGATCATGCATCTGCTTTACGGCCCGGGCATCAAACGCGGCGGACAATTCCTCAATCATGAAACCGGAGAAAAATTCGGTTTCAGTACGCTGGAAATCATTGAAGACCTGCCACCGGCTCCGCCGACGGAAATCGACTTGCTCTGTGATCGCCCGGTATCGACAGTCCGGATCGTTCCGGAAGGAAAAGAAGTTCCTTTTGTGCAGGAAAACGGCAGAATCAAATTCACCGCTCCGGCTTTTGAATGTCATCAGATGATCGAAATATCCTTTAAATAAAACAACAAACACAAGGAGGTGAAAAATGGTAAAAAAAGCCACTCCGCTTGCCATGTTGGCGGCGGCGATGCTTTCCGGGATCTGTTTTGCCGCAGAAATTCCGGTAAAGCTGCCCGAATCTCCCCGGGCATGGGAGTTGACTGCTGAAAAGGAGTTGAAAGATTACTTGCAGCGGTCATTGAAATCATCTTTGATCATTGACGGTAAAGAGATCAAAAATGTCGTCCTGCAGCGTGATGATACTCTGCCGGAGGAGAGCTGGTTTTATTTTTCCAAAGGCGACACGCTGACCATTGGCGGATCCGGCAGAGGTCTGCTCTACGGCGTTTACTGCTTTCTGGAAAATGAAGTGGGTATCCGCTGGTACTCCGAAGATGCAGAATTGGTTCCGGAATACACCGGAGCATTGCAGCTTCCTGCTTTGGATAAAAAGGGTAAACCGGTGATGATCTACCGGGATATCTACCGCAACAATCTCAAGGATGATAAAGGTAAATTCGCCGCTCGCAACCGGTTGAACCGGCGGGGCGATGAGCCGATCTCCGTACAGTATGGCGGGACATACAATTACGGCAAACCTTATCACTGTCACACTTTTTCTTTCTATGTGCCGGAGAAAAAATATATCAAAACCAATCCGGAATATTTTGCTCTGGTCAAAGGAAAACGGGTCGGGGGCTTATCCACCGGACAGCTTTGCTTGAGTAATCCTGATTTGATCGGAGTCATTCTCCCCCAATTGCGTCAGAATATTCTCAAGGATCGGGAGGCTGCGAAAAAGGCGGGCAGGGCTCCGTATGTTTTGTATGATGTTTCCATCAACGATTCAACGAATTACTGCCGTTGTGAAATGTGCAAAAAACAGTCCGCCGAAATCGGACACAGCGGTATTATTCTCAACTTCATCAATAAGATCGCCGGAGAGATCGGTAAAGAATTTCCGGACGTCAAAATCACCACTTTGGCTTACTGGTTCTGCGAGGATATTCCCAAAACCGATATCCGTCCGGCATCCAATGTGATCGTCAAACTTTGCGACACGGTTACCAATCATGCATCTGCCATCACTTCTCCTGAAAACGGGATTTATCTGAAACGTCTGCAGGAGTGGGGTAAAATCTCCAATGAGCTTTTTATCTGGGATTACGGCATTGCTTATGACGGTTCGGTTTATCCTTTCCCCTCTGAATTTGATCAGGGGATTCTGGCAAGAGAATATGCCAAAAACAACGTCCGCGGAATTTTCTGGGAGCATGAGTATCCGGAAAGCAGTGACATGCACCAGCTGAAAGTCTGGCTGGAGGCCAAGTTTATGGAAAATCCGGATCTGGATGCCGAAGCTTTGATCAAGGATTTCTGCAATGGATTTTACGGAGCTGCCGGCAAACATATTTTTGCCGCCCGCAAAGCTCTTTACAATGCCCGCAAAAAGAATAATGGTTTTGTTCCGTGGTACACCTTGGCGGCGGACTTCAAATTTATTGACGGGGCTTGTGCCAAAGAGATGATGGCTCATTTTGATGCTGCAAGGCAGGCTGTCGCCGATGATCCGGAATTGTCTGCCCGGGTACGGCGTGCCAGTATCGGTTTTGACTTACTGGTTGCCGGACGTCTGGTCGAAATGCAAAAAGCATTTGATGTCGATGTTGCCGCATTAAAAGAACGTCTGGAGATCGCGGCATCTGCCAAAGATCAGCCGGCATCCTGTTATAAAAACAGTTTGAAGTCTGTCCGGGCAGCAAAATCAAAACTGGTTTTTATCGACAATATCAAAGCTTTGCCGGAAAATGCGGAATATACCGGAGAGGGTTGTTTTGATCTGCCGCTGGTTTCCATGATCAATCTCGCACCGGGAATCGTTAGCATCGCCGCTGAACCGCAGGCTGCTTGCAATGTCGCAATCAAAATCGATGCGGCAAAAAATCCCAAAACTTACGGGATGCCCTTTAATGCCGGTATTCACAACACCATCAACAATCAGACGCTCCGTGATGTGACGGTGAAAAGTGTGCCGACTGACGGAAAATATCACTGGTACAGTATTCCTGCAACCAAAATCCACTCCGGCTGTTATCTCTATCTGACCCGTTCATGGCGGATCCGCGGCAGAATGATTTCCGGCGGAGAGGAAGCGAAAAAAATGGTTGTCAAACTGCACATGCGTTTTACCGGTAAACTTTTCGGAGAAGCGACTCCGGATGATGCCGGTACGATTTGGATCGACCGGATCACATTGGTTCCGGCTAAATAAGTTTAACAGAAGGAGAAATAAATCATGAAAAGATCACTCCGGATATCCGGAGTAAAGCCGTACGGCTTTACTCTCATTGAGCTTCTCGTCGTAATTGCCATCATCGCGATCCTCGCTGCGATTCTGCTTCCGGCTCTCAATTCCGCCCGTGAACGCGGCAGAGTAGCCTCCTGCATGAACAACCTCAAACAGCTCGGCGGATTCATGATGTCTTACAGCATGGATAATGAAGACGTGCTGATACCTTTTGAAACCCGTCCTGAAGATGGTATTGATCCTACTTGGAACGGGCATTTTACAGCCAGAGGCTTGAATCAAACGACGGTTACTTGGGTATTCCTCATTCGTCATTATCTGGGAATCAGCCAAAATATTTCTCCACAGATTGCTGCGGAGATACCAGTCGGATATCGTCGTGGGATATTGCTTTGCCCATCATTCGGCGGAAAAAATCCTGTGGACATGTTCCATGTGCCATCCTATGGTATGCCCCGATTTTACGTTGGAGGACTGGTGCAAGGTTCTGATGGAACCAAAAGATATCCGCATAAAATGTCCGGATTGAAAAATCCGTCAGTTGTGGCTTATCTTACGGATAGTACTTTTGACTCAAAAGCACATTCCAATGGTTCTGTAAATAATGGAGCCAGTTCCTTCTATAGTGCGGCTGATACTGACGTTGCAGATACAGCTTATCCTGGATATTATGTGGTGGACAACTGGGGAAAACAGGTTTCCCGTCGCCGACACCGCCAGAGTACCAATATTCTGCATGTTGATGGGCATGTGGCAAATTACACCGCAGGAGATTTGCGTGGCATTTGTCCGGATCAGAACACTGCTTTGAAATCCGCTATGTTCGGCAAAGGTAAAGAGTTGGATTGATTCTGATTAATCTTCTCAAGCGGAATGACTGAAATTGGTCGTTCCGCTTTTTTCAGTGCTTTTTTCCGACGGTAACGTTTTACGGTATTGAATCATATATATTTTCCTGTTTTTGCAAAACAGGTAATTGAAATCATTGCCTGTACAGTGTATATTACGTCAACAGGAGTATGGAACAATGAAAGATATTACCAGTTACGTTTACAGTTTTGAAGAGATCATACAGGGGAATTTTCTCTATGTGGATAAGACCGAATATATTTGGCAGCTTATTTTTTCGAGCAGTGCCGGATATTTTCTTTCCCGTCCCCGCCGCTTCGGTAAATCTTTGACCGTATCCACTTTGAAAGCGGTCTTTGAGGGCAGAAAAGAGCTTTTTAAAGGTCTTGCCCTTTACGATAAACCCTACGACTGGAAAATCCATCCGGTCATCCACTTGAGTTTCGGCGATTACAATGTTACTTCCGATGCGATGAAAGAACTGCCGGATTATCTGACGGAAAAAATAAAAAGAATCGCCGCAGAATACGGTATAGAGGTTTCCGGTTCCACCCCCGCACTCTGTTTCGGTGATCTGATCGACCGGCTTGCCCAAAAAAATAAAGTGGTCATTCTGGTCGATGAGTACGACAAACCGATTCTGGACAATATTGCCAATCCGGAAATCGCCAATATCCAGAAGTGTCTTAAAGGTTTTTACAGCGTGCTGAAAGACCGCAACGAAAAAGAGCGTTTCCTCTTTGTTACCGGAGTGAGCAAATTCAGCCATGTTTCGCTCTTTTCCGACTTGAACAACCTTACCGATATCACCATGGATGCCCGGTATGCTACAATGTTCGGCTACACGCAGGAAGAATTGGAAGCCAATTTCGGCGATCGTATCGAAGCTGTTGCCGGGGAACAGGATTTGGAATCATTCAAGGCAAAAATCAAAGAGTGGTACAACGGTTACCGCTTTGAGGAAAAAGCAAAAACGGTTTACAATCCGGTATCTTTTGCCAAATTCCTTGAGTCCGGCGGAAAATTCAACAACTACTGGTTTTCCACCGGTACGCCCTCGTTTCTGCTGGAACTTATCCGCAAAAATCACTTCAGTTTTGAGGATGTTCTGTCAAATCCGGTTTCCTCTTTCGCCTTTGATGCTTATGAAGTTGACAAACTCAATCCGCTGACATTGCTTTTGCAGACCGGCTATCTTACGATCGACAAAGCCGTCGAGCGTTATGGAGATACGGCTTACATGCTCCGCTTCCCCAATCTGGAAGTCAAAGGCTCATTTGAGGCTTATTTGACCGGGGATTGCAGCGGACTGCATGTCGATCAGGTAAAAGATTCTGTTTACCGTCTGGCAGACAAGGTTACTGCCGGGGATGTTGACGGATTCATGGAAACGATGAAAATATTTTTCGCCAAAGTGCCGTATGATGTGCATTTGAAAAATGAGAGTAATTTTCAGCTGCTTTTCTATTCGATTTTCATGCTGCTGGGTATCAGCATCACCGCTGAATCCCGTACCAATAACGGCAGAATAGATGCAGTTGCAACCAATGAAAACTTCGTATTTGTCTTTGAATTCAAGTTGAATAAGAGCGATGAGATCGCCTTACAGCAGATCAGAGAGCGGGATTACTTCCGCCGTTATATGGATAGCGGCAAAAAGATTATTCTGATCGGCGTCAACTTCGATAACGCTGCCGGACAGATCGACCGCTGGATATTTGAGCAAGCCTGAAAAGAGGATTATCTTTTCAGGGCTTTTTTCCAACGGTAAAAAGCCGCTCTCCGGCGTTGCCGGGTAATTCAAAAGAGGAGGTATTGCTCCATGATATGCCTTTGATATTGGCAAGCAGCGGAGCTTCTTCAGCAGCTTGCTGCGGGGTCTTGTAGAATATGAATCTTCCGTCTTTTTTGATGAAGCATTTTGCTTCATGGTAAATTTTAGGGGAGGGGGCAACCGCCCGGGCTGTAACGATATCAAAACGGTTTTGATACTCTTTTTTGCAATTCATCTCGATTGACCGCCCGTGGATAGCTGTCAGATTGGTCAACCCCAATTTTTCCGCCGCTGCTTTGACAAAGGTGATCTTTTTGCCGATAGAGTCGATCGCTGTGATCTGCAATTGCGGAAAAGCCATCGCCAAAATCAAGCTCGGAAATCCGGCTCCGCAACCGATATCGGCAACAGATAATTTTGCAGCAGTCAATTCCGGGAAGATCCGGGCAATGGAAAGAGAGTCAACTGCATGTTTGAAGTAAAAGTCCTCCGGTGAGGTCAACCGGGTCAAATTGACGTGCTGATTGTATTCTTCCAGAAACAGACGCAAAACCTCACAATTATTTCTGAATTTCAGAGGTTCCGCAACTCCGCACTCTCCGGCATAAGCGGCAAAATCAAATCCGTCAATCATTTTTTTGAGTTTCTTCTTTGGCAGGTTCTTCAAAAGGAACACCGCCTGCATCCTGCCGCATTTGATCTCCCTTTTCGCTTATGCTTGCCATCTCCTGCATGAATTTAATATATTCAGCCTCCCGTAAAGCATCCTCTTTTTTTGCTTTCTCGGCGGCGGCAGTGGCAGCCTCCAAACTTTCCTGAGTATTTTTCTCTTCCCGCATGGCAATGGATTTTTCAAGCTTCTCATACTCGGCAAGATATGCGATCAGGGCGGGGGTGCGGTTCTCGGAAAGACCGGTTTCAGCGGTTTCACGGGCATCACACATAGCCGCAGAACTGCGGGCTCTTGCCATGGCGATCAATAAGCGGTCGGCATTTACCAATTGTTCCAGTTTGACTTTGGATTTTCTCAAAACATCATTGTCCGGATAAAGCTTGAGAGCATTGTTTACGGTCTCCAATGCCTCCTTGGTTTTCCCGGCATCAAGCAATTTCTGTGCTTGTGCAATGGCATTGTTGCTCTGCTGGATGCTGATCAAAGTGCTGATATAATTGCGGGACTTATCCAGTTGATAAATCGTTTTCCCCTGTCTTACCGCAGTTGCAGAATCCCGCTTGGCAATACTGTCAAAAAAACGGGTCGTCAACGAGAGCGACTCCACCGGAGGAGGGGTGTGTGCTTTACGTTCGCAGCCGCAAAAAATCAGCAGCGAAAAGAATAAAATATATGTCAGTAACTTTTTCATGTTTATAAAATACTCTGTAAAGTACAGTTTTTCAAATTTTCTGCCAGATTTTTTTCATCAGCAATGATATTTTCTATCGTTCCGGCACTAAAACGCCCCTCCGGGACTTTGACTGCCAGATAATTATCGCTCCAGCCGTACAAAAATCCATTCCGCTGCTGCTCAAAAATGACCGGCAGTTCTTTGCCAAGCTGGGAATATGCAAATTTTACCGCCGTATCTTTTGCAGCCGCAGTTAAAATTTTCATGCGTCCCTTTACTGTCGCTGCCGGAATCTGATCCGGCAGCTCTGCCGCAGGTGTTCCCGGACGGACGGAATAAGCAAATGCGTGGATATTTGCGAAATTCACCTCCCGGACTACTTCCAGCAGACGTTCAAAATCCGCTTCGCTTTCTCCGGGAAAGCCGACGATAAAATCACTGCCGATATGAATGTCAGGAACCAGTTCCCGAATGTTCTTTACAAATGAAATAAATTGTTCAGAGCTGTATTTGCGGTTCATCGCTTTCAGGATCGGATCACTGCCGTGCTGCATGGAAAGGTGCAGAAAACGGCATAATCTATTCGCCGGATCAGCGATCAATTCAGCCAGACTCAAATCATCCGGATGCGGCTCAGTCGAACTTAAACGGATACGGAAATTCCCCGGAATAGCGGCAATTTCTTTGATCAAATCGCATAAGTTTTTCCCATCATCCAGATAATTGCAGGTATTTACTCCGGTCAGAACGATCTCCGGAAATCCGGACTTGATCGCATTATGGCAATCGGCAATACATTCGGCAAATTTCCGGGAACGTGACGCCCCCCGGACATAGGGAACTATGCAGTAAGAGCAGAAATTGTCGCACCCCTCCTGTATCTTTATAAATGCCCGGGTACGGAAAGGAAATTCAGAAAAGCTTTTCTCCTGAAAATTTTCCACGGCGATCTCCCGGCTTTTCAATCCGGCACAAGAACTGTCCGGAAAAGATTTTTTGTCCGGATTGGTCAGAATAATATCCGCTCCGCAATCCAGAAATTTATTCCCGCCGATTTCGGCGGCACATCCGGCTACTGCGATCCGGGCAAAGGGATGCTCCCGGCGGAGTTTGCGTATCTGCTGACGGCTTTTACGCTCCGCTTCAGCAGTTATTGCACAGCTGTTGAGGACGATAAGGTCCGGATTTTCAGCACAGCAATCCACCAACTCATACCCGGCATTTTTCAGCCGGGCAGAGAGTAAAGCGGTGTCGGCATGATTCAACCGGCACCCTAAAGTGAAAATTTGTGCTTTTTTTGCCATATTCAGCGTTTTTTACGCCAATCCAAAGCTCCGGTCGGACAGGCGTTGATACATTCACCGCACTCCCGGCAGCTCTCCGGCAATCCTTGATTGAATGCTGTCCCAATGCAGCTGGCAAATCCGCGTTTCTGGAGAGACAACAGTGATTTGTTGACCACTTCTTTGCAGATTTTTACACAGATGCCGCATTTTATACATTTGCCGCGATCCTGAATGATCTCCGGATGACGGACATCGTAGCTGGGAGCTTGACGCATACCGCTGTAAGCATCTGCTTTGCATCCGGCTTCTCCGGCAAATTTACGCAATTTACAATCTGCTTTGTCCGAACAGCTGCACTCGACACAGCGTTTGGTCTCTTTGGCAAGCTGTTCGGCACTCATCGTTGCACAAACTTCTTTGAAGGTCGTTTTACGTTCTTCCAACGGGATAAAAGAAAGTTTTTCCCGGGGTTCAGCAGAGAGGTTGTCTCTCAAAACAACCAGCTCATCTTTTGACAGATCCTGCCATTTTCCACGGGAAACGTTGATCGGATTATCTTTCTCCATCGGAATACCCAGCAGATCACGGACAACGGCAAGAGCCGCCGTGCGTCCGGAAGCAAGAGCCTCAACCACTGTCGCCGCTCCGGAAACACAATCTCCGGCACCATAGAGACCATCTCCAACGGTAACCCCGTCATCACCGACAGCCAAACAACCGTAACGGTTGACCGGAATTCCGGCGGGAACATCGGTTTTCTGACCGATTGCCGCAATAACGGTATCCGCTTCGATTTCAAAATCACTGCCGATCTCCGGGACAGGTTTTCTTCTGCCGGAAGCATCCGGCTCACCGAGAGTCATTTTCTGACAGGTCAGAACCAGTTTGCCGTTGCGTTTCTCCAGTTTTACCGGAGCGGTGAGAAATTGGAACTCCACACCCTCTTCTTTGGCTTCATGGATCTCGATTTTTTCAGCCGGCATTTCAGCTTCACTGCGGCGGTAGAGGCAAATTACCTGCGGGGAACCGAGACGCACACAGGTACGCAGACAATCCATAGCGGTATTGCCTCCGCCGACCACCAGTACTTTGCCCGGATTGGCGGCAACACAATTATTCTCAACAACATTGCGGAGGAAGTCTATACCCGGTGTGGCAAGTTCTTCACCTTCGCAACGCATTCCGGATGCCTGCCAGCAGCCGACTGCGACAATGACGGCATCAAAAGAGGATTTCAACTCATTAAGAGAGAGGTTTTCTCCAAGTTTTTTGCCGTAGGAGAACTCAATGCCCATTTTGCTGAAGTGGGCGATCTCTTTATCCAAAAGGGATTTCGGCAAACGGTATTCGGGGATCCCGTAACGGGTCATACCGCCGGCGAAGGGCATTTGTTCAAAGATAACTGCTTTGATGCCCTGCATACGCAGATAGTAGGCCGCCGACAATCCGGCAGGACCGCCGCCAATGACAGCAACTTTTTTGCCGGTCAATTCCGGCAGATCTTCCATGTAGGAGTCGTAACATTTATCTGCGGCAAGACGTTTGAATTCGTTGATCGCCACCGGCTCGCCATCGATATTGCGGCGGCACTGTTTCTCACAGAAGCGGGGACAGACTCTGCCGACCGTGATCGGCATGGGAATTCTTTCTTTGATGATTTTGAGTGCAGTTTCAAAATCACCGTTTCCGGCAGCACGCACGTATTCTTCGACAGCTGCATGAGCAGGGCAGGCGAGGGTGCATGGGGCTTCGCAGTCGCCATTGTGTTCACTGAGCAGCAGCTCCAGGGCGGTGCGACGCATCTCCAGAACTTCGTCTGTGGTGACGTCGATCTCCTGACCGGCAGAGGGCATTGCAGAGCAGGAAGGCAGAAATTTGCCGGTTTTACGGTCTTTTACCACACAGACAAAACAGCTGGTGGTTTTGCTGATTCTTTTTTCTCCGCACAATCCGGGAATTTCGATCCCATTGGCACGGGCAACATCCATAATCGTCTGACCGGCTTCGGCAGTAACAGCTTTGCCGTCAAGGAAAAATTCAATACTCATTATTTATCTCCTTTCGCCACTCTGGTGATGGCGTGCTTGGGACAGCTGTCCAGACAGCTGTTGCAGCGGGTACAGATTGACGGATCAATGATGAAATCATCGCTGATCGCATTGACCGGACAGGTCTTAAGACAAATTTTGCATTTTACACATTTATCTTTATCCAGTGCGATATCGACCAGAGCATTGCACTGCATTGCCCGGCATTTATGCTCATTGACGTGTTCAAGATATTCATCACGGTAAAATCTCAAGGTCGCCAATACCGGATTGGGAGCTGTCTGTCCGAGACCGCAGAGAGAACCGGCTTTGATTTTTTTGCCGAGATCTTCCAGTAACTCAAGGTCTGCTTCACAGCCTTTTCCGGCGACGATCCGCTCAAGAGTTTCATACATTCTGGTGGTTCCTACCCGGCAGAATGTGCATTTGCCGCAGCTCTCCCTGTGAGTAAAGTCCAGAAAATAACGGGCCGTTTCCACCATACAGCGGTCTTTGCCGATCACGATCATACCGCCGGAACCCATGATCGCTCCAAGTGAACGCAGTGAATCATAATCCACCGGAGTATCAAAAAGTTCAACCGGAATACAGCCGCCGGAGGGTCCTCCAGTCTGAACTGCTTTGACGTGTTCTCTGTCAGCTCCGCCAATTTCAAAGACGATCTCGTTAAGTGTGGTTCCCATGGGAACTTCAACCAGACCGGGGTATTTCAAGTCGCCGGCAAGAGCAAAAAGTTTTGTGCCTTTGCCTCCCTCAGAACCGGTTGCGGCAAAGGTGTCGCCGCCGTCACGGAGAATTACCGGGATATTGCCGAATGTTTCGACGTTATTGATCATCGTGGGTTTCCCCTGATATCCCCGATCAGTGGGGAAGGGGGGACGGAAACGGGGCATGCCACGTTGTCCCTCAAGAGAGGCGATCAAAGCGGTTTCTTCGCCGCAGACAAAAGCTCCGGCACCTTCTTTGATGGAAATTTCCACACTGCGGTCACCGAATACATTGAGTTTTGCATCGTAGATCTGTCCGATGGCTATTTTCAGATGCTTGATTGCCAGCGGATATTCGGCACGACAGTAAATGACCAGATTGCTTGCTCCGGTAGCATAAGCTGCAATCAGCATGCCCTCAAGTACCTGATGCGGCACACTCTCCATCAAAGAGCGATCCATGAATGCTCCGGGGTCACCCTCGTCGGCATTGCAGATAACAGTTTTGTCAAAACCGGGTTTGGCAGCCAGAAATCCCCACTTCATGCCGGTGGGAAATCCACCGCCGCCACGTCCGCGTAAACCGGAAATTTTAACCTCATTGATTACCTCTTCCGGTTTCATGGTCAGAGCTTTTTTCAATCCCTCGTAACCGCCGTTTGCGATATAATCTTCAAGCTTAGTCGGCACGATTTTTCCTGCCAGAGCGAGAACTTTGAGCAGTTCTTTGGCTTTCCGGGCAGCCGGGATCTCAAAGCGGCCGCTTTCCCCGAGAGAAAGGATATTGGCAATACTTTTTTCATCCGCTTTGACATTGCCGTACATGATTGATGAACCGTCATCCAGACAGGCTTCAACCAGAGGTTCTGCGTAACAGTGTCCTATGCAGCCGACTTCCGCGATCGGCAGATCGGTCGCTTTTTTCAATGCTTCAAGGACGGCATCTCCGCCGGCGGCAATGCCGCAACTGGCGAGACCGATTTTCAATTTGCTGATCCTGCTCATTTTGCGGCGTACTCCTTTAAAATTTTCATCATGGTTTTCCGGTCAAGTTTACCATGGACTTTGCCATTCACACTCATTACCGGAGCAAGACTGCAGCATCCCAGACAGGCAACTGTCTCCAGAGAAAACACTCCGTCCGGAGCTGTTTCTCCGGGCTTGAGGTTAAGTTCCTGATTGAGCCACTCATGGATGAGCGGGGCTCCTTTGAGATGACAGGCGGTTCCGTCACAGACTGAAATCTGGAAACGTCCGGGCTTGACCCGTTTGAATTGGGCGTAGAAAGAAACTACTCCCTCTACATCTGCTTCCGGTCTGCCGAAATATTCAGCAGCGGCACGGATACCATCTTCGGAAATGTATCCCTCCGTGGCTTGCAGCAATTGAAGTCCCTTGATCAGGTTCCCCGGATCATTCGGGATGTTTTTGAGAAAATCAAACTCTTTTTTCATATAAGAATCCCTGTTTTATGTAGGTGATATATGTGACTTTGTTAACCGATATAATTTACATCGCTTTTGAGTGTTTGTCAAGTTCAGAAAGGTATTTTTCCAGAGCCGCTGGAAAAGGTGATAACACTTTTTTCAGCACCCCTTTGCACGCAGAGATGCACATCCCGTAATTGCAGATCGGAACTCCGGCATTTTTTGCCGTACGCAGACGGTTGAGCATCGCTTTGCGATTGAGCATACAGCCGCCGCAATGAACGATAAGTTTATAGCTTTGCAGATCATCGGGATAGTCTGCTCCGGCAGTGAAGGTGAAATCCAACATGCCACCGCACTTTTTTTGCAGCAGTTTGGGTATTTGCACCTTGCCGATGTCATTGTCTGCCGCATGGTGAGTACATGCCTCGGCAATCAGGACTTTGTCTCCCGGACGCAAAGATTCGATTGCGGCACAACCGGCGGCAAACTCTTCTATATCGCCTTTCAGCCGGGACATGAGGATCGAAAAGGTCGTCTGCGGAATCTCCGGATCGGAAGATTCAGTCATTTTGTGAACAACTTGCGAATCGCAGACAATCAAAGCCGGTTTTTCATTCAGTTTGCGGTAAATGCCGGGGAAGGCATTTTCTTTAGCTATTACGACGGAAGCATTCCCATCAAGAGCATCCCGGATCGCCATAACTTCCGGCATAATGAGCCGTCCTTTGGGAGCCTGAGAATCAATAGGAGTCATCAAAACGACCAGAGAATCAGGAGTGAGCAAATCATTCAGCAAGGGGGGAGTCGTCCGGGATTCGGGCAGTAATTCCAGTAATATGGAGACCAGTTTGTCCAGGAAAGCACTCCGCTGACTCTGATCTGCGGCACAAACTTGAATGACAGAAGATATATTTTCTCTTTGCGAAAAGGTGGTGATTTCTTCTTCCGCAAGAGGAGTTGATCTGAAATTGAATACCGTTACAACCGGTATTTTTCTTTCTCCGGCAAGAGAGATGACCTCCTGTTCCGGTTCTCCCCAATCGCCGGGAACGGCAACCAGAATCACCGCATCAGCACGATCCAGAGCATTAAGTGTTTTTTGAAAACGTTGTTTGCCCAGCGGCGTGTCATCATCAACTCCGGCTGTATCCAGTAATACGGCCGCTCCGAGCGGACGCAACTCCATTGTTTTTTCCACAACGTCGGTGGTCGTTCCTCTCTCATCGGAGGTAATTGCGGTATTCTGCCCCGAGATCAAATTTAACAAGGTGGATTTCCCGGCGTTGATTCTGCCGCAGATAGCCAGCTGGAGACGGAGTGATTTGGGTGTACTTTCCATGATTTACTGAAAAATCTCCTTTTAAGTGATGTTTATCCGCAGGATAATATACTGCCTTGAAATGCTTCTGAAAAGGGGAATTCGTGAAAAAATGAAAAATTTGTTGTTTATAATCGGAAAAACAGGATGCAAAAGAGTGATTCCGGTGTTATATTGATAGTGTGCATTTTTTTCTTATTTGCCAAACAATTCAAAAAAAGAGGTTTTTTATGTCTGGATGTTTTGACAGTGCTAAAGAATTTTACGCTTCAATCGGTGTGGATGTGGAAGCGGCAATCAGCCGTTTGAGTGAAATTCCGGTCAGTTTGCATTGCTGGCAGGGCGATGATGTTTCCGGTTTTGAGAATGCCGGATCTCTGGATGGAGGTCTTGCAGTTACCGGAAACTATCCCGGTCGGGCCCGTAATGCGGAGGAACTGCGGAAAGATATTGCCAAAGTTCTGACTCTGATCCCCGGCAAAAAACGGCTCAATCTTCATGCGATCTATGCGGAAACCGACGGCAAAAAAGTTGAACGCAATGAATTGGAAACCAAACATTTCGTCAACTGGCTCAATTTTGCAAAAGAGCAGAATATCGGATTGGACTTCAACCCGACCTGCTTCGCTCATCCCCTCGCAGAAAACGGAACTTTGACCAATGCTGATGCCGGTATCCGTAATTTCTGGATAGAACACGCCATTGCCTGCCGCCGGATCGCCGCTGACTTCGGCAAAGAATTGAATAACACCTGTGTTACCAATATCTGGATACCCGATGGTTCCAAAGACACCCCTTATGACCGGCTGGCTCCCCGGAAACGGCTCATGGATTCTCTGGATGCGATCCTGGCAGAAAAAATCGATTCCAAATACAACCGTGATGCGGTTGAAAGCAAACTTTTCGGTATCGGAGCGGAGAGCTGTACTTACGGTTCTCACGAATTTTACATGGGCTATGCCGTCAGCAGAGGGATTCTGCTCTGTCTGGATGCCGGACACTTCCATCCGACTGAAGTTATCTCGGATAAAATTTCCAGCACTCTGCTCTATCTGGATGAAATTCTTCTGCATGTTTCCCGGGGTGTCCGCTGGGACAGTGACCATGTGGTTTGCTGGGATGGTGAATTGCAGGCGATCGCTTCGGAGATCATCCGTCACAACTACGATAAAAAAGTCCACATCGGTCTGGATTATTTCGATGCTTCCATCAATCGTCTGGCAGCTTGGTGCATCGGTGCCCGCAATATGTACAAAGCACTGCTTTTTGCCTTGCTTGAACCGGCAAAAATGTTGGATGATGCTGAAAAATCCGGTGATCTTGCCAGCCGTCTGATGCTCCTTGAGGAATCCAAATCCATGCCTTTCGGTGCCGTCTGGAATGAATTTTGTCAGCGTAATCAGGTGCCGTGCGGCATGGCGGTTATGAACGAGATCAAAGAATACGAAAAAAATGTTTTGAGTAAACGTTGAGAAATCTTATGGATATGCAGAAAAATATCCGGGAAATCCTCGTCGAATTAGGCGAGGATCCCGAACGTGAAGGTTTGATCAAAACCCCGGAAAGAGTTGACCGCAGTTTGCGTTTCCTCACCAGAGGATATCATCAGAATTTGGATGAGGTTGTCAACGGGGCTCTTTTTGAAGCCGAATCCGATGATATGGTTATCGTACGTGATATAGAGTTTTTCAGCATGTGCGAACACCACATGCTGCCGTTTTTCGGAAAATGTCATGTCGGTTACATCCCCAATGGCAAAATCATCGGAGTCAGCAAGATCGCCCGTATCGTTGATATGTTTGCCCGCAGATTGCAGGTGCAGGAGAGATTGACCAAAGAGATCGCCCATGCTCTGCAGGACATTCTGAATGCCGAAGGAGTCGGCGTCGTTATGGATGCCCGGCATCTGTGTATGCAGATGCGGGGTGTTGAAAAGCAGAATTCGGTAATGACCACCAGTTCCATGCTCGGCAGTTTCCGCAGGGAGCTTGCCACCCGTAATGAATTCACCCGGTTGATACGATGAGAGCATTGATCCAAAGGGTAAAAGAAGCATCGGTTACTGCCGATGGAGAATTTTCCGGAGCAATCAAACAGGGATTGCTTGTTCTGCTTGGGGTCGCTCCGGAAGATGATGCTGAAATCGGAGCTTTTCTTGCTGAACGCTGTGCGACATTGCGTATTTTCGAGGATGAAGCCGGAAAAATGAATCGCTCTTTGTTGGATATCAAGGGCAGTATGCTGGTCGTTTCCCAATTTACGCTTTTTGCCGATACCACTCAGGGCAGGCGGCCGTACTTCGGCAATGCCGCCCCACCGCAACTGGCAGATGAACTCTATGAGAAATTCAAGGCGGATGCAGCAAAATTTGTTCCGGTGGCGTGCGGTAAATTCGGAGCTGATATGCAGGTGACGCTTTGTAATGATGGTCCAGTTACCATCATGCTGGAAGCAATTCGCAATGCTTCCGGAAAAATCTCTCTGATTTGATACTGTAAAATAAAAAGCAGTTGCAAAATCAATCGATCTGCTCGCCATCAGTATTGAATTTTTCCAGTCTGCGGATGCCATTGCGGCAAATTACCAGACGGTAACGCTCAAAAGCGTCTTTACCATGCCGTTCACCATAGCGAACAACCATATTGACGTGATAATCCCGATGAGCCTTTAATTTTGAGATATTTTCCCCATCAGAGGTATATACTGCCCTGGACGGATTGTCCATTTTGTACGTCCAATGCCGGACATTGAGCCGCATGATATCCACGATGCCATCAACGTCAAATTCACGGAAAATATTTTTGCAGGGATCACCGAATATTTCAATCCGTTTACGGAATACCATCACGTTTTCTTCAAAAGAGCCGTTTTCCAATCTGCTTAATGTGTGCCGGTTCCTCGCTTGTGTAATTTCTGAATCCAATTCAGCGGCGTTGCAATAACTGAATCCTTCCCGACAGATGCCGATCTCCGTACCCAAACCGTCTCTGATCTTTTGCCGGAAGTCATAAGAATAACTATTGCGGTGCTTGAGACAGTAAAGCTGTAAAGATGATTTTATCCGGTCTTTGAACATGTAAGCAATTACCCAAACCACAAAAAAGGAGAGGGAGAATTCTTCTAAAAACAAACCTTTCCAAATGAAAGATACTGTTGTGGCAAATGCCATGGCTATTGCAGCAGAAATACCAAGAAGCAGGTTTTCCAGAAACACTCCTGCACGCCGGGTTTCCACATCAAGGAAAAGGATATTTGCCATTGCCTTTTTTAGAGTACTTTCCCGGTAAAGCAATTCGGAATTATCGGCATGGGCATACGGCATGGATGGATAATTATGAGCTTTGCGGTAACTTAATTCATCTCCAGTAATTTGAGCAATCATCCCGGCAAGTTCCTGGTCGTCGTAGATATTGAAAAATTCCCAGAGTTTATAACGGTAAGAATTTGCCATAATGCTCAAAAACTCATCGACCAGATCAAACAGTTCCAAACTTTCGGCGGCTCCCTTTTCCGGACGGCATGCCCGGAATTTTTTCAACAGTATCTCACTGTTTTCAAGATATTCCCGTCCCACCTGAATTCTTTTTTGCGGATGGGCACTTTCTACGGCCTTTTCCCCGTCCCGCATCGCACTTCGGGCAATGGAACAACACATTTTCAACCATTTTGCATATTCATCCTGATTGAAGCTGTTTGCCGATTTCAACTTCGCCAATGGACTGTCAGCAGACGAAATAAGAGTATGCAAATCTATATGAGGCGTCTGAAAACGGATATGCTCATAAAAATCATTGTAAAATTGTTCCGTTCCGAAACTGCGGTCAGTAACATCCAGATTGCGTGGCATAAAAAAGTATAATTCGATGTGGTAATCACCGATTTTTTTGCCATTTTTTATTGGACAAATAAATTTCAATTCAATTTGATATTTGTCATGTTGTGAAACTTGAACAGATATATTTTTCATAATTGAACCGGCAATTTGTGTTGAGTGATCGTTATTTGTTCTGCAAAAAAAGCCGCTGTTTCAAGAGAATATTCTCCGGCCGTCGGCGTTTGACAATTTGCAGATGCAGCCGCCAGTGCCAGACGGAAACTCTCCTGCGGGGATATTCCGGATACCAATGCTCCTGACATCACTGCGGATGCTGTATCTCCGGCCCCCAGAGGATTAACCACTGAAACAGACGGCAACCCATATTTCCACAAACTTTTTTCAATGGATAATGTTGCAAAATTTTCTCCGTCGGTAACGGCAAAAATTTTGCCGGGATATTTATTATTCGCCCAACAGTGTGCGGCAATAATATCATCTTTGCCGGTAATTTTGAAAAATTCTTCCTTATTAACTTTCAAAATCATTTTTCCCGGCAAACTCAATATATAATCGAGTCGAACCAAGGTATCCAGCAGTAATGTCACCTTTTTCTCAACGGCTGATTTTACTGCTTTTACATAAATTTCCGGATCACTGTTATCGGGCAGGGAACCGGTAATGGCAAAAATATCTGCGTTGTCGAGCAAAATATTCAGTTTTTCCAAAAAATCTACACCTTCTTCAGGTAAAACCCGGTGTGAAACACCGATCAATTCCGTCATATTACCATTTGCATCCAAGCAGGTTATGCAATTACGGGTTTCCGCTTTGACCGGTATGGTGACATGTTTGAATCCGGCACTATCCAACCCTGAACAAAGTCTTTGTCCATTGATCCCTCCTGCAAACTGGATAAGACAGGAATCTGCCAACCCTGAACAGCGTAATGCCCGGCAAAAATTAACTCCTTTGCCGGACGGATAATTTTCTTCCTTTACCGCCCGGTTTACTTTGCCGGGTATAACTTCACTGAAAAACAATGTTTTCTGCCATGCCGGATTTGCTCCGCAAACAACGACCAGATTTTTTTTGTCCATAGTTGCTCATACTCCGGAAAAAATAAAATCGGGATGCTGCTTTTTATCTATCCCATCAACTTGTTTTATATCAGTGATCCCGCTTAACACCAGAGCACTTTGCAAACCATTCGCACAAGCTCCGGCAATATCAGAATCCAAAGAATCCCCCACCATAATGATCCGGTTCACAAAAAAAGATCTTTCCGGGAAATTTTCACTCAGAAATGTCAATGCACAACGGTAAATCGGATCATAAGGTTTGCCCAGAAAAAACGGTTTTTTATCAATTCCCAACTTTTGCAGTTGCTGACAGATAAAATTAGCAACCGCTCCGGGACCGAAACCAATGAAACCAGGCACCCGAAACGATGGATAAATACAATCCGGATTGGCTACAACAAAGGGATATTCCGGATGCGAGAGCAATAAATTAAATGCCGCTTCGATACTTTGCCAATCTCCGTAACCGCCGCCAAGAACCCCTTGGCACAAAAACGCCTTATCCGGATCAGTAATAACTGTAATGTCAGCTGCTGCAACTTTCTCCGGATCAAGAGTACCATATTGAAAAAAATTCATTCCGGTACAATTATGCTCCCGTATCCAGTATTTCAATGCTTTTCCGGCAGAGATGATCCGGGATGGATCAACATTGATACCGCTTTTTTGCAGATAATAAGCTTTCTTTTCCGGCGGAGTCGTTGCATCATTGGTAACAAGAACGTACGGCATTTGTATGTCATGCAGATATTCAAAAAGCCTTTCAGCTCCGGGCAGGGCGGCTTTCCCTTTGGTTAAAGTACCATCTATATCAAAGAATACTGCATCAAATGCCGCTGTATTACACCGTAAAAAATCTGTAAATGTACCGATTTTTTCCATCAAAGCAAAGCCTGCATTTTATTCATTTGTGCTTCAATCGATTCCACCAGTTTAAATTGCGTGCGGCTGCGATCAAGATTTTGCTGCTTGCGTCTGGTTTTGAAATAGACATCTCCCATCAGATAGTCTGTAAGGAAACGCATTCCAATTTCAAGCGTGATCAATTTTGCAGAAAACGGCAGCATCTCTTTTTCCGCTTCAGTCAGAAAACCGCCGGCAGCACTGATAAAACCATCGTACAGTCCCTCGTACATGTCAAATCTCATGCCGACCCGATTGAGATCAAGTTCGTCCTCCTCTGCCGGATTGGCACCGCTGCGAACCATGTCTCCGAAGTCATACAATGCCAAACCGGGCATGACTGTATCAAGATCGATCACGCAAATTGCCTCTCCGGAAAGGTCATCGATCAAAATATTATTGGCTTTTGTATCGTTGTGCGTGATTCTTTCGGGGATCGCCCCTTCTTTATTCAAGGCGATCAACTTACCGCACTCATCTTTGCGGGAAAGTACAAAATCAATTTCAGGACCGACACTTTTTGCCCGGTTGCAGGGATCAGCTTTTATTGCAGCTTCCAGTGCATCCACCCGCTTCGGAGTGTTGTGAAAGTCCGGAATCGTTTCATGCAGACGACCTTTTAAATCGACAAGCTGCTTCTGGAACTCTCCGAAACCTTGAGCCACCCGGAAAGCCTGTTCCGGATTTTCCAACACCTCATAAGCCCGGGCGTGTTCAACAAAAACGTACGCACGCCAGCAATTCCCCATATCATCAAATGCGTATGGCTTGCCGTCGTGAGCATGCAGCAAACGCAGAGTGCGTTTGCGGGTTTCGGCATGAGCCGCCCGGATTTTGCCGAGAATGTGGTCGGTAACCCGGGAAACATTTTCCATTACAGCCACCGGATCTTTGAAAACATTGGAATTTATCCGCTGTAAAGCATAATGCAAGCGGATACCGCCCTGATCGTAGGTCAACTGAAACGTATCATTGACATTACCGTTTCCGAATGGTGTCGCAACCAGAAAATCACCGTAAATATCAAACATCCCGGCAAGACGCCGGATTTCCCGCTGGGTATAAGGAGTTGCCATGATATTTCTCCATTTGCAAAATCAGAAAAGTTTTTCCGGATAAGCACCTGTTTTCACCAGATTGCTCAATGCAGCCTGCACAGACGGGCGATCCTCTTTGTAGGTAACTCCGAACCAGCTGTCACGGCTGTAAAGCATATCGATCTGAGCCTTACCGGAGTGAATGAGAGAATCCACAACAAAAGGCAGATAAAATTCACTTTTCAATTCACTACCGTGTTCTTCAAGGAAACCGGTAAAAAGTGCTTCCAATTCATTGATCATTTCCGGCATGAATCCCCAGGAATTCATCGAGGCAGGTTCATCACCGGTAAGAATGACCTCGTCTCCATTATCTGTCGCTGAAACGATTTGTCCGTCATTGCGACGGTAAATTTTTGTATTCTCAACCACCTTTGCCAGATGTCCATTGCCATCAGCAGAACAAATTCCTCTGGAAACGGAACCATTTTCACTGAGCGTATTGGAGAGTTTAAAAGATGCGATACAGCCGCGGACAAGATCACTTGCCGGAGGATTTTTCAGATAAGCCGCAAGCTGGGCATAGCTGTCTTTGCCATAAAAATCATCCGCATTGATAACTGCAAACGGCTCATTGAGCAAATGTCTTGCCGCATATACAGCATGACCAGTTCCCCAGGGTTTTATTCTGCCTTCCGGAACTTTGAAAGAACCGGGCAGATCATTGAGATCCTGAAAGGCAAACTCCATATTGATCTTGTTTTCATAACGCTTGGCGATCACATTTTTGAATTCATTTTCAAAATCTTTGCGGATCACGAAAACGACCCGGTCAAAGCCGGCACGCATTGCATCAAAAACAGAATAATCCATTACCGTTTCACCGGACGGTCCCATCTGGTCCAACTGCTTTAATCCACCGTAGCGGCTGCCCATGCCGGCCGCAAGAATCAATAATGAAAGTCCCATATTCTCAATCCTTTTGTTTTTTGTTATAAGGTATAAAGCCTGTATTTATGCTAATATAATCCTCTTTCCGGAAATTTACAACTTTTTTATTGCAATTTGCAGGAAAATCCATTAACTATGCGTAAGCGTCAATAGTAAATTTACAAAATTCATCTATATTTATAACCGTGTCATATCAACGTCTAACAATGGAGATAATGTATTTATGTTTACTTTGATCGAAAACTGCCGTTTGATTTCCCCGGATGTGGAAATATCCGAAGCATCAATTCTGATCGAAAACGATCGGATAATCAAAGTTTCTCCCGGCAAAATCACAGCTCCTGCCGGTGCTGAAATTATTGATGCCGCCGGATTGACCGCAGTTCCCGGATTTATTGATCTGCATTGCCACGGCCGCAACAGCTTTGACTTCTGCGATGGTTCTGCGGATGGAGCAAAAGCTATTGCTGAAAATAAACTTGCCGAGGGTGTTACCACCTTGCTCCCCACGACTCTGACTGTCAGTGAAGCTGATCTGGCAGATTCATTGCGGGCCGTTGCAGCATACGATCAGAAAACCGGATGCCGTATCCCCGGAGTCCACCTCGAAGGTCCATTTATCAATGTAAAGGCTGCCGGAGCCCAAAACCCGGCATTTGTACGCACCCCGGATGCAGCAGAAGTTGACCGTCTCAATGCCGTATTTCCGGTGAAGAAAATCACTTTTGCCATTGAAGAAAATAACGGCATCGAATTTGTCAGCGAAATGCTCAAACGGGGCATCGTACCATCCTGTACCCACAGTCAGGCTAAATACGAGACATTCAAGCAGGCTCATCAGGCCGGATTACGCAACTTGTCCCACTTCTGCAATCAGATGACACCACTGCATCACCGGGATATCGGACTGGTCGGAGCCGGATTGCTTCACAAAGATGTTTTTGCAGAATTGATTTGCGATAAACTGCATATATCTCCGGCAATGATCCAATTGGTATTCAGCGTAAAAGGAGCGGATAAAATCATTTTGATATCCGATGCCATGCGTGCCTCCGGAATGCCCGATGGGGAATATTCTCTCGGCGGATTGCCTGTGATGGTCGCCGATGGTGCCGCCAGACTGAAAGAGGGCGGAGCATTGGCTGGCAGTACGTTGCAGTTGGCAACCGCATTCAAAAATATTTGCGAAGTAACCGGTATCAAAGCATCTGAATTGATCAAATCCACTTCAGCCTCCGCTGCAACTGCTATGGGATGGCTTGACCGCGGCTATCTGATGCCCGGTTATCTGGCGGATATCGTCCTTCTTGACGGAGAATTCAAGGTCCGTAAAACTCTGGTCGGCGGAGAAGTACGTTTCGCCTGCTGAAATCACGTCATATCAAAAGCTCCATTTGCCAGATGACAAACGGAGCTTTTGTTTTTTATACAAAATCAAAGAGGATTTTATTACGGCTGCCGGTCAAGAAAAAAGGCAAAAATGATCAGGTTCCAAAGCAGATAACTGAAGTCTTTGCCCTGTTGATGCAGATTCCAATACTTTTCAAGAGAATCTTTCCTGATAAAACCATCTGCGGTCAACCTGGAGTTGAAAAGTTTGTCATAAGCCTGTTCTTTCCAGGAATCACGCAGCCAGTGAGCAATCGGAACTCCGAAACCGCGTTTCGGACGATTCAACAATTCCGGAGTGATGAATTCCGGGAATGCCGCACACAAGATGTATTTACGCCGTTTTGCCGAAAGCTTGTAACTCATCGGCAAACGTGCGGCAAATTCAACGACCCCCGTGTCCAGAAAAGGTGACCGCAGTTCCAAAGCATTTGCCATTGAGGAAATATCTGCTTTGGGTAAAATATCTCCCGGCAGGTAGGTGCGTAAATCAAGTTCGGCAAGTTTTTCGACACGGTCTTTGGCGATTAATTCCCAATCAAGAGAAGTAAAACATTGAGATGAATCAAAATTTACAACATCTGCCAGTTGCGGTCCATATAATTCTTTTTTGATGTCTGACGGACAGCGATCCAGTAAATTAAAATACCCGACTTCTTCCGGAGAGGCAAAAAGTTTCAACAACCGTTTTATCCGGCTGCTGCGGCTTCTCTCTCCATGCTCCGGAAAAAAAGAGGCAAGAGTGTTAAAAATCATTTTCCGGGCAGTTTGAGGAATCCAGTAAACTTTTTCTGCATAACGCATCGCAAGATAACGCTCGTAACCGGCAAAAATCTCATCCGCTCCATCGCCGCAAAGAGCAACAGATATTTTCTCTTTGGCAAATTTGCTTAAAAGATAAAGCGGAATGGATGAAGCATCGGCAAATGGTTCACCGAAGTGCCTGGAAAGCAATTCAGCTATCGAAAAATCGTCCGGTTTGATCTCCCGTTGATGATATCTCAAATTGCCGCCGGTAACCTGATTGATTATCTCTGCTGAACGCTGTGCCGCATTTCTCTCATCATAAGCCGCAGTCGAAAATGCCGCTGTAAACGTGTCGCAAGGAGCCGGATAAAGCAATCTGGCCGCAACCCCGGTAACAATACAGGAATCAACCCCGCCGGACAGAAATGTGCCGACCGGAACATCCGAAACAAGACGTTTTTCAACAGCTTTTTCAACAAGAGTACGAAGTTTGGCGGTTGCCGCATCCATCCTCAATGTACTGTTTTTTATCGAAAAATCAGCTTGCCAGTAGCAGCGTATGGAAATGTGGCTGTTTGCCAGATTGAGTTCCAAAATATGCCCCGGTGCCAATTTGCGGACATTCAGGTAAGCAGTATCCGGCTGGGGGATATACTGGAGGGACATGAAATTGGTAAGAGCTTCTTTGTCCAATTCCCGGGGGAAACGCGGATGTTTCTCCAAACCGGCAAATTCACTGGCAAAAACAAGAGCGTCCCCGTCCATAAAATAGAGCAGGGGCTTTTGTCCGAGCCGGTCTCTGCCCAATAACAGTTTGCGTTTAACCCGGTCAAAGACCGCAAAGGCAAACATACCGTCGAGCATGGTAACACATTCACTGCCGTAATTCTCATAAAGATGAAGCAAGGTTTCCGTATCTGAATTGGTAGTGAATTTGTGTCCCGTCTCTGTCAGTTTGCGGCGTAATTCCTGAAAATTGTAAATTTCGCCATTCAGTAAAACAACGATTTTACCATTATCACTTATCATCGGCTGATGCCCGTTGGCAACATCGATTATTGCAAGACGGCGATGTGCAAGAACAGCATCGTCACATTCAAAAATGCCACAATCATCAGGACCGCGATGTTTCTGTACCTCAATCATGGCAGAAACTATTTCCCGGTATGACTCTCCGTGAGTATTAACGATTCCCGAAATTGCACACATATTTCTCCGATTCCTCGTTTCATGAGTTGTTCTGTTGTTAATATAACACCAAAAACAAAATTTTTCAATCATCAAGCTTGTAAATTGAGGCTTGCGGAGTTATATTTCACAGATGGTATATGAAAGGTTTTTTATGAAGAAAATAATTTCTCACTCTGAAAGCGAAACTGCTGAATTCGCCCGGAATCTTGCCACAACTCTGCCCATGGGAAGTGTCTTAACCCTCAACGGAGATTTGGGAGCAGGAAAAACCGTTTTCGCCCGGGGATTTGCCAGAGGTCTGGGAATAGATGAAGCCGTTTCCAGTCCGACTTATACAATAGTGCAGGAGTATTTGCTCCCGGATGAAAAACATCGCTTGTATCATCTTGATCTTTACCGGATTTCCGGAGCGGAAGCGGCGTTGGCTTTCGGCGTTGATGAGTTTTTGAATGATCCTAAAGCTGTAGCTTTAGTGGAATGGCCGGAACGGATCGGTGACGTGATTCCGGAAAACGCCATAAAAATCGACATCCGGCATCTCAATGAAAATGAACGGGAAATAACTTTATATGAAACTCAATCCTGAGCCGTGGCAGGAAAAACTCCCTTTAGCTCCTTTGCGGGCAGGGTGGATCATTTTTTGCCTGCTGCTTCTGCCGGGGATATTGTTTTTGTGCAAGATCCCGGAAATACAGGTCCCTTTTTTCTCGGTTCTGGCGGCTCTGCCGGCTTGTATCGGCACCTGCAGACAATTGGGAATAAAGCCGTTGGAATTCTCTGATTTTGCATTGGTCACCGGAGGATATGTTGCGATAATTTTACTCTCCATGCTTGCAGCTGCTCCATGGAAATTGTTTTGGGACAGCATGGGTGTCAAGTATGCAGAGAGCCAGGATATGCTGCAAATGATCAGTACCGCAGCAAGACAGGATCAAATCCGGCTGTATATTTCGGTGTGTGTCATAACTCCGGTTGTGGAAGAAGTCCTTTTTCGACGGATAATTTACAGTTCATGGCACCACATACATCCGCCGACAGCCTTTTTTGGTACGTCTCTGATCTTTTCGCTTGCTCACTTCTTTTTGATGGGGATCCCCGGGTTGCTGATTATGGGACTGGCATTTCAATTGGCGTATCTCATCCGGGAAAATCTTTTGACTGCAATGCTGCTGCATTCTGTCGTCAACACTATGGCATTTTTTGTAAATATTTTTGGTGAAACAAATATCAGGTGATTTCATGTGGCACGAAATTTCAACGGTTTTGGAAAATTCTTTGTATTTTATTGCATTGATAAATCCGGCAAGTAAAATATTCTTTCTTACGGCCCAGCGGCCATCTTTAAGCTCGAAAGAGGTGATTCGTATTTCATGCCGAGCTTCTTTATTTGCTTTTTTGATTTTACTTGGATGCTGTCTCGGCGGGTATTTTGTATTGGAACATGTATTCCGGGTGAAACTTTATGCTTTGCAGCTTTCAGGTGGATTGGTTTTATTATTTTCCGGCATGGCCGCTGTGCAAAAAGGCGTTTTTTATCATGACCGGGATGAACAGACACATCCATCTTTTGATGAATTATCAGTTGTACCTCTGGCTGCACCATTGATAGCCGGCCCCGGCACAATTGCGGCAACGATATCCTTTTCCATGCAGTACGGCACTCTGTCAACACTGTTGTCTCTGATTCCGGCACTGCTGACGAACTGGTGCTTGATGTTGTTGAGCCGTCACATTACCAAGACGTTGGAATTTTTTGCCTTTGCCGGACCGGTGATCCGTTTGACCGGATTGATCGTAATGGCTGTTGCAATGCAAATGATGCTTTCCGGGGCAGGGGGCTTTATTGCTTCACTGAAGTGATCCAGGTCAAATCCTGCGGAGTGTCAACAATAAACTCAGGATTGGCGGTCTGAAGATTTTTCAGTGAACCATATCCCCAGGTGACCCCGCATGCCGCAATGCCGTTTGTATGGGCAGCATGAATATCAAGTTCTGTATCACCAATCATCAAAGCTCTTTCATGGGAACAGCCGGATATACGCACAGCAAGAGCCAGCAATTCAGTTTTGCTCATATGGTTGTCCGGATCAACAATATCCGGAGCAAATAAACCATGGCACAATGGCAGTAAATCAAACTGACGAACCAGTTTTAGCAAAGGTTTGATTCTTTTGTTGGTAACAATATAAATTTTTTTACCATTCTCTGCCAATTTATGAAGCATATCCTCAACACCGGGGTAGGGGACTGCCTGATAAATTTCTGCTTCATCATAGAACGATTTGTATGCAGTTACAAGAACAGCCAGCTCTTCGGATGGCATTTCCGGAAAAAGCATGGCAGCAGTATCCCGTACCGGTGGGCCTACCCGGAATATGCGGTCGAAATCTTTGCACTCCAGCTCCAGTTTATTGATCGCAGACAACCAGGCAGCACGAATATCGACCTCTGTCGCACCGATGGTACCGTCAAAGTCAAAGAAAAGAGCTTCAATCATCATTGCTCAAGTCAACTACTTCACAGAACGAAGGAATTAATTTCATCAAAACTTCCGATATTGAAAGTTTTTACATCGGGCAGGGTACGGGAACAAAGTTTGGTAAGAACATTGCCGGGACCGAATTCGATCATGGTATTGGCTCCAAGAGCTGCCATTGCCCGCACACACTCTTCCCAGCGGACAGATCCTGCAACTTGAGCGGCAAGATTTGCCCGCAAAGCAGCTGCATCAACAGCTGGAGCTGCAGTAAAGTTGTGATACACCGGACAAGCGGGCTGGGCAAAAGCTGTTTGTTCCAATACCGGGAGCAGGGCATCTCCGGCAGATTTCATCATTCTGGAGTGGAATGCACCGGCAACATTGAGGACGATCACCTTGCGGATACCGGCAGCCTTCAAAGCATCAACCGCTGCGGCAACGCCATTTTTTTCTCCGGAAATAACAATTTGACCGGGGCTGTTGAAGTTTGCAACATCAATACCGCATTTGCCGCAAACATCCTTAATGATCTCCGGATCACCATTTATGACCGAGGCCATAGCTCCTTCAGCGGCACGACATGCTTCATCCATCAATTCAGCCCGCTTTGCCAATAATTTCAATCCGGAAACAAAGTCAAAAGCTCCGGCTGCATAGAGGGCACCATATTCCCCAAGACTCAAACCTGCACACGCTACCGGCTTGATATCCTGAAATTTTTCCCGGAATGCAGCCAGTGCCGCACAACTCATCGTATAGATTGCCGGCTGACAATAAATGGTCTGGGTGAGTTTTTCGGACGGTCCATTGAATATGATATCACTCAAGCTGTAACCTAATGCATTATCTGCGGCTTCGAAAATTGATTTTGCCGCAGCTGAATTTTCTGCAATATCCTTCCCCATACCGGGAAATTGAGCTCCCTGACCGGAAAACACAAAAAACGCTTTCATAATTTTACACCTTGCTTTGGTTAGATTAAAATATTGACATCTATTAAATATAAAGCCTAATCATGCAAAAAGCAAACTGTCAACAAAATAAACGATTGATTTTTATCCACCTGTAACGTCGCATAATGTGCGTTATGTTAAGTTAAATATCATTTGCCAACCGAGTTTTATTTTTGTATCTTTATAATTACAAAGGTATTATGCTTCTCAAAAAACAGATTGTTAATAACTTGGCAATAATTGTTGATAACTATCTTCTTTTGTTCTGAAAAATTCATCTGCCTATTTTCGTTTGCATTTTGCGGGTTGTGGAACTATATTAAGATATCAGTTTGCTTTCATTGAGAGGTTTTTATGGAATTGTTGCTTACGGCCACTATATTGCTTGTTCTTTTGTTGCTTTCTATTATATTTTTTCTTTTTAACAAGATCGAAAGGATTCAAAACACTGTTTCCCGGATAGAATATCACCTTTATAATAAAAACAATGCAGACTGTCAGGAAGTAGACAATTCGACTGCTGCGACCACAGAAACATATCCGGAAGTAAAAAAAGCAGAACCGGTTGTTTACAAAGCAATTCTGTTGCCACAGGAGCAGAATAAAAACAATACCCCATGGAACAAATTCTGGAATTGGCTGTCTGTCGGAGAAAATTTCCGTCCGGACAATGTTGCTCCGGAATATGCAGTTGTCACGACATGGTTGATCCGGTGTGGAGTATTACTTTTATTGGTCGGGGCCGGCTTTTTACTGAAATATTCGTTTGACAGAAAAATGTTTTCCCCTGCCCTGCGTATTGGGATATCTTATTTTGCCGGGACAGCTGCTGCCGCAGCAGGACACTTTTTTGCCCGTGGCAAGTATCGCAAACTCAATTTAACTATATCCGGCGGCGGATTTGCACTTATGTTTTTCACCTCTTTTGCCGCATACAGTTTTTACGGTATGTTCGGCATAAAAACGATCTCAATATTGACGATAGCAACCGTCCTTGCTTCCATTGCCTGTTCCTGGCATCGCAACTCTCCGGTCACCGCCTTTGTTGGAGGCCTCGGAGGATATATTGCTCCTGTTTTTATGGCGGCAGATCTGCCGGTACCCTACCCTTTTATCTGCTATTTTGCATTGCTGAACTCCGGTTTGGCTTTTACAGCTTTCCGGAAAAATTGGCCATCGCTTCGATGCCTGCTGGCAGTCGGATACGCTTATCCGATCGTTTATCTGTTTTCAAAATACGAATGTGAACAAACAGGTCTTTACAGTTATTGGCTGTTGGGTTTATCGGGAATAAATTATCTTCTCTGTACCCTGCCCTTTTGGAATAGATCCGATTTGGAGAAAGTTGAGTATTATTTGTGGAGCATTGCAAATGTGAATTTTTTCATATTTTCGCTGCTTTTTGCCAATCACATCGATCAATCCGGCATATTGGCCGCATGCAATTCCATATTGGCGGTATTGATCAATTTGCTGGTTTTCCGTTTTTGTCCGGATAAAAAGAATAAGTTCTGTTTCCTTGCATTTGCAATATTGGCTTTGGTATGTGCGGAGGAATTTGCCTTAAGGAAATACTTCTGGCATTCCACGGTTTTATCACTTACGGCATTATCTTCAGCTCTCATGGCAAAATATTTTTACACAAAACTTTTTACAGCCAGCAGCTTGGTGCTGTTTATTTATGCCGTTTTGACTTTCACCGAACCGGCTGACAGTGGTTACTTGATCGAACTGCGTTACAATCTGTTGACGTATGGTACATTTGCCGTATCATTACTCATCGCAGCATCTTTTATAAAGAAAAATCAGTGCAGAGAAAAATATGAATGGATGAGTGTCGTATCAAATGTCATGTTTATTGTCGGCGGAGCAATGCTCTTTATTTACCTCAGTTGCGAAACATATGAATTCCTTGAAAATTATCTGCCGTCATTCCGTTTGGGAGGTGTATCTGTTTTGTGGAGTATTATCGCTCTTGTGCTGACTTTGACCGGAATAAAAAAAGCACTGCCGGTATTGCGGCATCTGGGAGGATTGCTTTTTGCATTGACCTGTTTCAAAATTATTCTGATTGATTTATCCGGTCTTGATTCTTTGTGGCGTATTACAGCGTTGATTTCTGTCGGCATTTTAATGATCATTGCGGCAGTAATGTATATCCGCAAGAAAGATCTGTTTACAATAGATAAATAACTTCAGCTGTAATGGCGGCGTGAAATCAATTTTTTGATCCGTTCTTCAGGAAACCGTTCAATCATAGATCCTCCGGCACACTTGACAGCCCTGACAAATGCGGCGAAATCCTCTTCCGGCGTTGAAACTCTGGGGGAAGCAGAACAATGATCCAACTTCCGGATTATCTCTCCTGCAAGATAATCCAGAAGTTGATCTATAGATTTTTGCCGGAATTGCATCATGGAATGGATGCAAATCGTTTCTGTCCCCGGATATCCGGAACACATCAGATTCCAGGGATCGGCATTGGAGGCAGCGGAATCACCGTTTTTGCGGAAATCTGTCCTCAACAGCACCGTGGGCAATTCCAGAAACTTGGCAAAACAAAATTCCACAACTGTTCCGGAATCCAAATCTGTACCATCGAAATTGGCAACAACAGCATCACTGGAAAAAAAGTAATTCAAGGTCATCATCCCGAATACTTTGAGAACGGGATGAATTCGACTCGGAATCCTGTGGTAAAACTGCCTGCCAACGGCCTTCTGCCAAAGTATTGAAACGATCAGCAAGCATCCGGTTGCCTAAAAGATCTTTGAAGTTAAAAAGATCCCCGGCCCAATACACCTTCCCTGTTTCCATTTTGCCCCCTGCCCTGCTTACAATCACTATTTTGCCAATGGGATAAAAATATTCGGAGCCGGATTACCCAGTAAATTAATCTCTGCCTGCTCTCCATCAAAATCGATTTTAGTCATCCACCCCGGTCCCTCAAGACGAATCCTGCGGACATAATAAAGATCGTTTTTCTTGGTCAAAGCACTGGCTTCCAATTCCCGGAAACGTTTATCCTCACCATAATGATAAAATTCAGCTTTCAACGGGAAGGCATGTTCACTGGATATCCAAACTTTAATCTTTTCCTTGTGTTCCGGATCATCCAGCAAAAACACCCGGCAATGCACCATCCCCCGAAGCAATTCGCTGTCAAATTCCTTTTCCACTTTGCAAAAAAGAAAGCTCATTACCAAATCAGAAGCCCGGACTCCGACATAACCCAATTTGTCTGTTTCTGCAGAATCCCCCATAGGCTTCACGATAGTCATACCGGAACCTTGAGCCTGTGTCAGCATGTAACCTTCTTTCCGGTCAAGTACCAGTTGACCGATAGTACGGTCAGGATGGATAATTGTACCAAAATAAACCGGCATGGAAATAGTATCCTGCCCACGGCGGCGATGCTGAAGTGTACCGTGAAGTTTTGCATACGTTGCTACATTATTCGTGCGTCTTGCCCGGGCAACAAATTCCTCCATCGGAATATTTTCCGGAGCATCAGCAGCAAAAACCAGTGCAGACAGCAAAACTGTCATTACAAACAGTACTTTTTTCATAAAACACCTTTTATTTGAATGCGATTTTTACAGCTTCAGCAAAAGAACTGACAAAATGAATATCAAGAGATTTACGGATGTTTTCCGGCAATTCCTCGACATCTTTGCGGTTATCTTGCGGCACAAGTACCGTCTTGATCCCGGCTCGAATAGCTCCAACCAGTTTCTCTCTTACTCCGCCGATTGCAGTTACCCTGCCCTGCAATGTGATTTCTCCGGTCATCGCCAGACGGGGAATCAAAGGTTTGTTGAGCAATCTTGACATCAAAGCCAGCGAAATCGTTATGCCTGCTGACGGTCCATCTTTGGGAGTGGCTCCATCGGGGACATGAATGTGAAAATCATTCTCGTAAAAGAATTCCGGCTTAATGCTTTTGGGAGCTTGTGAACGGATGAATGTAAAAGCTGTCTCCGCTGATTCAAGCATGACTTTCCCCAATGATCCGGTCAATTTCAAATTACCTTTGCCGCCGGGAAGAACCGCCGTTTCAACCGGGAGAACCACACCGCCGGCACTTGTCCATGCCATGCCGGTTGCACATCCCGGCAATGGTGCAGGTGCAAGATCTTTCAAATATTTGCGGGCGCCAAGCAAGCTGTTTACCATTTTATTATCAACGGGAAGTGGATTATTCTCGTTCAGTTCTCCGGCAATCATTTTTCTGGCGATTCTCCGGCACACACGGGCAATGATCCGGTCAAGTTCCCGGACACCGGCTTCCATTGTATATCCCTCGATCACCTCGTTGACGGCAGATGTTCTGAATGTGATTTTGCAATTATCCAATCCATTCTCTTTCAGCTGACGCGGAATAAGATAACGCTTGGCGATCTCTTTCTTTTCCAAAGCAGTATATCCGGACAAACGGATGATTTCCATACGATCACGCAACGGTCCGGGAATATCTTCCAATACGTTGGCTGTAGCTATAAAAAACACCTTGGATAAATCAAGCGGCAATTCAACAAAATTATCATTAAACGCATTGTTTTGTTCAGGATCCAGCACTTCCAGCAAAGCAGATGCCGGATCGCCACGGAAATCATGAGCAAGTTTATCGATCTCATCAAGCATGAATACCGGATTGGAAGTCCCTGCCCTTTTTAAATTCTGAACAATTCGTCCCGGCATAGCTCCGACATAAGTGCGTCGGTGACCACGGATTTCCGCTTCATCTCTGACACCCCCGAAAGAAACCCGGATAAATTCCCGTCCCATTGCTCTGGCAATAGATCTGCCGATAGAGGTTTTCCCGACACCGGGAGGACCTGCAAGGCAGAGGATCGGAGCCCGGCAATCGCCGGTACTGCTGCGTCGCTGCATAACGGCAAGAAACTCAAGAATCCTCACCTTGACATCTTCCAGACCGTAGTGATCTTCATCAAGGACTTTTGCGGCTTTTGCACAATCCAGCAAATCCTGGCTGAAAACCATCCACGGTATGTCAAGCATCGTATTTATATAATTGTAGCTGATATGATACTCCGGAGCATTTTGCGGGAGCAGCTCAAGACGCTCAAGTTCTTTTTTTACAGTTGTCTCTACCAATTCCGGCAGTTGACAATTGCTCATCTTTTCCATCAGCTCGACTACATCGGAGTTGCTGCTTAATTCGCCTAATTCATTCTTGATCGCCTTAAGCTGTTCTCTGAGGAAAAATTCCCGTTGAGATGCCCCCATTGCCTCCTGTACCTGGGCTTGCAACTGCATCCCCATCCGATTGTTTTCCAACTCCCGGTTGAGCAAAACAGTGAGCAATTCCATACGGCTTTCCAAATCTCCGGAAGCCAGCAAAAGCAACTTTTCCGCATAAGAAAGATTTACAACATCAGCGACCTGATCCGTGCAGCGGGCAGGAGAAATGTTGCCTTGAAAACCAAGTGCCAACTCCTCCTGAAATCCCGGTTGAATGGATGATAATTCGGCAAACATCTGCTGAACTGCCTTTAATCTTCCGGCAAGTTTCATCGCATCGGCATTGCCGGTTTCATTCATTACCCGGTAACGCACTAAAGGCGTACCATCAGCTGAAGTGAGCAAACTGGAGACAATAATTCTTTTCAATCCCCGGATGACAATTTTTTTTGTTCCATCCGGCAAACTGATCTCCTTGACTACTCTCGCCAATGTTCCTACTGCACAACGCCGGGTTGTTCCATCCTGAAATTGGGGCAATGTGCCGCCAATTTGCAGGTTTTTCAATTCCCTGACAGTCGGAATCTCATTAAAAACTGCAACGACCCGATCGTGTTTCATCGCCGCTGAAAGAGCGGCCAAATCACAATCTGCCGATGCTTGTGCCGATCCGAGAGTGTATGGAAACACAACCGGTTCACGCAAGCGAAGCAGATACGTTGTACTTTCCAAACCGCCGTCAATTGTAATCGCCGGTCCGTTTTGAGCATTAAGCATGAAAAAGCTCCGATGTATGATTACATATTTTCCGGCAACGGAGACAACTTGGCTGTTTCAACGAATTTCAACATTTTATCCAGTGAAACAGCTCCGCCGCTGGCAGTCGCAGAACGAAGATTGAAGTTACTGAATGCCCCACCGATGGTAAGACATTTTTTCAGATCCCAGTTTTCATGCAGACCATAAAGTACACCGGCACAGAAAGCATCCCCTGCCCCGTTACTTCCTACAATATCATCTTTGGCAATGTAAAAACTGGGAACATAGAGATAAGTTCCATCCGGCAAACCGGCACAGGCACCTTCCGGAAAATGAATCACAACTGTCTTTTTTACACCTTTGTCAAAAAGGAATTTTACGGCAGCCGGAAGTTTATCTGCAAGCAATTTGCCATCATCATCCCGCAGAGCTTCTCCGGTACAGCAGGCCGTTTCCACTTCATTGACAATCAAGTGGTCAATGTACGGCAGAGCAGGCAAAACTTTGGTCCGGAATTTTTCCGGAGCTTCGGAAACGAAATCCACAACGGTTTCATAACCTTTATCCTGCATGGTTTTCAAGGTACGGACAGCCTGAGTGCCATATTCAGGATCTTCGGAATCCATAGTGTCCAAAAGCAGCAAATAAGCAAGATAGAAATACTTTGCCGGAACGTCGATATCTTTGAGGTCGTCAAAACAAAGTTCTGCATTCGCTCCACGGCAATGGAAAAAGGTCCTCTTCCCCTCGCCGGACATAACGTCGGTGTAACTGGTTCTTCCATTGGTACGGAACATATAACGGGCATCAATTCCGCGTTTGGTGATTTCATCAAGCAGATAATCACCTTCACCGTCAGTGCCGATACGTCCGGCAGCATAAAGCGGCAATGCCGGATCAGCAGCACTGATATCAAAAAGGACATTAGCCGGACCGCCGCCGGGAGCAGCTTCCTCTTTGGTAATATTGCAAAGATTTCCCTCTCCAGGCCACCGGTCAATGGTTTTTACCCGATCCTGAATCCAGTTTCCAGCTCCGATAATTCCTCTTTTCATAATATTATATCCTTCCTTAAGTTAATTAGTTCAACATGATCTGACCGCCGGTGACGGCGATTGCCTGTCCGGTTTCATACTGCTGCTCAACAGCGTAAACAATAGCTTTTGCCACATCAGCGGGGAAACAACCGCGATTCATCGGAACGAGACTTTCGTAGTGACGGCGGACATCGGCAACAGTTTTTGCACCGGGAACTTTTCCGGCAGCGAGGTACTGGACGAAAAGACCGCGTTCAGGATCGCTCCACAACGGACCATCAAGGAAGTTGCCGGGGCAAACCGCATTGACTTTAATGGAATCGGAAACCAATTCCAGAGCAAAGCTCTGAACTAAGCCCAAGCCGCCGAATTTACTTCCGGCATAAGCTCCATTGTTTTTACTTCCGGCAAGACCGCTTTTACTGTTGACCTGAACAATATCGCTCCACAATCCGGTTGCTTTATTCTGAACACTCATTACTTGGGCAAAGTATTTGGTACAGAGGAAAAATCCGTTATAGTTGACATTGGTAACAAATTCCCAGTCTTTCATGGCGAAAGATTTGACACTTCCGGCACGGGCGACTCCGGCATTGGAAACCAGCAGATCAACACCGCCATACTCTTTCACAATATCCTGGACCAGTTTTTCCACGGATGCTTCATCAGCCACATTGACTGCAAAACCTCTGGCACCGGCACCAAGAGTGGCGGCGGCTTTGGCAGCTCCCTCCGCATTCATATCGGCGACAACGATATCAGCTCCCAGTACAGCAAGGCTTTCGGCAATACCATAGCCGAATCCCTGGGCACCGCCGGTAACAACTGCGACCAAACCAGTCAATCCGGTGGCACTGCCGGAAGCAACTTTTGCCCGGTAAGACTCAACTTCCCAGTTTTCAATAAATTCACGCTGGGCATCTGTGAGATAATGGACCCCTCCGAAAGCTGCGGCGATTTTTTCAATCAAGGCTCCATTGAGAGCCAGTGCTTGCACCGTAGCGGCACCGGCACGATTCTTTCCGGCACAGAAAACGGCTTTGCCGGGGATCTCAACCATCCGGGGAGCATAAGAATGATCGGCAATAAATTTATCAACGTCGGCTTTTTCCGGAGCTTCGGAAATCAAGCCGAAAGCTTTTGCATAAACCAGATGGTCCGGAGTAAGCGGCCCACGGGGAATGCTGAACCCCCCGGATGTCGTAACTGTAACCGGTTTGGTTTGATCTTTTTCCCGCAAAAATCCGCGAAGTTGCGGAGCATACTGCATAACAGTTTCCAAATCAGCTTCGCCGGGAACGATTGCGGCAGTATCAACGGATTTACTCTGACAGAATGCTGCCAGTTTTGCCATGATATCATTGTAAATGGCCTCGATTTCTTCAGCAGTATCAGCTCCGACAAAAACGCCGTGATTCTGCAGGAAAATCACCTGCGGATCTTTGGCAAAAGCTTTTTTGTACTCCTCACAGCGATCAAAAACGACTTTGGCAAGGATGAAACCGGGATCGCAATAATCGACCCAGAGAGCTTCCGGAAAAAGTTCTTTGCAGATATTCTTACCATCATTACCGCAGGTCATACCATTGACCAATGCCGGATGAGTATGAACTACATAGGTAAAAGGCATGATCTCGTGCATCGGAGCTTCAACAGAAGGACGCAATCCATCTCCGACCATAGCAAACGCCATCAGACTTTTAACTTTAGCTTCTCTTTCGGCACTGCAGGAAAATTCCGGCAAAGCGAAACAGCTGCGAACGATTTCACGATCCATTTTTACGAAATCACACTCTTTGATCGCCGCCAGAGAAATACCACTGGGTTTAACATAGAGAAATTTTTCATCTTTAAAAGAGGTGTTTCCACCACCGGCAAGAACGTATGCCGGATCGGCACCAAAACGATTGGACAATTGAGCAATAATTTGCAGCGACATGATAAAACTCCTTTTATTTGGGTTAGTCCATATATAATATGTATCTGATTCTGTTATTTTTCAACCTTTTCAACCGCATCTTTGCGTTCTTCCAGGCAAAATTGCAAAATTGTAATGATCGCCAACAGCAAAACTGCCTGTATCACCAATATTGCCGCCGTCCGGAAATCCCCCCAGAAAACAGGCAAAGTCCCAAGAGCAATTATCAATGCGGTCAGGTGAACGAGATTGACGGCAATTTTGCGGCTTAACCCCATTCTGACAAAACGGTGAGAAATATGGTTGTGATCTCCGATCCAGAAAGGTTTTTTGTTGATCGTCCTGATAATCACTACCATTGCAGTATCAAAGAGAGGCAGAGCCAAAATCATCAGCGGAATAATCACTGGGAAACGGGAAAGTGATACGCTCCGGTCAAAAAATGTCACTCCGGCTGCGACCACAGCAGCGAGATACCCAAGAAAGTGGCTGCCGGAATCTCCCATGAAAATCGATGCCGGATTTGCATTAAAAAACCAGAATCCACAGCAAACCCCGAAATTAAGAGCAGCAAATGCAGCGTAAAAAAACTCATTATTCAGGGCGGCAAAAACAGTAAAAAATCCCATTGCAACAGCAATAGTCCCCACCGCAAGTCCATCCATGTTGTCGAAAAAATTTATGGAATTCATCAGCAGCATGATCCAGAAAACTGTAATGCAAACTGAAAATATCTGACTGTTGATAAAAAGGTTTATTCTGATCCCGCCGCCGATAACAGCAATCAATGCAATGATAAATTGTCCCAAAAACTTCCATTTGGCTTTCAAAGCCCACTTGTCATCAATCAAACCGAGGACAACAGCCAGCAAAGCTCCGGTAATCACAAAAATCAATTTTGAATTCACCACACTTTTTATCCCGGCTCGGTGAATTGCAAGTATATCAGCAAAACAGGAGGATGGATCAAAACAAAATACAACGGCGACACCGATGATAATGCACAACATCCACGAAGAAAACATCGCTGCACCACCCAGCAGGGCAGTCGCTTTTGCATGACCTTTGTGGTTATCAGCCGGCCGGTCAAGCAAGCCGCATTTATGAGCCAGTGCCCGGCACAACGGAGTTGTCAACAGTGTAAGCAACAATCCGGCTGCAAACACGACCGAATAAACTATCAACCATTTATCAATCATAAAAACCTCCATCAGACCGTTTTTCTGCGGACTGATTCAAAAATCAACACAGTTGCCGCCTGGGCAGCATTGATCGATTCGTAATTCCCCGGCATGGGAATAATAACTTTTTCAGCACCGGGATAAACCCCCATGACCCCATTGGGTTCACCACCTATAACGATGATGGAACGATCAAAAAGAGCTTTACAGGTAAAACAATTTTCCCCCTGATGCGGATCAGCGATAAAAACATTATTTATACCCTGCACCGCACCGAAGGAAGCCAAGTCGTGAAGCGTATCAAAGCGGCGCAGATTCAAGCCGAATTGCACCCCCATGCCGGAACGGATCGCTTTATCTCCCCACGGATCAATTGATCCTTTGGTGTACCACAACTCTTTTTGACCGGCAGCCCGCAAACTCCGGGCAATAGTTCCAAAATTCCCCGGATCTCCCAGTTGATCCAATGCCAGGACGAATTCTCCCTCAACGGCTCCGGTCGCCGGAGCGGGAATATCTGCAACTGCGATAACCCCCTGACTGTTTACCGTACCGGCAAGCTCGTCAAAAAGATTATCCGGTACGATCCGCAAAAGTGATGCATCACATTGCATTTGCGGCAAAGCACGTTTGGCAATGGCAATAAATCTCACTTTTTCGGGATAGTAAGAAAGCAACTCCCGTACCGCCCGGATTCCCTCACAACGGCAGCAACCGGACTTTTTACGTCCGGCTCTGGTTGCCAGTGCCCGAAGCAGAGAACTTTCTTTGCGGGAAATTTCCATAACTGCCGGACTCAGCGATTCAACAACATTTCTGCCTGATTTTTCCACGGAGAGACTGTTTTGAGTGCAACAATCTCACTGAGGATATTTTTTGCCTGCTCCGCATTGCCGGAAGCCATCAGGAGACGGGCAGCATGATAACCGGCTTCAAGCCGGATACTTTCAGCGACACTCTTGTCGTCATAAATCGCTTTGTATGATGCGGCGGCCTCTTTGGCATTGCCGAGAATTTCGCGGCAGGCAGCTGCAGAAAGACGGGCCCGGATACGGAATTCAACGGGAGCTGTTGTCGAAATTGATACTTCCGTAAATTGAGTAAGAGCTCCTTTTGCATCTTTTTTATCCAGCAGGTGAGCTGCCAAACGCAGGCGGGCAACGTCGGCACCGGCCGCGTTGGGATCTTTTGCCAGCAGAACGGGCAGCTCTTCAGCTTTAGCAGACGCAAATGCCCGAGTAACTTCAGCAGCATTTTTCTCTTTGATATTAAAAAAGGTCAGAACCGCAATTACGACAATGGCGATCACAATGACAGCAATCAGACATTTAAGCCAATTCTGACTCAACCACAATTCAATGCGTTCATCATCATTGAGAGCTTTTTCGATATCGGTAACTTTTTTACGCTCTGCGACCGGTTTGTTTTTATGCTTGGCCATTTTTTGATTCCTTATAAAAATTTGTTATCAGTGGTGAGAGAAGATCCGTTCCGGAGCATGGAAAAGAGCAACGCCCAATTCATTGGCCCGCTTGATCACGTCCGCATCACGCAAACTTCCGGCGGGAGCGATGATAGCTTTGATACCTGCTTTGGCAGCAGTTTCAACGCCGTCTTCAAAGGGGAAGAATCCGTCACTGGACATTACAGAATTCTCAAGTTTTCCTTCGCCCTCGTATTTCTGCTCAAATTTGGCGATAGCCTGCTCAATAGCACCGACACGATCCTGTTCACCGGTACCGACACTGAGAGTTTGACCATTGGCACAAATAACCACACCATTGGAGCGGACACTCAAATTCACATACCATGAGAAAAGCAGATCACGTTTCTGTTCTTCGGTACAGGGAACAGATGAAATCTGTTTGCCGCAACGGCTGTTTTCTCCCTGGGCCGGTTTGAGATCAGCGATATCAGTAAGAGAAGTAAGCAGCGGTGCAGCAACGATCAGAGAACCATCGGTAAGCACTTTGACCGTATCAACGGCCTGTGCCGCATCGGAACAGTATTTGGGAAGCAAATCTGGATTTCCGCACCGGATGATACGGACATGCTTGTTGAGTTTAAAAGTTTCTGAATCGTGAAAAACAGCCAGAGCTTCATCAGTAAAAGCAGGAGCGACCACACACTCGACAAAAGTACTCATAATGGCTTTGGCAGTTTCAGCATCCACCTCCACATTAAAAGCGATCACGCTTCCGAATGCAGCACGGGCATCTGCATCTCTGGCTTTGAGATAAACATCGCAGAGAGTTTCACCGGGACAAGCGATCGCAGCTCCGGAGGGGTTGACGTGTTTCATTACTGCACAGGCAGGTACTCCGGAAAAGAATTTCACAATATTAAGGGCTCCGGAAATATCTTCAAGGTTGGTCTGGGAAAGACCATTTTTTCCGTTTTTAAGAATCTCCATACCGCCGATGACACCTTTTTCGCCCACCGGACGATAATAAGCTGCCGGCTGGTGCGGATTGGTACCGTAACGCAGATCATCAACTTTTTCATAACGTTTTCCGGCAACAACGATCTCTTCCGGAAAACTGCCGACATTTTTTTCCAGATAACTGGAACGGGACAACTCAGCCATTTTTTCATCCTTTTTTTAGAATTGCTGTTGTTTTTGAAAAAAAATCATTTATACAATATAACACCATTTGAACTTATGAGCAAATGGAACTATCTTATAAAAGACGGATTTTCCTGTTTTATTTTTAAAAATCCGCAAAAATCGGAGTTCTTATGTCAAAAATCAAAGGATTTTTTATCACTTTTGAAGGCCCGGAGGGGGCCGGCAAAAGTTCACAGGTATTGAAACTTGCCGAATATCTGACATCACGCGGCTTGGAATGTGTTATCACCCGGGAACCGGGCGGCACAGATTTGGCGGAAGTAATCCGCGGGGTTGTAAAATCCCATCATACGGAAGAAAAGCTTCACAACGAAACCGAATTGCTTTTAATGGAAGCGGCAAGGGCTCAACATGTCAGAGAAAAGATACTCCCTGCCCTTGCAGCCGGGAAAGTGGTGATTTGTGACCGTTTCAGCGACTCGACCTGTGCATATCAGGGAGGGGCAAGAAACATGTCCATGGAAACTGTCGATTATTTGAATGATTTTGCTTCAGCCGGAAGGAAACCGGATTTAACGATCCTTATGGATCTCGCTCCGGAAGCAGGTTTCGCCCGTATTGTGAAACGTCAGAGTGAGGGTTTTGACCGGTTTGAAAACGAAAAGTTGGAATTCCACCGTAAGGTAAGACAGTCCTTTCTTCACCTTGCAGAACGTGAGCCGGAAAGATTCTGTGTTATTGATGCAACTCTTGACCGGGAAACTATCGCTCAAAAAATCCGTCAGGTGATCGATGTCGCTTTATTCTGAATACGCCAAAAGGTTCGGCGATTTGATCGCCTGTCTGGAGAATTCCCGCAAATCCGGCCGGATGGCTCATGCGTTTCTAATCCATTCTCCCGATCCTCTGGTAAGAAAAGAATTTGCCGCCGTTGTTATGCAAATAGCCGGATGCCGCAATGAAAAAGAAGGCAGACCGGATGGGACTTGTTCATTCTGCAATCAGGTTGCCAGCGGTAATTATGCTGATTGTCACAGCGTGTTTCCGGTTGGCAAAATGTACCAGATCAAGGTCGGGGAAAGAATCAATCCGGAGCCGAATACTCTGCGTTATCTGCTTGATCACATCGGATACACCTCCGGCAATCATCGCAAATTCGGTTTGATCCATGACGCCGACCGGATGAATACAGAAGCACAAAATGCCTTGTTGAAAACCCTCGAAGAGCCTCCGGCAGAAACCACGATGATCCTGACGACAGCCAATCCATCTGCCCTGTTGCCGACGACCCGTTCCCGCTGTCAACTTTTGTCTCTGCCGGACAACAAATTCCGTTTCAACTTTGCCGGAGTAAAAGAGACCTGTGCGGCATTGAATGATTTGTGTTTTTATTGCGGATGTGATCTGATAAAAATAGAAACCGCCGCCTCAAAGTTGACTGCAGTAGCAGCCAATCTGGCTGAAGCTGCCGCAGCTTCCGTGGAAGAAGAATTCGCTGATTTGATCGAAAATGCCAAAAACAGTGAAGATCCGGCATTCATCAAACGGGCGGAAACCCGCAAAAGCGATGCTGCCAGTGGGGCATATATTCGTGACCGCCGCAGTTTTATTGCAGCAATAACTACATTCTGTTCGCAAATTTACATGCTGGCACTGGGGGCAGATTTCTCATCGATGGCAAATCCGGAACTTTTTGAACATCTTGCCATTCCGGCAGTAATTTCACCGGAACGGGCAGAAAGGATCCTGCGGGAAGCCGAGGAATTGGATTACACGTTGAAATTCAATGTCAATGATGAATTGGCACTGCGTACATTTGCCATAAACGTAGCAATGGATATGAAGCATTGATCGCAGAAATTCAATACAACGCAGCTTTCAACGGACAATTTTCAGGAGCATCTTCGCCTTTGCGGTAAATTTCCAGAATATCCCTTGAAATCCCGGCAAGCTCCCGGCGAACTGACCGTCGTTCACCCTTTATACGTGCGATATACATATTGTCATAATCGGTCGTTTGATGCCGCATCCAGGCGATCACTGCCGCTTCGGCACGTTGAGCAAGAGGAATTCTTTCCGTTCTGGCGACTGTACCACTGCCGACAGGGATCGCATGATCTGTAACAGAATCAGCAAAATCCCAAGCCATTTCTTCATAACGTGGGGCAAATGCCAAAAAATCGACAACCGCCTGCCGGAATTCAACGACATACGCATCCTGTTTAGCAATTCTGGCTTGCCGGGCAGCTTCAAGTTTACGCTGATAAGCAGGGTTATTGCGTTCAGTTTCAAGATCTTCCTTAACCTTTTCCACTACGCCTTGTCTGCACCACAATCCGATCGCTTCGATCCGGTTTTTCCTTTTATGCACAACGCTCCAGCATTCGGTTGTGCTTTTCAATCTCCGGGTCAACCCCGGATCTCCGGAGGGAACGAATATCCAATCATCCGGAACTGTAACGACTTTGCCATTCAACAAAAAATCCCGGGGACGATTGGTCCGCCAGACTTGAATATCTCCGGAGTTTTTCATACTTCGACCAGTTTATAATCCATTGAACCGATCTGCAATTTTTCGGCATAAGCGAGCTGTTCATGTCCCCGGAAATGTTTTCCGGCTTTGACCGCAGCATCATAACAGGCAGAATCCAATGCGACCGGATCAAGTGAGGCAAAGACACCTATATCCGGCACACAGGATGACATTCTCCGGGGTTCACAATCACACCCCGGTGTAATATCAACCGCGTAGGTCAGATAAATATTCCTTTTACCATGATGGGAAGCATACGCATATTCCGCAAGTTTTTCCCGGAAAAAGCGTCTGCCGAAAAGCATGTTTTTCAATCCGGCGAAACTGAAAACGGAAATTGCTTTGGCTGGACAAATAGCAAAACACGCTCCGCAGCCGACACACTTCGCCGGATCTATGAAAAATTTATCTCCGGCAATGATCGCTCCGGCATTACAGCGGCTCATGCAAAGCTTGCATTTTTTACACTTCCAGCTTTTTATTTTTGGGGTAACGCTCAAATGCATTGCCATTTTGCCGCCCTTTGCTGCAAACCCCATGGAGAGTTGCTTCAACGCTCCACCGAAACCGGCGAGAATATGCCCCTTGAAATGGGAAACTACCAGAACCTGTTCTGATTCAGCAAGCATTTCTGCGATTGCCGCACTTTGAAAATGTCTTCCTCCGTCAACAGGAATCAGTTTTGATTTTTCTCCGTTATCACCATCTGCGATTACCACCGGCAAACGGGTGAAACCATGTTTTTCTGCCAATTTCTTGTGCTTTTCAGCAGAAAAACGCTCTCCGCCATAAAGTACGCTTGTTTCAGTAAAACAGCTTTTGACACTCTTTTCTTCCAATAAATCAATTATACCATCGTACAATTCAGGTTTCAAATAGGTGTGATTGCCTTTTTCACCGAAATGGAGCTTTATCGGGACTTCATTGCAAAGCTCCGTTTTTTCTGCAGACAACAATTTTTCCAAAACCGCCCTGCCCGCTTGAGAGCGTTGCAGCGAAGATGATTTCCCGGACAAAGGGAAAAAATATACATTGCTTTTCATAAAAAACCTTATCGTTTACTGTAAGTTTCTCATCAAATATAGTATCTTTTTGCGTTTTTTCAAGGAGTTGAAATAAAAAATCACCGTTCCTCCTTGAATATCCCCTTGCGATGTTGTATATTTACAGATATACAACCCGATAACAAAAGGAGAGACAAAATGATTTATTGGATTATTGGTGCTGTCGTCGTAATTATTCTGCTTTGGTGGATCAGTACGGTAAACATGTTCCGCAGGCTCAAAATTGCCATACAGGAAGCCTGGAGCGGTATCGATGTCCAACTCAAACGCAAAGCCAATATCATACCCAATCTGGTTGATACGCTGAAAATGCAGATGGACTTTGAAAGCAAAGTCCTCACTGATCTGACAGCCGCACGCACCGGACTTATCAGCGGCAACCGGGCTGAAGCCATTGCTGCCAGCGATAAAATCAGTTCGATGATACCGCAAATCAGAGCCACAGCAGAAAGTTATCCGGCATTGGGAACAAATTCCTCATTCCTGAAATTGATGGAAGATATCCGTGATTGCGAAGACAAAATCACTTACGCCCGCAACCGTTACAATATGACGGTCGCAAAATATAATGCTGATATCGTCATGATTCCGGCAAGTATCGTTGCCGGGACAATGGGATTGACCGCAGAGGAGATGTTTGAAATCTCTGCATCTGCAAGAGAAGAAGCAGATAATATGCGGATCAGTAAACTCTAAAAATCAGAAATCACAATCAAATGAATACACCTTTGATCGCATCCGAAGAGATCCGGAAAAATTTCATAAAAAGCATCATTCTGGTTTGCGTCGTCATTGCCGCTGTCTTTGGAGCCTCCTGGCTGCTTGGTGATATGCTTGGCGATGTAAGAACCGGATTGCTTATCGGTGCCGGAATCGCTGTTTTTCTGATTCCTTTGCAGATCCTCACTGCCAAATGGGTCATTTTGAGTATGGCTCACGGCAGAAAGCCGGATATGAATAATCTCCGCGAAAGACGTTTACTGCATCTTACAGAGGGATTGAGTATCTCCGCCGGACTGCAGAAAGTGCCGGAGGTTTATATTCTCCAAACACCGGTTGCCAATGCTTTTGCCTCCGGTTTGAATGAAAACAGTGCTTTCATCGGAGTTACTCAGGGATTGCTTGACACAATGGATGATCAGCAGTTAGAGGGTGTTTTGGCACATGAATTCGGACATATTATTCATCGTGACATCATGCTCAATCAATTGGTTGTCGGCTTGATCAGTGTGCTGCTGGTAATTGTGGCGATCATTGAAAATCTGGGATTTCTGGAGTTGATCAGTGGAGGAGACCGCCGCCGCCGTGACCGGGATTCCGGAGGTGGAGCAGTTGTGATCGTATTGTTGCTGATAGTGCTGTTGATCCGTCCCCTTGCGGCGATATTCGGAGCTTTGCTGCAATCATCAATATCCCGCCAGCGGGAATACGCCGCTGATGCCGTAGCTGTGCGTTTGTGCAGTTACAATGAAGGTCTGGCCAGTGCATTGGAAAAACTTGCCGTAGATGACCATTATACCAAACAGGAAGTTGAATCTCTCGGCTCCAATCAGTTGGCAGCCATGTACATCCACTTCCCATCTGTAAATGAATTATTCGCCTCTCATCCTCCAATCAGAGAACGGATAGCACGTTTACGCAATATGTATTAAATTACTGCCCCGAAAATTTTTCGGGGCTTTTTATTTGCAGTTGTAAAAAAATAATCTTCCCGGAATAATACATCCCGGAAAGATCAGAAAACAAGTAATTTGCCAGAAATCACATTGAACAATTTACGAATCCCAAACGGATCGCTGCACACCAGGATATGCCAAGTATCAACCACAAAATCACACCATGAATAACTGGACGCATCCCCAATTCTTTAAGCTTTTCCCGGCTCAAATTTGCACCAATCAGAAACAATGTGACAACCATAAGGTATTTGGAAATCTCTTTGACACATCCCCCTGCCCCCTGTAAAAAAGGCAACCAGGTCACTAAAGCTGCTGCAATTAAAAATCCGGGAATAAACCACGGGACTCGAAACTTCAACTTACGATCATCTCTTTCTGACTCACTGTTTTTATCCGCAATAAACCATGAAAGAAACAATGTCACCGGCACGATCCAAAGTGCCCTTGCCAACTTGACTACCGTACCGATTTCCAGAGCTTTTTCTCCATACTGAAAACAAGCTCCGACCACCGAACTGGTATCATGAATTGCCAAAGCTGCCCAGAAGCCAAATTGATTCTCATCAAATCCCAGAGCTCTGCCGATTACCGGAAAAATGAGCAATGCCACCGCATTCAAAGCAAAAACTGTTGCCGATGCCATTGCTACTTCATGAGCTTTGGCTTTCAATGCAGGAGCTGCGGCAGCAATGGCACTGCCTCCGCATATTGATGTCCCGACACTGACCAGAAATGTGGCATTTTTCGGCATTTTAAGCAATTTACCGAATAATGCTCCCAAGCCGATACCGGCAGCAATTCCAATAAATGTATAAAAAAAGCCGCTGGCTCCGGCATAAAGCACCTTGATCAGGTTCATACCGCACCCCATTCCGACAATAGAAGCACCCAACAACGGAGATGTGATTTTGGCAGTATATTTACTGAAAGGATTTCCCCAGCAAACAGCAAAAACGATTCCGGCGATCACCGCTATCCCCGATGCCCAATCCCGAGCTGGACTCCAAAGCCACGGAACCAAAAAAAAGGCAAATGCCAATATTATAAAACAGATTTTTCGAAACATAATCCCCCCATGAGTCTATGGCAAAAAAGGCACCGGAAAAACCGGTGCCAGACAGATAACTCTCTAAAAATCAGAGATTCTTGAGCATGTTGAGCATTACACCTGCGGCAACCGCTGAACCGATAACACCGGCAACATTGGGTCCCATCGCATGCATCAACAGGAAGTTGTGAGGATCAGTTTCCTGACCAACCTTATTGGCGACACGGGCTGCCATCGGCACGGCAGAAACACCGGCAGAACCGATCAATGGATTGATTTTGGTCTTGCTGAAACAATTCATCAGCTTGGCAAAAAGCAAACCGGTGGCAGTACCAATCGAGAATGCGACCGCTCCGAGGAAAAGGATTCCGAGGGTCTGTACTGACAGGAATTGATCAGCTGAAAGCTTACTGCCCACCGCAACTCCGAGGAAAATAGTAACGATGTTGATCAATGCATTCTGAGCAGTATTGCTCAAACGCTCAGTAACTCCGCTTTCTTTCAACAGGTTACCAAACATCAGCATACCCATCAGAGGAGCAGCATCCGGCAACAGAAAAGCACACAGCAAAGTAATAAGGATCGGGAAGCAAATTTTTTCGATCTTACTGACAGGACGCAACGTAGTCATTCTGATCTTACGCTCTTTTTCCGTGGTCAAAAGACGCATGATAGGCGGCTGAATGATCGGAACCAGTGCCATATAGCTGTATGCCGCAACGGCGATAGCACCGAGCAATTTCGGGGAAAGACGGCTGGCAAGGTAAATTGCAGTCGGACCATCCGCCCCCCCAATGATACCGATACTGGCTGCATCTTTCAGATCAAAATTGATACCGAGAGGAGCAAGTGCAAGAGCACCGAGCAGAGCAGTAAAAATACCGAACTGAGCGGCACCGCCCAAAAGAGCTGTTTTCGGATTGGCAATCAACGGACCGAAGTCAGTCATAGCTCCGACACCGAGGAAGATGAGCAGCGGGAATACGCCACTATTGATACCGACTTCAAAGACCTGTCCCTGAAGACCATCCGGACCGGAAATTCCGGCAAGCGGGATATTGGCAAGCAATGCACCGAAACCGATGGGCAGAAGCAGAAGCGGTTCAAATTCCTTGACAATGGCAAGATAAATCAAAACCAATGCAACCATCATCATAATAATTCTGCCGAGACCGAGAGTCCAGGTGGAGCTGAAGTTTTCCGTACTCTGACGGTAAAGGTCATAAATACCGGTGCTTTTCCACAAGCTGTCAAAGGTTTTTCCCCAACCATCAAGCTTCTGACCGGCAGCATCACCGCCGGCAACTGCACTCTGGGCGATTTCCACAGCTTCAAATTCAGCCATCATCGTTCCGGGAAGCAGAGTTCCGGCGTCTTTTACGCTCTCATGCAAAGTTCCGGGAACAAGTTTGATCGTGGATTTGGCATTCAAAAGACCTTTGCTGTATCCTTCCGGATGATACATCATCATCTGACGTCCGGGATTGCAAACGCCATCGTATGGGATGGTAACAGTGTAGATGGTCGTAGGAACATATTTGACCTTGCCTCCCTCATTGAGTTTACCGACGTAAACCAGATAACGGGAAGAGCCTTTGGTCCACCATTCAAAGATATCGTCACTGGATTTCTCATCCAGGACAGCGCCTTTGGCAGTCAAAACATCACGAGTGATCTGAACAGGACAGCACTTTTTTGCTTCATCACAAGCCTTGCCGCATTTTTCCGCAGCTGAGGCGGAGAAAACCGCCACAGCTGCAAACATCAGCAGCAAACTGATTTTTTTAATTATATTCATTGTACCAAATTCCTTATGCGATAGTCAAAAGGGCATCGCCTTCTGCGACAACTGCACCGACAGCAACATCAACAGAAGCAACCACGCCATCTTTATCAGCGGCAATCGGAGTTTCCATTTTCATTGCTTCAAGAACCATGACCGTATCTCCGGCTTTGACCGCATCACCGGCCTTGACCAGAATTTTGGTAACAGTACCCGGCAACGGGCTGGTCATTGCAGAGGCTGCACCTGCGGGAGCTGCACCGGCTGCACCTGCGATAGAGACCAAGGCGTCTCCTTCAGCAACAACCGCACCGACGGCAACATCAATGGAAGCAACCACGCCATCTTTATCAGCAGCAACCGGGGTTTCCATTTTCATCGCTTCAAGAACCATGATCGTATCACCGGCCTTGACCGCATCACCGGCCTTGACCAGAATCTTGGTCACAGTACCCGGCAACGGGCTGGTCATCACACTGGCAGCACCGCAAACAGGAGCAGCGGCAGCAGCAGAAGCTCCTTCGGTCAATTTGACCTCAAAACTCTTGCCATTGACTTTGGCAGTGTAAGCATCACCGGCAGCATTGATTTCCACAACGACATTGGTTCCGCTGACATTGGCAGTGTAAGCCTGGGCACCTTTTGCGGCTGCTGGTTTCTCAGCTTCTTTGTAACGGATACCCATGGGTTTGTCGCCTTTGAGGAAGTTGATACCTTTTTCACCGCAAGCGGCGGCAATAAAGATGTTTTCTTCGGTAACTTCCAAGCCGTTTTCTTTCAGCAGTTCAGTGTTATAGGCAATGCCCAGTTTGGGATTGGCATCATTGATTTCAACAACAGGTTTGTCGGTGGGTTCAAGACCGAGCTGCTCGCTTGCCCATTTAACCAGCTGCGGATCAGGGGCGACCGGGGTTTTACCGAAGTAACCGAGAACCATTTTGCCGTAACCGTTGGGATCCATTTTCCAGGAACCATCCGGATTTTTGCCCTGCATGGCATTACGGAAAGCCTGCTGGAAGTAGAACTGGCTGACCGGAGTCACACTGGTACCGAAGCCACCTTTGGCAACGACTTCACGCATTTCTTCGATACATTTGTCATATTTGTCCAGACATTTGTTGTCACGCATCATCTGGGTATTGGCAGTAAGAGCTCCACCGGGCATGGGTGAGAAAATAATTTTGGGAGAAACCTGCATTGATTCAGGCGGCATAAAATATTTATCCATGCACTGTTCAAAGACTTTTTCAACACCGAGGATCTTTTCAGGATCAATATCCAAAGTGTAATCAGTACCACGCAGACGCTGATACATAACCAGAATATCAGCTTCACAAGTGCCACCGGAAAGCGGACTCATGGCGAGGTCGATAACATCGGCACCGGCTTCAATAGCCGCCATGTTGCAAGCGACCGCCATACCGGCAGTATCATGAGTGTGGAATTGGATTTCTTTGGCACCTTTGCCAAAGCTGTTATCGAGAATTTCACGGGCCATTTTGACAGTTTCAAAAACAGTCGCCGGAGTACTGGTGCCGGAAGCGTCTTTGAAAGCGATGCTGTCAAAAGGAATTCCGGAAGCAAGGATCTCATTCAAACGGTCAATGTAAAATTTCGGAGTATGAGCATACGCTTCAGTCAGATTGGGAGCCAAGCCCATCAAAGTAACAGTTGCCTGATGTTTCAAACCATGTTTGGCAATGGCACGACCGGAAACTTCCAGATTCCGCACATCATTGAGAGCATCAAAGTTACGGATGGTGGTAATGCCGTGTTTCTTGAAAAGTTTGGCATGGAGGTCAATGATGTCGCTGGACTGACTGGAAAGACCGACCACGTTGACACCGCGGGAAAGAGTCTGCAAGTTGACTTCAGGACCGACGACTTCACGCCATTTGTCCATCATTTCAAAGGCATCTTCCTGACAATAGAAATACAATGCTTGGAAACGGGCACCACCACCGATTTCAATATGGCTGATACCGGCTTTCACTGCAGCTTCGAGAGCCGGCAGGAAATCTTCAGTTTTAACACGGGCACCGAGACAGGACTGGAAACCGTCACGGAACGAACAATCCATGAATTTTATTTTTTTCATTTATACACCTGTATTTAATTTGATTAAACTTATTTACGTGCAGCAGCAACGGCAGCAACAGCCGCCGCCGCAAGAGCCGCATCATTGGCAGATGCACCAGCAGGCTTGGCAGCGGCCGCTTTGGCGGCATCTTCTGCAGCCTTTTGTTTTGCAGCTATCGGGGCAATGATCTTGGACATCAACTTCATGCAGAAGATCATGACAATGAGGAACACATACACCATCCCCATGCCGAAGACCATCAACTGAAGTCCGGCGAGAAGTTTTTCGCTCATGGATACTCCTTTGTTTTGGCGACGCCTCAGCGTCTTTGTTTATAATACTTGTCTTCCAACAATTTGAAATTTATTAAAGAGGCATCTATTTTTACATCTCCGCTGGAAAAAGTAAAAACTTCACCATCGGAAGAACGCAATAACATCTCGCCCCCTGCCCCGATAGACATAAAACACCCCTGCTTTATTTTTCCATCGGGAGTTTTCAAAACCAGAGTCTCCCCAATCAGGCAATTTTCTTTTCGCCACAACTGAAGCACGGTCTCTGAATCTGATCGATATATAATATAGTATTTTTTTATCTTTTCTGCAAGCTCAAAACGCATTTTTTCCAGAAAAAACTTTTTCCCGGTCAGGGCGGTAACTGAAATCGCCGGATTATCCAGTAAATTCATCTCATCGGTACTTTGATTGACATTTATTCCGATACCGGCAACTACTCCGGCAAGTTTGCCTTTGAGTAAAACTCCTTCACAAAGGATTCCTGAAATTTTACAATCACGGACATAAATATCATTCGGCCACTTAAAAAAGACAAAATGATCCGGCAGATATTCCCGGATCAATTCCAAGCCGGCGAGACCGGCTATCGCCCCGGCGTGAAACGGCTGCTGTATATTCTTGAAAACAGCCGTTACGGTAAGTGCTGTATCAGGAGAAGTGACCCATTTTCTGCCCAAACGCCCCCTGCCGGCTGTCTGTTCTACAGCGGCTACGACAGTACAATCTTCAAGTTCAAAGAAATGATTTTTTGCGTAAGTATTGGTGGAATCGACCTGCGGCAAAACGATCAGGGTACTTTTATCCGGTGCCGCAGCCATCTTTCAAAACCTCTCCGGCAGGATCAGTTTTCTCTGGTTCCGGCAGCCTCGCGGTTCTGGAAGAACACCACCGCCCATACAGCAATCACCACAGAATAGATAACGGCATAACCGATGGCCCACCAGACATAATAACCGGGGATGTTTCTGTTTACCGCCAAAGCATCCGCCATCCAGAAAAACTGCCAATTGGGAATTGCCGCATAAAGCAAGGATGACAAAGCTGCAAGAGCCGGATCCTCAACTTTTCCACCAAAAAGATAGGATGAAATCAAGCCAAGAAAGAAAAACAATGTACAAAGACACATGCTGGGAACAACATCAAAACGGCTGGCAAAACCTACTGCCATTACCGCCATGATCAAAACCGCCGGGGAAAGAAGAATGAGTGCTTTGCCGAGATCCATGAGAGAAAGCTCCGGATGCGGCTGGAATTTCCAGCAGAAAACAGTCATACCAAACATCAAAATCGCTCCGGCATAGGCAGAATATTCTGAAAAAGAACAACCTTTGAGGTAGTTGAGCACCATACCTGCTATGCAGGCCAGAAAAACCAAACCGACAAAGGCAAAATACAAACCGGTCTCCATGCGGAATTGATCAACTGCGACATACACCGATATGACAGATGCACAACTGCAAGTCCAGCAGAACAGCAGTGAAGCTGCTACAATGCCGCAAATTTTACCAAGGATAAAACTCCACCGGGTTATCGGCTTACTCAAAAGCAGCAAAACCGTACCGTTACGCATTTCACGGGAAACGGTACTGGTTGCACACAACACGCACACCGCAAGAGAAAACAGCATAGTAGTTGCCATAGCACTGTCAACTACAAGTTTCAGCTGCTCCCGGAAAACGAACAGCGTCATCCACGGATAATGTCCGATAAGAAGCAATGCTCCGAAAAGCATCAGGAAATAGACTGGTTCCCGGAGTGCTTCGCGAAAACTGTTAACTGCAATGCGGTAGAGGTGAAGCATAGTTTTTCCCCGGCTAAAATTCAGAGTTCATCGGGCTCTGTTGACGGCAACTCTTCAGAGTTGTTATTTTCAGCGGACACAGAAGCAGACTGTTCTTCCACCTTTTGGGGAGCAACGGGACGCAAGGTCGAATCACTCATAGAAAGATCAAAATAATTGCGACGGAATTCCCGGGCGAGATTACCGATATTGAGCATATCATCCAATTCTTCTGCAATTCGGCCCCAATCTCCGCCATAGATACGGACGATCGGAATCCGCTGGATCTTGATTGTCCGCAGTTTCTCCTCCTGTGCCCGGGTCACAAAACGCTCGTCACCGATAATGACAACCCGGTTGGGGTTAAGCTGATTGATATAGACATCCAATTTGTCAGCCGGAACCGGTACAGTAGCCTTGGTCATAACCATGAAATAACGGTTGTCTTTGGTAATAATCAAATACGGTTGACTGGTGAGTCCTTTGATGGTGGCCGCCATCAGGCGCGGGGTTTTGTAATTACCGACAACGATCAGAGTTTTAGGGGCACGCCGGGAATTGTGAGAGATCCACGGAGCAGCCTGCACAGAAAAAGAAAATACTGCGGCAAGTACAGCAATCAACGACATTTTTTTCAACATTGCATCAACCTTTCAAATATAGTTTACTGAATTTAATCCTTTTCGTGCCGGATTATCCGGAGCCACGATTTATGATACACTTAATAAATATAATCTCCCAAACATGATAACGCAAGTTTTTTTGACCTGTTTTTTGTTTTTTTATGAAACAAAACTGTTTTTTGCAAATAAATCAGCAAGTTTTTTCGTTTTTTTGTGGAAAATTTCAAATATTGCATTATATTATCTGAAGTGTAACAAAATTATGCAACCCCGTGGTGTAATGGTAGCACAAGTGGTTTTGGTCCATTTAGATTAGGTTCGAGTCCTGGCGGGGTTGCCATTTTTTTAACTTTTTTTCAAAAGAGAGGTTGCGGTCATGAGCAAATTTCACAAAATCAAGGAAGATCTGTACAACTTCTCCGTTGGTTTCTGCATGGGAGGAGCCAATGTCATCCCCGGTGTTTCCGGTGGTACGATGCTCTTTATCATGGGGGCGTTTTCCAAACTTACCGGAGCGATCGGGACTATCGCCTCTCTGGAAACACTGAAATTACTCTGCAAAGGAAAATGGAAAGAACTTTATGAGCGTATTCCATGGCGTTTCCTCTTTGGTTTGGGAGTCGGAATTCTTGCATCTTTTGCCACACTTGCCAAACTTTTCGTCTGGATGCTGGAAAAACATCAGCAGTTTACTTTTGCATTCTTTTTCGGATTGATAATTGCCAGTATCATAACAGTCAACCGGCAAATCAAGAAATGGACATGGGGAGCGATCGTATCATTTCTGATAAGCACTGCTGCGGCATTCGGAGTGATTTCACTGGTTCCGGTTGATGGTGGCTCTCAATGGTACATGCTTTTGCTCTATGGAGCCATTTGTATTATTGCGATGATACTGCCGGGGTTGTCCGGTTCATTTCTGCTGTTGATTTTCGGTCAATACAACCGGGTTTGGGAAGCGGTTGGCAATCTGGCTCACTTCGACTTCAATCTGCAAGATATATCCACGGTCGCTTTTCTGGGGCTTGGGGCGGTTGTCGGATTGGGGATGTTTGTGCATCTATTGAACTACCTTATAAGAAAGTTCTACAATGCAACGATCGCCGCTCTGATCGGTTTCATGGTGGGAGCGATTCCCCGTCTCTGGCCCTGGCAGCATGAACTTGACGGCAGATTTGTTTACGATGCTCCGGTTTGCAATACCGGAATGATATGGACGATCCTCTGTGTATTTGCCGGATTGATACTGGTTCTGGCAATAGAATTTTTTGCAACCCGTAAAAACAAGGAACAGTAAACTATGTATCCAATTATTCTGCAAATCGGTTCTTTTGCAATCCGTTCATACGGTCTGATGGCGGCATTGGGATTTTTGGCGGCCTCGTACCTGCTCGACCGCAACCGGAATTATGCCAATTTGACCAAGGACCAGAGTGGAACTCTGTTGATCCTGGCGTTGATTTCCGGCTTGCTCGGTGCCAGAATATTTTATGTGACACAATTTTTTTATGAAAAAGGTTTTGCCGATGATCCCATAACAATATTTTACATCCATCGCGGTGGACTGGTTTTTTACGGCGGATTTATTCTGGCATTTATCACGGTTGTACTCTACTCATGGAAAAAGCATCTGGATATCATCAGGGTTTTAGATGTTTTTGTGCCGGCACTTACAGCAGCACATGGCTTCGGCAGGATCGGCTGCTTCCTCAACGGATGCTGCTATGGAGCGGCAACCACCTCATGGTGGGGGGTAACTGCCCCGAAAGGTTCATACCTCTGGTTTGACACATTTGGCTTACCGGTACACCCGGTCCAATTACTGGAAGCCGGAGAAAATTTCCTGCTCTGCATTCTTTTCTGTTGGCTGCTGAAAAAAGTCAAACGGGGAGTGGTCATATCGTGTTATCTTATTGTTTACGGAGTTCTGCGTTGTTTCAATGAAACACTCCGCGGTGACAACGACCTTTTCTGGAAACTTACTCCGGCACAGTGGATCGGGATCCTGCTGATCACTTCCGGGACTGCAATGCTTTGTTTCTTCCTCCGCCATGAGAAAAAATCTGCTTGAATTTTCCACAACTGATTCCCAATCCGGGCGGCTTGACCGGGCATTGGCAATGCTGATGCCGGATTATTCCCGGACATTTTTACAGAATCTGATCAAAAATGGTGATATTTCCGTGAATGACACGGTGATCTGCCAACCGCGTTTTGCCGTAAAATCAGGAATGAATATCCGGATTGCGATCCCCCAGCAGGAAACAACTCCGCAAATAAGTGCAGAACCTTTTGAATTTGATATCCTTTACGAAGACGATCATTTTCTGGTGATCGACAAGCCTGCCGGGGTCGTTGTCCACCCTGCTCCGGGCAATCCGGAAGGTACTGTCGTAAACGCATTGATCGGCCGTTATCCGGCTATGGCAGAAGACTTTTCCGGAGATGATGCTCTGCGTCCGGGAATAATCCACCGGCTGGATAAAGATACCAGCGGATGTCTGGCTGTTGCCAAAACAGTGGAAGCTAAATTCAAACTGGGCAAAGCATTCGCCGACCGGAAAACCGGAAAAACTTACCTTGCTATCTGCCGGGGCATCCCCAAACAGATATCAGGAGAATTAAAAACTCTTATCGGCAGACATCCGGTCAACCGGCAAAAAATGGCGATCGTTGAACGCAACGGCAAAGAAGCTCATACAGCTTACCGGGTTATCGCCCAAAAAGTAATCGACAAAATACCTTTATCGTTGGTCGAGGTAAAAATTTTTACCGGACGCACTCACCAGATAAGAGTGCATTTAAGTTCTATCGGACTGCCGATCATCGGGGATGAGGTTTACGGCAACAGGAATTGTATTTTGCCGGGAGTAAAGAGACAACTGCTCCATGCGTGGAAACTCGCCCTGCCTCATCCGGTAACCGGCGAAATGATGAATTTCACCAGTCCATTGCCGGAAGACTTTGCTTCGATCAAACAAATTTTAACGCAGTGAATTTTCTATTCTTTCCAAACTCTTTCGTGCAAAAGCATTGCCGGATGCAGCTGATTTGCGGAAATACTCCAGAGCTTTTTTCTCATCACGCTCTGTACCGATTCCATTTTCATATTGAATTGCCAATGAACATTGAGCATCTGAATCTCCTGCATCAGCAGCTTTTTTCAACCAATACAATGATTCTTTGAAATTTTGAGGTACTGTTACTCCGAGACCATACATGTAGCTGACAGCTTTCATTGCCCGGGTATTGCCCTGTTTTGCTGATTTCAAATACCAACTGAATGCTTTTTTCTGATCTTGTGTTACCCCGACAGCCCGGGCGAAACACTGGGCCAGCTCAAATTGAGCAGCGGCATCACCTGCTTCTGCCGCCTTTTGCAAATACTTCACTGCTTCTTTATCGTTCTTTTCAACGCCTTCTCCCCGCAAATAAGCTTCTCCCAATAAAAAACAATAATTTTCAGAAAGATTATCTGCTTCGTCCGCTTTCAATGCATATTCAATAGCCATTTCTTTATTCTGCGGTGTTCCGATACCCAAAGCATACATCCCGGATAACCTTTCATACGCAGGAACATATCCCTTGTCTGCAGCTTCCTTGAAAAGTTCTAATGAAACTGCAAAATCCTGCTTTACGCCCAATCCCAACAAATACAAAAGAGCTGAAAAAAATGTTGCCCCGGTATTTCCGGCATTTGCTGCTTTCTTATAATATTCTGCTGCTTTTTTATAATCCTTTTCGACACCAATACCATAAAAATAACAAAATCCCAACCCCTCCAAAGTATAATCACATGCCTCATACTCATAGGCTTGCGAATACCAGTAAAATGCTTTTTGCTGATCACGCTTCACTCCTGAACCAAAGCAATAAGCTCTTGCTGTATTGATCGCTCCCCAGACATTTCCGGCTTCAGCGGCTTTCAGAAAATATGAAAAAGCTTTTGTTAAATCTTTTTCAACTCCGGTTCCATCGTTATAACATAACCCCAACATAAAAATTGCTTGAGGATATTCCTGTCCGGCTGATTTATTAAGCCATTCAAGCATTTTTTGGAAATTTTTTTCTTTATAACAACGGTAAGCCAATTCATATTGAGCTCCGGCATGTCCCCTTGAAGCAGCTTTTCGGAAACAACGGAATGCCTTGAAATCATTTCCATTTTCCCGGAATTCCCATGCCTGCTGATACAATTTCTCCCCGGAAGCATCAGCTCCGACAAGAACAGGCAAACAAAGCAGATATGCAAAAACAAATAAAACAGGTCTCATTTTTTTCCTCCACGATCTGTATAAAAATAACACCATCTGCAGATAAATGCAAATGGTATTGATCTTCTTTGTAAAAATACTTTCACAAAACACGGGATACGTGCTGTGGAAGACCTTTGAGATGTTCAAGACGGTTCCATGAAGTTAATTGCCAAGCATTCAGTTTGTGATTGAATACAAAGGAACTTACCGACGCATTTCCGGCAAGAGGAATGATATTTCCCTCTGCAACGACACCGGCAACAAAACGGAAAATCCGCTGCAATACTCCTCCGTGAGAAACCAACAAAATCCTTTTCCCGGGAAATTCATCCCGCAAGTGTTTCAAAAAATCTTCGACCCGTTTCTGGAACTCAAAACCGGATTCGCCGCCCGGCATTTGTACTTCGATTTGCTCAAAGCAGAAAGAACCGGCTTCTTTCGGGAATCGGGCATTGATCTCCTCCCAGGTCAGACCATCAAGCTCTCCACATCTCCACTCCTGCAAAGCCGGTGTTTTTTGCAGCAGCAGCTTATCATGCCCTGCAGCAAGCAATATTTCAGCAGTTTTTACTGCTCTGGACAGTGGGCTGGAATACACCGCATCAAAATCGGTATCACGCAGATATTCTGCCACAGCTTCAGCCTGTCTGATCCCGACAGCATTCAGGGGAATATCTCTACTCCCCTGAAGAATTCCGGCACGGTTGGCATCAGTCTCCCCGTGCCGGACAAAAATGAATTCTGTAAGCATCTTACTTGGTAAGCAGTGAAGCAGAATCCTTGTCAAGGAAAGTCGTGCAATCCGGATGCAGCTGCAGCATACTGGCAGCACACATGTTGCTCACCGGACCTTCCAAAGCCATTTTGACGGCTTCGGCTTTACGCAGATCCGGCACGCTGTTGATGATGCTGGCGGATTTCATGCACTGTTTGACACTCATGCTGATCGCAAATTTGGGAACATCATCAAAGGTCGGGAACCAGCCTTCACCGAGCTGCTGTTTGCGGCAGCGTTCTTCCAATTCGATTTTGATGTAGGCTTTTTCGGTTTCAAAATCAGCCGGGGGATCGTTGAAAGCGAGGTGTCCATTTTCACCGATACCGACGAAAGCCACGTCGATCGGATTGGCGGTGATGTTTTTTTCAAGTTCCGCAAGGACAGCATCAATATCATCGGCAGAACCATTCACCGGGAAAAAGGCGGCCGGCGGCACCGGAAGTTTGCTGATAAAACGGCTCCACAGGTACAGACGGAAACTTGCCGGATGAGTGATCGGCAAACCGACATATTCATCCAAATGGAAAAATTTGACAACGCTCCAATCAATTCCCTGTTCCTGCAAAAGAGCTTCAAGCATCTCAAACTGGCTGGCACCGGTTGCGAGGATCACATTGGCACTTCCTTTTTTAGCAATCGCTGCACGGATTTTTTCAGCTCCAAGAGCAGCGGCGGCTTTGCCGAGAGCAAACTTGTCTTCAAAAATTTTAACATCCATTTTTTTACCCTTTCATGTTAATGGATTTATTGAACCAACGAGTCGAGTATTATCTGAGCTCCGCCGACAGCGACACCGCTGCGGCCGAACATGGAACGCAACACTGACGGAGCCTTTTTTTCTCCGGAAGCAACCGACATTGCTAAAAATTCCTGTTTAAACATTTCAAAATGCCGGTCTCCGAATTCCAGAACATCTCCTCCCAGAACCAATGCATCCGGATCAAACAGATTAGCGGCGATTCCGGCAGCATAAGCCAGATAACGGGCATTATCCATAACCATTTTTTCCGCAAGAGTATCTCCGGAAAGGAAAAGCTGGATAAAATCTTCCATCCCCAACTCCTTCCCTGTCGCTTTCATATACGCTTTAAGCATCGCACTGGGGCGGGCAGCTTCTTCCAAAATCCGGGAATCAGGGAGATGGAGTTGTCCTACTTCTCCGGCAAAACCATTGCTCCCGGTAAAAATTTCATTGTTTATCACCAATCCGGCTCCGACACCGATACCGCTGGTAAGATAGACCAGACGGGAAGAATCCTTGCCGGCACCAAAAAGAGCCTCTGCCAAAGCAGCTGCATTGGGGCGGCGTTCTATACGTACCGGTAAACCGGTATTGCGTTCCAGCATCTCGGCAAGAGGTTTACCGGCGATATCCAATTTTGACCGTACTACAACCCCTGAATTATCAACTATTCCCGACACCGCAATACCGACACCGGACAGGATTCCCCCTGTATTGCGGAGAGAAAGCATTCTGATCAACCGCTCTGTACCTTTGAGAATGTTTTCAAAAGTATTCTCATAACAAACGGATTCCGATTTGACAATTCCACTGGAAAGATTGCACAACACGCCCTCTATCAGTCCATCCCCGCCAAGATTTATACCGATGGCACAACGGGCATCCGGAATGAATTCCAGCATGATCGGAGGCTTTCCTCCGGTTGAACGCCCCGGTCCCAACTCCCTGACCATCCCGGAAGCGATCAATTCTTCCACGATGGCAGATACTGCCGGACGGGTCAGCGAACATTTACGGGCAAGATCAGCCCGTGAAATCCGTCCCTCCCGACGTAATTTTTCGAATATCCGGCGTTTGCCGGAAACATGAGTAAAACGCATCATACCGGTTTGTTAGTTAAGTTGACATTATGTCATAAAATACTACATTTTCCGTCAAAGTCAAACAAAATCAGTAAAAAAATAGAATTATTTTTCCAAAAACAGTAGAAAAAACACCTCCGGTGATGTACGTTTAATAATGACAGAAAAAGTTTGATCAATATTCAGGAGACTGATTATGGAAAAAGTTATAATCATCGGCAATGGTCCTGCCGGTTCCACGGCAGCCATCTATGCGGCAAGGGCTGGATTGAAACCGATTGTTTTTGCAGGCTCTCTGCCTGGCGGTTTGCTTACCCAAACCGGAGAAGTGGAAAACTTCCCCGGTTTTCCTGATGGAAAAAATGGTTTCGATCTGGTTATGGATATGCAATTCCAAGCTGAAAAGTTTGGAGCTGTCTTTGAGTATGAAGAAATCACATCGGTAAAACTTGATCAATGCGGTACACACATCCTTGAAGTTTCCGATGGCCGTACCATTGAAACTCAAACACTCATAATTGCTTCAGGTGCAACTCCCCGTCACCTTGATGTTCCCGGTGAAAGTCGGCTTTACGGCAATGGTGTATCTGCTTGTGCCACCTGCGACGGGGCTTTTTTTAAAGAGGTACCGGTTGTGGTTGCCGGCGGTGGAGATTCTGCCATGGAAGAAGCCATTTTTATGACCAGATTTGCTTCCGAAGTGCATTTGATCCACCGGCGTAATGAGTTGCGTGCTTCACTCATCATGGCAGAAAGAGCCAAACAAAATCCAAAAATAAAATTTCACTTGAATTGCCAGATCCTTGAAATACTTGGAGACCAAAAAGTTTCCGGGGTCAAAATACTTGATCGCAATTCAGAAAATGAAGCAGAAATAAAGTGTTCCGCCGTTTTCACAGCTCTCGGACATACTCCATGCAGTAAAATTTTCAAAGATGCCGGAGTGGAAACCCATGAAAACGGATTCATTGTTGTAAAAAACAATACCTCCCACACCAATATCCCCGGCGTTTTTGCAGCGGGAGATTGTGCAGACCCACGTTACCGTCAGGCGATTATTGCAGCAGGTATGGGAGCCAGAGCTGCAATGGATGCAGAAAAGTATCTTGCCGATGCAGGAAAATAATCTCTACCGGGTAATATATTCTCCCCGCCGTAAGAGGATCGCATTACGTTTGGCTGCAGATGGTGTTTTGGAAGTTTTGTCCCCTGACAAGTTTCCGGAACATCTTCTCCGGAAACTTGTAATGGATAATCAACACCTGATCACTCGTTTGCGGAAAGCCCCCGAAAAAAATCTTCCGGATTTTACAGAAGGCAATACTTTTATGTTGCTTGGAGTGCGTTATCCTTTGCGTTTCACCCATCGCCTGCGGATTTTTGATAATGCTTTTCTGATTCCCAAGGGAAATTTTGAGGAAATAAAAAATTCCATGATAACTCTCTACCGGGAACTTGCCATTGCAATAATCCGCAAAAGAATACTCCCCTTTCAGGAGGCAATGGGAGAAACTCCAACCAAAATACGCATCTCCGGAGCGGATACCCGCTGGGGATCATGCTCCAGTAACCGCACAATATCTTTCAGCTGGAAATTGATTCAATGCCCAGTAGAAACAGTTGATTACGTCATCGTTCACGAGTTGTCGCATCTGAAAGAGATGAATCACTCTCCGGCATTCTGGCGTCTTGTCGCTGAAATTTTACCGGATTACCGAAAAAGAAAACGGCAGTTGAATGAATTTTCGCATCAACTGCCGCATTGGGAATAAATTTAACTTAAAAAGAAACTTTTACATCACCGGAGATTGAGGTCGGAGGACTCATCAGCTGAATACCAACCGTTTCACTCCAATCTCTTTCCCATGTGCGAAGCAGCAACGGATCGGTTTCTCCCCATTTGTTGAGATCTACAACCAGAATATCTCCTCCGCTGGTGATATAAATATCTATGACCAAAGTTTTTATCGGCAATCTCCAAATAACAGATTCAACAAATTTTACAGCGGAATCCCAGTAAGATTTCTTCACACCTTCCAAACGCCGGAAATGGCGAATCAAATTATATTGACTCATTGCCGAAAGTTTTCCATCATAAATAAACAACCGGAATTCTCTGGCACGGGTAATTTTACGAAATGGACGCAGGCAGATATACTCAACTTTGTTGTTCCGAGCTGCTTCTGAAACTTTTTTGCTCTGAAGTAAATAAAACAACGCACTGCGGGGAGAATATACCGCTCCGCCTTTCAGAGCGAAACGTTCCGTATCCGTAGGAGCACAACTGTCAACAAAAGCAAAAGCATTTCCGGGAATATCCCCCATCGGTTCCGCCAAGTCATTCATAACTCCTTTGCCAACCGGAGTATAAAGAAACTCTTTAGCTTGTTCTTCATTCATGCCGACAGAGAGGGCATCTATTGCATCTTTACGCAATTTTACAAACTTTGTATCCCAAGTAAAAGGAGCCAACGCCGCATACCATTCAGGAACACGGAAAAATTTATCCAATTCATCCATTTGTTTCTCTCCTGTTATTTTCACTTTTAGTTTCATTGAATAATCGTACTAAATATTTCAGAACGAAAGATAAATATCCGACCCATCCGAGCAGAAACAGATATTCAAAGAAACCTGCCCCCGGCAACTGCAACGCCGGGAATGCATTAACAACCAGTAACACCGGGAATGCTGCATACAATGCAACTTTCCACAATTCTGCAAAGGAAAAAATTTGCGGCCTGCCGAAAGAAAACAACCAGTACAGCAACATAAAAAATAAACTGGAAAAAAATGTCAATAAAAAACTGAAAAGGAAGTAAAAAACAGCTTTTCCCAATGCATACGACATTCTGGCAAAAACCAATACTTGATAACTGGTTACACCATTACGATACTCCTCCGGATAACTCCATTTATCAGAAATCGGCAACTTTGCAAAGTATAAAAGCTGCTCTTTCATTTTTTCGTAGGTCAACACATCAGCAGACTGCTGCTGCAAATTTTCTTCCGGAGAAAATCCTGCCACCCGTTGCCAAAACTTTTCATTTCTGACAAACACGACACAAGCTCCCCTGCCCCACAAAAATATCAGATTACGCTGACGCAGCATCTCATCTGCGAAATCAACATTTTGATTATTTCCGACATATATCAGCAGAGAGTTATTGGGTAATTCCTGAAAACGATTGACATCCGGAGAAATCTGCGGTAAAATACCGCTTTTATCGAGAATTAGTTCTTTTCCGAATATTTCATTGAAATTATTATATATTGCCCGCCACCGGTATTTTATCATCATATAATTTCCAATACCGACTGCAATACTGCAAAAAAAACAAATCAGAAAAAAGTGCCAGATAACCCGCCCCCAGGAGTATTTACGCAAATCATTGAATATCTGCGGTCCGCGACAAGCACCTAAAAAAGAACTTAAAAACCCCATACTTATTTTATCCTGCGGTAATTGCGATTCTGCCCTGCACTTTTCAAACGGTTGAGATCTCCCCGTATTGCTCTTTCTACATCAGGAGAAAGACGATCTGTAAAAAGGAAACCATCAAGATGGTCTAATTCATGCTGGATACACCGTCCCAATAAACCACCGCACTCAAACTCAAGGAATTCACCATCCAAAGTCTGGGCTCTGAATACAACACTTGACGGACGGACTACCGGGGCATAAATTCCGGGAACAGACAAGCACCCTTCTTCTCTTTCTGTTACTTGAGCTGAACGGGCAATTATTTCCGGATTTATTACGGCAAGAGGCATTTTTGGCAACAAATACTCCTCCCCCGGAGTACCGGTGCTATTTTGTTTCGGGACATCAAAAACAACCAATCGCAAAGATTTTCCGTACTGCGGTGCTGCCAAACCGATACCATCGAAAAAACGCATGGCTTTAATCATTTCCTCTGCCAAATCACGAATTTCCTGATTGACAGAGACAACCGGGCTGGCGATCTCTTTCAAGACCGCCGCACCGGCAGTATAAACCACGAAAGATTCTTTTTTATTTTTGAAAAGCATTTCTGGCAGACTGCTTATTTTTGCCCGGCAGTTGCACTGTCAGGAATAGCCGGAGCATTATTGAAATCACGCGTCAATCCAGGAGCTTCAGCAGGTTCAGTTTGAGCACCGCCCTTACCATCTTCCACAGCTTTTTCAGCAGAAGCTACACCTTCCAGACCGGGGATATTGTCAGAAACTTCATTATTCATGTAGTAATCAGCACTTGTACCACCGACAGCAGCGGTCAACTGTGCTTTGGCATTCTGCACGTTGATATAACTTGATGCGAGCGAGGTCTCCGCTTCAACCAAGTCACGTTGAGCCTCATTCAAACGGGTAAGCTCTGCTTTACCGGCATTGTATTCATCCGCCACCAAATCACGCTGCTGGGACGAAAGAGTACGGATTTTGGCAAACAGCTTGGTTTTTCTTACATTCTGCACATAGTTTGCATATGCAGTACGCACTTCGCTGATCACCTTAAACCACTGAGCAGCAACCTGATATTCGGCAACTGCCTGATTGGCTTTTGCTTCACGCAACTGATTAAGACGCACAGCTCCATTGAAAATAACCCAATCGGCAGAAATTCCCATTGACAAATGAGTTTCTTCATTTTCGGTAGTCGGACGGATATCGTTGTAATGATTTTCGCCGCGGGAATATCCCCAGTTGAAAAATCCATTGACCGTCGGAGAATAAGCTCCCCACGCCTGATAGACACGGTATTTCGAAATATTCAACTGTTCACGATACGCTTTGAGATCCGGACGATTGGCAAGTGCTGCATCAAGATAAAGCTCAACCGCAGGCAAATCTGCAAATTGGGTCTTATACTCTGACGGGAATTTAACATGAGCCGGCAAAGTACCTTCCGGATATCCCATAAGTTGAGAGAGAGCATAAAGTGCGACTTCATACTGATAATCAGCGGCAACCATGCTGACTTCAGCACTGTTCACATAGATTTCAAAGTTAAGGACATCACTCAATGGAGCAGCTCCTGCTTCAAATTTGTGACGGGTATTCTGCAGAGAACTGATTTGAAAATCGCGGTCCTCTTTGGCGATACGGCGATTTTCAATAGCAAGCAACACAGTATTGTACGCATAAGCAACCGCCTGCATCATTGTACGGCAGGCATCTTCTTCCATACGTGCCTGATAGTTGAATCCGCTTTTGGCAGCCTTAAGCTTGAAAAGCCGGGCAAATCCATCAAAAATCAACAAGTTGGCATTGATACCGGTACTCAAACTCAACTTATCATTTCGCGGATTTTTTCCGGAAACGATCTCCCAAGTGGGATTATACCCCATATCAAAGGAAGCACTTACCGTCGGAGAATAAGCACCCCACGCCTGCAAATACTTCAAACGGGCAGCTTCCATTGAATGATAAGCGGCAATATAGGTCGGATTGTTCTTTATAGCAATCCGCTGGGCATCACGTAAAGAAAGTGTGGAAATATCTTTCAGCAGATCATCAGCTGAATCTTTCTGACGCTGCGAATAACTTTCCCCAAGGGTCGCAACCGCCGGTTGTTTGTAACTGTAACACCCGGAAGCAGCAACCAGCAACAATGCAGCAGCATGCTTCCACAACCATTTCTTTCTTGTTATCATGTAAAATTCCCCTTGTTATATGTAAGGTTAACTTAACTATTCAATATAATGTAGCATATCTCAAATGATTTTGCAAGCCTTTTTTATTTAAATCCGAAAAGAAATACTTTTCTGCTGTCATCAACCTCGCCGACGACGATCGTAAATAATGCCTCCCGGTAAATCGGTTCCCCTTTCAGAGAATAACTTTTGAACCGGACTGCCCAAACCAACTGATGAGCAGGTTCCATCTCCAATTTGGTCAAGAAGCGGTAGGAAACGATTTCTCCCATTCGGGCTGCAATTTCCTGCTGTTCTTTTTGAAACTCATTTTTACCATACATCTGTCTGCCGCCGACAGGTATATATTGAATAAAAGCAGCAAGATCACGTTTGCGGAAAGCCTCGATCATCTCTTCGCCCATTTTCTGCTCTTTTGCCAGAATCTGTCCGTCCGATGAGATATCATTGTTATCCACAGACACACATCCTCCGAAAATAAAAGCGAATACAAATAAAGCAATAAATTTTTTCATAAAATCAATCTCCTTTTTATCTTATTGAATCCAAACTCAAAGCACTTTGTTAAAAAAATCCCGGATCCGTACATTATTTGAATTCATCAAATCATCCGGTTTACCAATTTCCAGAATTTTCCCGTGATCCATAAAAACCATTCTGTCTGCGACCTCAACTGCAAATCCAATTTCATGGGTAACAACAACCATCGTCATACCCTCCGATGCCAAATCCTTCATAAGCAACTGGACTTCTCCAACCATTTCCGGGTCAAGAGCAGAAGTAGGCTCATCAAAAAGCAAAACTTCCGGATGCATGGCACATGCACGCACGATAGCGACACGCTGTTTCTGACCACCGGAAAGCTGTAGAGGATAAGCATTGGCTTTATCTGCCAAACCGATACGCTCAAGCCATTGACGAGCCTCCCGCCGGGCATCGCTCTTTTTTAATAATCCGGTGGAAACCGGTGCCAAAGTAATATTATCCAGGATCGTCAAATGCGGAAAAAGATTAAAATGCTGAAAAACCATCCCGACCCGTTGCCGATAGTGATCTACTGCCGACACTTTTTCCGGAATGACAGAACCGTTAAAGAGTATTTGTCCGGCACTGGGGATCTCCAGCATATTCAAACAACGCAAAAAAGTACTTTTCCCGGAACCGGACGGTCCTACAATAAAAACCGCTTCCCCCCGATGGATCTGCAAAGAAACCTGATCAACAGCACGGAGGGAGGGGAAATCTTTAACCAGCTCTCTGGACTCTAAAACGACTTCACTGCTCATTTTTCTTCAACCTTTTTTCCAGCATCCCCAGCAGTTTGGAGAAAATTGTTACCAAAATCAGATAAACCAATGCAACCGCGATCAACGGAAGGAAAGCATTATAAGTCTGACTGCGGATGATGTCTCCGCCTTTTGTCAAATCCTGAAGTGCGATAAAACCGCACACACTGGTCTCTTTCAAAAGAACGATAAATTCATTACCCAAAGCCGGAAGCACATTTTTGAATGCCTGCGGCAAAATGATCAAATTCATTGTTTTAGCATACGAAAGACCTAAACTGCGACCGGCTTCCATCTGCCCGCGATCAACCGACATGATTCCGGAGCGGATAATTTCAGCGACATACGCTCCGGAATTAATTCCGAAAGCAATAATTGCCACCAAAATTTTGTCAATATCCATGCTGCTGAAAATCACAAAATAAATAATCATCAACTGCAATACCACAGGCGTTCCACGGATTACGGTCAAATAAACCCGGCAGCACCAATCTGCTATTTTAAACTTCCCCGTCTGATCCGACGTACTGCGGATTATAGCTACTCCGAAACCGATCAATACACCAAACAGAACAGATGCAAATGCGACACAGACAGTAACAAAAAAACCATCGGTAAGATAACGCCACCGCTGATTCTTTACGAAATTCAAATATATTTCAGAGCAGAACCCTTCATCAAGATTTTCCGCACTGTTTTCTGCAACAGCACTTTCGGTATGCTGATAATATTTTTCAATAATGGCATCAATGGTACCATCCTGCTGCATTTCTTTCAACGTCTTATTCAACTTTTCCAGCAATTCAGGCTGTTTTTTGTCAACAGCAAATGCATACTCTTCAAAAGTCAACGGTTCATCCAACAATTTTAATTCAGGATTTTTCTTCACATGAACTTTTGAGGGTTCTCCATCCAAAACCACCGCATCCAATTTACCCCGCAATAAGGCAGAAACCGCGACCGCAGCATCATCGAAACGTTCAGGCTCCTGAATATTGTCTGTAACATAGGAATCCCCAGTGGTACCATGCTGAACTCCGATACGCACTCCTTTGAGTGCCGCAGCTGAATCAATAGCAGAATCTTTACGGACAATGATCGTCTGCTTCGCAGAAACATATGGAATGGAAAAATTAACCTGCCGCTTACGATCCTCGGTCACGGTCAATCCGGATGCGGCGATATCCCCTTTCCCGGTCTGCAATGAAACAATAACCGAATCAAACTTCATGTCTTCAACCGACATATCGTATCCGTTGCGTTTGAGTACTTCCCGGATGATGTCGATATCTATGCCGACTATTTTACTGCCTTCAATAAACTCATACGGTGGAAAATTCGCAGATGTAACAATCCGCAATGTTTTATTTTGAGTATTTTCAACAGCAAAAAGCTGAAAAGCGGCAATAACAGATATAAAAAATAAAAATACACGCTTCATATATCTCACCTCAAAATTCAGCTTTCATTCCGGATATAAAGGCTCTGGTACGTTCATTGGATGGATTATTTATCAATTTATCAGCAGGACCTTCCTCGACAACGATACCATCTGCCATAAACACGATTCTGTCGGCAACCATCTCGGCAAAATCCATTTCATGAGTAACTATGACCATTGTCATCTTTTCCTCTGCCAGCTGACGGATCACCCGTAAAACCCCTTTTGTCAATTCCGGATCAAGAGCTGACGTCGGCTCATCAAAGAAAAGTATCTCAGGATGCAGAGCCAATGCCCGGGCTATTGCCACTCGCTGCTGCTGACCACCGGACAATTCACAGGGATAAAATTCTGCACAATCTGCCAAATCCATTTTTCTCAACAAATTCATCGCCTCTGCGACGGCAACATCACGGGAGATCCCGGCGACATGAACCGGTGCATCAATAATATTGTCAAGTACTGACATGTGCGGAAAAAGATTGAAATTTTGAAAAACCATACCGCATTGGCGTCTGGCTTGCTTCAGCAAAGATTTTCCGCCATAGACTCCATTTTGAAAAAATTCAATGTCGTTGAGTTCAATTGAACCGCCATCAGCAGTTTCCAGCATGGCGGCACAACGCAAAAGTGTAGTCTTGCCGGAGCCTGACGGACCGATAACAGCGATGACTTCTCCGGAATCAACTTTAAGAGAAATATCTCTCAACACCTGTTTCTCTCTGAAACTCTTTGAAAGATTGGTAATTTGCAATACACTCATTATATTCACCGGTAATAATTCATTTTTTTCTCGATCAATGCCATCACTGCAGCAACGATAAAGTTAAATATGTAGTAGAACACCCCGGCAACAATCAAAGGCATCATGGATGACTGAGCACTTGAAAGTTGCTTGGCAATGGTAAACATTTCCAAAATGGACAATGAAAATGCCAAAGAGGTATCTTTAACCAGAGTAATTACTTCATTAGTCACAGGAGGAAGAATCCTTTTCACGACCTGCGGCAAAACTATCCGGAAAAAACTTTGTGCCGGAGAATATCCCAATACTGCTGCTGCCTCATACTGCCCACACGGTATCGACTCGATCCCTGCCCGGTAGATTTCTGCGAAATAAGCTGCATAATTAAAGGAAAAACCTATTATAACAGCAATGTAATAGTAATCCACCGGACCGATCGCCAACCGGGACAAATCAATACCGAGCAAATAATATGGTCCGTATCCCCAAACCAGCAATTGCAGCATCAATGGAGTTCCACGCATCACAGAAATAAAACAGCGGAATAAATTACCTATAATAATATTATGGCTCATTCTCCCCCAGGCGACCAGCAATCCTAACGGCAATGAGAAAAGCAAAGTCAGCAAGAATATCATAACTGATACGCCAAGACCTTTGATCAGATCAGCAACCCAGTTGTAACGGGAAGAAACTGCTTCATTTTCGTTAACTTCATTGGTGTATTCCTGACGTATTTTCCCGAGAGCGATCTTTTCCCGGTCTCCCTCAAAATACTTTGCGGAAACATCTCCAGCAGAACCGTCGATCACCATTTTCAACAAAGTCTTTTCAACCGCATCCCGTAATGCGATATCTCCTTTGCGGAAACCGATCCCGTAGTTTTCGGTCATGATGATTTCATCCAGCAAACGGAATTTTCCGCTTTTCAATTTCTCTTTGGCTACTCCGATATCCAATGCAACCGCATTGACCGCCCCGGACTCAAGCATCATCACAGCACTGTTGTAATCCGGAACCACAACAAGAGATTTGAAAAGTTTACCCAAATCCCAGTGTTTTCCGCCCTCACAAAGAGTCTTCTGCACCGGAGTATCGGTCTGCACTGCAACTTTACAACCTGATAGATTTTTCAAAGAAGAAACAGGTGAATCTTTCATCACCAGAACAACTTGCTCATTTACAACATACGGATCGCTCCAGGTGTAGGAATTTTCTCTGCCGTTGATAGTAAAACCATTCCAGATACAGTCAATCATGCCGCTGTTAAGTTCACTGTCTTTGGCATTCCAGTCGATCGGCTTCAGAATTAGTTTCCAATTGTTGCGGCGGGCAACCTCCCGGGCAAGATCCAAATCAAAGCCCTTGTATTCACCGTTTTCAAAGTAACCGTATGGTTTGAAATTGGCATCAAAACCCACGGTAAATGTTCTCTCCGGATTTTTCTCCTGAATGGCAAAGCCATCTGGAGAAAGTTTCCCGAGAGCGATCTTTTCCCGGTCTCCCTCAAAATACTTTGCGGAAACATCTCCGGCAGAACCGTCGATCACCATTTTTAACAAAGTCTTTTCAACCGCATCCCGTAATGCGACATCTCCTTTGCGGAAACCGATCCCGTAGTTTTCGGTCATGATGATTTCATCCAGCAAACGGAATTTTCCGCTTTTCAATTTCTCTTTGGCTACTCCGATATCCAACGCAACCGCATTGACCGCCCCGGATTCAAGCATCATTACAGCACTGTTGTAATCTGGAACCACAACAAGAGATTTGAAAAGTTTACCCAAATCCCAACGCTTACCATTTTTGGAAAGAGCCTTCTGCACCGGAGTATCTGTTTGCACAGCCACCTTACAACCGGCAAGATCCTTTAGAGAGAAAACAGGTGAATCTTTCATCACCAGAACGACTTGTTCATTTACCACATACGGATCGCTCCAGGTGTAGGAGTTTTCTCTGCCGTTGATGGTGAAACCATTCCAGATGCAGTCGATCATGCCGCTGTTAAGCTCACTGTCTTTGGCATTCCAATCGATCGGCTTCAGAACGAGCTTCCAATTATTGCGGCGGGCAACTTCCCGGGCAAGATCCAAATCAAAGCCCTTGTATTGACCATTCTCAAAATAACCGTATGGTTTGAAATTGGCATCAAAACCTACGGTAAATGTTTTTTCAGCGGCCAAAGCCGGCAAAGTTCCCAAAATCACGGAACAGAGAACAAGTATTTTCTTGAACATAACACCCCGGAATTTTTTTATAATCTTGTCATCCTTATAATATATTCCCATTTACACGTTAATACAAGTTAATGTTTTACTATCGGCTCTGCTATCATGCTTGAAATTTTCCAGATACCATCTTTTTTTTCAGCAGTTCCATTGATCCGGTAAACATTATTGAATTCATCTTTCATCAAGGATGCAGCCCCCGTAACATCAGCATCGAAAGAAAACACAGCCTTGCCATCGGCAATATCCACCTCCACATACCCGGCAGATATTTTCATTTCCTTGACCATTCTCTGATACAAAGCAAAACGCCCCTTGAATTCATCCGTTGTCCAGTTTGCTGTAATATCCGGTTCAGTACAACGCAACACAACCGGAGAGGAAAAGTATTCTTCTATTTTAGTGTGCTTCAACACTCCCTCATGAGGTAATTTTGCTGCCTTTACACAAAACAATTCACAAACATTGGCGACCAGATTGCGAATTTCCCGCTTATCTTTCGTCACAAGATAATACCAAATTCCGGCAACAGAAAGCAATATGATTACCAAAACGACAATAATGATCCACTTTTTCAAAACCAGACCTCCCCTGTAATACGATCTAAATCAATTTCACCGAAGCGATGTTCAAGATGACTTTGGCTCCGATTATCTCCAACTGCAAAGCAATGTTCCGGGCGTACCGTTATCTCGGGAAGATCCCAGTCACAGTCGAACTTCAAATAAGGTTCGTCAACTACGCTCTTGTTGACAAGCAGTTTCCCTTTTTTGAATTCCACGGTATCACCCGGCAATGCAACTATCCGTTTCAACAATTCCCGACGGCCAAAGAAAGCTATGCTTACAACATCCCCTCTCTCCGGGTGCCGGAAGAGATAGCTCAAACGGCAACTGAATACAAGCTGATTGTCACGAAATGTCGGCTCCATACTGCTGCCGGAAATAAAACATGGTTTGAATATTGTAAATACGACAAGAGCCGTCAAAGCAATCACGCCCAAACGAATAAATAATCTGCGATTGAATTCCGGCAGAAAAAAATGCCGGAACAACGATTTCAACTTCATATTTCTCTTATCGTTTTATCATACTTTTATTGTTGAGGCATACCTGGCGTCCCGGCAGCATATCCATATGCTGCATAAGCGGCGGCGGCAGCAGCAGCTTCCTCCTCGCGTTTTTTCTCCTCCTGCATGATTCTCATAAAACGCCCTTTGTCGCTGGCTTTCATGTAGGCTTCTTCCGCACTGATCTTACCGGCATCAAATTCTCTTTGAATTGAGTTATCCATTGATTGCATTCCCTGACCGACACCGGCATCAATAATCGTTCGGATATTGGAAATTTGTCCGGAACGGATCGTATTCGGCAAAGCATCTGTATAAAGCAATATTTCGTGAACCGCCACACGACCGCCACCCAATTTACGGCAAAGGAGCTGGGAAACCACCGCCCGCAAACACTGGGCAAGCATCGTTCTTATCTGTGCCTGTTCATCAGAAGGAAATGCATCAATGATACGGTCGATCGTCTGCGGAGCATTGTTTGTGTGCAATGTCGCAAAAACCAGCATGCCCATGGAGGCACAAGTCAATCCCAGCCGCATAGTTTCATTGTCACGCATCTCACCGATCAGCACTATGTCCGGGTCAGAACGCATCACACCACGCAAAGCTTCCGGAAATGAGTGACTGTGAATACCGATTTCCCGGTGAACGATGGTACTCTCCTTATTCTTATGGACAAACTCGATCGGGTCCTCAATGGTAACGATGTGTTTACTGGTATTGGAATTTATAAAATCAATCATCGCAGCAAGCGTAGTTGATTTACCGCTGCCGGTAGGTCCGGTAACCAAAACCAGACCGGATTTGTACTCACATATATCCTTCAAAACTTCAGGCAGATGCAAATCCTCCAAAGTCAGGATTTTACTCGGGATCTGACGCAGAACACATGCCATCCCGTGATAATTATAGAAAAAGTTACAGCGGAAACGTGCCAATCCGGGAATTTCATGAGCAAAGTCCAAATCGTGATTTTTCAGAAATATTTCCCAGCGTTTTTTGGGGAGACAAATCTCCTCCATCAGTTCAGCCATGAATTCCGGCGTAAGTATGGTATCTTCCAATGGAGAAATATTACCATGAAACCGTGCCTTGGGCGGGAAGTTGATGGACAAGTGCAAGTCTGATCCGCCGCCGTCAAGCATCTGACGCAAATATCTGTTGATAATAGGTTCTCTATCCATAATAAAACTCCTGTCAATACTGCTGATTTTGAGCCCACAGCATCTTTACCTGGGCGATAATAGTTTCGTCTCTCATTTCCGCAAGAGCAGCTTCTTTGGTAATAAGACCTTGAGCATATTTTTCATATATGCACTGGTCAAACGTACACATTCCCTGCTTGGTGGATGTGACCATGGTTGAATGCAAACGGAATGAATTTCCCTCATTGATAATGTTGGAAACAGACATTGTATTCAACATTATCTCGTAAATCATGGTCAAATCGCCGAAGCCATTGGGAATCAATTTCTGACAGATGATTCCACGCATACTTCCGGCGGTCATTGCCCGAATCTGCGGTTGCTGATTGGGAGGAAATACATCCAGCAGACGGTTCAATGTATTTGGAGCATCTCCGGTGTGCAGAGTCCCGATAACCAAGTGTCCGGTTTCGGATGCAGTAATAGCATTTTCAATAGTTTCAAGGTCGTGCATTTCTCCGATAACGATAATATCGGGGTCTTCACGCAATGAAGCTTTCAATGCACTGTGATAGGTATTGGTGTGCTTACCGACTTCACGCTGGGAAACTTGACAATTATTGGAATACTGCAAAATTTCAATCGGGTCTTCAACAGAAATAATATGATCCTGCCTTTTCTCATTAATGATATTGATCATAGAAGCAAGAGTGGTTGTTTTACCGGCTCCGAGCGGTCCGGTAACCAGAATAAGACCGTTGTTATAGTCCAATAGGCGTTTGATCGTTTCCACGTCTCTTCTCATAAATCCCAATTCGTCAAGAGACATGAGACGATCAGGCACCAGACGGTAACTGCCGGCGATACCATCTTTCTGCTCCATAAGACATACACGGAAACGGTCTCTGCCGACTTCCAAAGCGAAACTCATATCCTGTTCTTTTTTAAAGTTGGCGATCTGTTCATCAGAAAGAAGTGCAAAATTAACAGCCTCCGCATCTTCAGCGGAAAGCACATAGGATGCGATTCTTTCAATTTTCAACAGACGACGCACAAATGGCGGAGAACCGGCAGACAAATGCAAATCACTGCATTTTAAAGAACGGAGCCGGGAAAGCAAACTGAGTACACGCTGACGCACTTCTCCCACGTCAAATCGTGAAACATTTTCAAGACTGGGCAAGGTACTGTAATCCACCGTTTCTTCAGTCATTGCCATTCCTGCATTGGCATTGTAATTTCCGGAGACAGCAGCAGCCTGCTGTCTGGCATAGTCAATATATGCAGGAAATTGGGCAGCCCATGCCCCTTGAATTTCCGGGGGGAATGCCTGAAGAAGCGTATTGGCAAAATAATCAAGACTGTCTGTCCTGCCCAGCGATTCCCACAGCTGCACAGCATATTCATCAGTAATCGCACCGTTACTTGCCAATGCACTGACAAAATACTGAATGTCCAAAGGAGTATCCGGAGTCATAATTTTTCCTTTCCGTATTCGTATGACAAATTTGGTTTTGGTATATACAATACAGCAAAACTCTCCCGAAGTCAACCCTGAAAACCTCATCTGTTGCAAAAAAAAAGACAGAGCGTTTGAAAAATCACATTATGCGGAGTATATTAATATAATGGTTTGGCACTTATTGTGCCTTTTAACTCAAGAAACGATGGAGGTAACCCCGTGAGTTTTCATCTGTTGGTTTTCGTCAAACAGGTACCGGATACGCAGAATATTTCCGGTGATGCGATGACCCCCGAAGGCACTGTCAACCGTGCCGCCCTTCCGGCTATTTTCAACCCGGAAGACCTGAATGCTTTAGAATTGGCTCTCGAACTCAAAGACCGTTATCAGGCTCATGTAACTGTCGCCACAATGGGTATGCCCGCTGCTGCCGAAGTTCTGCGTCAGTCTCTCTACCGCGGTGCTGACCGTGCGGTGCTGGTTACTGACCGGGCTCTTGCCGGAGCGGATACTCTTGCAACCAGCTATACCCTCAGCTGCGTTGCCAAAAAACTCGGAAACATCGATCTTGTCCTCTGCGGACGTCAGGCAATCGATGGTGATACAGCTCAGGTCGGTCCCCAGATTGCGGAAAAACTCAATATCCCGCAGATCTGCTATGTGGAAGAAGTCAAATCTCTTGAAGCCGATAAAATCGTTGCCCGCCGTGCTATCGAAGGCGGCTACGAAGTTCTTTCCTCCCCCCTCCCCGCTCTGTTGACGGTCATCGATGCCAATGATCCGCGTCCGATGAATGTCAAATTGATGATGAAGTACAAAAGGGCACGCACTCCGGGAGAAATTGATGCTGCTGCCAAAAAAGGCGAAATCGCCGATCCCGAGCAGTACAAAGCCGATCTCAAAGCCCGCGGCCTGCTGATCGAAGAGTACTCCGCAGCTGACATCAATGCGGCTCCGGACAGAATCGGTTTCCCCGGCTCCCCGACCAAGGTCAAACAGGTCATGAGCGTGGTTCTCACCGCCGGAGAAGCCAAGACCGTCTCCGCCGATGCCGAGGGTATCGCCGGACTTATGCATGAACTTATCAGCGATCACACTCTGGGGTAAGCAAAATGGCTAATATTGGAAACGTTTGGGTTTTTATTGAACAGGAACAGGGCAAAATCGCCGGAGTCAGTCTCCAGCTGGTTTCCAAAGCCCGTGAACTTGCCGACCGTCTCGGTGTAAAAGTTGAAGGTATTCTCCTTGGAGACAATCTTTCCGGCTGCATCGATACTCTTTATCACTATGGATGTGACCGGGTCATCCTCGCAGAAGATCCCCGGTTGGAACCTTTTACCGTGCTGCCTTTTGCCAAAGTCATCATGAAGCTGATTCTGGAACACAAGCCCAATATCCTGCTTTTTGGTGCGACTCTCAAAGGCCGCGAATTGGCTCCCCGTATCGCTTCAGAAAAGCTTGCCGGTCTTACCGCTGACTGTACCGATTTGCAGATCGATGATTTCGAAGACAAAAAGAACGGTAAAAGCTACACTGACAAGCTCATGCAGATCCGTCCGGCATTCGGCGGAAACATCATCGCAACGATCGTCAACACCTGGGATGATCCCCAGATGGTTACCGTGCGTGAAGGCGTAATGAAACTTGGTGAACCGGATACCAGTCGCAAAGGTGAATTGCTCCGGGTTCCGGTGGAACTCACCGATGCAGATACCGTGATCAAAGTCATTGAGCGTGTCCGTGCCGACAAAGAAGTTGATCTCCAGGGTGCCCAGATCATCGTAGCCGGCGGTTACGGTGTCGGTTCCAAAGAGAATTTCAAACTCATCTACGATCTTGCCGAAGCAATCGGCGGTGAAGTCGGTGCTTCCCGTGCAGCTGTTGATGCCGGTTGGATCAGCCATGATCATCAGGTCGGTCAGACCGGTACCACGGTCCGTCCCCGTCTCTACATTGCCTGCGGTATTTCCGGATCCATCCAGCACACTGCCGGCATGAGTGAATCAAAGAAGATCATTGCGATCAATACCGATCCCGATGCTCCGATTTTCAGCTGTGCCCACTACGCTATTGTCGGTGATCTCAATCAGGTTATTCCGCAGATGATCAAGGCTTTCAAAGCCAAGCAGCAGTAACAGGAGAACTTCTTACGATGTTGAACTATTTTTCTGACAATCAGGACCTTGAATTCACGCTGAAGAATCTCGATCTTGCCGAAATCACCGGCATGCTGGAGAAAAATTACACCACTGCGGAAAAATTCGAAGCCGCTCCCGTGGATTTCAAAGACGCTTTGGATAACTATGAACGTGCCCTCAAAGTTATCGGTGAAATCGCCGGAGAACGCATTGAGGCCCGTTCCCGCACCGTGGATCAGGTTGGTGCCCAATTTAAAGACGGCAAAGTCATTTATCATCCGTTGACCCTGCAAAACCTTGCCGACCTTACTCAGGCCGGTTTGATGGGTGTTATGCTGGGACATGAGTATGGCGGTCTCAACTTCCCCTGCTCTGTCTATACCATGATGACAGAGATCGTTTCCCGTGCCGATGCTTCTCTGCAGAACATTTTCGGTTTGCAGGACATCGCAGAAACCATTAACTTTTTCGGTAACGACGATCAGAAAAACTTCTATCTGCCGCGTTTTGCCTCCGGTGAATTTGATGGTTCAATGGATTTGACCGAGCCGGATTACGGTTCAGATCTCCAGTCTGTCCGTCTCCGTGCTTATCAGGACGAAAAAGGTCAGTGGTACCTCAATGGTATGAAACGTTTCATCACCAATGGTTGTTCCAAAGTGCATCTGGTGCTTGCCCGTTCCGAAGAAGGAACAACTGACGGTCGTGGTTTGTCCATGTTCATTTGCGAAGCCTGCCCGCAGTTGGTGGTTCGCCGTATTGAGGACAAAATGGGTATTCACGGAGTTGCCACTTGCGAATTGCAGTTCAATGATGTACCGGCACAGCTCTGCGGCAAACGCCGTCTCGGTTTGATCCGCTACGTCATGAGTCTGATGAATGGTGCCCGTGTCGCTATCAGTGCCCAGGCTGTCGGTATTGCTGAAGCTGCCTACCGTCAGGCCAGAAAGTACGCTTCCGAGCGTGAACAATTCAAACGCAGCATTGACAAATTCCCGGCGATCTATTCCATGCTCAGCAGCATGAAAGTCCGGCTTACCGCCGCTCGTGCGTTGCTCTATGAAACCACCCGGGTCGTTGACTTGCGTAACACCTACACCCATCTGGTTGAACACGGTACTCCCACCGATGAAGATCGGGCAAAACAGAAATACTACACCAAATTGGCTGCCCAGTTGACTCCGATGTGCAAAGCTCTTGCCACTGAAAGTGCCAACTCCATTGCCTATGACGGCATCCAGATCCATGGTGGTACCGGTTATATGCGGGACTTCAATGCGGAGCGTTACTATCGCGATGCCCGTATCACCAATATCTATGAGGGAACCACCCAGCTGCAGATCGTTGCAGCCATTGGCGGCGTGATGCAGCGTGATGCCGACAAACGCATGGAAGAACTTTTTGCCATTGAATTGCCTGCCGATCTCGCAGCTTTGCGTGATAAACTGGCGACACTTCATGCAAAACAGCTTGAAGCAGTCAAATTCGTTTCAGAAAAACGTACCGATGACGGCAGCAAAGATACTGCTTATCACGATTTGATGGCACGCAACCTGGTGGAGATGGAAACATTCATTTTTGTCGGTCTGCTGTTGTTGCGTGATGGGGCGATCTGTGCCGACAGGGCTCCGATTGCTGAACGTTACGTCCTCGACGCTGTTGCTGAATTTGAACGCCGTTATCTCAATGTTTGCTCCGGCGATACCAAACTCATCGCCAATCATCGCGACATTATCGACTACTAAGGAGATTTGCAATAATGAACAACAGTTACTTGGAACGGGCAAAACAGAATATTCCCGATCCCCAGATTCTGTCGGTCGTTGCCGCCAAACGTGCAAAGCAGTTGGCGGCCGGCGGCCGTCCTATGGTCAAATGCGATTCCGAAAATCTTTTGGATATCGCTCTTCTGGAAATTGCCGAGGGACTTCTTTCCTACGAATTTCCGGATGAAAATGAAACTTCTGCTCCGGCTGAAGAAGAAACAGCCGCAGAAGAGGAATAAAAAGCTTTCCGGCAATACAAAAGCCGCATACTGTACATCAGTGTGCGGCTTTTACTTTTTCAACAAAAATTTTTTTGATGATAATTCTTTTCCCGTCAAAATCTATCGCCCATCTGCGATATGCAAAATTGCATCGTTTTTCAATAATTCATCTTGCAATTCCATAACCGGGATATCTCTGGGGTCAATACCTTTTTCGCATGCCATTGCCGCCGCTGTTCCAGCGGCTTCACCGGTCATCGCTGCGGCCGGGATCACCCTAAAAACCTCCCAGGCATCACCGGAACTGTTTATACATCTGCCTGCCGCCAAAGCTCCACGGACATCTTTGGGGATCAATGCTCCATAAGGAGTCTCCCATGCAGGACAAGTTGGACTTCTCCAGTCGGCAGCCACACCGATCGAATCAGCAGCAAAAACGCCTCCATCTCCATCTTTGATCAATTTTTCTCCGTCTATACGGGCAATTTTTCTGGTTTGCGGCATAGCCGGGATATTTATCGGATAGCAGGATTTTTGCTTATCAGGTACAAATGAATCAAAGTATTCTCTTATTCCCTGATATTGAGAACGGATAAATTTCTGCATGGCATCTACGGAAAGCAGAGAATCTATTTTTTCTCCGCAACCAATATTTTTAATAGAATTCATATAAATATTTCCGGAAAAATACCAGTTCGTGTCATTGCATCTATCGGGATTGGCTTCTATCACCCACGGGGTAACGTAATTTATTTCACTGAAAACCTTTGCTCCTGCCATCCGAAGCATAAATGCTCCACCGGAAGCATCGATAAAACAACCGGCACTTACCAACCAGCTTTCAGCTCCGCAAAAAAGTTCAACTTCAGTCAAACGCATATCACTGTCGCATTTAACTTTAGTAAGAGTCGTATCCAGATAAACATCAACTCCGGCATCCCGCAGTAATTTTTCCAAAGTAAGAGCATAGCCTGCCGGAGAAAAACAACAACAGAAACGTCCACATTTATTTATTCCGGGATCACCTCCTGGAATTCCACCCCACTTTTCACTTACAGCAAAAGGACCGTAATTTTGGGCGGCAAAAAGCAATTCGCGGGTAATCCCAGATGCAATGACTTTCTCCCGGTCATCACTGATAGGCAGATACACATATATCAAACCGGAGGTCGCCAATCCTCCGACAACAGTCTGCTTTTCAACGATCAGAACTTTTTTCCCATGTCTTGCCCCGGCTAAAGCTGCTGCAACACCAGCGATTCCGGCACCGCAAATCACGATATCATAATATTTCATTATATCATTCCATCCGGCATCATTTTCAGTTATTGTCCTAAATTTTGTGAAACACATTATGATATTCTTGTACCAATAATATCATAAATTTGCCGTGTTACGGTATAAGTTACATGTTTCTCTTTATTTTTACAAGTGCTTTACTACAAAAATACCAATCATACAAAAAAACTCCCAGAGAATGCTTTTCTCCGGGAGAATTAATTTACAAGAATACGATTTATGCTTTGATCGCAATTTTATCGGAACCTTCTTCCACAACCAGCACCGGTGATTTTACTTCAATCCGTTTGCCGGTCTTCCGGTTTTCATCGGCATCGGCAATCGCTTTTTTGACCATCTCTGCCATTACAGAAATAGCTGATTCAACGGCAAGTTTTCCAAATTCTGCAGATGCAAATTCTGGATACCCCATTACGCCGACTTTTATTTCCGGACGCTGACGGGTCGTTGCGATCTCCTGCGGCTGGCCGCTCAAAGTAGTACAGATCTGATAAGCATCCTGATCGTGCCGCATTCTTTCTGCCAATTCCGGTTCATCCATTTCCATCTGATCCAACTGAACCAGATTATTACGGTAAGCCAGCATCAGAGACGTTTCAGAGCGTCCGGCATGGTAATCAGCTCCGGTCATGCGGGGATCTTTGGGAGCATGCCAGTGATCTGCTCTACGCAAAATCATGATCATAACTTTTTCCAGAGAAGCATTGAGCCATTTCAAAATACGCAACGCTTCTTTCAGTTGTGCCAAACTTTCAGAACCGCCATGACCGGGATAAATCAATATATTTTCAAATCCTTGAGCGGCAAGAGATTCAACAATATCACACATAATTGCACAAAAGCTGGTCGGACGGACATTGATCGTACCGGGGAGCTGTCCACCGGAAAAACAGTAATTCAAAGGCGGAGCAACAATACAACCAAGCTTTTCAGCCAGCACATAAGCTGGAACTTCAGCATTGTGAATATCCATACTCACCGGCAAGTGATATCCATGCTGCTCAACGACACCGTAAGGAACAATAATCGTCTTGTTGGTCTTGAGATATTCTCTGATCTCTTTTACCGTCATTTCTCCCATTGCATGAGTTCTCATAATAAACAACGCCCTTTCTGTTTTAGAAAACTGCAGTTAATATACACTGCATTAAAAATTTTTTCAACTGTTTTTTGAATCAACACCGGAAAGCATCCGGATACGATCCCGCAAATCTGCGGCACGTTCAAATTCCAGTGCCTCGGCAGCGGCTAACATTTCTCCGGTCAATTCAGAAATCAAATCCGCCATTTCACGACTGTTCAAATTCATCCGGTCAAAGTCGATCACTCCATCATTGAGAGTATTGCTGTTGAAATCCGGCATTTTTCCACGCTTATTTCTTGATTTGCTGCCAATTATTTCGCTGATGGTTTGTCGTTTTTCCTTGATCACCGTGCGGGGAATGATTCCATGAAGCTCATTATAAGCCTGCTGTTTTTTACGTCGACGGGCTGTTTCATCAATCAAAGCTTTCATCGCCGGAGTTATATCGTCTCCATAGAGAATAACCCTGCCATTACTGTTGCGTGCCGCCCTGCCCGCTGTCTGAACAAGAGATCGCTCCGAACGCAAAAAACCTACTTTATCAGCATCAAGGATCGCTACCAGAGCAACTTCCGGCAGGTCAATTCCCTCCCGTAACAGGTTGATCCCGATAAGGCACTCGAAATCGCCATCCCGTAATTTATTCAAAATCCTCACTCTTTCAAGAGCATCCAGATCAGAGTGCAAATAACTGGTTTTAACTCCAATATCACTCAAATAATCAGAAAGTCTCTCTGCACTTTTCTTGGTCAATGTAGTAACCAGAGTCCTTTCACCATTGGCAGAAACCTTGCGGATTTCAGCAATAACATCATCAAGCTGTCCCTCCAGCGGACGGACTTCGATCACCGGATCAAGCAATCCGGTGGGACGTACGATCAACTCAACGATGCTTTCACTGCGTTCTTTTTCCATATCGCCGGGAGTTGCGGAAACATATACCGTCTGCCCGGTCAATCCGTCAAACTCATCAAAACGCAATGGCCGGTTCTCCAATGCTGAAGGCAATCTGAAACCATGGTCTATCAATGTCTGTTTCCGCTGACGGTCTGCTTTATACATTGCCTGCACCTGCGGCAGAGTAACATGAGATTCATCAATAATAGTCAGAAAATCATCCTGTAAAAAATCAAAAAGGCAATATGGACGCATACCCGGCTGCCGGTTGGATAAGTGCATGGTATAATTTTCTATACCACTGCAGTAGCCAAGTTCTTTCATCATATCCAAATCATATTCTACCCGCTGACCAAGCCTTTGAGCCTCAACAAGCAATCCCTTGTCCTCAAAAAACTTAACCCGTTCTCTCATCTCCTGCCGGATAGATTCAGCAGCAGAAGCGATCCGCTCCGGCGGCATTACAAAATGCTTGCAGGGGAAAAGAGTTCCTTCCGGGAGTACTGATTTCAATTTACCGGTCAAAGCGTCCCGGCGTTCCATTCTTTCAATGGAATCATCAAAAAAAATGATCCGGATAAAATCATCCCTTTGAGGTTCAAAGACATCCACAACATCACCCCGCACCCGGAATTCACCTTTTCCCGGAGAAATATCATTACGGTTATATTGAATTTCGATCAATCGGCGAAGTAATTCATCCCGGTCGATAGTGTCACCTGAATCCAAACGTACACACATCTCATTAAATTCTTCCGGAGCCCCCAAACTGTAAATGCAGGAAACACTGGCAACGATAATAACATCCCGTCTTTCCACTAAACTGGCAGTCGCAGAAAGGCGGAGTTTTTCAATATCTTCGTTGATAGAAGCATCTTTGGCAATGTAAGTATCTGTTTGCGGAATATACGATTCCGGCAGATAATAATCATAGTAACTGATGAAATATTCAACTGCATTTTCCGGAAAAAAACTCTTGAATTCGCTGTAAAGCTGGGCGGCAAGAGTCTTATTGTGCGACAAAACCAAAACCGGACGGTTCTCCTCGGCTATCGCCTGGGCGAGAACGTAGGTTTTACCCGATCCGGTCACTCCGTGCAAGGTCTGGAAACGCTCGCCTTTTTTAAGATTTTCCCTCAACTGCCGGATCGCTTCCGGCTGATCTCCGGCAGGTGCAAAGGGAGCATGCAGTTTGAATATTCCCATGATTTTTTCAGAAACGGAAATCCCGTTTGCCGTTGACAATATCTTTCAAATTCTGTTCTGCAATGGAACGAACTTTTTCGTTTGGTACATTCTGTAATTCAGTATCGATCATCCGGTCTCCGATCTCTTTGGTTTCCGGAGAAGCATAGTCTTCAAGATATTCTTTTAACGTCATCAACGCATTAGGCTGACAGCAGTTGGCGATCTGCCCATTTTTTACCAAAGTCATAAAACGGTCTCCGGTACGTCCTTCCCGATAACACGCAGTACAGAAACTGGGAATATGTCCCTGCTCCAGAAGCCATTTGATAACTTCATCCAATGTCCGCAAATCACTGACATCAAATTGAGCAGTTTCATCGTGCCGTGCTTCTGTAGTATAACCACCCACGCTTGTACGGGAACCGCCGGAAATCTGTGAAACTCCGACCCGCAAAACTCTCTCCCGGGCAGTTTTTGATTCCCTGGTGGAAACGATGATGCCGGTATAAGGAACTGCAATGCGGAGAACTGCAACAAGCTTTTCAAACATATCATCCGAAATAGCATTGCTGAATTGCCCGGCATTGATATCATCCGCCGGACGGATACGAGGCACACTGATCGTATGAGGGCCGACGCCTTTGAATGCCTCGAGGTGTTCAGCATGCATAAGCTGACCGACAAAATCGTAGCGGTAAGTGCTTAAACCGTAAAGAACACCACAGCCGACATCATCAATGCCGCCATCCATGGCTCGATCCATTGCTTCGGTGTGCCAGGCGTAGTCATGTTTGGGTCCTGCCGGATGGAGAGCCTCATAATTTTCCTTGTTGTAAGTCTCCTGAAAGAGAATGTAGGTACCGATACCGGCATCTTTAAGTTTACGGTAATTCTCAACAGTCGTCGCAGCGATATTCACATTAACCCGGCGGATAGCTCCGTTTTTGTGCTTGATAGAATAAATCGTTTTGATACTGTCAAGGACATATTCAATGGGATTATTTACCGGATCTTCGCCGGTTTCCAAGGCAAGACGTTTATGTCCCATATCCTGCAGAGCAATAACCTCATTGCGGATTTCCTCCTGTGTCAGTTTTTTACGGGGAATCGTGCGGTTCTGCACATGATAAGGACAGTAAACACAGCTGTTTATGCAGTAATTGGAAAGATAAAGCGGAGCAAACATCACAATACGGTTACCGTAAAATTTACGTTTGATCTCCATGGCAAGCTCAAGGATCTCTTTGTTTTTATCTTCCAGAGTACAATCCAGAAGCAGCAAAGCTTCACGGTGGTTCAAACCTTTGCAATCTTTGGCTTTGGCAATGATCTCGCTGATCAAAGCTGCATTATCTTTGTTTTCCTCTGCGAATTTGAGAGTTGCCTGAATCTCGCCGTCGTCAATGAAATCCACAGCGTGGGGGGACATTACATCGTACATGATAGAAACCTCTGTTTTTTGTGCATCCTCTTTTCTGGGGAGAGCGGAAGAGCCGCAAAACATCCGGCAAAATCCACTGCATCCCCGGCATCAGGAACCATACCTTTTGCCTCGGAAGCTTTCAGTGTATAATATACACTGCGGCACAGATTTTTTCAATTACGTTTTTCTGATAAATCCACCAACTTCAGAATGATGTTAAAATTCCTCCGGCAGCAGTAAAAATAATCCCGGCAAACTGTCGGAAAGAACGTCTCTCTTTTATCGTCAGCATCGCATAAAGCCAGAAAACAACCAATGATGCAGCTATCGCTGAAGAAAAAACCAGACCTGAAAGATTATGCTCTGCTAAAATATCCAGTGCTTTGAATATCATAGTCATTGAAATCGTATTAAAAATCCCGGTCACGACCCCACCGGCAGCAAGTATTTTAGAGAAACGGAATTTTTCTTTGCCGGGGAAAATGATCACGGTCAAAAAAAATACAGTTCCTCCGCAATAAACCAAAAATGTTCTTGCTTGTGCCGGATCTCCTCCATTGTCGAAATGTGATGGCAAACTCATCAATATTTGGGATACTCCCAGCAAAACAAACGCAGCAAGTGCATAAATAAACCAACTGCGATCATTTTTTGTTTCTCTGCTGCACAATTCCGGAAGTGAGGAAACCAGCATCCCGGCAAAAATCAAAACTATCCCGCAGAAAGATTCAGGAGAAATATTTTCACCCAAAAACAACACAGAAGATAGAAACGGCAATACCATTGCTGATTGAGAAATCAGAAATGCCGCAGCATGATTTCCGGTACGCAAAGCCCTCTGCAATGCCAACGCCCCGCAGGCATTGAATATCCCCGCCGGAAGCATAAAATATGCAGAAAAAGCCGTTGCCGCCGTAAAAAAATTTTCCCAACGGACCATGAATACTGCACAAATCACGGCTGTAAGCATCACATTTACCAAAAGATAACTGCGAACATCAAGCTTAAATCTTGCCGATAAACTGTTTATAATTCCACTGCAGCTCCAGAAACATCCTGCGGAAAAAGCGTATAAAAAACCGGAAAACATATTCAGTCAACAACCGTTGCAGTTGCATCAAACCAGTCAATATAATCCTTTAGCCAAGTCACATGTTCCCTATGACTGGGAAAGCTGAACCATGCCGCCTGTGGAATAATAATGCCGTCTAAAATGCCATCCCAAGTGTGTTCACAAATAATTTCCACACTTTTTTTGAATATATCCCGCGGCACACAATGATGACATCGAGTCACCGGCATGCCACTTGACCCGAAATCATGAATATAAATTCCTTGAATTATCTTTTTATCATCCCCGGTAATATCTCGCAATCTGAAAATATCTTCTGCATGATGATCCCAATAATCCAGAGACGGGACCCAGCACCAGCGAGTAAAAACATCAATATATTTTACAGCCGGAATAAATTCTTCATCCTTTTGATGAGTATAAGTAACTGCTGAAATTTTTAATCCGGGATTGATCTCCTTTATAAGATCATAGATTTCGGGCAGCATTTTACCACCCTGCTCCGGGGTAAAATCATCAAAATGAATTCCTTTGATATTTTTATACTTCAAAGAAGCATAAGCTATCTTTACCGAAGAATCTTTATAGTTCAAATGTTCCGCTGTACAAAAGATCTCCGACATATTTTTCAACCGTTCCATGTGAACAGCAGACAAGCGGTTTTTGACACAATTTTCGATCACTTCCGGATCCCATGGCGGATCAGTAAAAGTAGAGATAATATATTCTTCATTGAACATGGTATTCATATAGAATGTTTTTTCAGATCCCAGGTAATCACTTTGCGTTTCCAGACTGCACCGGCTCCTGCCGAATGTAAATGGTGCAGCACTGGGAACTTTATCCAAAACATAGCCCCAAGTCCAAAGATGCTCTTTTAAAAACCCCATTTTTGCTTCCTTTAACTTATATTCTCATTTTCCCGGCAGATACTCCGGACATTTTCCCAAAAACTTCGCGGCAGATACGGAGTAGCTGCCCATAAGTCGAAAGCATTGTTGCCTCGGTATTTAACACCTATCCCCGGCAATTCCAACGACTCTAATTGACCTAAAATTTCCGCCTCAGGATCATCAAGATATACTACCGGAAAAAATATTGATCCCAGAGAATCGGTTCCCTCTGCGGCCAGAGGTATGGACAATTGCGAAGTGAATGGAGAATTACCATTGAGCAATGTCAGCGAAGTCGATGCCGGAGATTGCCATACAGAAGTAGAAAATCCGGTAAGCTCTCTTGCGGCTTCTGTAGAAAATGATTTTTCTGTTATCTGTCCGGCAGCATAAAACCATATTGCAGAAATATTCAATTCATTCAACGTCGCCCGCACCTTGCGGCGGATATCCGCCGGCAGATAAAAAGAATCCCGGAATATACAAAGCCGATAATTATCTTCAGCGGCATGCTCCAACCAATCGTTGAGTGTCAGTACATCCGGTGCCTCTGTTTCATCGCCCCACAAATGATTGCAAAACTCCCTGAACTGCCGGAAATAACTGCATGCCCCCTCGGTAACCATGTCAGAACGCTCATCAATGATCACAGCCCACATCGGGCGTTTTCTTCTGGTCACGTGCTCATTTGCCATGCGTTTGATCTCACTGCGCACTACATGATGCACTTTGCGTGAACGGTATTCATAACAGCCGAAATCATACCACCAGTACCAACCGGAACCGATCGAACTGCTGTAGGCGGTATCTCTGCGGAATAATTCATCTCCTTCAGTCGTGCTTTCCGGAAAGTACGGACTTGATGTTTTATGCGGTCGGGCATGGACATCGTTTTCAGTAATGAAAAGTTTGTGTCTGGCTATGGTTTCCGGAACGGATTGCGTGAATACTCCTTTGCACCTTGCCACATACCAATTCGGGGTGGCGAGAGCATCGATCGCCGGTTGAGCAAGCAGATGTACCAAACTGGTTTTGGCAAAATGCGTCATATACACCGATGCTCCGGTCTGCATGCGATATCCACCGAAAACCAGCGTAATTATCGGTACCGGGCAGCTGGCTTTGATGATCGAACAGAAATAATTCATCGTCTCGTATTTTAATTTGGCGTGAAAGTCACACCAATCAAGATAGAGCTGATGATTTTCCGGAATTTTCCAGCATCCGCAATCGGTGGCGAGCCGTTCCAGACGGGATGGCGGCATACATTGCGAATGATCTTCCCCAGGATAACGCTGATCGAGATAGCTGCGGAATGCTTTGACTGTCGGCTGATCAAAACCGAAAGTACCGAACCTCCCATTGAAAAATGTACCATATACTGTCCATTCACCGCATGAACCGAATGCCGGCTGAAATCCCCAGAAATGCCCCGGATATTTCTTCCACATCCGTTTGACATAATTTTCCAGCACTTTTCCGGCATCTTTGCGCCATATTTCCGAAGCCATGGAAGGATTGTCTGAACCGTGATAGAAGCGGGTTTCATCTCTCCACAGAGGATGACTGCCGTAATGTATCGGCAGGATATAAGGTTCCGGACCGCTGAAACTCATTTTTTCTTCCGGATATTTTTCCACCCACCAGTCCGGCGGAGAGAGAAACAATCTCGGCATCAGCAGGGCATCCGGAGCCAGAAAAAGTATCTCATCGTGCAGTGCATCGAGCAAACTCCAGTCGTAACTGCCATCCTCTTTCCATACCACCGTCAGCGGACAGAGAAAGCTGAAAAGCCGTACTCCGTCAGAATACATCGACTGCAAAGCTTCTCTCCACGGTCTTTCATCATACGGATCAAAGGTATAGATCGGAGACCGCCACCTGATTTTGCCGCACTCCATCAGTACGCAGTCATTTTCTCTGACGACTTTGATGCCATTACGGGCTACTTGAAATGGCAGAGGTGGTTTCATTTATTTGCTCACTTTCTTGAAGTTGATGATACCGAAACGGTTGGGGTTAAGATAAGTGCCGCCGGATAATCCAGCCCAATCGGCAGACGAATGACTGCTGGCGAGATTGAATCCGATCGTTTCTCCAGGTGCGGTGCCGGACATTTGCCGTAAGCTTTTCCACGGTATGAATATGGTGTATTCCGCAGTTTCCAAACTTCTGCTGACTTTGCTTTCCCATTTAAAATCCGGTGACGGATCAAACATTTTTGAAGAATTCATATCGACTGTGAGATCGGCCTGAGTATTGATGATATTTACCTGCAGCTGACAAAATTTGCGTGAATTCAATTTACCGAAAAACAATTCAATGGATGGATCACTCCATACAGCTCCGTCACGTTTTACAACTTTTGCAACAGCATCCTTGCGGAAACGCTGTAAAACTCTGATATGCAAACCATCGGCAGCTGCAATAATTTTTGCCTGATCAAAACGTTTGGGACTTTGCCACGAATCAAGCAGATCGATGGCTTTTTCCCAGTTGACGTTTTCATTGAGGCTGACACTTATTTCCGGTCTTCCGATAATTTTTTTCAACCGCATGGCAGTTTGCTGCAGAGCCTCCTGACGGCTCAAAACTCTGATCGTCAACGGCAATACTCCTTTTACCCGGAATACTCCGCAGCCGTATCCGTCAAAACTCAAATCATTGCCTTTCTGCGTTACTCCGAAAGTACAGATCGGTTCGAGAGAGACATTTTTGTTCAGCAATTCGAGAGTCATCGACGCCGGATCCTGCCAGGAATTGACGGCGATAAAAACCTGACTTGACAGGTCGGAGCTAACCGCAAAACGGCTGCTCAAAGGGCGGTTTTGCGGAGCATTTGAAAAGATTTTTCCCGGGAATTCCGCTTCCGGGCCGACCAGTTCCGGTTCGATTTTCCGCAGGACAGAGAGGATTTTTTCGATTCTTTCCCACGCCTGCGGATTGACATCTTTTATATATGTTTTGCTGAATATTTGCGGTGCGGGAAATTCATAGAGCCATAACCCGCGGCAGCCGTGGATTATCGGCAGGAAACACATCACAGAAATCTCATCCGGAGTCGGCCAGCGGCTGTTTTTTCTGCCGTAAGCACCCCAGTCAAAGGTCTGGGCTACAAAAATCACCGGGCGTCCACCGGAATTGACCCGCGCCATATCCACAGAATAACCGATGTCATATAAACGTCCATTGGGGACCGGATAATGATCGACTCCAACCAGATCAGATACTCTCATCAAACTCTGATTTCCGGCAGTTCCTGCACTGACATTGACAAAGGTGGGGTGAGTCGGATCGACGGCTTTGACCAGAGCGTGCATGCGTTGCAGATCTTTGCCGGAAACTCCGACATTTTCCGGTTCATCGCAGATGTAATGCATTATGATATTGGGATCGCCTGTCATCGGAGTGACTTTGCGTACCAGTGCATCGTAGGCGAACCACATGGCATGAAAAGAGGTGATAGTCGCAAATTTCCGGTCGCCGGGTTTTCGTTCCCCCGTTCCACCGATAAAACTGTTGATCGTTACCGGTACCCGGGGATCATTTTGCCCGATATGATAAAACGCCAGCGGAAATATCGGTTTGGCGTTCCACAGGATCGCACCATTGTCATCGACAAATCTTACTGCTGCCGGAGGAGTCAATTTATAATGTCCGATCACTTCGCGGGCAAATTCATCAGGAGCGATATCCGGATTATTTTTATAGAGCTTGTCGGCAAATCCGAGTGTCACGGAAATTGTCGGTATTGCCTGCAGGAGTTCCAGCGGAGAATTATTCGGATTAAATGAAAGATCGGCACTGAAAATAACGCTGTCCACTGCCGGGGGCTGTCTGTCAACGGCATACATTTTCAAATTGAATTTATTGTCACTGCATTCGCCGATTTTTTCCCATTTCCAATAATTTTCCGGTGTCTGCGCCGGAAGTACCCGGTCAAGATCGTTGCAGTTTACTTCCAGCTTTCTTAAACCGTTATCCATATAGCAGACCCAAACAGCGATCTTTGTTTTTTTCTCCGTCGGCAGAGAAATGTCAAAAATATTGCGTTTCACCCAGATCGCTGAACCAAGTTTGCCGTAGGATTTCTGCACAACGGTCCCCTTTACATATTCCGGTTCGAAACGCCACGCACGGGGGATCAGCAATTTACGTTCTTCAAGACGTTTGCCGTGGAGTTGGACTTCGCTGATACGCATGATTGGAGAAGTACGGGAATAGAACTCCAATTTGACGTAACGTCCTTGGGTTTCGTCAGGAAATTTTATCTGCCAATCGTAATTTACCGGGGCTTCTTTTGAGGATGTGTAGGGATTTTTTACTGAAATACTCCGTGTCCACTGGTCTTGATTCACTCCGGCACTGCTGGTAAAAACAGTACAGGTATCGGCGTAATTGCCATCGGTATTGCCCCGGGGGATCGTAATTTTCAGTTCATTGAGTTGACTGTTACTGCCCAAATCTATCGTTACGGTGATTTTTTTCTGTTGATTTCCCCAGAAAAAAGTAGTGATCACACCGCCGTCTTTTTTCCCGTCAAAGAGCCGTGTGTCGCCGAAAAATTCCATATCGGTCTGATAACCGGAACGCTCCACTTTGGTCTTTGTCCCTTTAGTGATCTGACCGTTATAGTAAAATGCTTCAACTTTTATATCGGCTTTCATGCCGGGAACTGCGGTCAGGTTTTCTGCCATAATTGCCGCCGGAAAAAGTAAAAGAGCTGTCAAAAATAATTTTCTCATGTATCATACCTTCTTCTGTCAGTCGTTGTAAAGCCGGACATCGGTCGTCATCTTTGAATCATAAGGGATCGGGGTATAATTATTGCAATTCCCTCCCACATACAGAATAGAAGTCTGTCCGTTATGCCTGGCGAGAGAGACGGCATTTTTCGGTTCACGGAATACCCACTCATCGAAAAGCGGATAAGCACTGGTTTGGGCATGATTGCTGTAACAGACTATCTGCGGTCTTTCAGATGGTCGGGAAATTTTTGTCAATTTGCGGTAGACCATAGTTTCTGCACTTACGCTGGCATACCATCCGGCGATATAAACATTGTAGGAATAAGTGGTTCCGGCGAACACCTGACCATCCGGACGCAGGCCACTGTTACAGATCAAAACTTGAGAATTTTCTCCGAGATAATAACGCATCCTGTTCAAACTCCACCAAGTCCAGTTGGATTCCATCCCTTTGGCAGGAATCAGATAATCATCATTATCATTGCAATACATCAAGGATACGTTTCCCAGTTGCTTGAGATTGCTGATACAATTAGCCGTCCTGCCGCGTTCCCGGGCAGAATTTAGAGCAGGAAGTAATATCGCCGCAAGAATGGCGATAATCGCAATAACAACTAAAAGTTCGATCAGGGTGAAGTTACTTTGCGGATGATGTTTCATGTTTTTTCCTTTCCTAAATTTTTCGACTTAAATGGAGTATTTCCAAACGGCGCTATAAATTTACACTTTTTTTACTTGAAAAACAAGCTTCCCGGATGTATATTCTATTTGATTTCGGATAAAATATATTTGAAAATGAATAAGCAAAAAAATGCAGATATTAAATAACAAATCTTCACTTGCTCCGGAATTCTGGTATGAACATGAATTGAAATTTGCCAGCAGTACCAAAATTCTGAAAGAACAGGATGCAGATTATACCTATTTTTACCATGCTGCAGAATCAACACAACGACCGTTGCTTGCAATAAACTCAACATCCTGCGGAACAATCAAAAAAAACTACCGGGCTGCCATAACTATGCCGGAATATCTTACTATAAAATTGATTACAGCAGGTTCCATGATCGCCAAATACAGCGGGCAAATTTATCTGATCGAAAAAAATGATCTGGTGATCTTTTTGCCGGGAGTAAGTTTTGAATACAAAAGCGGACCGGAAAACTTCTGCAAATCAATAAATCTGCTTATTGCCGGCAATGCGTTGAATGCCTGTCTTTCTGTATCCAGACTTTCCGGCAGTCCGGTTATCCCATTAAGCGAATCTCAAGCTCGTAAAATTGCGGTGCTAATCGGGAAAGCCCGATTGTTTTTCAAAGACACTCTCCCGTACAAAACAGATACTGTCGCCGGATTTTGCATGGAAGTTATCCAGCGACTGGAAAGTGAAATTATTTCAGGTGAAGTGCCGCAAAAAGAGCCTCTGGCTCAAATACTGCACACATTATCTGCCGAAATGGACAAAAAACTTACCATAAAAACTATCGCTTCCAGATTCGGACTTTCAAGTTGCGGTCTCACCAGACTTTTCCGGCAAAAAATGCACAAAAGTTTCCACGAATATTTAGTAAATATACGCATGGAAAAAGCAAAATTTCTTCTTGCACAAGGCAAAATAAGTGTTAAAGAAGTTGCCCTGATAACCGGATTCTCCAGTCAGGAAAATTTTTCAACAGCATTTCGCAGTTACTGTGGACTACCCCCGGGAGAATTCAGTAAAAAATACTGCGGCAAACAAATTGTAAGCGGTTCACTTAAAACTCTATAACAAGTCCATCGTAAGCAACTTCAATACCGTGTTTGCTGAATTCTGCACATAATTCATCGTGCATTGCGTGACCATTGTGGGAAAAATGCGTAACATATACCACCGTGCCGTCTGCAACACATCCCAGTTCTTTAAGCCTGTCACGGAATCTGACCGTACCATTTATTCCCAGATGGTTATTCTCCATTTCAGGATAACGCAAAGAACCCGTCGATTCAAGAACAACCGCTGACAATTCGATGTTTTTCAACATTTCCCAAGCAGATTCGCTCAACATCCCGGTATCATGAGCCAGCAGCAAAGTTTTTCCTTTGCGGCGGATCAGAAAAATCAAAGGAACCAACCCCGGAGCATGGTCCGCCGGGATCCCCATTACTTCGACATCACCGGAAACAACCCATTGCCCGCAGGGTGCAACGATCGGATTGATTTTGAGATCTGCAAATTCAATTCCGTTTGCCTGAAGCATGTGCTTGAAAGAGATACCGGAAGATATGACATCTATTTTTTTTCCAACTTGACTGAATCCATTTCGGCGGTTACCGAATTCAAGCGGCGACATGTGATCTTCATGAGCGTGGGTAAAAAGGACCCGTTTCATTTGCCGCAAATCAATGCCGTAAGTCAAACTCTGACTGTAAAAGTCCGGTCCGAAATCAATAACAGTATCATCATCCAGCCAATAACCGGTACGATGACGGATCTCTTTTCCGCCGATTTTTGCCGCTTTTACACAATATTCACACTCACACCACAATGCAGGGATCCCTTCGGCAGCAGCAGTCCCCAAAAACATCAATTTCATATATTCACCACAATTACCAATAATATGAACAGGATAATACGTATGCTTTCTTTTACAATGTGCGGAATCACTCTTCTTTCAATCGGTCAGCGGTGAATGTCAAGCACTGAACCATTGAAAAGATCAACAGCCTCTTTTACCACCGGATCATATTGCAAGACATCTGTCAATGCCTGTGGTTGATCGTTGGCAATACTTTTCTGCAATCTGTCCGGAGTATATGATTCAGCAGATTTATCTTCCTTATAACTGCGGTACGAATACTTTTCAGCATCCATATTGTATTCAGGAACGATATCACCATTTTCATCGACTTCTGCATCATTCTCCGGATTGGCATCAAGTTCAAAAACTGATTCAACAACATTATCTGCAGCTTTTTCAACGATGGGAACAGACTCGACAGCCGCAATATCCTCTGATATCACATCGTCATTTGCATCGCTTTCAACACCATTTTCCGGTTCACAATCCGGAGCAGATTCATCACCGGTATTGGCTGTTTGAATTTCAGATTCCTCTTCTTCAACATAGACGACCTGAGAGGAGACATTTGCAGCGGAATCAATTTCCGGCTCTTTTTCGACGACAGGAACAACCGATATTTCGGCCTCATGCTTTTCACATGCAACAACAGGCGGCTCGACCGGTTTGACCTCCTGCGTTTCACATGCAACAACAGGCGGCTCGACCGGTTTGACCTCCTGCGTTTCACATGCAACAACAGGCGGCTCGACCGGTTTGACTTCAACCGGGACAGCAACCATTTCACGGTCAGCAGTCGTTTTTTCAGGAAGAACAACCGGAATATTTTTCTCTACCGGCGGCAAACTGTCTATAAATTTCAATTCACCGGCACTGCGAAGCTGATTCAAGCGGGCGAGAATATCACCGATTCTTACCGCATGAGCTTCCCGCATGGCTTTAAGCAGCACAGTTTCCAGATAAACCTGCTTATTCAACGCATCATGGAGAACTCTGCCCACCGGGGCAACATTTTCCAACAAAATCTGAATAGTATCCCGTGGTGCAGATTGAGCCAGTTTACGATAAGTTACCATTGATTCAGGAGATTCATCCAGCAAATCAGACGGATCTGCCATAATAGTACACAACTGAACTGCACGCAAAGCATGAAGCAGATCATCAAACAACGTTTCCAGATTTTTGCCGCGTTTGGCAAGATTGGCAATCCGGGAAACAACTTTCCCCGGTTCATTCAGCAGCATTGCCTGCAAAACCGCATAAAGATCTGCCCGGTCAGTCAAACCGAAAAGAGAAAGCACCTGTTCTTCTGTTATTTGAGAACCATCTCCTGCAGCGAAGAAGGCGATCATCTGATCCAACAGAGACTGGGCATCCCGCATACCTCCCTCGGCTGCCCGGGCAATCGCATTGACAGCTGCCGGATTTATCGAAACTTTTTCCGTATCGGCAATCAACTGCAATCTTTCAGCAATCAGACGGGTCGGTATCGGCATCAGATCAAAACGCTGACACCGGGAAATAATCGTGGGAAGAACCTGATGAACTTCAGTTGTCGCAAATATAAACTTCACATGAGCCGGAGGTTCCTCAACCGTCTTGAGCAAAACGTTCCAAGCGGCCTTGCTCAACATGTGAACTTCATCAATGATATATATTTTAAATTTCCCATTCACCGGACGGGTCAACGCATTTTCCGCCAATTCCCGCATATCCATCGTTGAATTGCGGCTGGCGGCGTCGATCTCCATTACATCAAGACTTCTTTCGGCGGCAAGCTCCAAACAACTGGAACATTTACAGCAAGGTTCACCATTGACCGGCTGTTCGCAATTCAAAGCCTTAGCAAAAATTCGGGCGAGAGTGGTTTTACCGATTCCACGGGGACCGACCAAAAGGTAGGCATGAGCTATCCTGCCGCTGGAAACGGCATTCCGCAATGTCCGGACAACATGTTCCTGACCGACAACATCTGCAAAGCTCTGCGGCCGCCATTTCCGGGCAATGACCTGATACTCACTCATTGAATACTCTCCAAAATTTCCCGCTGACGGGCAAAAATCTGCTTCAATCCATGTTCTGCAAGGTCTATAAGTTCATTTAACTGACTGCGGGAAAATGCAGCTCCCTCAGCAGTCCCCTGCACTTCGACCAGATTGCCGGATTCTGTCATTACCACATTCATATCGACTTCGGCATTGGAATCTTCCTCATAGCAGAGATCCAGCATCGGATTGCCATCAATAATGCCGACACTTACAGCTGCGACCAACTCTTTGAATGGGTTTTCTGCCGGAGTGAATAACCGGCGGCAACCGATTCCCAAAGCAAGAGCGGCTCCGGAGATGCTGGCACAACGGGTTCCTCCATCGGCATCAATAACGTCACAATCAAGATAAACTGTCCTTTCGCCGAGTTTTTCAAGATCAACCGCCATCCGCAAAGAGCGTCCGATCAACCGCTGAATTTCCACCGTTCTGCCACCTTGTTTACCGACAGATGCCTCACGACGGCATCGTTCTGTAGTTGCGGAGGGCAGCATACCATATTCACAAGTTACCCACCCACCGGGAACTTTCTGATTTTTCATCCAGGAAGGAACTTTATCCTCACTGGAAACAGCGGTCAATACCCGGGTTTTACCACAGGAAATAAAAACGGAGGCCAAAGGATGGGAAAGATAATCAGTTTCCATTACCAACGGTCGCAATTCATCGCATGCACGTCCGTCAAATCTCAAAATACTCATAACGGCAGCTCTCTTTCTGTAAATAAAAAAACCGCAAAACAGATGACTCATGGCCTGTCAGAAATTGCGTAGGGCTGCTTGGTTCCCCACCTGACCCGGTTGGCACTTCAGACAACACACGAGGTCCGTCTTGCGGCATTACTTAATTTATATCTTCTTCTTGAAAATGTCAAGCAAAAAAGCTAATTCTTTTCGTAAATTTTTACGTTCAACCACCCGGTCGATCAAACCGTGAGCAAGCAGGAACTCCGCAGTCTGGAATCCATCCGGCAAAACGGACTTGGTGGTTTCCTGCACGACCCGGGGGCCGGCAAAGCCGACCATCGCACCGGGTTCAGAAAGAATAACATCTCCCAAGGTGGCAAAACTGGCAGATACCCCGCCGTAGGTCGGATTGGTTATAACCACTATATATCCCAGACGCTTCTCACGGTGACGGGCAAGAGCCCCACTGGTTTTTGCCATTTGCATCAGACTCAAAATTCCTTCCTGCATCCGGGCTCCGCCTGAAGCAGTAACCAGAACGGCAGTCTCTTCTCTTTCAGTGGCACGCTCAATCATGCGGGTGATCCGTTCGCCCACGACCGAACCCATGGAAGCTCCCATAAAACTAAAATCCATGACACCAAGAAAAAACGGGATGCCATTCAAAGATGCGTGCCCGCAGGAAACAGCTTCATTCATTCCGGATTTCGCCCGATTTTCATCCAAGCGGACAGCGTAGCTTTTAGAATCAACAAACTTGAGACGGTCAACTGAAGTCAAATTGTCATCTTCGACACAAAACGAATCTTTATCGGTCAAAAGTTTGATCCGTTCTTTCACCGGCAAGGGCATGTGATAACCACAACACCAGCAAACCTGAAGATTGTCTTCCAATCTCTCAATATACAATGTCTGACTGCATTTTTTGCACTTGACCCAGGAACCGTCAGGGATCACCATTTTAGGTTTGGTTTTGAGGGTTGAGTACTTGCCTCTGCTGAAAATAGCCATAATGACATCCTTTTTATTTGATCAGCCCGGACACTGCTTTGAAGTGGGGATTTTTAGAATCCCGCATCAACATAAAGAGTATCGATTCACTGCTTAACACCCAGGCACCTGCCTGACGGGCCGTCTCTATTGCCAAATCCCGGTCTGAATTTTTCCGGCTGCCGACAGCATCGGCAACTACAACAACTTCATAGCCGTCTGCCAAAGCATCCAAAACACTCTGCAAAAGACAAACGTGCATCTCCACTCCGGCAAAAATCAAAACATCCCGCTTACGTCCGGAAAGGAAAGTATTGAATTCAGCCGACTTGAATACTGAAAATACACTTTTTTCAATTACCGGAGTCAATTCCGGTAATTTGGAAGACAATTCCGGCAAAGTATTGCCGAGTCCTTTGGGATACTGCTCGGTAACAACAGTATCCAATCCTAACTCAGCAGCACCGCTTATCATAATTTCTGCACGGCGGATGATATTCTCATTATCACTCATTGCCGGCATCAGTTTTGCCTGCATATCGACAACCACCAGCAACGCATTTTCAACAGTTGGAAACATCATCCTTACATTCTCCCGGAAAAATTAAAATTCCCCGCAAAGTTTTTTAACAGCAGCCAATTTAACACATACACAGAAACACTTCATTGCGATCTGCAGCTCATCATTGGTCGGATAAGTCGGTGCAATGCGGATATTACGATCTCTGGGATCATTTTTATACGGGAAAGTCGCACCGGCTCCGGTCATGGTCACGCCGGCATTTTTGGCCAATTCCAAAGTCTTTTTCGCACAGCCGTCCATGGTATCCAAAGAAACGAAATATCCGCCTCTGGGAGCGATCCAACTGGCATATCCCCCCTGCCGCAACTCAGAATCAAGAGTATTCAAAACGATCTCAAATTTCGGACGCAATATATCAGCCAATTCCGCCATGTGCTTTTTCAATGTCGGGGCATCTTTAAGCGTACGCAAAGTACGCAGCTGATTGAGCTTATCACTGCCGATGGTCTGGATTCCCATGCGTTTGAGGATCTCTTTGCACTCGGCATGAGAAGCAGCCATCATTGCCACTCCGGCACCCGGGAAAGTGATCTTGCTGGTAGAGAAAAAGTAATAGGCTCGATCAGGATTGCCGCCTGCTTCACAGGCCGCAAAAATATCCGCCAATTTCACTTCTTCATAAATATGATGGACACCATAAGCATTATCCCAGAAAATCTTAAAGTCAGGGGCGGCAGTTTTCATTTTGCCGAGACGTGCCACAGTCTCATCGCTGTAACAAACTCCCTGCGGATTGCTGTAAAGAGGCACACACCAAATACCTTTAATTGCTTCATCGGATGCAACGAGATTTTCAACAACATCCATATCCGGACCATTTTCAGTCATCGGCACCGGAATCATCTCAAATCCGAATTCCTGAGTAATGGCGAAGTGACGATCATACCCCGGAGAGGGACAGAGAAATTTCAATTTCGGCAAGGTTCTCCATGCCGGATATCCGCAAGTACCGAAAATAAACAAACGGGCAATAGAATCATACATCAAAGTCAAACTGGAGTTGCCGCCGACAATTATCCTCTCCGGATCGAGATTCAAAACCTCGCCGAAAAACTTACGCATTTCCGGCAATCCCTCCAATATACCGTAGTTACGGGCATCGGTCCCATCAGCAGCAAAAGGATTCTCCAAAGTCTCCAAAACATCCATATTGTGATTCAACAATTCGCCGGATGGTTTGCCGCGAGCCATATTGAGAGCCAGATTGCGGCTGGCATATTCAGAATACTCAGCCTCCAATTCGTTTTTCAAAACAGTAAGCTCAGCTTGTGATAAACTGTTTATCAATTTTTCCATAGTTAAAGGATATCCCCTCTGTAAATTTTCAGAATAAAATACTAATGTTGCTATTTAATATACCACACAATCATTGATTTTGCAATATTTGCGGCATTAAAAAAGTTCCCCCTGGATTTCTTCCGGTTCATTTTTCTCTACTTTTGCAGATTTTTTCTCATGTTTCAACGATTCTGATGCGAAAGCAAAAAGTTCTCCAAAATCCTCTGCCGACTCAACAGATGTTTCAACAGATGGAGACGAAGGAAGCTCTTTCAATATGCTTTTGAACTGATTATCCTGACAAATTTCAGCGATCAGCTGCCAATCCGGATCTTTCTTTACCGGCGGCAAATCCTTATCCACAGTTTCCGGCAAATCTGTCCGCAAACGGATAAGTTCCCGATTTCGCCGGACAACATCCAAATGAGGAAGCAATTTTTTACCAAGTTTATGTTCAGGATCAATACATGCCGGATCATTCAGCCATTTGTCAGCACTGCCGAAAGTTTTAATGATCTCCACAGCACTTTTAGGACCGACTCCCGGTATTCCCGGAATATTGTCGGAAGCATCGCCCAACAACGCAAGATAATCCACCATATCTTCCGGAGCTACACCAAATTTTTTCAAAACCTCATCAACACCACGGTGTTCAAATCCCCCCACAGATGTTCCGCCGGGGATCAACATACTGACATGCGAATTTATCAATTGCGAAAGATCTTTATCACTGCTGACGATCTTTACCGGCATGTCCTGATATTTCACGGCAAATCCGCCGATCAGATCATCCGCCTCATACCCTTCACATTGAATAAGCTCCCATCCGAATGCTTCCGCAATCCGGCGGATAAGCGGGATTTGGGATTTTAAAGCATCCGGCATAGGGGGACGATTGGCTTTATATTCCGGATTAAGCTCCAGTCTGAATGCAACTTTTCCGCAATCAAAAAGCATAGCACCATATTCTGAAGCGTGATTTTTTTCCAACTGCAATAATAATTTGGTAAAAACGAAAGCCGCATTGACCGGCTCACCGCGTGAATTTGTCAATAATCTGATTGCATAAAAAGAACGGAATATCTGACTGTAAGCATCAATCAACAGCAATGATTTGGACTTCATAGCTTAAAATCTCCATAAAATAAAAAGTTCAAGACCGGTAATCAACAGTACGCCTGCGAGGAGTAATTATGAAGAGGAGAATTTGCGTACAGGCGTGCTGCATCCCCGATCTTGAACCCGCCATACTATAATTCTGTTTTACTGTGATTTCAAATTATACTTTGAAAAAAATCACAGATTCTTCCACTTCCACAGGGTAAATCCAGTTTTTTTCTCCCAGTTGATCCTTTGATAAAATCCTTCGGTCCCCGGTTCCCCGACCAGGGCAATCCAATCAACACCTTTTGCCCGCAATCCATCCACAAGGCAGGAAATCAGTTTACTGCCGATCCCCTGCCCCCGGCATCCCGGATCGACTACAACATCCTGAATGTAGGCGTCAGAACAACCGTCAGACAAACATCTGGCACAACCGATTATCACACCATTTTCATCAAAAGCACCGGCAACCAATGCGGATCCGTTGAGAGCAGGCAATAAAAAAGATGTATCATCCCCCTCGGACAACCATCCGGCTGAAATGTAAAAACCGGCGATACGCTCAAGCATATCACCGGAAAATTCGCTGATCAACCTGACTTCAGTCATCAGAGCAACCCGGTTGCTTCGTCAATACCAAAGCGGATATTCATGCACTGAACAGCCTGACCGGCGGCACCTTTGGTCAGATTGTCAATACAGCTGGTCAGAATAACCTTATTGGTATGTTCATCAAAGAAATAACCGATTTCACAGCAGTTGGTCATAAAAACATACTTGGTATCAGCACAGCGTTTCGCCGGCAACACACGGACAAACTGCTCTTTACCGTAAGCTTCTTCCAGAACTTCGCCGACTTTTTCCAGCGTACATCCCGGCATTGCATTCATCAAAATGGTGGAATTGATACCGCGATTCATGGGAGCAAGGTGAGGAATAAAGTTGATTTTGATCTCCTCAACTCCGGCGGCAAAAGCCATCTCCTGCTCGATTTCCGGCAAATGCCGATGCCCGACCGGAGCATAGGCTTTAATGCTTTCATTGCATTCAGGGAAAATGTACGGCAGATCGACCTTGCGTCCGGCTCCGGTACACCCGGAACAACTGGCAACAACGATTCCCTCCGGAGAAACGATCTTACTGCGTAAAAGCGGAACCGTCGGCAGAATACTGCTGGTCGGATAACAACCGGCACAAGCGACCAAATCAGCCGTTTTCAGCTGTTCACGATAAGTTTCCGGCTGACCGTAAACCGCCTGTTTAAGCAATTCCGGTGCCGGATGGTCAGCTTTGTAATACTCTTTGTACTTCGCAGTACCTTTCAAACGGAAATCAGCAGAGATATCGAAAACTTTCACCCCTTTTTCCAGAAGCGGAATGGCAAACTCTGTAGCCAAACCATGAGGCAGAGCCAAAATTGCCGCATCAAAGTCGCAATTTTTCATTGCTTCATCCGGAGCGATGAAATTCAACGGCAAACCGGTAAAACGGGGAAACACGGTTGAAACCGGCTCTCCCGCATTCTTCCGGGAAGTAATAGCGGCAATTTCCGCCTGATTGTGACGCAGCAGTAAACGGAGCAACTCCTCACCGGCATAACCGGAAGCACCGAAAACAGCGACTCGGATCTTATTCATAAAATTCACCTCTGATTTGGTAGTTATATTAGAGTAAAAATTCATTCCATAAAAAGATTGCGGCTGGTAAAGACCGGTTCACTGGTAAGATTTATCCCCAGTTTTCGCAATCCGGTTTCATCTCCGACCGGCGGTATATGGCTTATGTGCATTTCGCAACCGCGTAATTTCTCAAGCTGAGCCAATGCCAATGCAGCAGCCGGATTGGAGGGAGTACTGACACTCAATGCGGTCAAAGCTTCAACCAAAGCCAGAGAAATCTGTTTTTCAGCAAAAACATTCTGTTTCAATTTGCCGACAGACTCAATAATTTGCGGAGAAAGCAGATGCAAATCTGACGGCAAACCGGCAAGATATTTGATAGCATTTATAATGCAACTTGATGCGGCATGAAGCAATGGAGTATTTTTACCGGTAATGACAGTACCATCCGGCAGCTCCAATGCCGCCCCGCAAAAAATATTATCATGTCCATACTTGCCGGGATTATTCATCGCTTCTTCAGCAGCTTTTCTGGCAGGCAGAACAACCTTACGGTCAGTTTCTTTTATTCCCTGCTCATCCATAAGCAGCTTGATCCGTTCCGGGACACAAGCATCTACTTCACCCTCGGCATAGTTACGCATTGCCCGGAAGTGCCGCCGGATAATCTCCTGACGGGCTGCAACCTGCACTGCCTCATCATCAGTAATGGCAAATCCGATCCGGTTTACGCCCATATCCGTGGGAGAAACATAAAGCTGTTCCGGTTCCATGATTCTGGCACAAATCCGCCGGACAACCGGAAAGATCTCAATATCACGATTGTAATTGACCGCAGTTTCTCCACGTGCTTCCAAATGGAATGAATCAACCATATTGATGTCGCCCAAATCAGCAGTTGCCGCTTCATACGCAACATTGACCGGATGTTTCAAAGGCAGACTCCATACCGGAAAGGTTTCAAACTTCGCATAGCCGGCTTTAATGCCACGCTGAAAATCATGATAGACTTGAGACAAACAAGTTCCCATTTTTCCGGAATTGGGTCCCGGTCCGGTCACAACCACGATCGGGCGATCAGTCTCTATATATTCATTCGCTCCGTAACCACGCTCACTGACAATAGTTTCCACATCAGTAGGATAACCCTCTATCGGACGATGGGTGTAAACCTTTATTCCCCGCCGGGACAGACGGTTGATGAATCCTTTTACCGACGGCTGATCACGGTAACGGGTAACTACAACAGCTTTAACATCCAATCCCCAATCCCGCAAATCATCAATAGTACGCATGGTATCGGCATCGTAGGAAAGACCGAAATCAGCCCGCATTTTCTTTTCTTCGATAGCTCCGGCATAGATACAAATAACGATATCCACTTTATCTTTGAGCCGCTGGAGCAATTTGATTTTGGCATCCGGATCAAAACCGGGAAGCACCCGGGAGGCGTGAAAATCACAAATCAATTTTCCCCCGAATTCCAGATAGAGTTTATCTCCGAATTTCCCTGCCCGTTCCAAAATGGCGGCAGATTGTTCTGCCAAATACTTTTCACTGTCAAAGCCGATTTTCAACATATTCAACACCTGATTTTTACATTTCTATTAACATATCACACCTATACGGTTAAATCAATACCGGAAATAAAAAAAGCGGCGGGATTTTTCCCGCCGCCTCTGGCTGATTCTGAAATTTTATGCTTTTGCAGCTTCTTTTTCGTCATCTTTAATGACGCTTCCATCATCGGAATCATCCAATTTACTGCGTTCCAGATCCCGAAAAAGTCTGACCACGTCAACGATACCGCCGATAAGGAACCAGATCGTGCAGCCGACACCAAGAATCAAGGTGATATAAATTTTGATGTGCCACAATTTCAACCAGCTTTCATCAGTAAGAGAACCGGCGAAATAGAGCGAGGTGTAAGCCAGGAACACGATACACCAGACAACCGTCCACAAAATTGCGGAGTAATAGAGCAACCGGTCGCCGACAGAGAATTCCGGAGTAATTCCCAGCATCTTGTCAAACTTGTTGACATTATTCTGCACGGTAACGTGTTCATTACTGGTATCATATTTGCCGCGATGCAGCATTTTGTCCAGATTGAAATCCGGATTACCCATTTTATGTTCAATAAGAGAAACAATAACATAGAGCAATGTACAGGTAACCATATTGAAGAAGTTGACATACTGACCATTGACCGGGAAGGAAGTCATATTATTGGCAACCCACTGCCAGCCGGTGTGATCAAGAAGCCACTGGGCAAGTCCGGATGCCCAGGTCTGCTGGATAACGATGCCGGAAATAGCACTGGCAGCACCAAAAATATAGCTGACCCACGCAGCGATTGTTCCACCCCGTTTCCAGTAAAGACCACCGATGATCGCAGGACCGGCACCGGAAACGATAGCTCCGGTAATACTGAAGAACATGTAGATCGGGGTTTCCTGAACCCAGAAGAAACTGAAGCACCAACCGAAAATACCGACCGCCACGATCGCCAGACGCAAAGCCCAGATGTGCTGTTTCGGAGTGAAAGGTTTTTTCTTAAAAGGCATGATAACATCCTGGATGAGGATAGAACCCCAACTGTGCATGTAAGTATCATCAGTAGAAAGCATTGCGGCAAACATGACTGCCACAAAAAGTCCGAGCAGACCGGAAGGCATGAGCAATGAAAGGGCAGTCGGAACAAGTTCCTGTCCACGTTCAGTAGCATTGGGGATCAAAGCGAGTTTTTGATTGATCACACTCTGCAATTCAGCGAATTCCGGAAATTTATTGGACATGATGACAATAACTGCCAAGGGGAAAAGCATGATCATCAAGCCCTGTGCCAATCCACGCCAGGTACCAAGAAGTCCGGCCATTTTTCTCTCATGCGGAGATTTGGCAGCAGCAGCATAACCGGCAGCACCCTGCCATCCGCCACGGCTGTAGAACAAACTGACAAAACCAATCAGGTAATACCAGATATTAAAGTCGCTGGTCTTGGTGTTCTCAAAGGGGTTGATCTGAGAATAACCCGGAGTTTTATTCAAACTTTCAGCGATCTGATCCCAACTTATCAAACCACCTGAAACATCCCAATCACCGAGCTTAAAAATGAAGAAAATAAATACCACAAATGCGGCATTGCAGAAAATACCCTGCATGAAGTCGGTAACCATGATGGCAATCTGACCTCCGAAAGCTCCGAAAAGAACCCCCATGCCGATACAGAAAGCAAGAAGCAGCCCGTAAATATTCCAATTCACCCCAAGCCATTCAGCATGATGCGGAATTTTGCCCATCGCCATCAGAAATTTCACCGACACCATCGGGAAAATACCATAGTTGACAACACCGCTCAAAAAGGTAAGCATACCGGCTCCGAGACGGAATTTACGGCTGTAACGCACTTCGTAGAACTGTGCAAGCGTAAAACACCGGGTTTCACGCATACGGTAAGTCACCCATGCGACCAGAGACAAAACCAAGCCGAAAGGAGCGTTGATCATCGCCCACCAGGTACTGGCAAAACCGCTCTTCATAAAAGCTTCCCAAGTGGCGACCGAACTGATCACTGCAAATCCGGCAACCCCCTCGGAAATACTCATAACGTACCGTCCGGCACAACGGTTTGCCGCCAAAAAGTCGGCAGCGTTACGCATGTAGCGGTTACAATAAATCAATGTCCCCACCAACACAACAATAAGTCCGATGACAATAGACCAATCCAAAGCACTCATTCCAGCCTGGTTGATCTCGACCTGCCGCATGGCGGCCCCCAACAATGGCATCATAATTTTCCCAGTCTCCTTTCTATTTTTGGTTAATTATGAATTATATAAAATGGTTTTCCTGTAAAAAAATACAAAAAAACAATCACCCCGAACACCGTTCTGTTTGCTTAACGTACTTTAATTCAGATTTATTTCAACACTCCGAAGATTTTTATTGAAAAAAAACATCAAAACACCTTATAATATCATTCAAGGTGTTTTTTTTCAAGTATTCATGCGTTTTTTTACAGATTTTTGTGGACAAAACAGCAGAAACGTACTATATTAATAGGCATTATGAAAGAAATGAACAACAGAAAACAGCTTGCTCCGGAAAAATTCCGGGCACAATTGAATCTGCTCAATGACGGAGCAAGAAAAGTTCTTGCTTCGGGATTCGGCAGAAAGATGCCTGCTGACCGGATTCTGTCAGCGTATTTCAGAGAAAACCGGCGTTGCGGTTCTCGTGATCGTGCCTTTATTTCAGAAACAGTTTATGCTTCGCTGCGTTTTTGGGGTTTTCTCCGGCAGTATCTGCCGGAAAACCGGCGGGATGAAGTCGAATCCGGAAATATCCGGCTGACCGGCAAAGAGCTTTCAGCTCTGCTTATGGCTGGATGCTTCATTGCCGGAAATCAGGCAAATGCCGCAGCTATTGCCGAAGCATGTACCATGCCGCAATTACCGCACACGTTGAATAATCCCTGTGCCAGAGCCAATCAGATGGCAGTTTATTTCGGTTGTGATTTGAAATTGCAGGATTCTGATCTTTTACCCGGCTGGATAAAAGAGATGCTTCCGGATAATCTGGATAAGGAAAATTTTCTAAAAATGCTCTCTCTGCGTCCACCGATGTGGATAAGGATCCAAAGCGATGATCCGGAAAGTGTTTTTGAAGAATTACGCAGTTGCAATGCTTTGGTATCCCCTCACCCGGTAATCCCGGGGGCAGCAGAAGTCAGAGCCAAAATCAATCTTTACACTTTGGAAAACTTCAAAGCCGGAAAATTTGAGATACAGGATCTCGCCAGCCAATGTGTCAGCATCGTCGCCGCCCCCAAACCCGGCGAAAGATGGCTTGACCCATGTGCCGGAGCCGGAGGCAAAACTCTCCATATAGCTCAACTGATGAACCGCAAAGGATGTGTTGTTGCCGGAGATATAAGAGCTGCCAAACTGGATGATCTGCGGTTGCGTGCCCGGCGAGCCGGATTCCCCAACATCATGACCAAAGCCCATGATGGCGGACCATGGAAGGGAAAACATCAGGTTGACGGAGTTTTGATTGATGCCCCCTGCAGCTGCTCCGGAGTATGGCGGCGTAATCCCGGAGCCCAATGGAAACTTGACAAAGCGGAAATTACGGAGTTATCTGCGGTTCAGGAGAGTATTTTGGAAAATTATGCTTCTGCGGTACGCCCCGGCGGAGTTCTGGTATATGCGACATGCTCACTTTTTGATGAGGAAAACAGTGCGGTTGTGAAGAAGTTCCTATCCCGGCACGATGAATACAAACTTGATCCGTTTGAAAATCCGGTAAATGGGAAAATTGCTCCGGGGATGCTGCGTATTGACAGCATTGACGGAGACTGCGATGCTCTTTTTATGGCAAAAATGCGGCGGGTGAGATAATATGACATCATTCAATATAGTTCTTTTTCAGCCGGAAATCCCGCAGAATACCGGGACGATCGGCAGATTGGCAGTCTCCACGAATTGCCGTCTGCATTTGATTGAACCATTGGGATTCTCTCTGGAGGACAAATTTTTGAAACGTGCCGGACTGGATTACTGGCAGCACCTCAATCCGCAAATATATCCGGATTGGGAAACGTTTCTTGACGCAGAGAAGCCGGAAAGAATGTTTTTTATATCCACTCACGGAGAAAAAAGCTTTTTTGACGCAGAATATCAAATCGGTGATTATCTGGTTTTCGGCAGGGAATCTGCCGGATTGCCAGGAGAATTTTATCAAAATTACCGTGATAATATGTGGCTGATTCCGATGCCGGGAGAATTCAGCCGCAGTCTCAATCTGGCAAATGCCGCCAGCATCGTTCTTTATGAAGCAATGAGACAAAACCGTAATGAATTAAACATATAAACCCAAATCCAACAAAAGGAGCAAAAAGATGTGTAAGAAACTTGAAGGCAAAGTCGCCATCGTGACCGGTGGTGCCCGCGGCATCGGTAAAGCTATTTGTGCCCGTCTCGCCGCCGAAGGTGCAAAACTCGCAATTGTTGACATTCTGCTGGAAACTGCCCAGCAAACCGTTGATGAATTCAACGCTGCCGGTTTTGAAGCCAAAGCCTATGCCGCCAACGTGGCAAAATTTGAAGATGCTGAAGCAACCGTTTCCGCCGTAGTCAATGATTTCGGCAGACTGGATATTCTGGTCAACAATGCCGGTATCACCAAAGATACCCTGATGCTCAAGATGACCGAAGATCAGTGGGATGCGGTCATCGCGGTCAACCTCAAAGGTACTTTCAACTTCACCAAATCCGCAGTCCGTCCGATGATGAAACAGCGTGCCGGCAAGATCGTCAATATTGCTTCTGTCGTCGGCAGAATGGGTAATGTCGGTCAGGCGAACTACTCCGCCAGTAAAGCCGGTGTCATCGCTCTTGCCAAAACCACGGCAAAGGAATTCGGTGCCCGCAATATTCAGGTCAATGCAGTTGCCCCCGGCTATATCGAAACCGATATGACCGCCCAACTGCCACAGGCTGCCCGTGATGCCTTTTTGACCATCATTCCCGCGAAACGCGGCGGCAAACCCGAAGACGTCGCCAATGTTGTCTGCTTCCTCTGCTCTCCGGACTCGGATTATGTTACCGGGCAGGTGATCAATGTTGACGGTGGTATGCTGATGTAATACCACCTGCACTGCATAATCAAGTAGTAGGGGCTGTTGCAAAACCTTGTTGTAGAGGTAAGCAACGCCCCTTCTTGTTTTTTCAGGGAGAAAAAAGTTTCTGCTTGAGTAATTTAATACATTTTTTATTTGCTCAAAAGTTTTCTTTAAGAAATACACTTCGCCGACGACAACGGAGAAGTTGAGAAGTATTGCAGATTGCGTGAAAGCTGCACCGTGGATTTATCCCGGTGCGTGAGGGTTCGGGAGACACTTCTCCCGATGGTGCCACTTCGCATTCACAATCCAAGATCTCTCCTGTCGCCATAAAAGGCGGCAGAGAGTCTGATTGTGAATGTATGAGTCACCCCCCCAAAAAAAGACCGGCAAAAACGCCGGCCTTTTTTATGGAAACATTTTTCAGAATCCGAGCAGATTGCAGAGCTGGTTGTGTTCATCTCCCCAAGGCTGCGGCCACAATTCCGCAAGCTTGGTTTTGACATCAGCACCATCGGCCCATTCAAGAGCCGCCAGACGGGCTCCTTTGGCAAATGATTCCGGGGTGATTCCCTGCCCCATGATCAGACGCATCGTACCGATTGCCCGGTCATCCCAGGAAAGTTTGCGTTCAGGGTCGCGGGTGATGCGGTCAATCGCATCTTTGAGGAATGGATTGGTCATACGGACAAGCAAGCCGTCAACGTAAGCTTTGAATCCGGCTTCGGTAAAAAGCTCATCATTGAGAGAAGCATATTTTTTTACCAGAGCGGTGCCGGATTCTTCAAAAAATGCTTTGCGGGCAAGTTCGATCAATTCAGGATAGGCACGAACTTCATCCATTGTTGTGCAACCTTTGGCTTTTCCGAGAGTAGCCAGCAGATAATGAGTAGCATTGTGTCCGTAAAGTTTGGCATCCTCAAAGGGGAACAGATCATCTTTGACAAAAAGAGACTGAACTTTACGATTCTCAATGCCGGGACAGCTGGAAATATAGATGGTGCTGAATTCTTCAACCAGATGACCGTTGGGGGCATCCGGAGCCAATCCCGGACGATCCGGAGAAGCAGGAACAACACCGCTCATTTTACCGATAACAGTGTTGAGGTAATAAGTATTGGGGAATTTAACTCCCATGGCTTTTTCCAGCTCTTCAGCGGCATGGTTGTTGTTTTCTGCTGTATAGAAAAAGCGGGTGCGTTCCGGCTGGAGAGCAAAACCTGCTTTGAGCCAGGGGGCACAGTAAGCATAGAATTTTACGCTGGGAAGTGCGGTTGCCAGTTCTGAAGCTTCAGCAGCAGCCTGGATCAATTTTTCCTGATCAGCCGGATCATTGGGGTTATAAACTTCAACGTTTTTGTAAACTTCGGTATAAACCCGGTCAGCAGCAGCAATATTGACCGTTACACTATGACAGGCATTCACAGCAGCTTTAAGCTGTTCGTTGACTTCAGCAATAACGATGCGGTCAAAACCGCCTTTAGCGGCTCCTGCGAGAAAAATTCCGGTCTGGATGGGACCAAGACCGATTCCGACAAAAGTACTCATTTTTTTATCCTTTATATTATTTTGCGAAAGCATCGGCTCCGGCACAGAAAACATCAAGATGCTTGATCAGCTGGTCAATGGTATAATCATCGTTGAGCAGCTGTCCGGGAGCATTCATCTCCGTTCCTGCCAGCAATGGGAGATTACGGGCGGTGCAAGCGGCAACAAAACGATCCAACTCGGCAACAAGTTTGGCACTCTTTGCCGGATCAGCGGCACGCCAATTGCGATCGGGAATCAAAGTGACCGCCCCTGCACCATATTTCAGATGGAGATCAAGCAGAGCATCGACATCGTTTTCACCGGCCGACAAGCCATTGAGCCAGGCAATCGTCGGAGTAGCTCCGCAAGCTTTTGTAAAATTGTTCATTTCTTCGAGAGTGGGGAAGCTTTCCGGATCAGCTTTGACATATCCGACGCCGCCGGATTTCATGGTTTTTGAACGGATGAGAGCTTCCATTTTTACCGGATCAGCTTCAAAACTGCCGATTTTTTCTTCCCAGTAAGCTGCAAGTTCAGCTCCGGAAAATTTCTTCTCGGCGGCGACACGGTAAGCACAGCAGACGTGACGCTCGGTAACATTACCGGCCGGGGTGAATTCTTTGGCAACGGCATCATAATCAATGGCAGTTTCAGTAAGCAGGGTATTTACTTTCTCTACCAGAGTACGGGTACGGCTGGCTGCTCCTGCCCGCAGACGGGCGGCGAAAGCCTTTTGTGATTCCGGCACCGCAGATGAAGTAAAGCCGCACCCCAAGTGGTAAGCAATACCGGGTTCACCGGGAGAGTTGATTTCTTTGTCGGCGAATTCCGGAACAAAAACCCGGGTTTCCATACCGGCGGCAGCTTTTACACCAAGATACTTTGCCGCAGCAAGAAATTCATCCACGCCGTCCAATACATCGAAATCGACCAGCATGATCCCCCGCCAATTCAACTCTTTGGCAAGAGATACCAGCATACTCGGAGAATAGCCGTAACCATTGTAACTGTAAAAGCTGTGGCAATGCATATTGAATGCACAGAAGCTTTTGCGGATTTCCGTCAAAGCAGCTTTTCTTTCCGCTGCATCAAAGGAATTGAGTTGTTTTTTGAGTTTGTCATCCATAGTATTTTATCCTCTTGTTTTTTAGAGTTTAACGTCCCATCATTTTGCGGACAGCCTTGTCCAATTCGATCTGGAATTGTTCGATATCGCTTTGACCGGGTTTTTCTCCGACGAGATTTTCCAGACCGAGCCGTCCCATATTGTCCACATACCATTCTGCACTTGAACCGGAGGCAAATTTGACCGAACCGGAAAACATCATTCCCGGGCGGGCGATCGGACTGACTTCGACCACGGTTGCTCCGGCAGCATCAGTATTTTCCGCTTCTTTTTCGCTGACGGCATCCGTCCCGGCATCGGTTTCGGGAGCAGCTGCCTCGTCAGCAGATTCTTCCTGTTTTGCCGCATTAGGATCCAATGACCGCCAATCGATATCCAGAGAAGATGCAAGAATACGTATATCCATATAAGTCATTTTCTGACTGAATTTCTCATTGACCATATTCTGAATATCAGAAAGGCTGGTGCCTTTTTCCAACTCCTGAGCAATAAAAATTTTGATTTCCAGTTCCTGTTGCTTATCCATGTCATTATCCTTTGCTTTGAATAACTTATTTTTTCCCGGCAGTGTTGTGCCGTCTTATGCTTTCTATTTTCTTGGGACGGGCAACAGCTTCGATATCCAACGGGATCCCTTCCAGAGGGAAATTGTCCCGGATTCGTTTTTTCAGAAACGTTAAATAATTACCGGCGGCAGATTCCACCCGGTTAACGAAAAGTTTGATTTTAACCGGACGGACACCGGCAAGAGAAGCGTAGAAAAGCTTTAAGGGAATTCCTTTGATCACCGGTGGCGGGGTATCTTCAAAAGCTTTGGTCAGTACCCGGTTGAGCAAGCCGGTGGTGATTTCGGTTTTCAGATTTTCCGCAACCAGAGCGAGGACTTCTTCCAGCTTATCCAAGCCGCGTTTTTCTTTGGCACTGATAAAGGCTGCCGGAGCGAAATTCAAACCGGGCAGCGTTTTGTAAAGCTCTTTCAGCAAAGCTTCTTTTTTCTCATCGCTGCACAAATCACATTTGTTTGCGGCGATGACACATGAGCGTCCGGATTGTTCGATAAGAGCGGCAATTTTGCGATCCTGGGCAGTTACTTTATTGAATCCTGCTTCCAGCACCATAATGACCACATCCGCCCGGTCGATGGCACTTTTTGCCCGCATAATGCTGAAAAGTTCCACGACGTTATCAACTTTTCCGGTTTTTCTCAATCCGGCGGTATCAACCAGCTGAACCGGAATTTTTTCACCATTCTTATTGTGAATGGCAAATTCGATTTTGACCGCATCCCGGGTCGTTCCGGCGATCGGACTGGTCATTAAACGTTCTTCTCCGAGCAAGGCATTGACCAGACTTGATTTTCCGACATTCGGTCTGCCGACGATGGCGATATTCAACCCGTTTTTTCTGGTTGCCTGAGCGATCGACACCCTGCGACATTTTTTCAGAGCAGCATCGATCAAAGCATTGACTCCGCCTTTATGGGTACAGCAAGTCGGATAGATATTGCCGAATCCAAGTTGAGAAAATTCAGAAGCGTGATCTTTCCACTCATCATTATCACACTTGTTCGCAGCAAGAAAAACCGGCTTGTTCAACTGTCTTATGCGGCGGGCAACATCCTGATCCAATGGCGTCAAACCGCTCTGACTGTCGCAAACCATGATCAATACATCGGCATTTTCCATGGCACATTGAGCCTGTTCAGTAATACCGGCGTCCCAGAAGTCAACATTTTTTTCCATGTTGTCAAGGGTATTCAATCCGCCGGTATCGACCAGCGTAAACATCTGTCCCTGCCAACGTACATCGGCAGAAACTCTGTCCCGGGTAACTCCGCTCATTTCATGCACGATGGCGAGCTTACGCCCGACTACGGCATTGAACAAGCTGGATTTTCCGACATTCGGTCTGCCGACGATGGCAATCACAGGAAGTGTCGTATTTTCTGCAACTTCGTTCATAAATGCTCACCGGTATGAATTGATCTGATCACGCAGTTCCAATGCCGCTTTTCCGGCGGCTTCTGCATAATCTTCTCCTTTGGAGGCATAAATAATTCCGCGGGAGGAGTTGACAATGATTCCGCATTTATCGGCAGTACAACCGAATTTGACAACTTTTTCCACATCACCGCCCTGGGCTCCGACTCCGGGGACGAGGAAAGGCATATCCGGACACAATTCCCGGAGGGCTTTCAACTCTTCAGGATAGGTTGCACCAACGACGAGAGCGGCATTTTTTGCGGTATTCCATTTATCTTTTACCAGCAATGCCACATGTTCATACAGAGGTCTGCCGTCAGCGACAAGATTCTGCAGGTCTCCGGAAAACTTGTTTGAGGTGCGGCAAAGGATGATAACACCTTTGTCCTCATAGTCAAGGAAAGGTTTCACTGCGTCAAACCCCATGTAAGGATTGACGGTGACCGCATCGGCCTGATATCTCTCAAAGGCCTCTTTTGCATAATATTCCGCAGTTGAACCGATATCCCCGCGTTTGACGTCGAGAATGACCGGCACTTCCGGAGCGGTTTTTTTGATGTAGAGAATACTTTCTTTCAGAGCTTCATCGCAATCCTGACCGGCATAATAAGCTGCCTGCGGCTTGTAGGCACAAACCAAATCTTTGGTGGCATCAACGATACGGCAGTTGAATTCATAAATTGCATCCGGACGGTTGCGGATACACTCCGGAAGTTTACCGATTGCAGGATCCAGACCGACACAAACCAACGAATTATTTTTCTGCATGGCTGCAGAAAGTTTTTCCATAAAAGTCATATTTTTTCTCCTGTTTGCTTATTTTAATGATTCCAATTCATCTGTCAGGGGATAATATATATTGGAAAGCACTTTTTTTCAAGGCATTATAAGCAGAAATTCAACATGCTTGCACTACAAAAATCCGCACCGTCGGAAATAGTACATCCAACAATGCGGATTTTTGCAAAATTATTTGCCAACAATATTTTCCCTGACAATGAATTCCGGTGGTTGCGTTGCCCTAAAATATTTCACTGCCGGCTTACCGAAAAGCATTACTCCGCCGATCCGGTATCCGCGGGGGCAGCTGATCATTTTACGAAGCTGCGGTATCAGGCGAAAGGCATATTCAGCAAAGCCGCACCAACAGGTGCTTGCACCAAGAGTTTGAGCCATAAGGTCAAATTGAGTAAGAGCAATGACCTGATCTGTTTTACAGCATGGGGATTTCGCCGGAGCCATTACAACGATAAGATGCGGAGCTTCCCGGTAAATGATGTCAGCTCCGGAAAGAATATAATCAAAATACCGCCGGTAACGCGGAACCAGCAAACTCATCAATCCGCTTTTTATGAGAAAACGCAGCCAGCGGTCGCTGACTTTGCGGAATTCGGCGATCTCCTCCTTACCGGCAATAAAAAATTGCAGCCGGTGATCGTTGCATCCGGTCGGAGTCCAATGCAGAACATTTTTCAGAATATCAAGAGTTTCACGATTTAACGGCTCTTTTTTGAAACGCCGTACACTTCTGCGTTGCCGGATAAGATTCAAAAATGCTTCTTTGTCCGGCAAAGCTCCAACCGGATGACAATTTCCGGCAGAAACTCCATTGACAGACAATGCTCCTGCGGGGCAAACCGCCAGACAATGTTGACAATTGATACAAAGCTTTACTCCGTCTGCAACCATCTCCGGAAATCCGGTGTCCTGATTGAATTTCAAAGCCTTGACCATGCAATCTTTGACACATGAAGCACAATGAATGCACTTGCTTATATCAACCTCGATCCCTGATTTCATACCATTGCTCCGTATTCAATTTGTTACAGTGCCGGAGCGATGATCTCAACCTGACAGCCTTTTCGTAAATCTTTCACTGCTTCGCGGAATTCAGCCATGTGCGGAGCAGCAAGGTGAGCCCGATGCACGTCCCGGTCTTTCCATGCTTCCACAATGGTGAGGAATTTTTCGCTTTTATCTTCTTCCACATCCAGACAGGGGGTGTACATGATACAACCTTCCTCAGAGAGAACCAGCGGCACTGTTTTCTCTAAAACAGCGAGCATGGCATCTTTACACCCCTCATTAAGTTCCATCCGTGCGATCACATAAATCATTTTTTATTCTCCTTTTTTGACCATTATAAACTTAATTTCAAAATTGCTTTCAGTATATCATAGCTTTCTTCCAGCGGCACCGGCTGCGGAGCCAATTCCAGTTTCATTTTATTCTGACTTCCGCTTTTGGCCGTTTTTTCAATAAGGGCCGCATCTATTCCGTCCCATGCCGATAATCCACCGGGCATACCGACAAGATCGAGAAATGCTTCGTAGGAAGAGATAACTTCTTCGGGGGAAGTTCCCTTGAAAACCTCATTCAATTCCATCGTTCTGGTTCTTACTGCCGGATTTGCCAGATAGTATCTCCAACACTCCGGCAATAAGATTGCCACAGCATCCCCGTGTGCGATCCTGCCGAACCAGGAGAAACTGCATAAGTGAGGCAAACCGGTCGATTTGAAACGGATGGTCATACCGCCGAGCAAAGAAGCGTACGCCATTGCCTTGCGGCAAAGGTCATCTTTCTGCAAGGCTCCCGGCAATGCAGCGGCAATCAATTCAATACCGCACTTTGCCCACAGGTTCGCTAACGGATGATTGTTGTCTGCTCCAACATTCAAAAATCCTTCGATCAGATGAGCCAATGCATCACACCCGGTCGCTCTGGTCAAATTCCAAGGCATCGACGAGGTCAATTGCGGGATCATGATCGCTTTTGCGGGGACGCTTTGATTTTCAACGATCAAACGCTTAACTCCGGCATCTTTGACTACAATATTGGAATAAGGTGTCGCTTCAGATCCTGTTCCGCTGGTCGTCGGGACAGCGATCAAACGCCGCAATACTTTTCCGGGATTGGCACTGCTCCATTTATTGACTCCGAAAAGCTCATCCAAAGACCAACCGGTTTCAACCATCAGTAAAGCTGCTTTTGCCGCATCAAGTACACTGCCGCCTCCGACGGCAATGACCGTTTCCGGAACTGAAGAACGCAAAACCTGTACCATTTTCTCAACGGTTTGAGTACATGGCTCAGCTTCCACTCCGCACCATACTGAAAAACCGGCCTTTTTCAATTCATCTGCGTAATGAGTACCGGAGAATATCAATGTTTTATCCGAATGATACGACCGCAAAGCATCAATTAAATTATCGGCAAAAATGATTTCTTCACCGGGAACATTTTGAAAAAACGTTTCCGCCTGCTGAAAAAGTTGATTCAGTTTATCCATGATCCACCAGAAACTTCCTTGTAACGATTCATTTTCTCTGGCACAACGGAGTGAGGTAAACGCTCGTCAAGTTCCTCAATCCTTTCGATCGTACCATCCAGATACTCTCTGATTCTGACGGCGAGTTCTTCCAGACGGGCCAATTGTCCGGCGTTACGTATCTGGATACGCTCCAAGCCGTGAGCTTTGGCACACTGCAGCCAGTTGCGGCGGAATCCGGCATCCACCTCAACCAATGCGGCAATGGCAGCCGGGATCGTTGTCGTGACCAATTCCCGCAATGCCAGACGATCCCCCAGATCGTAGGCAGCTTCCAAAGCACCACGCAATTCAAGTTTTTTCATCAGAAATTTTATCAGATCGACGGCATAGCCGATATCTCCGGCATTCCGGTTCTCGGCAGCCGGCATGATCCGGCAGAGAATATCATCCAGCTCATCCAGATAAGCGAGGTCAAATTCCGGATCGGCTCTTTTGCAGCTGTCAAAATATTTCCCCAATAACGGATCGTCCCACATCAGCATTGGAGAAAGTACTTCAAAATCATCTTTGATTTTTGCGTGGATCTCGCCAGCGGCAATAACTGCTCCGTAATCTCCGTGACAAATTGCCTCAAAACGGTCAGCACTGTCATTCTCGTCCCGATCGCCATATGCCAGATCTGCACAACGTACAATACCTGCCAGACTGGAATCATAATTGCAGTAAGCTCCGTCATCTCCCCACATGGTAAAAAACAATTCGGAAATTTTTTCCTGCCGGCAGACATCAATACACGGCAACGCAGTTTCCATTGTTGTCCGGTGGTCATACCACAATCTCGTCCAAGTCCAAATCCCGGAACCGACGACCGGCTCCCTGCCCAATTCCCGGTGCCGGGCAATCATTTTGCGGTAATCAGATGCCTGCGTATGATAGTAATCCCAATAGACCAACTGCGTATCCGGATCGATTTCTTTCTTTAATCCGGCAGGAAATGGAGACGTATAGTCATAGTACTCATGTCCGGGATTGGTCATGCGGAAAAACATATCTGACCATATCATCGGAGACAGACCGTTTTCTTTGCAGATCCCGGAAACAAGTTTTAAATGCCGGGTCATCAATGCGGATTCATTTTCCGCACCATGCAGAGTCTGATGTTTTCCTCTGCCCAGACCGTGAGCCTCATCCATGCCGACGTGGATACGGCGGCTTCGCAAGGCTGACGACCAGAATGAAATCATCTTGCGGATGAGTTTTTCCGTCTCCGGTTCATCAACCAGCATGATTCTTTCTGAATCGGTTATTGAGCTGTAATAGCGATGCTGGAGAAGTTGCTCCATATGGCCGAGAGTCTGGATGCATCCGACCAATTCAACTCCGAGAGCATCGGCATAATCATCCATTTCTTTCAATTCATCAATGGTGTATGGGGCCCGGTATGCACCGAAAAACGGTTCGTCTTCCAATTCGTAGGTGTCTTCGCTGTAAATAAGCACTTCATTACACCCGCACAAAGACAATCTGCGAAGCCACTTTTTGAAGTGTTCGACCCGCATGACCATATTTCTGGAAACGTCAAGCATGATTCCAAGTTTACTGAAAGAGGTGCGTTCTTCTCCGTCTATTTTTGCAAGTGCGGAACCAACTCCACGCAATGCTCCGGATAAAGTGGAATATTCTATGGTGACCTCTCCCCGGTTGCGAACCACCCGGGAAACGTTTTCAGCGTCATTCAATTTCCTGAATTTCAACTTCAGTCCCCTGCCCCCTTCGGAGATGGGGTATTCTTCTTCCAATAAACGGAGTGCTGCTGCGATTTCTTCAGGAGTGTCGCTTTCTCTCCATGCCAATTTTGCTGTCTGATTCATACGAAGAGTCCTTTCGTGCCATTCCACACTATTCTGTTATTCCTGTTATCAACTCCACTGCGGCTTTGGCCCGCCGGTAAAAATCACCGTTTTTTCCGTAATTTTCCGCTTCCATCTGTAAATCGGATAATTTTCCCGGAGTTGACAAAAGAACCATTAATGTACGATTCAATATTTTTTGTCTGAAACGTCTTGGCAAAACCACACCTCCGGATTCTTTGGCCAATTTTGCAAAACCGCAATTTCCGCTGCATAAGACCGGGGTTCCGCAAGCGAGAGCCTCCAGTAGAGCCGTTCCGGTAACTTCATTACGGGCGGGATGGATCATGAGATCAGATGCGGCGATCAATTCTGCCACATCACTTCTGCCTCCGGCAAAAATCACCTGCTCCCCTACCCCGCAACGGGAAGCGAATTTCGCATACGGTGCTGACTTTCCCCTGCCGACGATCAGCAAACGAGTCTTGCTGCGGATATTTTCAGGCAGAGAGGCCAATGCCGCGATAGACCGGTCTATTCCTTTGGTTCTGAAAGCGGAAGTTACCTGAATGAGTAAATTCTCATCATCAGTTACCCCAAGTTTCTCTCTCAACACATCTCTTTTGCTTCTCAAGGATAACGCTTGGGAAAAACTTTCATCAATTCCCGGCGGCAATTGAAAAAAACGTTCAGCCGGAGTGTTATACAATTTCTGATACATCTCCTGCTGGTGTATTGTGCTGCAAAGTATTTTTGTCCTGTTGTCAACCGAGAAAAGATTTCTTTCCATAGCGGCAAAAGTACGGTAACGGAGAGACAACTTTTGAAAGAGAGAGCGTTTGGCATCATCTCCGACCGGAAAATCTGCAGCGAAGTACCAATCTGCCGGCAACACTCTGCTGAATGAAATATGAGCGTCAAACTTTTCGTTTTTCAAGACTTGTGCCAACTGTTTTTCAAAATTGCGGGCTTGGGTATGCTGAGCCCAGCCTTTTGCCGGAAGTGTACGGAATGTTATTTCCGGCGGGGCATCTTCCGCATCATAATCCATGCAGAACAATTCAACTTTGATTCCCCGGCGGACAAACTCTTTGGCGATACGCATCATATCAAGCTGCAATCCGCCGTAAGGGAAATACTTAAAAATCGAAAATGCGACTTTTTCCACACAAGACGGAGGGCGGGAATTATCCCCGCCGTCAATCTGCTGATCCATGGCAAAACCTCGTTGACCTTTCTTGTTTCTGTATAAAAATCCTGTAAAAATTCAGCATTTATTATAATATAACCCGAAAACCCCTTTTTTTCAACCTTGCAAGAGTTCCGAAGCGGTGCTATATTATCTTTTGCGAAAAATTAATCACTCAAGGAGTATTTCTGATCTATGGAAAAAAACGATAATACCAGATTCGGCAAGCTTACACTGCTTTCCGCATCCGAGCGTAACTATCCGAAACACCCCGGAGAAGCAAAACTGGAGTGTTTTGACAATCTTTATGCCGACCGGGATTATGTTATTGAATTTGACTGTCCGGAATACACTTCACTTTGTCCGGTTACCGGTCAGCCTGATTTCGGTCATATCACCGTCCGTTATATTCCCGACAAACTCTGCATTGAGAGCAAATCTTTGAAGCTCTATCTTTACAGTTTCCGCAATGCCAATATCTTTCATGAAGAATCGGTAAATTCACTTTTGGATGCCATTGTAAAAACCTGTGCTCCGAGAAAAGCTGAAGTGATCGGACGTTTCCGTCCCCGCGGAGGAATAGCCATTAACGTAAAAGCCACCTTTGGAGGAGAGATCAATGAGTTTTGAATTTATTGAAAACGGTTCGCCTACATCGGCATCAGGTTTTCTTGCCGCCGGGGTCACTGCCGGATTCAAACGTTCCGGGGCACCGGATTTTGCGATGATCGTCAGTGAAAAACCGGCAGATTTTGCCGGAGTATTCACCAGTTGCACATTTGCCGCAGCTCCGGTGAGAGTCTGTCAGCAAAGAGTACGGGAAAGCGATTTTCTGCAAGCAGTGATCATCAACAGCGGCAATGCCAATGCCTGTACCGGAGAAGCCGGACTTGCTGCGGCACGACAGAGTTGCGAAATTGCTGCCGATGCATTGAACATTCCGGCGGATGCCGTCGCCGTTGCATCGACCGGACGTATCGGTGTACAAATGAATATGCAGCTTATCGAAAAGGGTGTGGCACTGGCTGTCCCTGCCCTTTCCGCTGACGGCGGTAATACTGCGGCTGAAGCAATCATGACGACAGACACAGTAGCGAAAGCGGCTGCAGTAAAAGTCAAATTCGGAGAAAAAAGCATCTGCATCGGAGCGATGACCAAAGGTGCCGGGATGATTGATCCTCACTTGACCGCACCGCATGCGACGATGATCTGTATAATCACTACCGATGCAAAAATTTCCAAAAAGCAGCTGCAGAAAATTCTGGCGGTCAATGCCGACAACTCTTTCAACCGTATCACGGTGGATGGAGATATGAGTACAAATGATACGGTACTCTTTCTTGCCAATGGTGCTTCCGGTATTGAAATCGCTCCTGACTCAAAAGATGAAGAAGCTTTTGCAGAAGCATTGCTCGCACTCATGCAAAATCTTGCCAAACGCATGGTTCTTGACGGCGAAGGAGCAACTAAATTTGTTGAGGTAAAAGTCATCAACGCCCGCAGTGAAAAAGATGCAAAACTTGCAGCAGAAGCTGTCGGTAATTCACTGCTCTGTAAAACGGCCTGGTTCGGTAATGATCCCAACTGGGGGCGGGTAGTCGCCGCTCTGGGATATTCCGGAGCTGAATTTACTGCCGAAAAATGCGATATCTATTTCGGAGACGTTCCGGTCGTCAAAAACGGCGGAGATGCCGGAACTCCGGAAGCTGATCTGCTTGCCACGGTAAAAGAAAGAGAATTCACCATTACCTGTGATTTTAATGAAGGTGATGCTGAATACTGGGTTTGGGCAAGCGATGTTTCTTATGAATATGTCAAAATCAATGCTGATTATCACACCTAAAACTTATTGGAGATGAAGATGAAAAAATCTGACATCAAAACCCTCGTCATCACCGGCTTCGGTCTCAATTGTGAAAAAGAGACTGCTGCTGCGTGCCGTCTTGCCGGAAGCACTCCGGAATTGATCCACCTCAACGACCTGCTTGCCGGTAAAGAAACTTTGGAAAAATACCATTTCCTCACCTTTATCGGAGGATTTTCTTTTGGAGATCACCTCGGCAGCGGAACTGTTTTTGCCAACCGGGTAAAATTCAATCTGCGTGATCAGCTGCAGAAGTTTGTCGATGACGGCAAATTGGTCATCGGTATCTGCAATGGTTTCCAGACTCTTACCCGTCTGGGAATGGTTCCGGCACTGGATGGAGATTACTTTACCCAGACTGCGGCTCTGGCCCACAATGATTCCGGCGTATTTCGCGATGACTGGTGCCGTCTCAAAGCCAATCCTGCCTCCCCTTGTGTCTTCACCAAAGGGATTGACATTGTTCGTTTGCCGTTGCGTCACGGTGAGGGTAAATTTGTGGCCGATGCCAAAGTCCTCGCTGAAATCGAGAACCGCAATCTGGTCGCGGTGCGTTATGCCAATGCCGACGGTTCTGTCGCAACAGAATTTCCGGCGAACCCCAATGGTTCGATCAATTCAATTGCCGGAATTTGCGATCCGACCGGTCGGGTATTCGGCTTGATGCCTCACCCGGAAGCTTTCCTGTCACCTTTCAACGCTCCGGATTGGACCGAAGTCAAAGCGACTACCGGCAAACTTCCGGAAGAGGGAGACGGTGTTAAATTCTTCCGCAATGCCATTGATTACATTGCAGAAAACTTTTAACAATATATAACCCCAAAAGCTGCTGCAGGCATATCAAAAATGTTTGCAGCAGCTTTTTATTGTGCAAAATTATCGGATTTTGTGCATTCCTGTCATACGATGCAAGTCACGTCCGGGATATCTGTTGAGCAGACTGAAATTAACAATGCTGCAGCAAATTCAACAACTGCCGCAGCTTTCAACATGTCAGAATATCTTATTTGGAGTATTTCGCCATGGCATCTAAAAGGTACTTCATCCCTTCCGGAGGGATTGATGCTTTGATGAAGTTTCCTTCCAAATCATATTCCTGCATTATCCCATAAACTGTCATCGCAAAAACTTTATCTTCGCAAATCAATGCCGTTTCAAGATAACTGGTGGATATGATATACGGCCGGGGTGATGGATCAAAAAGGTTTTTGCCAAGCGAATAATCAGCAATATCATTGGTGCATCCAAGCACATCCTGCATAATAGTGGCAGAAACATCCAGTGAGCTTGTCCGGTAATTAACAGTCTGGGCTGGACGGTCAAGACCGAAAATCACCAAAGGCACCTGGGTTTGATATTTTGCAAAATTGCTGTTATGTCCCCAGTTTTTCATCTGAGTCTCACCGTATTCGTTACCGTGATCGGCGGTGATTATCACCACTGTATCTCTGGCAATTTCTTCGCTGATATTATTTTCTTTAAAGAATTTCCACAATGCGTAATCCATATAATTGGTTGCATCTTTGGTAAAAGTAAGCAGCTCGTTTCTGCTTTTTTCATCGTTGCTGATGTTGAGATAATTGACCTGAGTCATTGTGCTGCCGAATTTACGTTTAAAACCTTTTTCTATCGAATTGCCGTGCAATCCGTCAAGAAATAAAAATGCAAAATACGGTTTATTTTTATTCCGTTCTTTAAGAAATTTGGAAAATTGTTTAAAACAGCTTTTGTCTCTCGCCAACTTTGTTGTTCCGGGTACGTGCGGATTAATATTTGGGACATTTACAAAAACTGTGCGGTTAAATGGCGGGGATGCCAGCGTGCCGCTGGAAAAGATTTTTATATCATAATCATTTGCAATAAATGAATCAATGATTGCTGCTCCTGAACCACAGCGGAATGCTTGATCAAAATAGAATCCGGGTATTCCGTAAAACAAACTGAAAACTCCGGTTTTGGTACAGTTACCACCGGAAAAATGCTGCATAAATTTAACACTGGGCAATTTTTCCGACATTTGATACAATCTAGGCATCACTGAAGGATTGAACATATCCGCGCGCATACTGTCAACCAGAATCAAAATTACATTCTTCTTTTTTCCCGGCTGCTGAAAATTCAACTTTTGCAGAGGATATTTCATTACACTTCCGGTGACAGATGTCTGGATTTGCTGTTCAGGAGTGTAACCTCGACGCATAAAAAATCTGGTTGCTGTCATGGCAAATTTTAAAGGCAATGCATCTGTACGGATCAAATATTGCCGGGTTCCGTTGAATGCGAACCACGCATGAGCGGCATTGAACGAAAGAAATGAAAGAATCACAAGGCAAAAACAGATAATACAGCACTTCGGATATCTGAATTTTCCGGTAACCAGGACCACGCCCCATTCTGCAACAGCAACGATTATAACAAAGACTATTAAACTCAAAATCATCACAAGCGGAAAACTTACCAGCTCAAAAGCCGCAGGAGAACAAAAAAGGGAAATCATGGGAATATTGATGTGAAAGCGGAATTGTGCATATACGACAATATCTGCGAAAAGCAAAAATATCAGCAACGTACTCAATATTATTGCAGTTATCCTGAAAGTTTTCCTGCCGCAAAAACGGACAAGCTGTAAAATGATCCATAACCCAATGGAAAACAAACCCAAATGTCCTATTGCAAAGACCGTTGAATATATACGACCTCCCCAGGTCGATTCGGGAAGATTTATAAAATGCAAATATGCGATCGACATTAAAATCCAAATAAGTCCATTGAAAAAAGAAAAACCCATAACTTGTGAAAAATCATATTTGATCATGAAGTTTTTCGTCTTATCCCACATATCCCTGAACTTGATCATAAAATACCTTTCTTGATACTTTTATATACAGATTATTTTAAGCGTTCTTAATATACATTGATTTTACGGATTTTACAAATTGCAGATCGTCATAACCACCGTATAAACAAATAAAAGCCGCATCGGGATACTGTAAAAAGTTTTCCAATGCGGCTTTAGTTTTGAAAAAAAATCAGATTTCCAATGCTCCCAGAGGAAAATGCTGCTGACTGCCGTAAACATCGCTGTCAAGGCGGGAGCCGGATGAAGCACTGCGGGGCAGAACAACTTTTATGGTCAAAATTCTTTCAAAGGGTTTTATCTGGATCTTTTCAGAAGATGTGTGATAAAGTTCTCCGATTTTCTCCACACAGAAAGCCGGAGATGACAATACCCGCTGATAACTCTCCTTATCAGGAAACATCAAATCAACGGTAACCTGAAACGGTCCCGCATTTTTACTGCGGCAGACAGATGCTGCATCGTAAAGTTTCATTTTATCACCATTTCTTCAACGTTAAATGACAAGGGTAAATCAGTAAGGTGGTACAAGGCAAATTCATAAACTTCTCCGCCGGAAAAATCCGATGGCGAAAAGGGGAATGCCAGATTACCGGCTGTCGCTTTACGTCCGGGGAAGCTCTGATGCAATGCTTTGGAACGGGCAAGACCGATCAAAGCATCAGCCTTTTCCTGAGTCGGAGCGATCGCTTCAATAACCAGACCGACCTCATTGGGCAAAGTCACGGCAGGTTCATTTTTCCCGATCACAGCATCTACACCGTAACGCAGGAAACGCAAAGTGTATTCGCCCTCTTTGATAAAATTGGCTGATTCGGCAACGGATTGTCGGACATTGGATTCTATTTCATCCAGATGGGCGATTGCCGCCGGATCACGTAATCCGGCAATAGTCAAAGCCCGGAAACCGATCCTTTTAGCCCCCTCAAGTTTTGTGGTCGCCTTATCTGCGGGGATCAACTTGCTGCCGGTAACTTTTACTTTACGGGGAGCAATCTGCTCAAATGTACAGGCACTCAAATCGATCTTCCCTTCCGGTTCATAGAAACAATTTGGGTCGGGCTGTTCGTAAAGTGAATGAGCAGCAACCGATTCCGGAGAACAAACTCTCGCCTCATTGGGCGGCTCAACCGTAAAGAATCCATCTCCGATCTCTACGACAAGTGAATCATTTGCACCTACCGGACGGGCACACAAAGCACCGCATTCAGCAATTTTAGCAGCATGCAGAGCCAATCCCGGATCAAACCCGTGAGCGATCGGATAAGATGCAAAAACAGCAGTATCACAGCATCGGCCGGCAACTATGACATCCGGATTTTTTGCCAGAGCTTCAATAATCGGATCCGTTCCGAATTGAGCGACCGGATTGCTCAATGAATCAACATCTCCGGGGACAAATTCCGGAGCTCCTCCGCAGGGAAAAATATGTCCTTGAGCAGCCTGATGCAAAAATGCCTTACTCAAATCGGAGTAGATGATGATCGTTTTGAATTCAAGGCTCTTTTCTTTGGCAATCTCACTGATGATATCCAAAACACTCTGCACATGAGGAGCCGCCCCGGAACCTCCGGCACTGCCGATGATCAAGGGGATATTGCGTTTTTTGATTTCCGGCAGGATCAGTTCCAAATCCCGTTTGACCTGCAATCTTTTTACGAAACCTTTGCCGCTGCCCAGATAGTACGGCCCCGGATCAGTGGAACCGGCATCGACACCGACAAAATCCAAATCTTCTTGCAGGGCATTGGTTAAGCTTGACAGCGAATAACCATACCCCAGCAAGCCGCACAACGAAAGATAACGGATGCTCTGCTTTTTCATCCATTCACCTCGGTAAAAGTATAATCTTCCGGGATACCCAACTGTCTTTCGATTTCCGGCATTTTGCTTTCTGCATCTCTTGCCAGTTCCTGAAAATAGTTGCGACCATTGGCGTCGATAGCGACGAAGAATGGACCGAAGTGATCCACTTCATACACCCATGAACACTCCGTTTTTCCCAATTCTTCAAGGAAATAGACATCGTGGACTTTTTTCACCTGCTCTTTCAAGGCATTTCCGCTCAAACCGATTTTGGAAAGGTAAACGCCTCCGACTTCTTTGAGAGCTTCGGCTGTTGCCGGGCCCATAGTAGTTTTGCCGATCAGGGTACGCAGTTTGAATTTCCTGACCACATCGGCTCCGTAACGCTCAAAACGGATGGAACTGGTCGGTTCGCAACTGACCACTTCCCAACCGTCATCGGTCTGACGCATTACCGGACCGACGTGAAAAAAGCAGTTGATCTTTTCGTAATCCAGATCAGGGTAAATGTTATCTTCAACACTGCGGATATGAAAACGGCTGCGGCCGGTAAAGAGCAAGCCGCTGACAGTGATCATTTCACCGAGTTCAAGTGATTTAACATCCGCTTCGCTCATTGGCAGTTTGATATCTCTCATTTCAATTCTCCGGTATAGTCAATATTTCCATTTCCATCAATCTTGGCGATCCAGCGGCGTCCTACCAGACACTGGGCATTAACTGCGACCGGCAATGCTGCGGTGTGGGTGTGAGCGACATCCAGATTTATCGCCAGAACCGCATTGATTCCACGGGATCCCATCGGGCCGATGCCAAGCTGACGGGCAGAATCATACAACTCTTTTTCCAGACGGCTGACTTCCGGATCGGAGTGATGCACACCTATCGGACGGAGGAGTGCCGCTTTTTTTGCCATAGCCATGCACAGATCGGCAGTACCGCCGATACCGACACCGATTATAGCCGGAGGACAGACTTTTCCGGCGTAACAGGCATCTTTGATGCACTCAATGACGAATTTCTTGATACCGGCTTCACCGTCAGCAGGGAAAAGCATCCTGTAGAAAGTACCGAAAATTTCAGATCCGCCGCCTTTGGGGGCAGCAATGATTTCGATACCGTCTCCTTCCCGGTCAAAAATAATCTCGACTTTCGGCATTCCGGCACCGATATTATCTCCCGGATTCTTTCTGGAAAGAGGATGAACCATCGTCGGACGGAGGAAGCACTCTGCTGTTGCCCGGGCGGTAGCTTCTTCGGCACACTTCTGGATGACGCTGAAAGATCCTTCGACACAGGCATCCTTGCCCACATGCACAAAGAACATCGGGAAACCGGTATCGGCACAGACCAGACCGTTGCCTTTTTCTGACATGTCTGCATTCTGCAAACTTACCTCAAGATGTTTTTTGGCCATGGGGTCAGTTTCTTCGGCGAGAGCCAGCTGCAAAGCTTTACGGATATCCGGCGGCATTTTGGTTGCACCGAGCCGGATCGCATTGTACATGGCCTCGGTAATAACGTCTTTCTTGATCATGATTTCACCTTTTTGTAAAAATTTCAGGTTTATACCTAATAAAAATAGCAGAGGAATTTGATTTTTGCAACATCACAATATATATTAATTGAAACTTTTTATAAATCAATCATCAAAAGGAAAAATCAATGGAGCTGACATCGCTGTACTATTTTGTTACGGTGGCAAAGGAATTGCATTTCCGCCGGGCAGCATCAATACTGAATATGACCCAATCGCCGTTGAGTACTGCAATAAAAAAACTGGAAGATGAATTGGAAACAGAACTTTTTTACCGTACCAGCCGTTCCGTAAAATTGACCGAAGCCGGAGAATTTTTCCTTTCCGAAGCTGAGGCGGTATTAAAACGTGCCGAGCTTGCCCGCAACCGTCTGAAGCAAATGCTCTCCGGTACTTCCGGTAAATTGGCAGTAGGTTACAATGAACCGGCTTTAAATACATTCCTGCCGCAGGTTTTGGCACGGTGCCGGAAAAATCTGCCGGATATAAAACTGGAATTGCGGGAACTGGAGACCAGTGAACAACTCAGTTGTCTGCATGACGGGACTATCGATGTCGGATTCATACGTCCATCCGGCATTGATCTCGGCGGTTTTGAAAGCCTGATGATTTACCGGGAAAATTACCGAATGGTTATGCAGACAGGCAATAAACTTGCAAAAAAAGAAAAAATAACCCGGAAAGATTTGTGCGATCAGGATATTATTCTTTTTGCCAGAGAGGTCAATCCGGCGGCATTCGATCAGTTGACAACCGCCTTGAGTGAAAACGGCTTGCCGCCGCCGCATTTCCGTCAGGATGCCCGTAACAAGCACTCCATGCTGGCGATGGTCAAAGCCGGATTCGGAGCAGCGATCGTACCTGAATCGTGCTGTATTGAAGTTACCCATCCGCTGACCGTCAGGGCATTGGACATCCCCCTGCCCCCGGTTGAGATCATGGCGGTCTGGAACAAAAAAAATTCCGCAGGCACTGTGAGAAAATTTATCTCACTGCTTCCTGAATTTTCAGAAAATCAATAATAAGAACACTCTTCACATATTGCAGTCATCTACGGAACGCACCGAAACCCCGGCTTCATGCAGAAGTTTCATAGAGACATCATCGATCGTATAATGCTGATGATAAACCACTTCAACGATTCCGGCGTTAATAATCATTTTGGCACAGAGCAGACACGGACTGAAGGTCGTATAGAGAGTTGCCCCTTTCAGCCTGATACCGTTGTAAGCCGCCTGCACAATAGCATTTTCTTCAGCGTGACTGCAGAGGCACTGCCCCAATCCTTCGCCGCTGGGAATATCTGAATTACATCTTGGACAACCGCCGTCAGAACAATTTTTGATTCCTCGGGGAGTTCCATTGTAACCGGTGGATATTATTTGCTTATCCCGTACAACAACAGCTGCCACCTGACGGCGGCTGCAGTTGCTCCGGCTTGCCGCAACATGGGCAATATCCATAAAATAGCGATCCCATGAGGGACGTACACGTTTTTCAGCCATTTTCTTTTTCCTTTTTTTATTTGATAATGTCTCAAATTTTGTAAAACCCAAGCAGGAACTTATAAACAAACATTTCTATTAACGCATGGAATATATCACATAAGTTGTGATTTGTCAACCCGGCAAACACGGGTTCGATCCAACCGGTGGATGCAGTGTGAGGCAAGGTCGCAGGCAAATCAAGGCGGATGAGCAGGAGTGTACTATCGTACATGACTGCTAAAACGTCCGCAGATTTGCCAGGAGATTGCCCGCAATGCACCACCGCAGGAAAGATTTTTCACAAAAAAAATGAGACAACAACTTTTATTTTGCAAAATAAACCATATAAAAATTCAAAATCCAGCGGTCAAAAAATATCCAGACCAAAGCAGCCAGAGAGATAAAAGGGACAAAAGGCAGTTGGGCATTGAATGACCGTTTTACAGCGATTCCCCAGACCGCTCCGGCAAAAGCTCCGGCAAAAAGTGCAAAAAATGTTCCCGGCAATCCAACAAGCATACCGCACAGTGCGATAAACTTCACATCCCCCATTCCGATGACGCTTTTGCCTGAAAAGAGCTTGCCGAATTCAGCAAAAATCGCCAGAAACAGTCCCGGGATCGCCCCGGATGCCAGCGAGAGCAGTATGGCCTGGCACCGGCTTGTACTGTCAAATGACTCCGGCACTGCCCACGCAGTCAGTAAAGCGAAACACATTCCGGCATAAGTTAATTTATCCGGCACCACCCGGAAACGGATGTCGGTAAGAGAACAGGTTACCGCAAAGAAAATCAACAGCATCCGGGCAGGAATTATTTCCGGGATCTGCCGGCAAACTCCGGTTTTGACCACCAGCATGGCAGTCAATAAACCACAGATCAGCTCAACCCAGAAATAAGAGGATGAGTATGGTGTCCGGCAGCTGCGGCACTTGCCACGTAAAACCAGATAACTGACAACCGGGATATTGTCGAACCAGCGTATTTTCTGTCCGCAAACAGTACAATGACTTGCCGATTTGGAGAGCGATTCTCCACGGGGGATCCGCCAGATACAGACATTCAAAAAACTGCCGATACATGCTCCAAAAGCAAATATCCAGAAAATCACAAATATCCACACTCCGGGATAGATCAATCCCCAGCTGGAAAACCAATCGGTCGCGGAATTGAACAAAAATTTTTCAAGCTCCATCAATTTGTCACTCCTTCATCAAAGCCACGCCGCATGACTTCCAGATCCGGCTTGACACCGGTCCATAATTCAAAACTTTTCGCTCCCTGCTGAACCAGCATCTCCTTGCCGTTGGCACATGGGATACCCAGTGCATCAGCCAATTCCTGCAATGCTGTTCTACGGTAAATCGTATCAAAAATACACAAATTCATTCCGGGACGGAAATACTTTTCCGGCAAAGCCGACGGATCACTCTCTTTCAATCCGACCGAGGTCGCCTGAATCAGATAATCCGCTCTTTCCAGCAATTCAATACATTTTTTCTCATCTCCCGGCTCGGCACATTCGCTGACGATTCCGTCGGAACAACGCTGACACATGGCAGAGAGTTCTTCCGCTTTGGAAACAGTGCGGTTAATGAAACTCACTTCACTGCATCCGCAATCAGCCAGATGGACTGCTGTTGCCCGAGCAGCCCCGCCTGCCCCGCAAAAAAGGATTCTTTTCCCGGCAAGACTTCTTCCGAAACAATGGATCAACGCATTTTCCAAACCGTAACCGTCGGTGGAATCCCCTGTAATGATCCCATCTTTTATAATCAAGGTATTGACACTGCCGCATCGCTTTGCACATCCGGACAAACGGTCAGATAATTGAACAGCCTGTAATTTGTGAGGGATTGTCAAATTGACTCCCGACAAATTTTCCCTGGCATATTCGAAAAAATCCGGCAGCTCCCCCGGAGTGACATGACGGATGCCGTAAGGTCTGCCCATACCCAATGCTTCAAAAGCAGCGTTTTGCATTCCCGGAGAGCGGCTGTGGCCGATTGGATCACCAATCACAAGATATTTTTCCATTTTTTATCACTTTTTACTGGAAATTTTATACTTTTGGAGTTAATATACATGAACATCAAATTCTTCGCAAGAAGTAAAACGGTATAATTTATGTTTTTTTGGAGATTTTTTAACTATGAAACAGTTCAAATGGTATTTTTCAGCAATTTTGGCAGTAATGACTCTGCTTTTCAGCGGTTGTGAAATTTTCAGGGAGGCTCTGGAAGAAAGTTACTCTTCTGAAGATCCCAGCAGTGAGGAATTTGAAGCCCGCTTCAACATCGGGGTCTTTCAAATCGTAAAGTATCCCCGGGCGGCAGTTCTCGAAAAGATAATCGACATCGGCAACGGAGAAACACTTTGCGTTAATACCAATGCTCTTTTCAGCAGCAAAAGGATCCGGGCAGCGAAAGCTGTTCCCCGTCCGGGCAGTCCTGATCTTTACGATCTGGAATTCCGGATCGACCGCATGGGCAAGACGCAATGGATGATGCTTCACGGCACTGTTCGCGGGGAAGAAGTTGTCATGATGGTCGATAACCGTTTCGTCGGGACATTCACTCCGGAAGAATATAATGACGGAACAAAAGACTGGGTGAAAATCAGGATCGGTGTCGATGCTTATACGGCCCGTGGAATTGTAAAATTTGCCAAGAAAAACTATGATCATTACAACCCGGAAGCCAGCAACTGGTTCAGCAACCTTTTCTGATACCGGAAAAAGTTGTATCAGTCGGGATATCTCATGGCTTGACTTCAACAGCCGGGTATTGGAGGAGGCAGCCGATGTCAATGCTCCGGTTTTGGACAAATTGAAATTCATCTCCATATACAGCGGTAATCTGGATGAGTTTTTTGCAGTCAGAGTAGCCGGGTTACAGCACTTGACAAATGCAGGGATAAAAGAGTGTGACCCGGCAGGACTGTCTCCTGAAACACAGCTGGATATGATCCGGCAGAAAACCTTGCAGGGCGTAAAAAAACAATATGCTTTACTGCAAAATGATATTTTGCCGCAATTAAAAGAAAACGGAATAAAGCTGCATAAATTCACCGGACTTGATATACGGCAGCAGAAACGTTTGAGCGATTTTTTTATCCGGGAAATCATGCCGGTTTTAACCCCGTTGGCAGTTGACCCGCAGAAAAAATTTCCTCTCCTTAATTCAGGCGTGATCGAAATAGCTGTTTCGGTTTATTTTCCCCGGAGCGGCAAAAAAATCACTGCATTTGTGGAAGTACCGGAAATACTTGACCGTTTCATCCGGATAAAGGGTGAAACGGGAGACGCAAATCAAAAATTCATCCTGCTGGAAGATCTTATTTCCGCCAATATATCGAAGCTTTTTTCCGGGGGAGTTGTCAAAGGAATTCAACATTTCCGCATTATCCGGGATATGGATTACTCTGTTTCGGCGGATAACGACGGTGATTTTGTTCATGTTCTGCGGGATAAACTGCGGAAAAGGAGTTTGCGTACTCCGGTAAAAATCGAATTTTCCGAGGGAGTCAGTGATCACAATTTGCAAAAATATCTGATCAAAAATTTGCAATTAGATAAAAAACAGTGCTATTTTGCTCCGGGACTTCTGCATCTCAAACAATTAGACAAATTGATCGCTGCAACCGGCCGGAATGATCTTATGGAAGAAGTATGGGAACCGGCAATCCCCGAATATTTCTCCGGTTATTCATCGGTGATTGATGCAATCCGTGATCGCAAAAATCTGCTTTTATACCATCCGTATCAAAGTTTTGATCCGATTTTGAAGTTGCTGCAGGAAGCGGCTTCAGATCCGGAGGTGGTTGCGATCAAGCAGACGTTGTACCGGGTGAGCGGCGATTCTCCGGTGATAAAAGCTCTGCAAAAAGCGGCCGCCAATGGCAAACAGGTCACTGCTCTTGTGGAGGTAAAGGCCCGCTTTAATGAAATAAGCAACATCGCATGGGCAGAGCTGCTGGATCAATCAGGTGTACATGTTGTGTATGGAGTTCCGGAGCTGAAAGTTCACAGCAAGATACTGCTTATCGCCCGTAAAGAAAATAATTCTCTCACCAGTTACATTCACCTTGGAACCGGGAATTATAATGATATTACAGCAAAATCATACACGGACTTGAGTTTGTTGAGCGATGACAGACAGTTGACTGCTGATGCCGCAAAGCTTTTCAATCTGCTCTCCGGAAACGGTGAACCGCCTGCCCGCTGGAATCAAATAAGTGTCGCTCCGTTTGACTTGAGAGAAAAATTTATATTTTTGATAAGACGGGAGATCCGATTGGGACAGCAAGGCAGAATTATTGCCAAAATGAACAGTTTTTCTGATCCGGAATTGATTTCACTGATTCAAAAGGCGGCGGATGCCGGAGTAAAAATTGATTTGATCGTGCGGGGTATCTGTTGTCTGCGTCCCGAAGCCGGACAGAAAAATCTCCGGATCATCAGCATTATAGACCGTTATCTGGAGCACTCCAGAATATTTTATTTCGGTAACAACGGCAATGCAGAGATATATGCATCCAGTGCAGATTGGATGCCGCGTAATCTTGATCGCCGTATTGAAACCATGTTTCCGATAACTGACCGGAAACACCGGGAAGTCATTATGCAAATTTTAGATTTTCATCTGGCAGATGACAGTAAACAAAGAAGACTGCTGGCATCCGGCGGCTATACCAAAGCCAATATTCCCGGTAAATATAACCGCAGTCAAAAGCAGATATATAATTTTTTACGCAAAATTCAAGACTGATTCACCGGAAAATCGTAAAAAAAATGGTCAGCCTCACAATATCCGGTTGCAAAAAAACGTTATACAAGATATATTATTGGGAAATATTGATCCACTAAACCAAACAAAAAAAGGGAAAGGAACAAACAAAAAATGAGTTGGATTGACTGGATGATCGTATTGATCCCGTTGACGTTCGTTTACGGAATGGGATTATATTCCCGCCGTTATGTACGCAGTGTGGCGGATTTTCTCTCTGCCGGCCGGGTGTGCGGACGTTATGTGATCAATATGGGCGACATTGCCTGTGCGTTGAGTATCCTCGGAGTCGTATCGCAGTTGGAAGTCAACTACAAAACCGGTTTCGGGATGACCTTCTGGGCAAATATGATGCTGCCATTGTCCGTGTTTTTGAGCTTGTGCGGCTACTGTGCTTATCGTTTCCGGGAAACCAAAGCTATGAGTTTGGGACAATTTCTGGAAATGCGTTACAGCCGCAAATTCAGAATTTTTGCTTCCGCTTTGAGAAGTTTTTCTGAAGTGGTTGCCAACTCGATCATGCCGGCGATTGCCGCCCGTTTCTTTATCTTTTTCCTTGATCTTCCCCGCCATGTCAGCATCTTCGGTTTTGAAATACCGACTTTCCAACTGATCATGGCGATCTGTCTTTTTATTGCAATTTCGCTGATTTGCATGGGAGGAACTCTTACCTTGATCATCACCGACAGTATTCAAGGTATGATTATTTATCCGCTTATGGCCACCTTTGTGATCTTTGTTCTGGTAAAATTCAACTGGAGCGAGCAGATCGTGCCGGTGCTTCAGGATCGCGTTGCCGAAGAGAGCTTCCTCAACCCCTTTGAAATCGATGAATTGCAGGATTTCAATATGTTCAGCTTGCTGATTTTACCGATCGTCGTTGCTATTTTGCACCGGGCGAGCTGGATCGGAGCCGGATATACTACCGCGGCGAAATCTCCTCATGAATCTAAAATGGGCAATTTGCTTGGAGCCTGGCGGGGTGCATTAAATACAATGCTTTATGTCGTATTCGCGGTTATGCTGATCACCTTGCTCAATCATAAATCCTTTGCACCGGAAGCTCATAGAGTCCGTTCCAAGTTGGCAAAGCAGATCAATGAAGAACCGATGCTCAATTTTTCTCCGGAGATGAAATCCAGGCTGGATAAGGTTGTTGACAATCAGAAAATGCTCGCTCACGAAATCGGGGTTGACGCTCCGCTCAGTACCAAAGATAATCTTGATACGAAATTTCTTGCACCGATCCGGGAAGAATTGATCAAAGGCGATGCCTCAACTGCCAATATGGATCAAATTGACCGTGAAGCAGTCGGGAGTGACAAATTCCAGCAGTACCGTACTTACTTCCACCAGCTTAAATTTGCCGCTGCCATGCGGGAAATGCTCCCGATCGGTTTGACCGGACTTTTCTTCCTGATGCTGGTTCTGGCGATGATTTCCACAGATGACACCAGTATGTTCAGTGCTTCTCTGACCTTTACTCAAGATGTGATCATTCCGCTTTGCAAAAAAACGCTGACCTTGAAACAGCACGTTATGGCGTTGAGAATATCTTCCATCGCAGTCGGGGTCATCTTTTTCCTTCTCTCTTCCTATATGGCTCAATTAAGCTATATCAAATTGTTCTATACGATCGTGCTGATTACCTGGATGGGTGGTTGCGGCCCGGTGATGATCTTCGGTCTCTACAGCCGGATCGGCACCACTGCGGCAGCTTGGGCAAGTATATTGAGCGGCATGGGATTAGCGTTTTTAACGATTTTCCTCGACCGCAACTGGGCATCTCACGTCTATCCTTTCCTCCAGCGTCACGGCTGGACCGATGCGGTGGGTACTGCTCTGGAAAAAATTTCCGGCCCCCTCCCCTATATCAAGTGGGAAATGAATCCTCTGCGTTGTCCGATCAACTCTTATGAGTTCTATTTTATGACCATGATCATAACGTTGATCGTTTACATCGTGGTTTCTTATGCCACTTGCAAAGAACCTTTCAACCTTGACCGGATGCTTCACCGCGGCAAATACAATTTGGATGGTGAAAATAAAGATGAAGAAAAACTCACCTTTAAAAACGCTTTCCGGAAAATTCTGGGAATCACTCCTGAGTACGACAAAGGTGATAAAGCCATTGCCTGGGCATTCTTCATCTATTCCTTCGTCTATCAGTTCATAATTCTCTTCGTTCTGGTGCTGGTCTGGAACTGGATTGCCCCATGGCCAATAGAATGGTGGAGCAACTACTTCTATATCGTTCAGCTGGTAGTTCCGGGAATTCTGGCTTTGATCACCACATTCTGGTATGGTTACGGCGGTATCCGTGATCTCTTCCGGCTCTTCAAAGATTTGAAAGACCGGATCGTCAATCCTCTGGATAACGGTGCTGTTTCCGGCAATATGTCTCTGGCTGACAAAGCTCAGCTGGAAGCTCTTGATAAAGACAGGAAAGAAGAATAATTATTCTCTCTGAAAAACAGTGGGCTGCCGTTCAACCTCAAAAAAAGGAAACGGCAGCCCGCTTCTTCTTTACATTGAAAATCTTGATTTTTACCCATTTCCGGATTATATTAAGCAAAAATCAAACGCATACAAAAAAACGGAAAAGCGATGACATATTTGATCATACCGGCATTATTGCCGATTGTTACAGCACTTGTGTTGATGTGTAAATTTAAAGTTGTGCCGGGAAAAGCGATGCTGATATCCTGGGGGATAGCGGCTTTTTTTGCCTTCACCATCTGGAAACTGCAATTTACCGGAATCGCAGCAGCATCCATACTTGGAATATTCAAGTCGCTGGATATAATCATAATAATCTGGGGAGCAATTCTGCTGCTGAATGTTTTGCGTGAAAGTCACGCCATTGATACTATAAACAACTCCTTTTTCAAAATCAGCAACGATCGGAGGATCCAGATAATCGTCATTGCATGGCTTTTCAGCGGTTTTATCGAAGGTGCATCCGGTTTTGGTGCAGCCCCTGCCCTTGCAGCACCTCTGCTTGCCGGACTGGGTTTCCCGGTCGTTATTGCAGTTGCCGCATCTTTGATCTGCAATACATTGCCGGTGCCTTTCGGAGCGGTCGGGATCCCGGCACAAACAGCGGTGACCACCTTAAGTATTCCGCTGGCAGAAAACGGCATGAATCAGGCGGAATTCGGCAAAGAGATGTTGAATCAGCTGACTTTGATTTCCGGTATTCCGGGAGTTTTGACACCGCTGGCGGCAATTGTTTTTATGATAATCATGACGAATTCCTCCCGCAAACTCCGCTCTATTGTGGAAATTATCCCGTTGGCTCTATTTTCCGGCATTGCCTATGTGATCCCGTGGCGGTTGACGGCTATATATCTCGGACCGGAATTGCCCTCTATGGTCGGTGCTATTGTCGGATTACCGCTCACATTGCTGATGATCAAATTCAGGATAATGGTTCCCAAGTATGTCTGGGATTTTCCATCCGGCGGAGAGAAGATCAATACTCTTGCGGTATCGCAAAATACCGTAAAAATCCCGGTTTTTCAGGCGTGGATGCCCTATATATTATTGGCAGTAATTCTGCTTGTACTGCGAATGCCGGGCAGTCCATGTATAAATTTGTTTGGAAAAATTCAAATCATACTGCCGGAAACCTTTGGAGTTGTCAACAGTGGAGCATCGTGGAAAATACTCAACAACCCCGGCTTGATTCCGATCGCACTTATCGCTTTGGTCAGTGCATTATGCTGGAAAATCCCCTTTCCGGGACAATGGAAAGTTTTGAAAAATACCACCAATCAGGTTGCCATGCCAGCAATCGCCATTGCAGCCAGTGTGGCAATAGTACAAATCATGATCGCTACAAGCAGTAATCCGGCGGAATTACCCGGTATGCTGGATTGCGTGGCAAAGACGGCGGCAAATACGATGGGTAAAGCTTATTTGCTGATATCGCCATTCATTGGAATATTCGGCACATTTTTTGCCGGTTCATGTACTGTATCGAATATCCTCTTTGTTCCGCTCCAATTCAATACCGCATTGCTTCTGGATATGGAACCTGCACTGGCCGTGGCAATGCAGAATATCGGAGGCGGCTTGGGCAGCATGATCCGCATCAGTGGAGTTATTGCCGCCTGTGCCACGGTAAAGGCCAATGGGCAGGAGGGAAAAATAATACTGCTCAATTCCATTCCGGCAACGATCATGGCTCTCCTCGCCGCAATAACCGCATATATCCTCGGATAATCGCTCAAAAAAAACTTTTGAGCGAATTAAAAAAAAGAGCGTTGCTTACTGAAGTACACCTCTGTAAACAACGCCCCTTTTTTATTGCTCTGTTGAAGCAAGCAGGAGATCACTCCGAAAAAGCTGACTTCAAAGCCCACAAGCCAAGAGCAGGGTTGCTGATATAGAAAATTTCTTCGCCATTAACAACATTTACGCCGTCTTTGAGATTGGCAAAATCGTATTTCTCCATCATCTCTTTCAAATCACCGTATTCAAAACCGACACTGCGGATCTCATCGGCTGTGATTTTGTCTCCGGGACAGTAAGTAATTGTGAAACGGCCTTCACTGGAACCGTGGATAAGGTGAGCTGCCGCTCCGAGATTGTTGCGTAAATCTTCATTTTCCGCAACCATTTTCAAAGTATTGGGCGTACCTTTATAACCGTATTTGCGGATAAGACGGTCGATTTCCGGGTCTTCTCCGAATTCCTGCAATCCCGGTGCAAGCACGATCAAATCACCATCATCGGCAATCGCCATACGGGTGCGGTAAACAGATTTGTTTCCGAGCCAGGTGCTTTTGAATTCTTCCGGATCGAGAAAAACAATAACTTTTTTCAGCGGCTTGTCCAGCAATTCCAAGTTGGTCTCCACACTCAATTTTGCCGCCGCCATAAAGGGGGAATCCCCATCTCCGGCAAAAAATCCCCGCATCGCCATCTTACCGGTCACCTCATCCCGTGCCATAACAGTCTGCATGTAAATAATCGGCAAGTCAGCAAGGAAAGTATCCACACCGTAATTAAAAAGACGCCGCACCGGACTGTCTGCATGGCCCATGATCTTTTCAAGATTGGCCACAGCTCCGAGGAAGTGGGACTTGTTGATCATATCCGATCCGCCGATACCAACCATCAGATTTTTGGTATAGTTAGCCATACCAACGACCTCATGGGGAACGACCTGACCGATGGAAATGATCAAATCATAATTGTCGAAAACAATTTTGTTGATCTGCACATTGACTTCATAGTCAAGCTTGTCTCCGGAAAGTTCTTTGAGAAATTCAGAAGAAGCTTTGCCCAAAGTCGCCACATCATTACGCCAATCATGCACCTTGAATGCTGATTTCGGAATTTTTTTACCGAACATCAACTCCAACTGGGCATCCCCCATCGGACTGTGAGTTCCAAGTGCCGGCATAATGTCGATCTGGCACTTGTCAGCGTAGTTTTCGTAAATAATCTCCGTGATTCTTCCGGCACAGGAGTTGAGCCGGGTATGATCCGGCGGCAGCAGCAGCAGACGTTTGATATCTTTGCCGCTTTTGGCAACTGCTTCAAGAACCAGTTTCTGCAATTCGCAGTCATCGATCATGACATCGCATCCGCCTTTTTGCACATACATAGCCATAATATTTCATCCTTTTTTGAAAAAATGGCGGGCAACACCATTTGCAGATGTACCCGCCACGATTACTCATCCTCTTATGCGGTGTAGGTACCGGCGACAGTGGTACCGCTGGTTTCAGTCCAGGCGGTGTGGAAAAATTTGCCGCGTTCAGCATCAACACGCTCATAAGTGTGGGCACCGAAGTAATCACGCTGGGCCTGCAGAAGATTGGCAGGCAGATTACCGGAACGATAGCCGTCATAGTAAGCAAGAGCACTGCTGAAAGCCGGAACCGGAACACCATTCATCACCGCCGTGGCGATAACTTCACGCCATGCCGCCTGACAGTTGTCGATCACGCCGTGGAAGAAATCATCCAGCAGGAGGTTCTCAAGAGCCGGATTCTTGTCATAAGCTTCTTTGATGCGTTCAAGGAACTGGGCACGGATAATACAGCCGCCACGCCACATCAAAGCGATTTCGCCGTACTGCAGATCCCAATCATACTCTTTGGCGGCAAGTTTCATCAGCTGATAGCCCTGGGCATAAGAACAAATCTTGGAAGCATACAAAGCTTTACGGACAGATTCGATGAAAGCTTTTTTGTCGCCGGTGAAAGAAACAGCAGGACCGGTGAGAATACCGGAAGCCGCAACACGTTCCTCTTTGATGGCAGACAGACAACGGGCAAAAACAGCTTCAGCAACCGTCGGAGCCGGGGCACCGAGATCCAAAGCACTCTGGCTGGTCCATTTACCGGTACCTTTCTGACCGGCGGTATCAAGAATGATATCCACAACCGGTTTGCCGGTTTCCGGATCGACCTTGCTGAAAATATTGGAAGTGATTTCAATCAGATAGCTGTTGAGTTCACCCTTGTTCCACTCTGTGAAAACTTCATGCAGTTCAGCAGCGGTAAGTCCGAGAACATTTTTCATGATCCAGTAGGCTTCGCAGATCATCTGCATATCACCGTACTCAATACCGTTGTGAACCATTTTGACATAGTGACCGGCACCATTGGCTCCGACCCACTCGCAACAGGGACGACCACCGGCAACTTTAGCAGCAATAGCCTGGAAAATCGGTTTGATTTCCGCCCAGGCTTCCGGATCGCCGCCAGGCATCAGAGAAGGACCGAGCAAGGCACCTTCTTCTCCGCCGGAAACACCGGAACCGACAAAGCGGAGACCTTTTTCAGCAAGATATTTGGTGCGGCGGATAGTATCCGGAAAGTGGCTGTTGCCGCCGTCAATGAGAATATCACCTTTGTCAAGGTAGGGAATAAGCTGCTCCATAAGATCATCGACCGGTTTACCGGCTTTGACCATCATCATGATCTTGCGGGGAGTTTTCAAGCTGTCACAAAGTTCCTGCAGAGAGTGACAACCGATGAAGTTTTTGCCTTTGCCGCGTCCGTTGATAAAGTTGTCAACTTTTTCGACAGTACGGTTGTAAACAGCGGCACTGAAACCGTGGCTCTCCATATTGAGAACGAGGTTCTCGCCCATCACCGCAAGACCGATAAGACCGATATCTGCTTTTTTGTCCATGATATAAAATCCTTATGATTTATGTTGATTGAAAATTAAACTCCGCTGAATGCGGCAAATCCACCGTCGATCGGCAGAACTACACCGTTGATGAAACCGGCAGCTTCATCATCCAAAAGGAAAAGCAAAGCACCGACCAGATCTTCCGGCTGACCGAATTTGCCCATCGGGGTGTGGGTCAGAATAGTATTGCCGCGAGCGGTAAGAGAACCATCGGGATTGGTCAGCAGAGTGCGATTCTGGTTGGTAAGGAAAAATCCGGGAGCAATGGCGTTGACACGGATGTTGACCCGGGAGAAGTGAACCGCCAACCACTGGGTAAAGTTGCTGATAGCAGCTTTGGCACCGCTGTAAGCGGGGATCTTGGTCAGGGGGCAGAATGCATTCATACTGGAAATATTGATCACATTACCGCCATTGCCGGCAGCCATGTGTTTGCAGAAAACCTGAGTCGGCAGCAGAGTTCCGAGGAAGTTCAGATTGAAAACGAAACCGACACCGGCAGGATCCAAATCAAAGAAAGTGGTGATACCTTCTGCTTTGGACTCAAGATCTTCTTTGGTAAGGTATTCTTTGCTGGTAGTACCTTTGGGGTTGTTGCCGCCGGCACCGTTGACCAGAATGTCACAGTGACCGAAGGTCGCAGTGATCTTTTCCTCGGCAGCTTTCAGGCTGTCCAGCTCCAATACGTTGGCACTCAAGCCGATTGCCTGACCGCCATCGGCGACGATTTCCGCAGCAACTTGTTCTGCGGCCTCAGCACGCAGGTCAAGAATCGCAACTTTTGCTCCGGCTTTGGCCATAGCCTTAGCCATAACACTGCAAAGGATTCCACCTCCGCCGGTAATAACGGCGACTTTATTTTTCAGGTCAACTTTCATCAATAAATCTCCTTATTTTGACGAGTTGTTCCAATTAAAATGCATAAAAATATGCTACCATAATAAAATATCATTGTTTCCGGTTCTTTTCAAGCAGGGAATCTGCATTTAAGGCAAGTTTGTTCATAAACTTTACCAACCCGGCAAAAAAAACATCACTTTTCGTACCTTTTCCGATCCAATGCCCGGAGCAAAGAAGCACAACAACGCATTACCGGCACATCGACCCCATGCAAATCGGCAAGTTTTACAGCATTGCCGATAATTGCATCAACTTCCAATGGACGGCCTGCCTCATAATCCTGAAGCATACTGGTCCTGTAAGGAGGAAAATTGCGGGTGTATTCAAACTGCTCATCCGCCATAGCTCTGGTAAGCGGCACGGAACAGCAGTTAGCCACTGCAATAACTTCATCCATCAACGTTGAACAGAGTGCTTCTATTTCTCCTCCGTCGCACAACTCCTGCGAATTCAAGCCTCCGCCTAAAACAGAAACCGGATTGAAAGGCAGATTCCATAACAATTTTTTCCAACGTTCCAATGCGATATCCGGCACAATTTCGCAAGGAACATTTCCTGCATTGAAACATCTTGCCAAATCTGTGATTCTGGAAGTTTCACCTTTATTTGCGATCCCCATCAACAATCTGCCTGCTCCGCTGTGGACAATATGATTCACCGCCTTGCGGGAAGCTCCGATATAAGCGATCACGCTGATCAATTCATTTCCGGGAAAAGCTTCGGCAACAGGTTCATCGATCCCGATACCATTTTGGATAAGCACAATAGACGGTTTGGATGGGAAATCTGCCACCGGAGACAACAAAGCTTCCCGGTCAATATCCGGCAAAACTTTAGTCGCTAAAACCACTGCGTCAATATCAGAAGATGCCTCAGCTGCACTATGCAATACCCTGGAAGGACGAAATGTAAAATTTCCGGCAATACTTTCCACAAAATATCCTTCATGGGATATCTTATCAAATTCACGGTGTGCAACGACCTCCACCTGAGTTCCGCCCAAAGCGGCACGCCCGCAGAAGTAAACACCGACACTACCGGCTCCGATAAGCAGAATTTTCACTTGGCGATCCTCTCAATACCTTCAAATATCCTGCTGCCTACCCGAACAACCGTTGCCCCGCAGGCAATAGCCTCGGCAAAATCTCCGCTCATTCCCATGGACAGACACGGCAAATTTATATTGCAATTCTTTTCGATGCCGCTTTTCAAATCACACAATCCGGAAAAAACAGAAATAAGCTCCTGCTGATCGGCATTAAATGGAGCCATCGTCATCAATCCTTTAAATTTGATATTGACGCAACGAGCTGCCACGGAAGCAATTTCCGGCAAATCCTTTGGGGTCATGCCGCCTTTGGATGCCTCTCCTGACACATTCACTTCCAGCAAAATCTCCGGAGAAACCTGCTCCTCCCCGGCAATGCGTTCAAAACGTTCCAACTGAGACAATGATTCAACTGAATGGATCACCCTTGCCAGCTTTACAACTTTACGGATCTTATTAGACTGTACCGGCCCGATAAAGTGCCAGATAATATCCTGCGGCATAGCAGCACTTTTCATCGCCAATTCCGGCTCCCGGTTTTCACCGAATTCCCGGATACCGAAATCATAAAGTTCCATCAATACCGGAATGGGGATCGTCTTACTGACTACCAGTAATTTGACCTCATCGGAATTTCTCCCGGCATCAGAACAGGCTTTTTCGACCTCCGCTTTCACAGCGAGATAATTATCAATGACCCTGCTCATTTGCTGTTGTTCCCGCTGTTGAGCATTTTTTTGCGGTGTTCGGGAGGCAGAGCAGTTATCTTTGTTCCCGGCGGCAAACTTTCTGTCAACCAGACGTTACCGCCGATCACAGAATTATCCCCTATAGTAATATCTCCCAAAACCGATGCTCCGGAATAAATGGTCACATTACAGCCGACAGTAGGATGCCGTTTCATACCTTTGATCAACATACCGCAGGCATTTTTGGGAAAATTACCGGCACCGAGAGTCACCCCCTGATAAATACGGACATTGTCTCCGATGACCGCAGTTTCACCGATCACCACGCCGGTACCATGGTCAATAAATACCCCCTCGCCGATTCTGGCTCCGGGATGAATATCTATACCGGTAACAGAATGAGCATATTCAGTCATCATCCGGGGGATCAACGGCACATCCAAAACATACAATTCATGAGCCAAACGCTGGATCGCAATCGCTTTCACACCGGGATAACTCAAAATGATCTCATCGTAATTTTTTGCTGCCGGATCCCCGTTGTATGCTGCTTTCACATCTTTTTTCATCGTCTCTCTGATAAGGGGCAGCTTGCGAAGCAGAGAAATGCTCGCCACATCGCACTTGGAACTGCATCCTTCTTCACAGCAGTCACACTCCTCGCCGGAAACACGGCGCATTGCACGGGAGATCTGGTCAGATAATTCACGCTGACAATCCCCCAAAAGTACCGCTGCCGAAGGATAAGTACCTGCCCGGTCAAACCCGGGAAAGATCAATTCCAAAAGTTTTTCTGTTACAGCAACAACCTCACTGCGGCGGGGCAAACTGTCCCCACCGGCATCGTTTACACCGAAACCATCGGCATAACTTTGAAGCAAATTTTCATGAATGGCACTCAATGCCTGTTTTTTTTCCTGACGATTCATAAATTCTGCCTGAAATATATTTTAATCACTCAATATTCTGTATTTGTTCTCGGATTTTTTCCATCTCTGCTTTGAATGCCACTACCAGTGGTGATGCTCCGGAAACGGCGGCTTTATTTCCCAATGTGGTAATCTCCCGGAAAATTTCCTGTGCCAGAAAATCCATATTGCGACCGACAGGTTCTCCTGAATCCAAAAATGCCCGGAATTGCCGGAAGTGACTCTCCAAGCGGGTCAATTCTTCAGTAACATCACCTTTATCAACGTAAAAAAGCACCTCTCTCATCAAGGCAGGATCATCAGAAGTTACCGGCAGTTTTTCTGCTGCCAGACGTTCCATGATCCGCTTTTTCGCCATCTCCGGATAGGAGGATGTCATTTCAGCCAATTCCCGATGCCAATTCTCCAGTTTCTGCACTCTTTCCAGCAAATCAATTCTCAATGATTCGCCCTCGGTACTGCGCATATTGCGGAAATCACAGAGAGCTGCCGACAGAGCCGCTGAAAAACTTTTTTCCCAAACTGAAATATCTTTTTCCGCTGCTTGCAATTCCAATACCCCCGGCACCGCAAACAATGCTTCAACAGCAACTTCAGCCGATAAATTTGCCCGTACTCTGGCGGCACGGCTCTCCCGGATCAATTCATCAAGCAATACTGTATTGACCCCTGAATTACTGTGGGATTCTGCCGGACAGCTGATCGAACAACGCACCTGCACCGATCCGCGGGAAATCGCCCCGGAAACCATTTTGCGTCCGACGATCTCCAATGCAGCCAAATCAGGCGGCATGGAAAAACGGATCTCCAACTGTTTGCGGTTGACCGAGGATATCTGAACTGCAATTTTACTGCCGTCAGGACCGACTGTTTCTCCTCTGCCAAAACCGGTCATACTCAAAAGCATATTATTTTTCCTCCACGTCCGTCTCTGCCATCTCTGTTGTTTCAACGTTTTCTGCCGGAAGCGTAGCTTGCAGCTCCTCCTGCGGCAATTCTTTCAACGCATCAGCCGGAGTCATCACAACAGCGACAGTATTTTCTTCCAGTTCATTATTGTCAATGATCTGTGCCAGAGAGACATCCCAATTAACAAAACCATGATCTGCCAAACCTGCCAAAACCATGTTTCTTTTTCCGAACTTCCAAACCAGTGAATACTGGATCCGGCTGCTGTTTCCTTTTTCTGCTTCCTCATATTCTTCGGCGGACATGATACCTGCCGGATCAAGATTCAACTCAAATTTTGTCCGCAGTAAATACGGGAATGAAAAACGCACCCTGTTGCTCTCAACAACATCCAGATCGTCAAAGAAATTATTCGCAACGTATATTCTGGCAATTTTTATTGCACCAATCATTACCGGTTCATATTTATCATAGCTGCGGATCAGGATCCGGTTGGGATACCAGAAATCCATTCTTGCTCCGGAAACGCCGAATACCATGTAAAGATCCTTTTTTCCCGGGATCATCCAAGCTACGCACACCTGCTTTAATTCACTGCGCATTTTTTCCTGCACACTCCAGCTGCTTGAACCATGCAATACCGGAGCATGCAAAAGTAACGGAGCATTGTAGCGGACAAAATTGGCATCATTGTCACTTAATTCGCTGCAATTTTCCAAAAGATATTCTCTGGCACGTTCCACAGCCCGGTTTTGATAGTAAATATCCGACCGGCATCCGGTAAAAACAAGAGCCAGCAACACCAAAAATAAACCTTTTTTGACCATAATTTTATAATCTCCCGAGAAAATTTTATTTTGTCTTTCATATAAAGATAACATTTCCTTGCAAAAAGTTCAATACCTTATGTTGATTTTTGAAAAAAAAATACTATTTTATAGTAAAAAACAGACTTTTCGAGGAATTTTATTGTGAAAAAAGCTTTTTTCGGCGGCAGTTTTGATCCGCCGCATGGTGGTCACCTCGGCGTTGCCCGGGCAGCGATAGCTTCCGGGAAATGCGATGAGGTCGTCTGGTTTCCGGGCTACACCCCTCCGCATAAACTCTCTGCCAGACGTGCCCCGTTTGAAGATCGGATGAATATGATCCGGCTGCTCATAAAAAACGAGCAGAAAATGAAGGTTTCCGATTTTGAAAACCGTATCCGCTTATCACCATCGTATACCATAAATGTTCTCCGGTGCCTGGAAGAAGAAACCGGTAAAAAATTTTCTCTGCTGATCGGAGCCGACAGTTTGTTGTCACTTCACACTTGGCATGAAGCAAAAAAACTGGTCGAATCTGTCGATCTGATAACCTATCCGAGGGACGGTTTTGAAGTAACTCCGGAAAAACTTACTCCTCACTGGGATACAAAAACGGTTGAAAAATTACTGAAAAGTATGATTCCCGGAACTTTTTTCAAAATATCTTCAACAGAAATGAAAATTTCAATGGAAAAAAACGGATTCAGGCATCATATTATAGAAATGGAGGATTTTCCTCCGGAAATCGCAGAATACATCCGCGAACATCGTCTGTACCAATGTGCAACCGATCACGGGAAAGGAATACTATGACATCGGAAAACGAAAGAATTGAAAAAGCAAAAGCACTTGCAGAATTCTGCATCCAGTGTGCCGAAGATAAGAAAGCCGAAGATCCGGTTTTGATCAAATTGCCGGAAACTTCCGGTGTGGCAGATTATTTTGTCCTGGCGACAGCCAATTCAGATCCGCATCTGCAGGCTCTTGCCAACCATATCGAGCGTCAAGTGCGGGAAGTACATCAGATCAGGGTCATTTCCGGAGAGGAAGGCAATCCCGGCGGTTGGGTCCTGCTGGACTTCAACAATGTGATTGTCCATCTGATGCTGCCGGAGATCCGCGACAAATATCAGCTGGAAACCCTTTGGGGCAAAAAATAAAACGTCTTCCCGGAGCCGGAAATGAAGCATTATTCTCACTGGGATGAATTTCAATGGGAGAACGAGATCCGGCGGCATGAAAATAATGTCGCCGCTTTCTTTCATGATCTCGTTTACTGCCTTGATCTGCCTATTGGAGAAATGCCTGCGGAATTGCCGGAAACTGCAGAAACTCCGTCTGATCCGGTCACAGCCAGCAGAAACGATGCCTTGCGGCAGTGGATGAACGACCATGAAGCAGAGGAAATCGATGAGCAGGAACAGGATTATGAGCCTCGGCGTCCGATTTGTTTCAGCTGTGTAGATGCTCTGGACGATCTGACGGCAAAATGGAATCAATTCTGCATACGAAATTACAGCAATGAAAATTTTCTCCCGGCGTTGGGTATCTCTTGTGCCTTTGCCAAACTTCTGGCAAGAACAGCGGATTTTACCGAACCGGGAAAATTCAATACCCCTGCCCTGCTCACCTCCCTCGGCAAGCGGGCAATTGCAGATTTGGAAGATCTGGTTGCCGGATTGACAGATTTTTACTCTGAAATTTCTCCGGAATCTTACGCCGGGGTAAATTATTTCATCTCCCGTCTCGCTCTCATCAGAGATCAACTGGTGGAAAAACTTGCTGAAGTGAGAAACTCAGCAGAATAATAAATTAAGGTATACAAAACGGCAGTTCCAAACAAAAGGGACTGCCGTTTTTGTTTTAACACGCTGTCAAAGCAATGTGTCATCTTTTACCACATTGGGTACCTGATATTCGTTTTCTTCAAAACTCTTCTTGTTGCAGGAAAGCACCAGACGCACCAATGACGGTATCGGCAATGTGGTGACGATCGAAAGAATAATGATCGCATTGAAAAAGTCATCTCCAAGCAATCCCATATCTTTACCGATTGCCGCAGCAGCCAAAGTAGCTGAAAGCTGCGGAACCGTCATCAATCCGGCAGCAACCCCCTGAGCATTGTTGAAACCGCACATCCGCATTGCCGTAAAACCGGAAAGCATCTTGCTGCCCACTAAACCGATAACAGTGAGAATAACTATCAGCCAGCTGCCTGAATTCTGAAATGCACTGAAATCGGTCTTCATACCGATTGAAACAAAGAGGAAAGGTATCAAAAAGCCATAGCCTATACTCTCCATCCTCTTGAAAAGCAGCATATCCCGCTGTTGAACGACCTGCGACAATCCCAAACCGGCAATAAAAGCTCCGACCACAAGGTTGATTCCCAGCAATTCTCCGACAATAACGGTAACCAGGATCACCAGCAGTACGAAGGTAATAAGTACATCTTCATTGGGCTTGAAGTATTTCAACAACAGTTTACCGACAAAATACACTGCCGCCATGGAAACAATCAGATACGCCAATACGATCAGCAGAAAAACCGGAACAAAACTGTTTCCGAAAAAACTTCCGCTGACATGATCAAAAATCGACAATGTCCCATTTACGACCGAATGAGAAATATGCATTGACTGACGGTGCAGCTGGACACTTACTGCCAATAATACGATACTGGCAATATCAGTGATAACTGTTGAAATCAATACTGCAGCTCCAAAACGGGTCTTGCTCAGTTTCAACTCCCTCATCACCGGGAATACAATACCGACCGAGTGCGAAGCAAACAAAGAAGCGTAAAGCAGTTTCCCTGCCAAATCCTGCGGCTGAAAATACCAATACACCCAATAACCGGCAATTGCCGGAATCAAAAAGGTAAAAATACTCAGAATTACAACCGGCTTTCTCACCGATTTAATAAGTTTGAAATCAGCCTCCATACCGGCAAGAGCCATCAGCAGCATCAAGCCGAGAGAACCGAGAGAGTTTATGATCGTATTGAAACTGTCCGTTGTTTGAATCGCAGTTTCAACATTCTTTCCCGGAGGTCCCAGAAAGCTCAAAGCTTTTGAAAGCATACCCACCAGATCAAAGCCTACTCCAGTCGGTCCGATAAGCATACCGACAATAAGCAATGCTATGACTGTCGGGATTTGAAATTTACGCAACAAAAACGGGATCAATCCCATCAAACCGATAAAAGCAAGAAAAAGTATGAGAAAAGCACCATCATTCATAAAAAAATCCTTTCGATGTTACTGCAAAAACATTTATTCAATTAATATAGGACATCCTTACAAATTTTTCAACTTGATTTTTCATGCGAAAGCGATATCTTTGTCAAAAATATCAAAAAAAATTGTTTTTTCACTATATGCAGTGTATATTATGCGGATGTTTTTGTCACTAATCAAACTGAAAAGATTTTTACTTATGAATGAACTTCCTGAATTCCGTGCATTGGGCATTTCCGATGAATTGATTCCGGCTTTGCTGGCGAAAAATTTTCAGACGCCAAGCACTATCCAAACTCTTGCAATTCCGCTGCTGCTTTCCGGAGAAAAAGACGTGATAGGTCAAGCCCTTACCGGGACCGGAAAAACTGCCGCATTCGGCTTGCCGGTGATCCAGACCATCCAACCGGGCAAAGTCCCGCAGGCCCTGATCCTTGCCCCCACCCGTGAACTGTCCATCCAGATAGCTGATGAATTAAAATCCCTGTCAGGGAACAAACCTCTGCGGATCGTTCCGCTTTACGGCGGACAGCTTATAACGATCCAAATGGATGAACTGAAAAAAGGTGTGGATATCGCCGTCGGCACCCCCGGCAGGATCATGGATCTGCACCGCCGGGGCAGACTGCAGCTTGACAAACTGCAATTTGCAATTCTGGACGAAGCCGACGAAATGCTGGATATGGGATTCATTGATGACATCCGGGAGATCCTCTCATTGACCAATCCGGACAAAAGGATGCTGATGTTTTCAGCAACTATGCCGCAGGAGATCATGGATATCGCCGCCGAATTCATGCGTCCGGAGTATGAGATCGCCCAAGCCGGCAATCAAAGTGCCACCAACACGGATTTGACCGAACAATACTACCATGAAGTAAAACGGGAACACAAACTCGATGCTTTGATGCGGTTGATCGACGCCAATACCGAATTGTATGCCATGGTCTTCTGCCGTACCCGGGCTGACGTTGATGAAGTTACTGAAAAACTCAATGCCAAAGGTTACAGAGTTGAAGCTCTCCATGGAGAAATATCTCAAGCTCAAAGATTGCGGGTAATCAATGGCTTCAAAAAACGCAAGTTCCCGCTGCTCATCGCCACCGACGTTGCCGCAAGAGGGATCGACGTAAACGATTTGACTCATGTGATAAATTATTCCCTGCCGCAAAATTCAGACATTTATATCCACCGTATCGGACGTACCGGCAGAGCCGGACGGCACGGTGTGGCGGTATCTTTTGTAACTCCGGGAGAGAGACGGAAACTCAAATTTATTGAAAAAGATATCAAAAGTGAAATTCCCCAAAGAAAACTGCCGGAAATAAGTGATATCATTGAAGCAAAAAAACAACTTTTTTCCGAAAATATCGCATTGCTGCTGGAAACCGGAGATGCGTCAGAATATCTCAACTTTGCAGAAGAACTCTGTACCTTGGGCAGTCATCCTGCGGAAGCTCTGGCAGCGGTTTTGAAAATGCACTTCAAAAACGAATTGCTCCCGGAGAGTTATCAGGAATTCGGAACCCGGCAAAAGGCAGATGAGAGCAATATGAAAAAACTTCTCCTCTTTGCCGGCAGAGCCAACGGCTTGACTGTTCCTGATCTGCTGCGGGAAATAGGAGACCGCACCGGCATCCGCAGTACGCAGCTGGGCAAAATAATCTGCCGTGCCGATAAAACATTTATCAATGCGGAACCCAATGATGCGGAAAAAATATTAAAAGCTTTCCGGGATGATAAGCAGTGGCACTTCAAATACGATGAACTGCGGGAAAAACGGGAAGCAGATAAAAAACGAAAAACTCCGGACACCAAACCTCCGAAGAAGAAAAAGGTAAAGACTCACAAACCATTGCGGGAAGAATTTTTCAAATGGATCGCTGAATCAGAATAAAGACATATGAACCTTAAAAATCTCTTATCTCCGGAAAGATAAGTTGTATAATTACCAGGGGATTACTTCATGGCAAAAATTCAATGCAAAATGTGCGGCGGCAGCCTTGATCTGCCGGAAAATATTTCAAGCGGAGAGTGTCCTTACTGCGGCACCTTGACCACGTTTCCCAAAATCTCCGGCGAACATCAGGAAAATCTCTACAACCGGGCGGAACACTTCCGCCGGATAAATGAGTATGACAAAGCGGTTGCCGCTTACGAAAAGATCGTTGAAGCAACTCCGGATGATCCGGAAGCCTACTGGGGACTGGTTCTCTCCCGCTTCGGTATCGAATATGTCGAAGATCCCCTCACCCATGAACGTATCCCCACCTGTCACCGGGTGCAGTTTGAGTCCATTCTCAATGATGCCGATTACCTTGCCGCTCTCGATCACGCCGGAAGTGCCGAAAAAGAGATCTACGAAAACGAAGCCAAACGCATCGCCGATATCCAGAAAAATATTCTGCGGGTCTCCAATCAGGAGAAACCCTTTGATGTCTTTATCTGCTACAAAGAGACCACCGACGGCGGCAGCCGCACCAAAGATTCAGCTCTGGCACAGGATATCTACTACCAGTTGACCAATGCCGGATACAAGGTCTTTTTCTCCCGGATCACCCTTGAGTCAAAGCTCGGTCAGCAGTATGAACCGTACATCTTTGCCGCCTTGAATTCAGCTAAAGTCATGCTGGTCATCGGTTCAAAGAAAGAGTATTTTGAGGCAGTCTGGGTACGCAATGAGTGGAGCAGGTTCCTCGCATTGATGAAAAAAGACCGCTCCAAACTGCTCATTCCCTGCTACAAAGATATGGATGCCTACGATATTCCCGACGAATTGTCCATGTTTCAGGCACAGGACATGGGAAAGATCGGCTTTTTGCAGGATATCATCCACGGAATAAAAAAGGTCATCGGCAAAGAACAAACTGCTCACTCCGCCGGTACAGTTAACTCCAATGCAGGAACTTCCGGAACCGGAGCAAATCATCCGCTGCTCCGCCGGGCAAAACTTTTTCTGCAGAATGATGATTTTGATTCCGCAAAAGAATATTGCGAAAAAACCCTCGATTCCGAACCGGAAAACGGCTGGGCGTACTTCTACCGGCTTATGGCGGAATTGCAGGTGAATAATGAGGATGAATTGGCTGACTGTGACGATCTTGAAAGCGAAAGATCATTCCGTCTGGCTGAACAATTCGCCGATAATGAATTGAAAGCCGCAATCGCACACATAAATCAACTCTACTGCCAGCGGAAAGAAAAAGAAGAACAACTCCTGGAAGAGCAGCGGCAACAGGAAGCTGAACGCAAAAAACAGGAACGGGAACGTCTGGAGAGAGAAGAAAAAGAAAGACAGATACAGGCTCAAAAAAAATTGCAGGAAGACGAAGCCCGGAAAAAAGATAATTTTTTACGTCAGGGTATTGCCAACAGAATAGCAATACTGACCGAGCATTTGAGAGTTGAAACTATTTTGTACAAAAGAGCTGAAATAATCAGCATGTTGTCAAAATGTATAGATGATGAAAATGTTCTGTATCGTTCCCAAGGTCTTCTTACTGATGCAGCAATCCAACCTGCCTTAACTGCCTCGGCTCATGCAATTAATTGTGCCGGTGATCTGGAAAACAAAAAACGGGAAATTGCAGCGAGGGCAAAAAAGAAACTACTGATCGTCTGCGGAGTCATATTTTCTATTATTGCGGTCACGATACTGATCTTTTGGATGATCCGGAGTTATCGTTACAATAACGGTATCGATGTCTGTGAGATCGACAACATCACAGTAACCGGTACAGTTGACAAAAACATCGTAAACTGCATGATACCGGATACGGTTGCAGTAATCGGCGATTCTGCATTTTCCGATTGTAAAAACCTGACCTCCGTAACGCTCCCGTCAGGCATCCACACGATCAAAACAGAAGCATTCTCCGGCTGCACATCCTTGAACAGTATTGAATTGCCGGGTTCTGTCACCACGATAGAATCAGCTGCTTTCTCCGACAGCGGTTTGTCAAAAATAAAATTACCTGACAAAATAACGTTGATCGCAGCTCTGACCTTTGCCCGGTGTTCCGCTCTGACCGATATCGAAATCAGTGAAAATATTGACCGCATTGAAAGCGATGCTTTCATTGACTGCAACAACCTGCAAAGCGTAAAAATCCCTTATCATGTCCAATTGGATGAAAACGCATTCCCCGCCGGATGCGAAATCAATTTTTACTATTGTGAAAAGCACAAAGATAAAAATCTCTGCATTTTAAGCGAAGACGGTCAAAACGTTACCGGAACATACGGCAAAAATTTGACCAGTATCACTGTCCCGGAGGGAACTGCCGTAATTTCCGGCAATGCATTCCAAAATTGCCGCAATCTGAAAACCGCCATTTTACCTAAAGGTATCAGTGAAATTGAGTTTCAAGCTTTCAACGGATGTTCAAGGCTGGAAGAAGTAACTATCGCAGAAAGTATCACATCAATAGCTTGCAAAGCCTTTGACGGATGCGAAAAACTGACAAACATCTCAATTCCTTATCACACCATGCTTGTCAATGGTTCTCTGCCGGAAAATTGTCAGATCAATTTTTACTATTGCAGCAAACATAAAAATAAAAACGCCGGTATTTTGAGTAATGATAAAAAAACTGTTATCGGTGTAATAAGTAAAAAAATAACTTCTTGCACCATTCCACGGGGAGTTACCGGCATCGGCGTCAAAGCATTCTCCGGTTGTTCTTTACTGGAAGATATACTTCTCCCGGATGGAATATCTATTATCGGCAACGAAGCTTTTGCCTATTGCCGCAATCTGACATCAATTACGCTGCCGGAATCTGTAAAGGAAGTTGCCGACAGTGCATTCAAAGATTCAGGCTTGAAAAAAATAAAAATTCCGTACCACACCGACATTGATACCGGCAAACTGCCAGCTGGATGCGAAGTAACATTTTACTATTGCAGCGACCACAATCCGGACAATACTGCGGTGTTGAAAGACAGCACCGTCACGGAAGCCATCAGCAGAAATATCGTTGAGACAGTGCTGCCGTACGGGATAACGGCCATTGCCGCAGAAGCATTCCGAGATTGCCGCAATTTAGTCGATATCTCCATCCCGGAAACCATTCAGGAAATTCACGCCAATGCGTTTCATCCGGAAGCCAAACTGGAAAAAATCAGATTGCCTTTACACGTTAAAATCGCATCTTCTGCTCTGCCGGCAAATTGTAAAATAGAATATTATGATTGCCGGCTTCACAAAAATAACAACTATTGTACCGTTGAAAAAAGAAATGGCGAAGTCATTGTTACCGGTGTTATCAATAAAAATATCAAAACTTGCACGATCCCTGAAAATGCGACTGCAATCTATAGGGGGGCATTCGCCGGATGCAGCAATCTGGAAAGTATTACAATCCCGGAAAATATCACAGATATTGGAGATTATGCTTTCCAGAGATGTTCCAAATTAAGTTCCATCGTCTTACCGAAAAATCTCAAAAAAATCGGATCAAATGCATTTGACGGGTGTTCCAACCTGCGGGAAATTGCCATCCCGGAATCGGTAAACATAATAGGGTCATACGCATTTCGTGGATGTTCTGAATTGAGTGCGGTCAATTTCCCGAAGCAGCTTGAATCAATTGGTTCAAAAGCTTTTGCCGGATGCCATAATTTGAAAACGATAAATATTCCTGACAGCATCACATCCTTGAACGATTGTTTTGCGGAGTCTGGAATTACCTCGGTCACGATTCCTGATATGATCACAAAAATTGGTGACGATGCTTTTAAAAATTGCAGCAGTCTTTCCGAAATAAGCATCCCGGAAGGTGTCTCCCATATTGGACAGAGAGCTTTTTACGGATGCAGTAACTTGACAAAAATAAAGCTTCCTGCATCACTGGTTGCCATTGGCGATGGTGCTTTTTCCTACACTTCAATATCCGAATTGATTTTCCCGGAAAAGATAAACTCTATCGGATCAAAAATCATTACCGGATGCAAAAATTTGGAAAAAATAGAAATACCTTACGGCATGGTAACTCTTGGAAGAACCTTGTCTGAAAGCAGTATCAAAACAGTAATAATTCCGGACACAGTTACAGACATTTTGGATTATGCTTTTTTCGACTGCCGCCAACTTGAAAATGTAAAGATCCCGTCATCGGTTAAAAAAATAGGGAAATATGCATTCAAAGATTGCCGCAATTTAGCTGAAATCATTATCCCGGACAATGTCAAAGAGATCGACAACCAGGCATTTTCGGGTACAGCTCTTAAAAAGGTGAGTATTTTCAGAGAGTGCAGTTACAACCGTTACGATACTTTTCCTTACGGATGCGAGGTATCAACACGCGATTTAAACGACCGTCAATTGCAGGGATACGACCTGTGTGTTTTAAGTAATGATGGCAAAACAGTCACCGGAGTGACAAACCGTAATGCTCAAAAAATCATTATACCTGACGGTGTTACAACAATCGGAGACAGTGCGTTTGCAGAATGTGAAAATTTGACTTCCATAACCATACCCGAAAGTGTTACAAAAATTGAAAGACACGCTTTCTATTGCTGTTATGGACTGAAAGAAGTTGTGATTCCGCAAGGAGTTACCAAAATCGGCAAATATGCTTTTGACAATTGCCATAATTTATCAAAGATCTCAATTCCTGCCAGCATGGTTTTGATCGATGATGGAGCATTCAGCGATTGTTATAAATTAGAGAGTCTCCAAATCCCGGCAAATTGCGAAATTGAAGCTGAAATACCTTACAACTGTACACTTTCCAGAATTTTGACAGATCGGCAAAAACAGGGATATGATCTATGCGTTTTGAGCGATGATCGCAAAGAAATATCCCGAATACTATACAAAGAAGCCGAAAAAATCATTGTCCCTGACGGTGTTACCCGAATCAACAGTTATGCTTTTCAAAATTGCGAAAATTTGACAAGCATCGCAATACCGGGCAGTGTTACTGAAATTGGAAGTTATGCATTTGCGAATTGCACCAAACTTAAAGAAGTTTGCCTGCCGGTAACTTGTCAATATGAACGCACCAGTTTCCCTAACGGTTGTAAAATCACCAGAAATTTAACGGAACGCCAAAAACAGGGATATGACCTCTGCACTTTGAGCGATGATAGCAAAACAGTCACGGGACCTGTATATAAGGATGCTAAAAAAATCATTATCCCGGATGGAGTTGCTGAAATCGGTTATGGAGCTTTCAGAGATTGCAAAAATTTGACAACTGTTACAATACCTGACAGCGTCACAAAAATAGAATCTTACGCATTTCAAAATTGTCAAAAATTGACTGACGTTAAAATTCCGGATTCAGTTGTCGTGATCGGTCAAAATGCGTTTTATAATTGTGCCGCTCTGGAAGAAATCAGTTTGCCGGTAAATTGTAAATATTCCGTTTACAGCAGCTTCCCTGATGGTTGCAAAATCACCAGAACATTGAAATTAACAGAACGTCAGAAGCAGGGATATGACCTTTGCAAATTAAGTTATGATGAGAAAACGGTTACCGGAACGATATATAAAAATGTCGAAAAAATTATTATTCCGGATGGAGTTACTGAAATCGGTCACGAAGCTTTCAAAGATTGTAAAAATTTGACAACTGTTACAATACCTGACAGCGTCAAGCGGATCGGAAACAATGCTTTTGCAGGGTGCGTCAGTCTGAAAGAAATTTCAATTCCGAACGGAGTTAATCGCATTGAATCTTATGCGTTCAGAAGATGTACCAATTTGACAGAAATCAATTTACCGGTTAATTGTCAATATGAACGAAGCAGTTTCCCCCCTAATTGCAAGATAATCAAAACAATGACTGACAGACAAAAACAAGGATATGACCTTTGCGAATTAAGTTATGATAAGAAAACGGTTACCGGGACGATATATAAAAATGCCGAAAAAATTATTATTCCGGATGGAGTTGCTGAAATCGGGAATGAAGCTTTCAGAGATTGTAAAAATTTGACAAGTGTTACAATACCTGACAGCGTCAATGTGATAAGATACAGGGCTTTTGATGGATGTGTCAACCTGAAAGAAATTTCAATTCCCGACGGAGTTAATCGCATTGAATCCTGCACATTCAGAGGATGTACCAGTTTGACAAGCGTTACAATACCTGACAGTGTCGAGCAGATTGATAACTATGCCTTTGAAAAATGTGTGAACTTGATAGAAATTTCCATCCCGAATGGTGTTAAATACATCAACTACTACTCTTTCAAAGGATGCAGCAATTTGACAAATATTACAATACCTGACAGTGTTAAAAATATCGGCAGCGGAGCATTTGCTGAATGCGAATCGCTGAAAAAGGTCAGCATATTGAGAACCTGCCAGTACAGCCGAGACAGTTTTCCGAAAGATTGCCAGATAATCCGCCGCCTCAGTGCAAAAGAGAAAAAGGGGATTGATGTGTGTAAAATCAATTATGATGCTGTTTACGACACCATCAGTGAAGATATCACCAGAGCGATCATTCCATTCGGAGTAAAGACAATAAAAAAGAATGCATTCAAAGATTGCACCAAACTGATATACGTAGAAGTGCCGGACAGTGTAACGAAAATTGAAACCGATGCATTCAAAGGATGCAGCAGTCTGAGACGTCTTTCTGTTCCCCGGAATTGCCACTACGAATCTTACGCAGTACCCGCATCCTGCCGGATTCAATCCAGGTGAGAATTTTTTACAAAATTTTCGATTATTGCTTTTGAAAAAGTAGATTTTGTGTGTTATACTATAATTCAGTGAAGGTTTTCCTCAACAAACCGGAAAGGAAGGTAAAATTATGAGAAAACGTTTTTGGATGTCCGCACTTTTCGCATGCGGATTGAGTTTGGCTGCTTTCGCAGCTCCGCAGGACAAAGCCCTCTTTGATGCCACAATCAAACACGTGGATATGGGCGGAGAGATGCTCCAGTACCAAAACACCCGTGCTTTGCAGGAAATCGTGGATAAAATCCCGGCTGTAGTCAAAATTTTTGCCGAGGGTGAACCCATGGCTCCGACCATTGATTCAGCAGTACAATCCGTTATCAAACTGCTCAATATCAAAGCGATCAAAGCCGGTGCTGTCAGCTCTGTTGAAGTTGCTCCCGGCATCTACTGCCTTAAAAACTTCACTCTGGTTGACATGCAGGCAAAAGCTCTTTTCATTGATCCGGATATGCCTAATACCATTCTTGACTGGCAAGGCCTGCCCGCCGACACCCGGATCGCAATCAAACAGTATGTCAATCTCAACCGCATCTGGCAGATGGTCTATAACGAGATCAAAAATAACCAGGATCCTCAAATCCGTCAGCTTGCCGACATGATCAACGCTGTACGCCAGCAGGGTATCGATATCCATGCTCTTTTCGCCAGTTTTGACGGCGATGTTGAGATCCTGCTTACCGGAACATCTCTGGAAGATGCCGCCGCAAAAGTGGTCATCCCGGACAAAAATGGTTCCATTTCTGCCCTTTTGAAAATAGTTGCTCCACCGCAGGGAGACAGCAACATTGCCACTGTCCCGACTCCGGTTGCCAATATCAAAGTCATTTATGAGCAGGGTAAAATCACCGCAGTCAGCAATGAAAAATTGCTCGCCGAACCGGTTGAAACTCTCGGAGACAAAGCAGAATACAGAAAATATGCCCGGATCCTTCCCAAAAGAGGCTACGGCTACTGTATCGTTGATCTGCCAGCAGAACTCATCAATATGGGAAAAGCGGCAATCGGTGATGAAAAAGAATTGCTCGCCGTCATTGATATGTTTATCCGTCCTGTTTCTATCGTATGCGTCGTCAGTACAAAGAAAGATGGTTTTGCAGCTACCGTTGCCTCCAACTTTTCCATCGCCCAGCTTATGCAGTCATTCAGCGGTGCCGCAGCAAGCCTCCCCACTCTCGCCGGAATAATTCTCCCGGCTCTCAATGCCGCCAGAGATCGCGGCAAACAAGTAAACTGCATCAGCAATCTGAAACAATTCGGTCTCGCTGTCATGATATACAGTGCCGATCACGACGACAAAGCTCCGGCAAGTATTGATGATCTGGTAAAGGATAAATACATTCAGGAAGATGTCTGCGAGGACATCATCTTTCTTGCTCCCGGCAAAAAACTGTCTGGGAATTTCAATCCCTCAACATTCCCCATCGCTATTTGCGACCGCTGTTCTCACAATGAAAATCAGGTGGATATTCTTTACGCCGACGGTCACGTATCATCAATGCCCGTCTCCGCCGATGCTGATGAAGAGGATATCATCCGCACTATCGCCGAACAGGGAAATCTCAGTCAGGCTGATACCGATTTTCTGTTGAAACAGCTCGGAGAATGATTTGATGAAAAACGGTACCAAAACCATCTGGCCCGGCGGAACTCAATTAGCCCCGGTGCCGGTAGTATTGATCGGGTGCGGCGATGGAGATAATTTCAAATACAATTGTCTCACCGTCGCATGGGCGGGGACTCTTTCCAGCACCCCGCCCATGGTCGGTATCGGCGTGCGGCCGGAACGTTACTCCAGAGGTTTGATTGAAAGTTCCGGAGTTTTCACCGTCAATATGCCGACAACGGCAATGGCGGAAAAAGTTGACTACTGCGGAGTTGTCTCCGGCAGAGATGTGGATAAATTTGCCAAGTGCGGTTTTACTCCAATTGCCGGAAGCAAAGTTTCCGCCCCGGTAATTGCCGAGTGTCCGATCTCTCTGGAGTGTCAAGTCAGACACAGTTTGAATCTCGGTTCTCACATTCTCTACATTGGAGAAGTGGTCGCAGTTCAAATTTCCAGTGAGTTTATTGACAGCAGCAATCACTTTGACGTTACCAAAGCTGATCTGCTTGCTTACGCCCACGGGAATTACCTCTCTCTGGGAAAAACACTGGGGACATTTGGCTTCTCCGTAAAAAAGAAGTAAAGCTTTTTACAGCTCTCCCTGCCCCGGTATGAATAAGTCGGGGTATTTTTTTGTACAAAAAAGCTGCTGCACACCTTTTAAGCGTTTTTGCAGCAGCTTTATGGATTTGTTACTTTTTCAGGAAATCAATCAAAAAAGTTTTCAGCAATGAAGTTGTAACTGCGGCGTAATTCATCGAAAGGATCAACCCCGTTGCAGTCGTCCTGCTCAACGATAAAATATTCAACGCCACATGCTGAACCGGCAGCAATGATCTCTTTCCAATTCAAGTTGCCGCTTCCAATAGAGAACATTTTGCGGTCGTTTTTGATCACGCCATATTCCTTGAGGTGAAGCAGCGGCTGTCTGCCGGGGAAACGTTTGATCCACTCCACCGGATTCTGACCGCCTGCCTGAATCCAGAAAGTATCAATCTCCGCCTGCAAAGCCGGAGCATTGTTGTAAATGGTATCAAGGATCAATTCACCGTCAAACTTTTCAAACTCAAGAGCATGATTGTGATAGCAAAGAGTAATCCCCTCTTTTTCCATCGCCACAGCAGCCTTGTTGATCTGTGCGGCAACTTCAAGTACTGCTCTTTTGGAAACAAACGGATTGTGCGGATGCGGATACGCCGTGTAACGGCAGTTGAGCTTTTTAAGACGCTCAATAACTTTATCCGTATCTTCACAAATCGTTCTGGCGTTTTCATGCGTAGCACAAATAACCAAACCGTTGTCATTGGCAATTTTTACCAATTCTTCTTCAGAAATCGGTCCCATTCCGGAAACCTGAATTGCTTCGTAGCCGATTTCCCTTACTTTACGGAAAGTCGCAGCAATATCAAACGGACTTTTGATAAAATCACGCAATGTATAAAGCTGAACGGCAAGTTGACTTTTTTTCATTACAACAACCCCTGAATTATTTACCGAATTCATCAAATTTCTGCGGGAAAGCCGGATTCATCAACTTGATCTGCTCCGTTGCTTTGACCACGGCGAAAGCTTCCTCAGGCTTGACCCGGCAGGGAATATTTTCCCGGATGGCAAGGTAAACGTGATGATAAATGTCCAACACTGTCGCTTCGTTGGCAGGCTCAACCATGATGGTTTTACGGATCCACTTCTGCTTGGGAACAACACCGAAAGAACCGGTCAGAGGAGGCGTTGCCGCAGAAGCTTCAATTTCGGGACGCCCGGATTCCGGAGCAAGATAACGCAGACGGATATCCTGCTCATCTTCACAAATCAGGGCACCACGATCACCGTAAACAGCATAAACCGGAGACGGAAGAGCAACAGCACCGGAAATTTCCACATCAACCAAACGGCCGTTAGTACCTCTGAAAATCATTTTGACGGTATCTTCAGCATCGCCGAGACCATTGATATTTTTCAAGTCGCCCCAGATGCTCTCCACCGGAGAACCCAAAAACTGCAGAGCATGGTCAATCAGATGCGGTCCCCAGTTATTCAGCTGACCGCCGCCGCATTCAACGATTGCCTGCCAGTCGCTGCGGTACTGGAAGTTGTGACGGCAAAGTTTGATTTCGTAAACTTTGCCGAGGATACCGCTCTCAATAATTTCGCTGACATGGTTGAATGCCGCTTCGTAACGGCGGTTGTGACGGAAAAAGAGTTTGCCGGGATGTTTCGCCATCGCTTCAGCAAGCTTTTCAAGTCCGGCACTGGAAAGAGCAACCGGTTTTTCCAAAAACACATATTTTCCGGTTTCCAAAGCACGAATAGCATAATCGACATGCTGTGCGGAACGAACCGCCACGACAAATAACTCGATATTTTCATCTTTCAGAAAAGCTTCCGCATCAGAATAGGCTTTCGCTCCCGGAATACGTTCAGCAAGTTTTTCCGGACGGCTGGCATCGATATCACAACCGGCAACGATCTCAAATTCATCGCTGTAACGGGCGATTTCATCAATGTGCATTCCCCATCCGGCACGTCCCAATCCCCAGATCCCAACTTTTATTTTGTTTTTTGCCATAATTTTCTCCATTTTTTACTATTAAGGCAGTTTGAAAAAAACGACAGTCAATAGTATAATATACACCGTAAATGTGTTAAGTAAATAGCAAGTTGACGGAAATAAATAATTTTCAGTATCACTTTTGGAAAACATTTTTGTTTATGATCACTTTTGAAGAATTGAATCTGCCGGAAAAATTACAGATCATCCGGGATCTTGCCGATGAAATATGGCCCAAAACCTTTTCTGCCATCTTGTCGCCGGAACAAATCAGTTACATGATGCGGATGATGTATGCACCGGAGATCATGGAAAAAGAACTGGCAAACGGTTATCATTTTGTTATTGTCAGAATCAATGGAGTTCCTGCCGGATACTTCTCATGGTCAGCCTATACCCGAAACAATACCGCAAAATTGCACAAGGTCTATTTGAAACATGAATTTCATGGTCAAGGCATTGGTTCTCTCATGCTCAAAGAAGCGGAAAAACAAATAAAGGCAGCAGGATTCACCTGCTTGAGACTCAACGTCAATAAATACAACACCCGTGCCAGAAAAGCCTATTTCCGCAATGGATTTACTGACGTGGAATCTGTAAAAATCGATATCGGCAGCGGTTTTTTCATGGATGATTTTGTAATGGAGAAAGAGCTATGAAAACAGAAAAAGCACCCTCCATCACAACGGATCATCAGATTTTTCTTCACAAAGTACGCTTATATTACTCAATCTGTGCCGTATTGCTGATCATGGGCGGTACAGCTGGAGTATTCTGGTACTTTTACTCATCGCTTGACACCAGAAAAACAATGGCTTTATTGTCAAAAGCTAAAACATTGCAACAGATAGATCGCATTATTGCCGACAGCAAGCATCAACTGTCCGATGAAAAAATGGCAGAAATATATTCTCAATGTGCTGTTAACGCTTTTAATCGCAAAGATTATACAGAATGTAAAAAACTTCTTTACAGGATCATTGATTCGCAAGCTCATATTGAGTACATCTCATCTGCCAAACTTGAATTGGCTTACATATTCCGGATGGAAGGTAATTTCGGAGAAGAAACTTCTTTGCTGAAATCAATTATCAATAATCCATCGTCTCCCTCTGAAATAAGAATAAAAGCGGAAAAACTCCTTGAACAGTATGAGAAGTGATAAAGAACCAATAAAGATCAAAGTGACGGATATCATCCCCAAAGATGTATTCTACAATGCGTTTACAGCCGGATATCTGCTGTTTTTTCCTGCTTTCATAATATTGTTATCCAACAAATTTACCAACATCACGGGCATAATCTCTGAAAATATTTTGTTCTTATCACTTTTCATTATCATTGGTGCAATCGGGCCTGCCGTCTGCCGGAAAAGTTTGATGATTATCATGGGAACACTGTTTTTCCTTTGGAATATTGCAGATCTTTTCTGTCTGATCCAATTACAAACTCAACTGCAAGCAAATTTTCTGTATCTGCTGAAAACGACCAATGCCAATGAGTGTTCAGGTTTTTTGAAAATATATCTTTTCAATATATCCAACTTGCTCCTGCTGATCTATGCGTCCGGGGCAGCCGGGGTAATATTTTGCCCGGCAAGATTCAAAAAAGTTCTCGTTGCTGTACTGACATTTCTGCTTCCATTTTTATGCGTCCTGTTGTTTAAAATCTCTCCGTCAAACGAACTTTGCGGGAAGAATTTTCATGACCGTATTGATGAATTTCTCGACGAAACATGCAACCAGAACCTATCAGCAGAGCAACTTGAACTGGCAAACAGCAATCTTGATGTCCATACGGAAGAAGAGGAAATGACCATCATTCTGGTTATCGGAGAATCTCACTCAAAGAGACATAGTGAAATTTATGGTTATCCGAGAGAAACCAATCCTCTTTTGAAAAAACTTGTCAAAAACGAAGAATTGTTTGTCTTTCTCGATGTTGTTGCCCCTCACTCATTTACGATATATTCTTTACCTAAACTGCTGACTCTGGCAGCTCATGACCGGGAAGAATCATTTATTGAAACTCCCAATATTTTTGATTTGGCACGCAGTGCAAATTTCAAAACCTTCTGGCTCTGCAACCATCCGGCGATATCAGACCGGAATACACCATATTCTGTTGTCACCCGGAGAGCCGATGAGGTGTTTCACTCCTCCCCCGGCTTGCAACAAAATCCGGATGAAGCAATATTTCCTTACTATGAAAAAATTTTGCAGGATCCTGCCAAATTGAAATTAATAGTGATCCAGCTGATCGGCAGTCACCATGATTACGAAAACACCTACCCGAAAAAGGCAGAATATTTCCTGGTGGATGAGAAACCGGCATTTTTCAACGAACAACAAAAAAAACATGCCGGATTGATAAATTCCTACGACAATTCGATCCGGTACAATGATTTTGTTCTCTATTACCTGATCGAAAAATTTCGGCAAGACGGAACAAAAGGATTCCTGCTCTATCTGCCCGATCACGGAGAAAATCTTTACGAACAGGAATCTATGATCCTGCACATGGAATTTATGCCGACATTGCAGAGTGTGGAAATACCGATGTACCTCTATTTGTCCCCGGATCACCCGGCAAAAGATAATATTGCCGCATCGCTCTCACGTCCGTTCGCCTCAGAAGATCTGCCATATCTTCTGTTCGATCTGGGAAACATACACTACCGTAATGCAGATATGACAAAAAGTCCATTATCTCCCTTTTTCCGACCCAAAAAACGGATCGTTTCCCGTTGTCTGGTTGATTATGAAAAATTAAAAAACACCGGTGCCGGGAACTTGAACAATCAGGATTTACGGTAACATATCAGATGTTTTTTCCCATTTCAAAAGCGGTATTCATTGCCGGATGCGACGTGATATCACCTTTTTCATACACTCCGGCAGCTTGAATAATACCTTTCTCCACTGAATTTTCACAGCACAGCACGAATCCCCGCAAAGCTTCCAAGGTTCCGGTAAAGTTTTTCACTTCCGTATCAGCCATGGTCATGATAAAATAAAATTCTTTATTTTTTATTTGCGGATAAACCATAACCGAGCGGTCTATCAAGGCTTTCAACTGTGCCGCCATGGTATAAAAATAAACCGGCGTTGCCAAAACAATCACATCATTAACCAGCATTTTTTCAATGATCTCTGGAGCATCATCTCTTTGCGGACACTCCCCCTTTTCACAAGCATAACAGGCGGTACAGAAGCCAATTTTTTTACCGGCAAGAGAAATTTTCTCCACCTGATTCCCACTTTGACCGGCTCCTTTGGCAAATTGATCACACAATATATCAGAATTACCATTGACGCGGGGACTGCCGGAAATGATCAAAACTTTTTTACCCATAATAAATTCCTTTCCTGATAGAAAATATCACACAGGAATATAACACCTTTGGAGTGAAAAATCAAATCGCCACTTGATTTTTCCGGCAAGAAGATATATCTTATAGACCATGAAAAAGTTTATATGCCGTGAAAAATGTGGAGCATGCTGTATTGCACCCTCCATTTCATCCCCTATCCCCGGAATGCCGCAAGGCAAACCGGCAGGTGTCACATGTATCAATCTGGATGAGAATATGCGTTGCAAAATATTCTCATCCCCTGCCCGCCCCCAAGTTTGTTCGTCATTGCAGCCGTGCGAAGAAATGTGCGGTAAATGCAGGGAGGACGCAATAAATTACCTCAATGAATTGGAAAGGATTACTGCACCATGAAAAAATTTTCAACCATTTTCGCCGCTTTGATCACATCCATTTTTACCGGAGCATGTTCATCTGCAAAAATCGAACTTCCTCCCGGTACAATACTACTGGATGTCCGCAGTGAAGCTGAATTTCAGGATCGCCATTTACCGGGAAGTATCCTTATCCCCCATGACAAAATCACGGAAAAAGCTCCGCAGCTGTTGACAGAAAAAACGGCCCCCATTGCGGTATTCTGCCGCTCCGGACGCCGTTCTGCCATTGCAAAAAACACATTGGAAAAACTCGGTTACACCGCTGTCACAGATCTTGGTTCGATTGACAATGCGGCAAAAATCCTGAATTCAACCATCATTGAAAAATAACTTCAGCGGATAATTTTTTTCAAAGCTCCGGTCAGACCTTCCGCATAAGCCTGCATCCCCTGATCGTTGGGGTGAACTCCATCGATCAGCAATTTTTCATCAGCAGGAAAAATCTCATCGCCGTTGATCACATAGTTTTTTGGATATTTCAACTGCTCTTCAAATATGATATCCCGGTAGAGATTCTTTTTCTTCGCATCCACGGTTGCACAATAGATCGGAGTAACAAAGACCGCCTGCCCGGAAAAACGGCTCAACAATTCCATCGTCCTGCCGGTACGTTCCCGGAAAACATCCAGCGGAATATCTTTGAATGCATCGTTGATACCGTAATTCATCAGGATCACATCATCTTTACCGGCAGAGAACAATGCGGCTTCCACGCCATCCGGATCCATGATCGCTCCGCCGACAGAGACATTGAGCCAATCCATCTGCAAAGCATCCGCCGTCTTTGCCGCCAGAGTTTTTGCAGCAGAAGAACAGGTCATCCCCTGAAAAATGGAGTCCCCGCAAAACAGCAATTTCCGGGCTGACGCCGGCAAAGTTTCAACGACAGCTTCATCATTGACTTTCAGCGAAAATTTATCCAGAATCACTAAATGCGGCAGGTGTATTTCAATCTGCTTTTTTCCGGATCCCAAAGCCAGCTGATGCACCCCTGCCCCATCAAAAGTAAAACATTTGCCGTCAACCATAACATCGGTCCCGAAAACTTCCCGGGCAAAATAACTGTACTGCACTTCGAACTCAAGCTTCTCTGCATCGGCAGCAAAAAGCAAACGCACTCCGGAAACACACTTTGCCCTTTGTGTACGCACCTCTGTGTCAGAATAAAACGCTATCATCCGGTCATTCATTCTTACAAACGGAGCAACTGCTCCACGGAACAAATCGAAATTGGCAAAAAGATCTATTTCACGCATATTTTCCACTCCTGAATTGTATCAAAAAACAGCATGAGACCGTTACCGCAAAAACGGCAACGGCCTTGATAATAAATTCAACTTATTCCCAGTAAGGTACAACGGTACCGCCGCCTTCTTTGAGAGCTTTTCGGTAACAACGGGCGATGACCGCCAAATCTTCCGCTCCGAGACCGACACTGTTGAAATAGATGATCTCATCATCATTTTCGCGGCCGGGTTTATCGCCGAGCAGAATTTCGCCCAATTCGGCGTGGAGCTGTTCTTCTTTGAAAAGACCGTCCTTATACATCAGAGAGACAGTACTGATCTGACGGTGCTTGACCCCTTCCCAGTCATCAACGACAACTTTACTGCACTTGGGAAGACAATCATACTCGTACTCAAAATCAGCCAGATTCAAGCAGGTCTGCCCGGGATGCAGCCAATCAGCGAAAACCACCGGGACTGCGGAAATGGTCACAGTAATTACAATGTCACTTTCCAGAGAGGCTTTTTTGGGATCGTCTGTGGCAATAACTTCCATGCCAAGTTTAACAGACATCTCTTCCGCGAATTTTGCAGACTGCTCCGGACGGATGTCATAAACATAACATTTTTTCAGAGAAGGACGGACGATTTTAGCCGATTCAAGCTGAAGCCGGGCCTGAAATCCCGCTCCCATAAGCAAAATCGTGGAAGAATCTTTTTTGGCAAGCTTGTCGATCGCCAAAGCACTGGCAGCACCGGTACGAACACCGGAAACCTGCGTACAATCCGCTACACACAAGGGGATCTTGGTATCAGGATCATTGAGGATCACCAAACCGGTCGCACGGGGCAAGCCCTGTTTGAAGTTCTGGGGATTGGAACCGAGCCATTTGATACCTGCCATATCAATACTGCCGCCAACACAGCAGGGCATGGCGTTGCAGCGGCCGTAAAGGTTTTCATCCTCGACAGTTGTTCCCCAGCGGAGAACGACTTTACTGGGGCTGTTGACTTTTTTCTGCACGTGCAGAGTCAAAACTTCCCGCACATCATCAATAGCCGCTTTGATATCATGCCCTCCGAGAGCTTTGAGCTGGGCATCATTAAGAAACATCAGATCCAGTTTCATGATATTTTCCTTTTTTCTGCTTTTATAGATATTTTTGGAGAAACTATTCTATAAATATAGTTCACCTTTGCTGAATTACAAGCAAAAAACAAACTTTTTCGTAAGTTTGTAAATCAAAACGACTATTTGCAAAAAAATCAAAGTTTTTGCTTTTTTCAACTTGCTTTAACTGTTTCGGAGCAGTAAATTAACCGCATCACCAGAATAATATCAAGTCAAAGGATTTTTTATGGACATGGAGTTTTTATCAACGATCGACCGGAAGCAGGATGAGCTTATAAAACTTGCTGATACCATCTGGGAATATGCAGAAGTGGCATTCAAAGAGTATAAATCCGCCGCTGCCCTCACCTCATATCTCAAAGAAAACGATTTTGAAATCGAAGAAAATGTCGGCGGATTGCCAACTGCCTTTATTGCTTCATACGGTTCCGGACATCCTGAAATCGGATTCATCGCTGAATTTGATGCCATCTCCGATTTGAGCCAGATCGCACAGATCACCGAACAGAAGAAAGATCCGGAGCGTACTCATGGTCATGCCTGCGGTCACCACATATATGCCGCCAACGCCGTAGCCGCAGCTCTGGCGGTCCAAAGTTATCTGAAAAAATCCGGTAAATCAGGTACAGTAAAAGTCCTGGGCTGCCCTGCCGAAGAGGGCGGCAGCGGTAAAGTTTTCATGGCGAGAAGCGGTGCATTCAAGAGTCTTGATGCCGCAATGGGAGGACACCCTGAATCAATGTGGGCTGTCCGTACCCGTCCGTCACTTGCCTACTGCAATATATTATACCGCTTTGACGGTATCGCTGCTCATGCAGGAGCCAAACCGCACATGGGACGCAGTGCTTTGGATGCTGTTGAATTGATGAATGTCGCCGTGAACTTCCTCCGGGAACACATTCCATACGACAACCGGGTTCATTACGCTATCACCGATGCCGGCGGCAACGCCCCCAATGTGGTTCAGCCCCATGCAGAAGTGCTGTACATGATACGGGCAAAAGACAATGCCGACCTTGATTCCCTGCGTAAACGTGTCCATAAATGTGCTGAAGGTGCAGCGATTGCCACCGAAACGACCTTTACCAGCGAATTTCTTTCGGCAAGTTCAAACCTGATAACCATCCCTGCCCTGCAGAAAAATCTCTATCAGGCGATGGCAGCCATACCCCTGCCCCAGCCTGATGAAAAAGATATCGAATTTGCGAAAAAAATGGTCAAAACCCTGATAAACCGGGATGAAAAACAACCGCTTTATGCCACCGAATTGCTGCCGATACCGGATGTGATAGCTCCGCACTTCGGCTCAACCGATACCGGAGATGTCAGCTGGAATTGCCCGACAGTACAAATGCATGTCGGCTGTTGGATCCCCGGCACCGGCAGTCACAGCTGGCAGACCGTCGCTCAAGGAAAAAATGGTTTTGCCCGCAAATCGATGCTCTATGCCGGTAAAGCATTCGCCCTTGCCGCAGTACAGCTCTTTGAAAATCCGGAAATTCTGGAGCAAGCTAAAAAAGAACACTTCGCAAAAACAGGGGGCATTTATGAGCCTGCCATGCCGGCTGATGTGATGCCGCCATTATAAGTTCCCTCCCCCGTCATCCGGCGACCACTCATCTTGCAAAATGCCTTTCACGGCATTGGCAAGATGTTTTTTATCTCTGCGGATCCGGTTAGAGCTTCATGCCCGACGGGAAAGCATTATTCCGCAAAAGCCCCCACATTTTATCAATATACGCAAGAGTATAAAACCCCTCGTAATAATGAAAATAAAATGCCCCCTTGTCCGTCAAATGGATAATGCCGTCTTTTTCCGTTATCAATCCGGCGATCCGGGCAAGAGCCACTTCCATACCGAAAACTTTTTTCAGCGGCACCCCGAAACACTTTTCGAAATCATCAACAACCACCTGCATTGTATATGCCCGCCAGAAAAGCCAATAGATCATCCTCTGACGCAACTGGAAATCACAGCGTAAAGCTGTCGGCAGTAAACCATCTGTTATTCTCCGGCAATAATCTTTTACTGAAAATGTATTGATCCGGAATTGGTCTTTAAGTAAAGTCGTCGCCGAGCAGCCGAAACCGATAAAATTGTCCCGGGTCATAGAAGAATATTTATTGGTTTTCTTCTTCGCGAATGTCCAGATCGAATCCCGGAAACATCCTTCCTGCCGGAAAAATTCAGTAATTTCATCCAGCAGCTTTCTTTTTTTCCGCCTTTCCATCGCTTTAAGCGGAGTTGGGGTAAAAGAAAAATCTATAAACGGATAAACTGCCACATGATTTGCACCGCAATCAAAAGCGATTTGAATATCTTTTTTCAAATCATCTGCACGCTGTCCCGGCAGTGCGAAAATAAAATCCATGGACACTGTTTCAAAATCTGCCGCTTCTAAAATCCGTTTCATCCCCGTAATATCCAAATCCCCCCTTCCCAGAAGATTTTGAAATTTCTTCTGAAAAGATTGTATCCCGATACAGATCCGGCTGACTCCGGCATCTTTGAGTCGTTTCAAAGTTATTTCATTGACATCAAGAGGGTGCAGTTCCACCCCGATACCGTCTGTAATACGGTAATATTCCTTCAGCTTTCCGATGATCTCACCAATGCGGTCTGCCGCCAGAGCCGGTGAACCGCCGCCAAAATAAAGCGAAGAAACCTCTTTGGGAGTTTCAACACTTCTTGAAAACAACTCTATTTCCCGTTTCAAAGCTTCAATATAAGTGTCACATAAGGAGCGGTCGAATGCGACTTTACAATATGGGCAGAAATTGCACAAAGTCCGGCAAAATGGAATATGCACATACAATCCCGGATGCTCCACTTTTGAAATTTCCGGTATTTCGACGCCATTATCCGGCAAAAAAGTAAATGGTTTGAAAGAACGGGTAAGATACATTCTGGTTGCAGAAGTGATTATCCCCATCAAATATACCTCAAATAAGTTTTAAGCATGTCAAACATTATCCGCAGATTTCCCCGGAAAAGCAAGGTATATTCTGCGACGAAAAAATATCCGCACTGTTCACACAAACCGGGTATTTCAATACATCTGCCGCAAGTGCTTATTTTACCGTTTTCAATAACCACGCATTGATGACACGGAACAGGGAATGTATTATTTATCAGGTACGGCAAAGCACTTTTCAAATTGAATACCGGAGAACCATTTTCAATAGCCTGCTTTATTACTGCGGCACACTGCTTTTTCTCATTACGGGAAAGCATCAAGTCTGCCGTATCCGGATATGGAGTGTGAAAATTGAATGATACTGCCCTGACATTATGTTCAGTTTCAGCTCTCTTTATAACATCAGAAATTGCAGACATATTCAACTTGTTTATTGCCATATAAAGAACAATATTTCCTGCAGTCGCCCGGCGGATATTGGCAATGATCGTATCATAAGTATCTCCCCGGATCAAATTGTGCTTCTCCCGGTCACCGTCCAGAGAAAGCAGAATAAGATCCGCTTCCGGCAAATCCAGACTCAATGTCCCATTAGTAACCACATTGACAATAAGAAATCCCATTTGTTTTGCTTCGATGACCAAATCCCGGAGAGTTTTTCCACTGTCATGCCATAAAAAAGTTTCTCCGCCGCAGAAAAAAAGGATCCGGCATCCCATATCGTAGAGAGTTTGCATTTCCCGGCGTATCTGCGGATAAGGATGAATAACAGCGGTGATGTTGTTAACGGAACAATGTTTGCATCTCAAATTGCATTTATCGGTAAGGATCACGGTTCCGAGGACAGGTTTCCTGCTCCGGGACAGAATCGTTTTTATACCGTATATGGCAAAATATGCAAAGGTGGACAGCTTCATTTTTTTCTCCGTTGTATAGAATCGACACAACTGAACACGACACCGTTAATATAGCATTGGAAAAAGTTTTTTCAAATGAGGAAATTTCAAAACTCCTTTAACAAAAAAATATTATCCGCGATCAAAGAATAAATTCCATATCCCTGAAAAAAACCCGGCTTGAAATTAAATTCAGCGGCACGTATATTATGTCTGATAAGACAGATTCTCATATCAGGAAAAGATAATGAAAAAACTATTGTTGATAATATTGTCGGCGGTGGTCGTTTCCTCTGCATTTGCCGGGGAGTTTGACAGCAAAGGTGTGATTTCCGGATGGAAATTTGCCCCGGTACAAGTTGGAGTTGGTATTTTTGAATCGGCAAATTTATTTGATGCTGATTCGGTTGCGTTATTCTCTATCGGACTTGCGGGAATACAACAACAAGCCTCCATCATTTCTCTTGGCGGTATGACAAGATTGGAAAACAATTACGGCATTCAACTTTCCGCAGCATCGCTTACTGACCGCAATTACGGTTTGATGATCGGTTTACTTGAAAATTGTACCGATGTCAATAAAAATTACGGCATAAAAATCGGCATTACCAATATTTCCGGAAAATTTGCCAAATATCAATTGCTTGGAATCGATTTCTTTGATTACCTGCAAGTCGGCTTTTTGAATGGTCACACTTATATAGATAACGTTCTGCAAATCGGAATTTTTAATACGACCTCAAACGATGGAGTGCAGATCGGATTATTGAATTACAATGAAAATGCCCTTATCAAATGGATGCCGTTATTTAATTTTTCCTGGCACTAATAAAACAGCCAAGGCGATGAATAGCACACTTCCGCAGTTGCAAACGCCTGCGAAAGACAGTATATTACAATAGAAACGGTTGATTTGAACATGAAAGGAGTCCGTATGAAAAAAATCTGGATCTGCAGTTTATTGTGCGGTATGATGATCGTTTTGCTTGCCGGATGTATCGGAATCCCGCCGGAACGGAATTATATCGGCATGACCAAAGCCGAAGTTGCGGCACATCTGGAAAGATACGCAGAACGCAGCCGTTGGAGCAAAAATCGTTTTGCCATAGAAATATCCGTTATCGGTGTAGCAACACCTTACTGGTTTAATAATAGCGGGGAAGTCTCAAAAAACTCTCCTGTGATGTCTGCAAATGAATGGCGCTGTGATTTCTTTCCGCAAAGTTATCCTTTGTTGGGCTGGAACGGTATGTTGGCAAAATGGTATTTCTGGATATTGGAGTTCAAGGACGGGCGGGTTGTCAAACAGCTGCAATCAACTTATCACTACGGTAGATATGGTCACGCCGGAGAATCACCCTATCCCCAATTCCCGAAAAACTTTCATAAGGTCAATGAAAATCTTTACCGTTCCGGTCAGCCGGATGAGGATGAATTTGAATCACTCTATACGTTCAATGAAATACGCAGTGTGCTGAATCTGCGGGAAAACAACAGCGATAAAGACGAGATCGATGCCGTCAATAAAAAATGGAAAACTGCTGTTGCTTTGTATGAAATACCTCTTGATACCGGAAATATTTCTGAAGATGATCTCTATAAAATTCTGACCGTCATCCGTGATGCCCCAAAGCCGCTGTTGATCCACTGCTGGCACGGCAGCGACCGCACCGGTTGTGCCGTTGCCGCATACCGCATAGTTTTTGAAAATTGGAACGTTGAAGAGGCCATTTCTGAATTGATGAAACCGGAATATGGTCATCACCGGAATATTTACACCAATATTCCGGAACTGCTCCGCAAAGCCGATTGGCAGAAAATCAGGGCAGCCATCTTAAATAATGAGAAATGATCATGCTGAAAAAGTTTTTCCTGTTGACGGTATTGGGTGTTTTTTCTTCCAACTTGTTTGCCCACGGCAACGAATGGATCGCTGCTGCAGTATTGATTAAAGACACGAAATGGACTCCGATCCAAATTTCTGTTTGGCCGGTACATCTTTGTTCGCCCAGAACGGATGTGTACGGTCTTGCTGTTTCTCCGGGATTGGTCGGATTTGCTGACAAAGTATATGGAATAAGCAGTGGAATAATTTTTCTGCAAAATGAAAATTTCGGAGTTACTGCCGGTATTTATTCTTTCGGAGTAAAAAATAATGGTATCTCGCTCGGAATAATTAATTCGTGGGAAAGCAACGATGGCATATCCATCGGAGCGGCAAATTGTATTTATAACAATTCCGGCGGAAACATTCTGCAGATCGGCGTTTTCAATTATGCCAAAAATGGTCTGCAAATCGGCTTGCTGAATTATAATCCCAATGCATTTATCCCGTGGATGCCGCTGTTTAATTTCAGCTTTGAGGAAGAGAAAAATGACTAAAAATAATACAATTTTAAAATCCGGAAAGCTGGCGTTGTTCTATGCTTTGACCACCGGATTTCTGGCGTGGGTCGCCGGGTGTGTGCTGGTATTTGCCTGGGTGGGCTTGACAGGAGTTCCGCCAATATCAGCAATGGTCCGGATGTTTATATATCATCACCTTTATTTTTATTTGTACTTTGCCATTATTGCAGTTTTTTACTCCGGCTGGCTTTACTGTTATCTGCTGAATATCCGGCAGGCACGCAAAAGAGCATTTTGGGGCTTGATTATGATATGCACTCTATCCATGATTCCCTGTGGAGTATTGTATGAAGTGCAAGATATGCTTCATGGTTTTTATCCGGAATACAGTATATTTACAAAACTTTTCGGGCACTGGGAAGGTTGGTTTATTGTTGGATATTTTATCATTCTGACCTCGCTGCCGATAACAATTCCGGCTGTTTTCTGCTTTTTCTTTGTCAACAAAAAAGTTGCTCTGTTATTCGACAAAGGATATAAACCGGCAATTTATCGCAAATTGGCTAAATGGCATCAGGAACACCCGAAAAGATTTTTTATTACTGTCGGTACTGTTTTGTGGGTGCTGTTTTTTGCCGCCGCAATGTGGAGTTTTGAATTTGACCATGAAACTGCTTATTGGCAAGATTTGATTTATATTCCACGCGGCAGTTTCAATCCCTGGCTGTTTCTCGGACTGCCTTTTCTTATTGGAATCGCAATGGGATTGAGCGCATTGCTCTATCTTTTGAAATTCATCAGTTGGAAATTGGCGTGGGCAGTTCTTTTATTTACTGTTTCAATACTCTCCGGGTGGGCAATTCGGGAAAACTTGCCGCAGAACCGCTTTATCTATGCGCTGGGAAATGCATATCACAAAGGAATGAGATTAGAATCATTGAAAACTTTTCACAGTTTCAACAACAGTGATGAAGTGATCAGAGGAAAATTTTTCAGTACGAAAGAACTGATTTGTGATCAGGCTTTGAAAGTTTCACCAAACCGTGCTGTAATATTGAAAAAAGTTGGAGATAATATTTACGAATTTGAAAGCCGCTTTGATTCCGGCAGAAGGCAGGGTGGGAATTTTGAAAAGATAGAGAAATGGACTGTGGAAAAATGAAAACAGAGAAGTGGCTGCAGAAAAATTTAAGCCGCAAACTATATTTCGCTCCCGGCGTGGATGAATTGGATCGGGAATTAGAAAATAATTGCTTTGATTTGGTGCTTTCTGCCCGGGAAAGTAAAAAATTTTCTGTTCCGCAAATATGTGATTTATTGACTGCGATCAAAGATAAACAGCAAGCCGATGCTCCCGCGGATCTGCGTTATTATCTGTGGTTTGACGCGTTGGCAAATGCGTTGCGTTTCGGATTTATCAATGCCGCCCATGACAAACTGCCTTTTAACTGCAAACTGCAAATTGTGGACAGCGAAGCGGAAATCGTACAGAATTTTCTCGCATCTTCTGCCGGAAATCCCTTGGATCTGGCAAATTTTACTGACGATATTGAAGATGATGAAGAACCGGAATTTGTCCTGAAAGTTTATCAGGAAATCATTCACAAGGAGTAAAACATATGAAAATCACTGGTAAAAAAATTATCGTATTGGCGTTATTAACAGCATTGACCGGGAATACTGTCGTTGCGGCAAATGATTCTGATGGCAAGAAAACGTCCGACAAAGAATACTCTCTCGTTTCACCACCGGTATTCTACACAAAAAGAGCGATTGCCGAGTATGCGTTTGAAGCATTAGTAACCCGTAATGGTCAAGCTTTGATCAATACTTTTGCCCCGGAAACAATCCGGCAGGGCATTGAAATCTTCGGAAGCCGTGAGAATCTTGAAACAGCCTGTCAGGAGTATCTTGATCTTATCCCGGATAAATATATCAGCCAGAGACGCCG